>CAJTMB010000027.1 GCA_910577105.1 uncultured Lachnospiraceae bacterium | reverse complement strand
GGAATCAGGTGCTTTCTATTTATTTTATTTTCCTACAAAAACTTTACCCTAGCTTCTTTATTTTAAATTCTTTTTCTGCTTCTCTTCTCTGGTCCTTTTTTGCAATATCCTGACGCTTGTCATATAGTTTTTTACCGCGCGCAAGTCCAATCTCCACTTTTGCCCTGCCATCCTTAAAATATACCTGCAGGGGGACCAGGGTAAACCCCTTTTCTGCAATCTTGCCCGTAAGCTTACGGATTTCCTCTTTATGCATCAAAAGCTTTTTGGGCCTTAATGGGTCACGGTTAAATATATTACCTTTTTCATAAGGACTGATATGCATACCGTAGACCCATACTTCATTGTTTTCAATCCGCACAAAAGATTCTTTGATACTGCACTTGCCCATGCGCATGGACTTTACCTCCGTGCCGTGCAGAACCAGCCCTGCCTCATAATTTTCATCTATGAAGTAATCATGATATGCTTTTTTATTGTTCGCCACCAGTTTCTGCGCTTCCCTGCTCATCCTGCCAATCCTCCGCAAAATCAAAATCTATGGTTTTGGTAAACCTGTCCGTGCCGGCAACCCTGATACGGACAGCTTCCCCCAGTCTGTACGTGCGTCCGGTTGTATCCCCAATCATTTCATATGTGTTTTCATTGTAATGAAAGTAATCTCCCGGCAGTTTTGATACATGCAGAAAGCCCTCGACCGTATTGGGAAGCTCCACATAAATTCCCCATGCCGTAACGCCCGATATGACTCCCGTAAATTCACTCCCGATACGCTCCTCCATGTATTCTACCTTTTTCAGCTTATCTGTTTCACGCTCTGCTTCTTCCGCCCTGCGTTCCGTTTCGGAAGAATGCTTTGCCACCTCGTTTAAAATCCCCCTGTAATGCTCCATTCGCTCCCCGTTCAGCCTGCTGCGCAACTGCTCCTTGATAATACGGTGGATTTGTAAGTCAGGATACCGTCTGATGGGAGAAGTAAAATGACAGTAATACTGACAGGCAAGCCCAAAATGCCCGGTACACTCCGTACTGTATCGAGCCTGCTTCATGCTGCGCAAGGCAAGCCTGCTCACCATGGCCTCCTCCGGCGTTCCGGCAATTTTATCAAGCAGTTTCTGGATTTCCTTGGGATGTATTTCTTCGTCGGAAACCTTTCTGTCCTTCCTTCCCACGGATTTCATATAATAACCGAGATTGTTGATAAAAACATTGAGCTGATTTACTTTTTCCGTATCCGGCTTGTCATGCACACGGTATACAAAAGGAGCCTCCATCCAGTAAAAATGCTGGGCTACGGTTTCATTGGCCGCAAGCATGAAATCTTCAATCAGCATATTTGCGGCATTGCGCTCATACGGCATGATGGAAAGGGGATGGCCATCCCTGTCCAGAACGATTTTACTTTCCGGAAAATCAAATCCGATGGCCCCGCGTTTTTTCCGCCTGTTTCTTAGAATTACAGATAATTCCGCCATCAAATCAAACATTGGGACCAGTTCTTTATAGGTTTCCCTCTCCGTCTCATCCTTGTCCTCGATTATCTTTTTCACGGAAGTATACGTCATCCGCCTGTTAACCCGGATGACGGACTCTGCCAGTTCATAATCCTTAATTTTTCCCGTCTTATCTATCGTCATCAGGCAGCTTAACGCCAGCCTGTCCACTCCCTCATTGAGGGAACAGATACCGTTTGACAGCGCATGGGGAAGCATGGGTATCACACGGTCCACCAGATAGACGCTGGTTCCTCTCTTTAAAGCCTCCCTGTCAAGCGCAGAGTTTTCCTGCACATAGTTGGTGACATCTGCAATGTGTACACCCAGCCGGTAAGTTTCCTCCGATTCATTGTATGAAACATTCACCGCATCGTCTAAATCTTTAGCATCTTCACCGTCGATTGTCACGCAGACAATATCCCGCAAATCCTTTCTGCCCCCCATATCCGCTTCGCTTACCTCTCCGGCAACCCTCTGCGCCTGGTTCATGACCTTTTCCGGAAATTCCATCGGCAGCTCATAACCTTTCACGATAGACAGAATGTCCACACCCGGGTCATTTACATGCCCGAGAATCTCAATCACCTTGCCCTCCGGCTTTTTTTGCCCGTTTCCGTAATCAGTAAGTTCCACTACCACCTTATGTCCTGTAACCGCTCCCTTAGAACGCTCAACGGGAACAAAAATGTCGTTTGCCACTTTACTGTTGTCAGGTCTCACAAAACCGAATGTCTTTGAACTCTCATAAATTCCGACAATCTTTTCCAAACCTCTTTCCACGATACGGACTATCCGTGCTTCCTGTCGCTTACCCTCACCTCCAGGCAAAAGCACAACCTCCACCTTATCTTTATGAAAAGCTCCGTTTACTTCATCGGCGGGAATGAAAAAATCTTCCGCCTGCCCTTCCACTTCCACAAATCCAAATCCTTTTGCATGGCTGATAAAAGTACCGATAATGGGAGTTGCCTGCTTTCCGCTTCCTTTGATATATTTTCCTTTTGCTGTCTGTGCCAGTCTGCCCTCGGCTACCAATTCGCCTAAAATCCGCTTCAACTGCGGTCTGTCATCATTTTCCACCTGGAGGATTAAGGCAATCTCCTTCTCCTTCATGGGAACATACAGCGCATCCTGCACAAAATCACAAATCACTTTTTTCCTTTTTTCATCTATTTCCTTATTCATACCTCTGCTCCCACATATCACAAGCTGTGCCTGCGATACTGCATCCATTTTCTTAGCCGTTAAAAAAGAGCACTCTTTTTATAGAGTGCTCTCATCTTCATCCTGTTAAAATACACCAAGATTCAGTATAACCGCAAGGAGGATAAAAGATACAGCCAATATCTTGGTAATCTTTACCAGCTGCCCCTCCATGGAACGTCCCTTATTTTTACCCCAATAAGTTTCAGCCGCCCCACTGATGGCGCCAAGTCCCGCGGACTTTCCTTCCTGCATCAGCACCAGCACTACAAGTGCAATACATATAATAATAAATACAACTGTCAATATCGTTTTTAAAACTCCCATAATCACACCTCCGGGAAAGTAATCTCTCACTCAATATGATAAATCAATCGAAATTCATTATACCACAGCATGTCTGTGTTGACAACATATTTTTTATTTTTTCCATGTCTTTATGGAAAATACCACCAAAAGGGGCAGCAGTTCCAGCCTTCCGGCAAGCATGTCAAACATTAAAACACATTTGGAAAAATTGGAAAAAGCCGCAAAATTGCCCATGGGACCTACCATATCAAATCCGGGGCCGATATTGTTGAACATCGCCATCACCGCTGACGCATTGGTTTCAAAACTGAAGTTGTCCAGACTGATAAGCAGCACGGACATCAGGTAAATGCCCATATAGATTGCAAAATAAACCCGAATGGAATGAATCACCTTTTCGGATAGCACCCTGCCGTCCAAATGCATTTTTTTGATACTCCTCGGATGGATAACCGCCGAAATCTCATTTTTAACACTTTTTGCAAGCACAACAAGCCTCGATACTTTCAAACCGCCCCCCGTGCTTCCTGCACAGGCTCCGACAATCATCAGAAGAAACAAAATCATCCTGCTGAATGCAGGCCAGAGGTTAAAATCACAGGTGGAAAAACCTGTTGTAGTCATAATGGAAATGACCTGAAACGCACCATGGAAAAGCGCTTCTCCAAAACCGGCAAACCCTTCCCTTATATTGAAACCCACCAAAAGCGAAGAAACCGCAATAATCCCCAGATAAGTGCGCAACTCCTCACTTTGCAGCACTTCTTTGGGCTTCTTGACCAAAAACAGGTAATATATATTGAAGCTTACGCCGCATAACACCATGAAAACCATAAAAATCGTCTGCACTGCCACGGAATATTCGGCAGCGCTGCTGTTTAACAGCCCAAATCCACCCGTTCCGACAGTGGAAAAGGTCATCGTAGCCGCATCATAAAGAGGAAGCCCTGCAATCAACAGCGCCACAATTTCCAGCAAAGTTATGGCAATGTAAATCTGATACAGGATTCTCGCCGTATTTTTTACTTTCGGCACCAGTTTGCCGACGGACGGTCCGGGACTTTCCGCGCGCATCAAATGCATATTATAGCTGCCGGAGAGCGGCAGGACGGCTAGTATCAGCACCAAAACCCCCATTCCGCCTATCCAGTGTGTAAAAAGCCGCCAAAACTGCGTACACCGCGCAAGATGCTCCACATCCCCAAGAATGGTTCCTCCTGTAGTGGTGAGTCCCGAAACCGTTTCAAAAACCGCATCCACATAGGACGGAATCTCGCCGGTGAGCACAAAGGGAACCGCACCGACCAGACTGAGGACCAGCCAGCTCAAGGATACCGTAACAAAACCCTCTTTTGCAAAAAACACTTTGCTTTTCGGCTTAAACTGCTTTCCCAAAAAACCTGCCAGCAGACTGACGGATGCCACAAACAGATACGCCCAGCACTGCCTCTCCCCAAAGATAACACCTACCAGAAAAGGAAGCATCATGAAAAGCCCGGCAAACTCCAGTACCCTGGCTAATATGTACCGTATAATTGAATAATTCATAATCCTAATCCTTCTCCAGAATATCCTTGATATCGTGAAATCCGGTAATGGTAGTCACCACTACAACCGTATCCCCCACCTGCATAATGCTTTGACCGCCGGGTGTGGATATATTTCCCTTATGGTTAATGCTGCACACCAGTAAATTCTTCTTCAGTTTCAATTCCTGTAAAGGAATCCCGATAAGAGGACAGTCCTCCCTGATTAGAAACTCCAATGCCTCCACCCTGTTGTCATTCAGCCTGTACAAGGTTTCGATATTGCTTTCCATGGAATTGTGCATGGCCCGCACAAACTTAATAATGGTCTCTGCCGTAATATATTTGGGATAAACAATACTGCCCAAATCCATATTATCTATAATCTCATCGTATGCTATCCTGTGCAGCCTGGTAATAATTTTGGCTTTGGAAAGACTCCTTGCAAACAGGGACAGCATAATATTTTCTTCATCAAAGTTCGTCATGGAAACAAAAGCCTCTGTAAGCGCAAGCCCCTCCTCCATAAGCAGCTCCCGCTCCGTTCCATCCCCCCATATAATCAAAGCCTGCGGCACCAGTTCACTTAATTCTTCGCACCGCTCCTTGGATTTGTCAATAATTTTAACCTTAATTCCCATATCCACCAGTTGTTTGGCAAGATAATAGGTTGTCTCCCCGCCGCCGACAATCAATACATCCTTTGCGCGGGTGGTGGGTACTTTCAGTTTCTTGAAAAACGCCGCAATCTTTGCCGAGGAAGCCACAATGGTAATGGTATCGTTTGCCTGTAAGGCAAAATTTCCTCCGGGAATGTATATCTCGTCCCCTCTCTCCACCACACAAATCAAGATATCACTTTTAAACCGGCTTGTAACATCCTTAAGCTGCATATCACACAGCACCGAATCCTCACAGATACGGTATTTCACCAATTCAATCCTGCCCTTGGAAAAAGTATCTATTTTCAAAGCGGAAGGAAATTTCAAAAGCCTCGCCATCTCCGCTGCAACCGCATATTCGGGATTGATAACCAATGAAAGCCCCAGTTCCTCTTTGATATAAGCAATCTCCCTGTAATAAACGGGATTACGCACCCTTGCAATGGTATGGCAGCCTCCTGCCTTTCTGGCAATCAGGCAGCACAACAGGTTCAGTTCATCCTTTCCCGTCACCGCAATCAGAAGGTCCGCTTCCCCCACTCCGGCTTCCTGCTGTATGCTGTACACGGCGCCGTTTCCCACTATTCCCATGATGTCGTATGTATTGGCAATGTTTCTGACAAGTTCTTCCTTTTCATCCACAACCGTGATGTTATGCTCTTCACGGCAAAGCTGTTCCGCAAGGGCTGTTCCCACATTCCCACAACCCACAATGACAATTTTCATGACAATCTCCTCAATAATCTTTGTACCGAAAATTACCAGATTATTATACTTGCATTCCCTGTAATAATCAAGCCCGGAATCCATAGAGTTTCCGCATTTTGCATTTTGGCATCCCCGGCGTGCATTTGTTCCAACAGGACGCGCTCCCGCTCGGGTAAAAACGCAGTGGTACATAGGAGGTTTAAAGACAACCTCCAAGTACCGGCGTTTTTACACGGTCCTTTATGGAATCAAATGCACGCCGGGGATGCCAAAATGCAAAAACAAAAGCAGCATCCTTAAAAATGCCCGGACTTAAGTCCGGGCAAATCCTTATGCCAAAAACAACAGAAGGCAGAGAAGGCTCAAAGCCAGGCAAATGCCGCCTACCACCAGCGGCTGCACCAGAAAGCCATCCCGCTGCTCTTCCTTACGCATTTTGTAATCATAAAATGTTTCTCCCTCCTGCCGGAAATGAAAAAAAGTATTGGCAAGACGGGAAAAAGCATATCCCAACATATCAAAGCTGCCATGGGACGCAATCCAACTTAATGCCCCCAGGCCTCCTTCCAGAACAGCCGGAAATAAAAAGCAGTCGGATAAATATCCCATCAACGTCTGAAAGCTTCCTGTTCCCTGCCTGCTGAAACGGCCTCCCAAGCCAAACAACAGGAGCGCAAGCAAAATCCAGACAATATACGATACAAGCTTCTTTTTGTCCATGCATCCAAATCCTTTACTTTATTTCCGCCAGATACTGCTCATACTCGGCACTGTTGCACTGCACAAAATGCCCCGGCTTTATCTCACGGAAAACAGGCTGTTCCTTGGAATAGTCATGGTCTGCGAGCGGATTGTACACAATCCTCTTGCGCTGTTTCTCGTATATGGGGTCCGGCAGGGGAATCGCCGACAAAAGCGATTTGGTATACGGATGCAGCGGATTTTTAAACAATTCCTCGGAAGACGCAAGCTCCACCATCTTTCCGTAATACATAACGCCAATCCTGTCCGAAAAATACTTTACCACAGAAAGGTCATGGGCAATAAACAGAATCGTCAATCCGAATTTATGCCGAAGTTCATTTAACAGGTTAATAACCTGCGCCTGAATCGAAACATCCAGCGCTGAAACCGGTTCATCCGCAATAATCAACTCCGGATTCATGATAATGGAACGCGCCACACCGATACGCTGACGCTGCCCTCCCGAAAACTCATGGGGATACCGTCCCGCGTGCTCCCGCACCAGTCCTACCAACTCCAGCATCTCGTATACTTTCTGCTCGATAACCTCCTTATTGCGCTCCCCTTGAATGACAAGCCCCTCGGCAATAATCTCCCTGACGGTCATTCTGGGGTCTAAAGAGGCAATCGGGTCCTGAAAAATCATCTGGATTTGTGTCACAAGCCTGGTACGCTTTGCCTTTCTTTTCTCGTTCCGATACTCTGTCAAAAGCTTCTGTTTTTCAGCGCCCTGTGCCTTTTCCAGCAGAGGCTGATATTTCTCATTCACTTCCTGCAGACGTTTTTGGGAATATTCCTTATCGCATTTTTTCTGGTCATAGGATGCTTTTTTAATCTGCAGCCGGTTTTCCTCTACTATCGCTTTCAGTTCCTCCTGAAGCTTTTCCTTCTTTGCCCCATCCTTTTCGTTGGCAATCTTTTCTTTATATTCCTTCCGCGCTTTGGCAATGGCATTCTGATAGGAGCGTTTACCTGCACAAATCCGTATGCCTTTAAAATAAACATCACCTGAAGTAATATTGTAAAGCTTTATAATGGAACGTCCCGTAGTGGTCTTGCCGCAGCCCGACTCGCCCACCAGACCGAAAACCTCACCTTTTTTAATCTCAAAGCTTACGTCATCCACTGCCTTTAACTCGGTTTTTCCCATGGGGAAATACTGGCAAAGATGCTCCACTTTTAGCAATACATCCTGATTATTCTGCATCCTCAACCACCCTCTTTCCCTGCATTCTGGCAATCCTGTCCGTAATCATCTTTGGCGGCTCAATCTTAGGCGCATCGGGATGAAGCAGCCATGTTGCCGCAAAATGTGTGTCGGTAATCTGAAACATAGGAGGCTGACGCTCAAAATCAATCTTCATGGCATACTTGTTTCTCGCCGCAAAAGCATCTCCCACAGGCGGATAAATCATGTTAGGCGGCGTGCCGGGAATTGCCTCAAGCTTTTCGTCCGTATCCAAATCAGGCATGGAGGATAAAAGCGCCCATGTATAAGGGTGCGCCGCATGATAGAAAACATCCTCAGCCGTACCGTACTCTACTATCTTGCCCGCATACATCACGGCAATCCTGTCCGCTATATTTGCCACCACGCCCAAATCGTGCGTAATAAAGATGACCGACAAATGCCTTTCCTCTTTTAACTGGTTAATCAGTTCCAGAATCTGCGCCTGTATCGTCACATCCAGCGCCGTGGTCGGCTCATCACATATTAAGATATCAGGGTCGGCAGCCAGTGCAATGGCAATCACGATTCGCTGGCGCATACCGCCGGAAAATTCAAACGGATACTGGTTGTAGCGCTTTCTGGGCTCGGAAATGCCTACTTCTTCCATCAGTTTGATTGCCCTTGCCTTTGCAATCTGCTTGGTCACCTTGTTGACAACGCCGGAAGCGTTCCTCTTTAAATAATCAATAGCCGCTACCGTCTCTTCATCAAAATTCCTTTTTTCCACAACAGCAAGCTGTTCTTCGTAATGCTTTATCAGATTTTCTATCTGCCTGCAAAGACTGCCGCGCACCAGTTCCAAATCTACAATCTGTGCGTCGGCCAGCTTCCATTCCGGGTTTTTGCCCTTCTGCACAAGCCTGTCGTATTTTGCCTTTGCCTTGGCATAGGCTTTTTCTTCTGCCTTATTCTTACCAATGGAAGAAAAATAGTGTTCAATTTCTCCCTTCATCCTGGCTGCAAAGGTATAACTCATGTTATCCTTTACCAGCGCCAGCGGGTCAATGGTAGCCTGCACCTTTGCTTTCATTTCCTTTGCCGCCTGTATGCATTCCGCATGGTCAAGCGTTTCCTTTTCAAACACGGGCAGGTACTTTTTCAGTGTTTCAACCGCTTCCTTCTTTTTCTGATTGGATTGCTCTGCCGTATACATCAGTCCCTGCTTGGCGTCCGCAATAAAATCCAACATAAAATGTTCGTCCAGATACTTCCGCAGATACTTGTTCAACTCTTCTGTCTGCATCTGGGGCAGTTCTTTTTCGCCAAAGGTCAGATAATAGCCCATGGCAAAGAAATTAGGCTCCGGCAGTGCTGCTGCCTCCTTCAAAATATCCTGCGTTTTCCGAAGATGGTCCACAATCTCGCCAAATCCGTCTTTTTTGCCTTTCACTTTCTTTGCATCTGCAAGAAGCAGGGAAGCAAGGGCGGTAAGTTCTTCCGCTTTTTCCTTCACCACATATTCCTGAATGGAGTGCTTTGCCATTGCGGCAATCTGGCGGATTCTATAGGGTGCGTCCTTTACCGCATTCTTTTCCAGTTCAAATGCCAGTTCCTCTATATCGTCCACAGCTTCCTTCGCCGCCTCATGTGCGGTACGGTACGCTGCCTCCAAATCCAGATGCTTATATTCAAACTTGTCAAAATCTTTACATTTTTGGGCAATCTGTTCTGCCTTTGCCCTGTCATTCTCTGCCAGAGCCTTAATCATGGCGTCCTTCATATCGCCCAGATAGGTATTAAAAGAGTTCCTGCTCTCCCGCTGGCGCGCTTTTCCCTTTAAAAGCATTGCTTCCGTAAGCTGTTTTCCTATTTTGACGATAGGGTCCAGACTGGACATGGGGTCCTGAAAAATCATGGCAATCTTATCACCGCGCAGCTTATGAAACTCCTCCTCGGAAATTTTCAAAAGGTCTTTGCCGTCGTAAATAATCTCGCCGTTTTCTATAATGGAATTACCTGCCAGAATACCGAGAATCGCCTTGGAAGTCACGGACTTTCCCGAGCCGGATTCCCCTACAATGGCAAGAGTCTCCCCTTTTTCCAAATCAAAGCTGATTTTGCGAACCGCCTGTACCCTGCCGTTCGCCGTACGGAAGGATATCTTCAAATCCTTTACCTGTAATTTTTTCTCCATCAGTTAGTCCTCCACGCCTCTTGTCGAGGGATTGAAAGCATCCCGCAGTCCGTTTCCAAACAGGTTAAATGAAATCAACAGCAGTGCAAAGTACAGCGCCGGGAAAAACATGGCGTACGGGGAAGCCGTCATCGCCGTCTGCCCCTGCGCAAGTAACGTACCGATACTGGTTCCCGCCATTGTGCTTAAGTTTACAAGCCCCAGGTAAGTAAGGTTGGTTTCCGAACTGATGACACTGGGAATTACAAGCGCACAGCTAGTGATAATGGTTCCAAGTGCGTTGGGGAAAATATGCTTAAACATCAGGCGCTTATCCGACGCCCCGAGCGTCCGGGCCGCAAAGACAAATTCCTGTCCCTTAAAACGGTAAAACTGTTTTCTGGTAAGGGCGCTCATGCTAATCCAGCCTGTCATGACAAAAGCAAACAAGAGGGAGCCTGCGCTTCCCACTTTCTCTGCCAGATGAAGCTGGAAAAGTACGGCAACCACGACAAAAGGAACACCGGATAAAATATCCGCAATCCTGTCCATAACCAAATCCACGGTTCCGCCGTAATAACCCTGAATCGCACCGTAAACCGCCCCGATTGTCAGGTTAATGGCGGAAACTATCACTGCAAAAATCAAGGAAATCCGCGCACCAATTCCGATTGCGGAAAACAAATCCTGCCCCAGCGTATTGGTGCCGAACACATAAAACGGCTCATGTCCGTTGACAAAAGTATAATAATTGTAATAGCAGACGCGGCACTGCACGGCGCCGGATTTGCGGACACTGTAAATGTAACTGCCGTCATCTCCCTCAATGCGCTGGCTGTCGTAAGGCCTGCCCTCAATCTCTTTGTTGGTGGAATATACCGGTACAAAATTACCGTCTTTATCCAGCACGGCGGCTCCCTTTGCATCCACCTGGTACCACAGGTTCGGATTATCCGTAATGCCGCTGATGGCAGCCGGCTCCACATACGGGTAAATCACCTGGATGCCGGTTTCATTCTGAAACTCTAAAATCCGGTCGTACTCACTATAGGAAAGCACCCTGTAAACCACTCCCGTATCATAATACTTGTTGGTCTGCAGCTTATAAAAATAGGAAATCCTGTCCTTACCCTTGTACTTTGACACAGTTTCGGTGGTTTCAAGAATCCGAAGCAGCGGGTCGTATCCCGTTTCCTCGGCAATGCCCCTCCAGTAATTGTACTGGGCTTCATTCTGGCTTAAACGCGTCACTGCCCCGTCAAACAGTCCTATATTTAAATCCGCAATTGCCCTGACATAGGGCGGGCTGCTGATATATACGGCATCCTTATCATTCACCGTATATGGGGAAATTAACGGCGCAATAATCGTAAAAAGCACCAGCAGCAAAATAATGTAGGCGGCTACCACCGATGACTTATTCTTTTTAAAGCGAAACAGAGCGTCGGTAAAATAACCGCGCGTTTTCGTCTCCAGCTTTTCATCATGCAGCTCCTTGTCCAGCTGGGCAAATTCAAATTTCTCCTTTGGTATGCTTTCATATGCTGTTTCTGCACTATTGCTTTTATGCTCCATACATACACCTTCCTTTCCGTATTCTGCCGTAACTATTTCTTGGAACCCATACGGATTCTCGGGTCAATAAACCCGTAGCTGATGTCAACCACAATGGACGCCAGCAGTCCGATGGATGTATAGAACATAGTCAGCATCGTAAACATCGGATAATCCCTTGCGTTAATGGAATTGATGTAAAGGCTGCCCACACCGGGTACTGAAAAAATCCGCTCAATAATCAGGGAACCGCTCATAATGGCAATAAATTCCCCGAAAATAGCCGGTAATACGACAACCATGCAGTTTTTCATGGCATGGCGCAGCGTTGCCTGTGCCTTAGTCAGGCCCTTGGTACGCGCAAGAAGCATAAATTCACTGGTAAGCACTTCCGTCAGCTCCGCACGTGTTGTTCGGGTAAATCCGGCAATCACGCCCATAGACAAAGACAGCACTGCCGGTATCATGCTGACAAACATGGGCCATGAAAAGAAATCATTCCCCGATTTCATCAAAAAGGGAACCCAGCCCAGCTTATAGGCAAGAAAATATTGTATAATAAATGCATACACGAATGATGGAACGGATATGCATACCATAGTCAAGGTTGAAATTGTATGGTCAATCCATGTGTTTTTCTTGAGCGCGGCAAAAATCCCCAGCGCCACTCCAATCGGAATACTAAATAAAATAGCGTATAAATTCACCATTACCGTTGCGGGCAGCTTGGAAGCAAAAATAACGGAAACGTCCTGTCCGAAATACAGCACATCACTAAGCCCCCAGTTCCACTCGGTAAAAACATCTTTCATAAAAATACCAAACTGTACCAGATACGGTTTGTTATACCCTGCTGCCTCACGGCGCGCTTCTATTACGGCTGTATGCGGGTCTCCCGGCGGCAGCTCCGCCAGCGGCAGCATCCGTATCAGAATAAAGCACATCAGTGTAATAATCAGTAAGGTCATCAGCATCAATGAAATTCTTTTGATTACATATTTACCCATAAGATTCCTCTTTCATATACGAACACCCGGGACGGCGCAAAAGCGCCCCCCCGGATGTCCGGCATATTTTTCCCATTTTATATTAAGGCTCCTGATTAGTACTTTAACTCCCCGCCCTGGGAAGCAACATACTCTGTCCACTCTGTATCGCTATAATTGTATCTGTGATAAGGAATGCCGCCATAACTCATAACGGGATTAAACTCTTCTACCACATAATATACCTGCTGTGATGCTAACTGCAATCCGCCGTCGTTCAACATAGGAATATAGTTGTAGGTAGACAGAACCTGTGCTTCCAAAGCAGCCAGAATATGAAGTCTGTCTTCTACGTCAACAAGGTCCGCACCGAAATTGTAATCCTTTCCGTCCACGGTTACCATATTGCCGTTCAGCGCATTACACCACTCCTGCAGATTCATGGTAATGGATTCTCCTGCAACCTCAAGCGTCATATCAACGGTTGTAGCGTCAAACCAGTTAGCGTCATACTGCTTAGCCGGGTTGGTGTAGCAGTCAATGATACCGAAGGGGTCAAATACGGAGCCTGACCAGCCGCCCAATACCACGTCGGACATACCGGACTTAATCTTGTTGGACCAGTCATTTCCGTAAGGAGCTGATTTCACAAATGCAACCTTACCTTCAAAGCCGGTACCCACAAGGATTTCCGTCATTTTTTCATTCAGGTAATCAATGGTCTTTGTCATAAAATCGCTGTCCTCGGCCACACAGTACTCAATGTTAATCTGCTGGTCGCAGATACCGTCTCCGTCTTCATCAGTGATGTAGCCTGCCTCAAGAGCCTCCTCAAATGCCTGCTGGTACAGCTCTTTTGCCTTCTCCGGGTCATAACCGGTGATGGAAGCAGCCGCCTCGTCAAGGCTTGCATACTGTGAGGTATCTACGGAATAGAAATCACAAAGCACCTGCTTTGCCTGGTCTGTGTCACGGTATCTGCTGCCCTCTTCCGCATTGTAGAGGTAAGCCGTACCAACCAGACCGTAAGCGCCTGTTCTCGCCGGTGAAATCGTGCTTGCAAACAACTCTTTATCATATGTTACGGCAACTGCCTGACGGAAGGTCTTTAACGTCATGGTTTCCAAATCATATTTTGTCTTGTCAAAGCCTTCGCTTGCCTCCCTGTTCTGGATGGCATCCTTGTAACCGTTAAAGATAAAGAAGAAAATGGTTTCTGCCGGTACTGCATAAGCATATTCGCTGTTACGGTAGGTAGCGAAGTCCTCTGCACCCAGACCATAGGAAGAAAGTTCTCCCTTTAAGAACATCATTTTTCTGGTTTCAGCCTCAGCCACCTGCTCGCACTCGATTGCAGTAGTCTGATACATCTGGTATGTTTCATTATCCTCCGGGTCAACAAACTGGTATCTTTCATCTGTATAACCGAACCAGTTCTCATTTTTCTCAAGTCTCATCAATTTATCTGACTGATAGGATACCATCTTATAAGGACCGTAGCTGATGGTGGTATCCACATTGCTGCAATACTCACTGAACCATGCATCGCCGTTCTGTTTCTTGCAGCTCTCATAAAGGTCTTCATAAACCAGCCAGCTCCTGCTGTTCATGGCAAGCTGATAAAGCAGGTTGAAGCCGCTTAATGACTGGGATAATACAAGGGTAATCTGATAATCACCTGATTTATAAAATCCTACGGTGGAGAAGTCCACTTCCGGATAGGTGGTTTCAAAGGACATATAATAGCCAAGCTGTTCTTCCGGCTCATTGCCCCATACATCGCTTCCTGTAAACTGATACAATGCTGCCATGGTATCGTCGGTTACAGGTACAAATCCGTCTTCACTCATTCCTGCGGAAAGCGCAGACCAGATTTCCTCTTCAATATAGCCTGCTTCATAGTAAGCAGCAAGGGCATCGCCGCCCGTCCATGCATATCCTTCCTGCAGACCGAAGTATGCCTTGTCGCCGTCAGGCGTGGTATAAGTGCCATCGTCACCCTTTACCAAATCGGCAACCTGATAACGCATTGCCTCAGCATCCACGGAGTTTACCACCTTCACGGTTCTGCCGCTGTATGCATAAGCCTCTGCTCCGGCAATCACAAAAGGCGCGCTGTACTGGTCAGCAGCCCTGTAGTTAATCATCTGAGGGTCAAGAAGCTGCTGCATGGAATAAATATAGGTATCCGCATTAATCGGCGTACCATCCTGCCATGTTGCATTGGGATTCAAATCAATGGTATAAGCATATCCTGCTGTTGCAGACTCCGGCAGATTAAACTCCGGATGCTCAGCCTTTACCTGCTCGGTCACATCCACAGGTTCGGACGCAGCCATAGCCGGAACAATGCTGTATCCTGTAAAAGGCTCCTTACCCTCTACCGGATGCAGTTCATCGTTGAACATAAACTCATACAACGGGGTTGTCAAATATTCCTGCGGCCAGCTGTCATCTTCCGTCTGTACGGTGTGGGGATTCCAGTTGGCGGACACCTGAGCTACAGCACTCCTGTATGTATAGGATGCCGTATCGTCTGCAGGCGTCTGAGTGCCCTGCGGCTCAGTTCCTGTTGCCGGAGTAGTGCCGTCCGGCGTTTTTCCATCCTTGTTCCCACAGGCTGCCAATGAAAATACCATCACGGATGCCAGTGCAAGAGCAAGGAATCTCTTGGAAATCTTTTTCATAACATATCCTCCTTCTAAATTTTGTTATGCATACTTTTTCACTTTATTACTTTACACTGTCATTATTAACAAAAAAGGATTGAATAATATGTTTCTACCCACTCCTTTATGCGTTTCAATCGACAATATATGCAATTGGTAACCATATGCAATTAACAAAGTTTACAATATCGTAAAATCAACTATTTGTCAAGTTTTTTCACAATTCCACAACTCTGTTACAGAAGTCAGTAACTGCTTTATTCTGCATAATTATACAAAATTGTTATGTGTATGCATAATTAATATAAAAAGAAAAAAACCGGGACTGAAACCCTGCATAAATATTCGCAGCAGTTCCAGTCCGCTTTTTTATTTACCTTCCGCAAATACATCCCTGTATTCGGCACAGACTCCCAACTCTTCCTCTATTTTCAAAAGTCTGTTGTATTTTGCCACACGGTCTGAACGGCAGGGAGCACCGGTTTTAATCTGCCCTGCATTCAGCGCAACCGCTATATCCGCAATAAAAGCATCTTCCGTCTCACCCGAACGGTGGGAAATCACCGCTTTATATCCATTCTTCTGTGCCAGTTCCACAGCATCAAACGCCTCTGAAAGCGTGCCAATCTGATTGACCTTCACCAAAATGGCGTTGGCTACCTCCAGTTTAATGCCGGCATCCAGCCTTTTTACATTCGTCACAAAAAGGTCGTCGCCTACAAGCTGTATTTTATTGCCAAGTCTTTCCGTCAGCTGTTTAAAACCGTCCCAGTCATCCTCCGCAAGGCCGTCTTCAATAGAAATGATAGGATATTTGGAAACAAGTTCTTCATAATAGGAAATCATTTCCGCCGTATCCCTGACAACCTCCTGCCCTTTAAGCCTGCTTTCCCCGGGAAAGTGATACATTCCCGTCTTTTCACTGTATAACTCGCTGCTTGCCACATCCATGGCGATTTTAACGTCTTCACCCGGCAGGTAACCGGCAGCCTTTATGGCTTCCACCAAAAGAGAAAGCACGGCATCGGCGTCCGGCAAATCCGGTGCAAAACCTCCCTCATCCCCCACTCCGGTGGAAAGTCCCCTCTCCTGTAAAATTTTCTTTAAATTATGGTAGATTTCCGCACAGATGCGCAAGGCCTCCCGAAAAGCAGCAGCCTTTACCGGCATAATCATAAATTCCTGAAAATCCACCGTATTTGTGGCATGTTTGCCGCCGTTTAAAATATTCATCATAGGAACCGGCATCAGATGGGGATGGATGCCTCCCAGATAACGGTAAAGCGGAATCTGAAGGGATGCCGCTGCCGCCCTTGCACATGCAAGGGAAACGCCCAGTGTGGCATTTGCCCCCAGATTCGCTTTATTATCCGTTCCGTCTGCTTCGATTAGCAATTTATCAATTTCCGTCTGCTCCAGTACATTTTTCCCAAGCAAAAGCGGTTTTATCTTGCTGTTAATATTTTCCGCCGCTTTGTTTACCCCAAGACCGAAATAGCGCGGCTCTGCATCCCTAAGTTCCACTGCCTCAAACCTGCCTGTACTTGCACCTGAGGGAACAGCGGCGCTTCCCGTATATGTCCTTCCCGTTACGGCATCTTCCACAGTCACTTCTGCCTCAATAGTAGGGTTGCCGCGGGAATCCAGGATTTCTCTTCCGTGTATATTTACAATTTTCATATATGCGCTCATGACATACCTCCTTTAAGAATCAGTATGTCACAATCGCCATAAATTATGAATGTTATGACTCCTGCATTTTTTCAAAGTCTTGAAGAAGGTTCTCCAAATCATTTTGGGAAAAGGCGCCCCTGCCAAAGGAAAGCATCGCCCTTACCGGCATGTACTGCATCATCATCTCCATCATTTCGGCATTTCCATCATCTTCAGGCTTCTCTCCCTCAAACGGGGTTTTAGCCATCAGTTCCTTGATTTTTTCTGCTGCTCCCGGAATCTTTAAGATATCACCGAAAGTGGTATTCAGGGTAAGCTTCACTTTCTTAAAGGCCGAGGCTTCCACCTTCAGTTCCTTCTCCACCAGAAGTTTTCTGGAAGACTGCCCCAATGCAATCCTGTAGATGCCTGTTTCCACATAAAAATCTTTGATATCACAGTCATAGTATGCAAAGGCACGTTTGCCCAGCGTAAAAGTAACCGTCTTTGTTTCTCCCGGCATAAGCGCCACTTTTTCAAACCCCTTCAATTCCTTTACGGGACGAATCACTTCACCGGCAGGGGGACAGACATAGAGCTGCACCACTTCTTTTCCGGAAACATTACCCGTATTCGTCACATCCACGCTGACTGTTACGGATTCGGTGTCTTTTATGGCAGTTTTGTCCAGCTGCATATTGGAATAGGAAAAAGTTGTATAGCTCAATCCGTGTCCGAAGGGGAACAAAACATCCATTTCCTTCTTATCATAATAGCGGTATCCCACAAATACGCCTTCCCTGTACTCCACTTTGTCTCCCTCTCCTGTATAAAACAGATAGGAAGGATTATCCTGTAATTTTACCGGAAATGTCTCCGCCAGATGTCCGCTGGGATTTACTTTTCCGTAGAGCACATCCATAACCGCACTGCCAACCGCCTGTCCTCCCAGATAAGCTTCGAGAATCCCTTTTACTTTGCTTACCCAGGGCATCTCCACGGGAGAACCGTTGTGCAGGATGACCACCACATTTTCATTCACTTCACAGACTGCTTCAATCAGCCGGTTCTGGCAGTCCGGCAGCCTCATATGTTTCCTGTCATAGCCTTCCGATTCAAATGCATCCGGCAGTCCGGCAAAAATAACAGCCGTTTTTGCCTTCTTTGCCGCTTCCACGGCCCTGTTTAACAGTGTTTCGTCTATCCTGTCCTCCTTTATATCAAAGCCCTTTTCATACACAACAGGATACTCTTTTGCCATCTCCAGGGCAGAATCCACCCTCCATGCATTGATATGGGAGCTGCCGCCTCCCTGATACCGGGGATGCTCTGCAAATGCACCGATAAATACTGCCTGCTCCTCTTCTTTTAAGGGAAGAACACCGTCATTTTTTAACAGCACCATACATTCTGACGCAATCTTTCTCGCCAAAGCATGGTCTTCTTCATAATGGAAAACGGCATTTTTATCCCTGTTTTCTTCATAACGGTACAGGACATCCAGAATCCGCTCCACAGCCCTGTCAAGCACTGCTTCGTCCAGTTCTCCGTTTTTTACCGCCTCCACAATCTTTTTGTCACCCATGCCCATGGATGAAGGCATCTCCAAATCAAGCCCGGCTATAAGGTCCGGCACCCTGTCGTTGACTGCTCCCCAGTCACTTACCACAAAGCCGTCAAACCCCCATTCTCCTCTCAGAATGTCCGTCAGCGATTCCTCATTTTCTGCCGCATAAGTTCCGTTGATTCTGTTGTAGGAACACATCACCGTCCAAGGCTTTGCCTGCCTTACGGCGCCTTCAAACGCTGCAAGATAAATCTCCCTTGCCGTCCTTTCATCCATGACGGAGCTGGAAGTCATACGCCTGTGTTCCTGATTGTTGGCATAAAAATGCTTGAGGCTGGTGCCCACATTTTTACTTTGTACCCCCTTAATCTGGCTCGCCGCCATCTCTGAGGCCAGATACGGGTCCTCTGAAAAATACTCAAAATTCCGTCCGCACAGGGGAGAGCGCTTGATATTGGCGCCGGGTCCCAGAATCACGCCGACATTCTCTGCCTGGCATTCCTCCCCCAGCGCTTCCCCCATGGTGTAAATCAAATCTCTGTCAAAAGAAGAAGCTGTCGCACAGCCTGCGGGGAAACATACCGCCTTCACACTGTCATTTAACCCCAGATGGTCGCCTTCCCCGTTCTGCTTTCGCAGTCCGTGGGGACCGTCCGTTACCATCATTTTCGGAATCCCAAGGCGTTCCACCCCTTGGGTGTGCCAGAAATCGCTTCCCGAGCACATGCCTGCTTTTTCCTCCAGTGTCATTTTTGCAACCAATTCTTTGACATCCATACTGCATCCTCCTTCTATTTTTTCTTTAATAAGGACCTTCCTGTCATTTCCGCGGGCTGTTCCTTTCCCATTATCTGTATAAGGGTCGGCACAATATCTGCCAGGCACCCATCCTCACGCAGGGTATACGCGTCATCATAATTTACAAGAATAAACGGCACCTGATTGGTGGTATGCGCGGTAAACGGCTCCCCGGTTTCATAATCGATAAGCTGTTCCGCGTTGCCGTGGTCCGCACAGATAAACAACACGCCGCCCATCTCTTTTACGGCTTCCACTGCCCTGCCGACACACTCGTCCACCGCTTCCACAGCCTTGATGGCTGCCGCTTCCACGCCGGTATGTCCTACCATGTCCGGATTTGCAAAATTAATGATAATCACATCATAGCTTCCGCTGCGAATGGCGTTCGTCAGTTTGTCACATACCTCATAAGCGCTCATTTCAGGCTTCAAATCATAGGTTGCCACATCCTTCGGGGAATTGACCAGAATCCTGTCCTCCCCTTCATTGGGCTCCTCCACACCGCCGTTAAAGAAGAAAGTTACATGGGCATATTTTTCCGTTTCCGCAATGCGCGCCTGCGTCATATTTTGGGAGGCAAGCCATTCCCCGAAGGTATTGGTAACGGAAATCTTGTGGAATGCCACATGTTTGTTTGGTATGGTAGGGTCATAATCCGAAAAGCACACGAAAACAATCTTCTTTCTCTCTCCCCTGTCAAAACGGGTAAAATCATCCTCACAGAAGCATCTGGTAATTTCCCTTGCACGGTCCGGGCGGAAGTTAAAGAATATTACGGAATCCCCGTCTTGTACGGAAGCTAAAGGCTTTCCGTCCTTTTCCACGACAATCGGTTTTACAAACTCATCCGTCACTTCACTGTCATAAGACTTCTGAATGCCGCAGACACCGCATTCCGCCCTTTCACCATCCCCTTTTGTCATGGCATTGTACGCCAGTTCTACCCTGTCGTAGTTGTTATCCCTGTCCATGGCATAATAACGGCCCATCACTGTGGCTATCTGCCCCACGCCGATTTTTTCCATTTCTTTCATCAAGTCTACCGCAAAGCCTTTACCACTTGCGGGAGGCGTATCCCTGCCGTCCAAAAAGCAGTGCACATACACCTTTTCCAGACCGTTTCTCTTTGCCAGCTCCAAAAGCCCATACAGATGGGTATTGTGGCTGTGGACGCCGCCGTCCGACAAAAGTCCCATTAAGTGAAGGGCGCTGCCGTTCTTTTTGCAGTTTTCCACCGCTTTTACAAGCGCGGGGTTTTCAAAAAAGGTACCGTCCTGAATCTCTTTTGTGATTCTGGTCAGCTCCTGATATACAATGCGTCCCGCACCCATATTTAAGTGTCCTACCTCTGAATTGCCCATCTGCCCTTCAGGAAGCCCTACCGCCATGCCGCTGGCATTGCCGCGCACAAAAGGACATTCTGACATCAGCCTGTCCATAACAGGTGTTTTTGCTTCTGCAACCGCATTGCCTTTTGTCTTATCGTTAAGACCATAACCGTCTAATATCATCAATACCGTTGTTTTTTTACTCATTGTAGTCTCCTCTTTTCTTTATTTTACTTTTAGGAAAATTATACCTTTTAATTTTGGAACTCGCAATAGCAACTTCATGGAAATAGCTGTTTAGGGGGGGCGTTTCCGTATTTTGCATGGCGGCAGCCGGAGCGTGTATTTGTTCCAACAGGACGCGTTCTCACTCGGGTAAAAACGCAGTGGTACATAAGAGGTTATAAAACAACCTCTAAGTACCAGCGTTTTTACACGGTCCTTTATGGAATCAAATACACGCTCCGGCTGCCGCCATGCAAAATACGGAAACTTAAAAATTTAGGTAATTGCATTTTCCTATAAAACATATTAAAATTAGTAAACATCTATATTTTATCCGGGAGATATGTTTATGATTACTTTATTGGCTAATTTATTTATAAAAAACAAGGATGATGTCGATTCGCCGGATGTGCGGAAGGCGTATGGGATTTTAAGCGGGGGCGTGGGAATTTTTTTTAATCTGCTGCTTTTTGCCGGGAAATTTTTTGCGGGCCTTATCAGCAGTTCCATTGCCATTACGGCGGATGCCTTTAACAATCTGTCAGATGCGGGGTCTTCCGTTATTACCCTGATTGGGTTTAAGCTGGCGGGACAGAAACCGGACCCCCAGCACCCGTTCGGCCACGGGCGCATGGAATATCTTTCCGGTCTTGCTGTTTCCGCCGCTATACTGATTATGGCATTTGAACTGGTGAAGACTTCCGTCGGCAAGCTGTTTCACCCGGAGGATATCGTCTGGAATCCCGTTATCATCGTGATTCTTCTGGTTTCCATTGCCGTCAAGTGTTATATGTTTTTGTATAACCGCTCCATCAGCAAAAAAATCCACAGCGAAGCCATGATGGCTACGGCTTCCGACAGTTTAAGCGATACACTGTCCACCACAGTCGTACTTGCCACCACACTGCTCGCACATTTTACCGGTCTCAAACTGGATGCCGTATGCGGTATTCTGGTGGGCCTTTTCATTTTTTATACCGGCTTTTCTTCCGCAAGGGATACTTTAAATCCTCTTCTGGGGCAGGCGCCCGAACCGGCATTTGTAAAAGAAATCGAAAAAATTGTGATGTCCTATGAGGAAATAATCGGCATCCACGATTTGCTGGTCCATAATTACGGCCCCGGACGCGTAATGATTTCCCTTCATGCGGAAGTACCCGCAAACGGGGATATCATACACCTGCATGATATGATTGACAATATTGAACGTGATTTGCAAAGCCGGTTAAAATGCAATGCCGTCATACATATGGACCCTGTCTGCATGGATGACCCTGAAGTAATCATGTTAAAAGAACAGGTGTCATGTTTTCTGTCTGACCTGGACAGCGAGTTGTCCCTGCATGATTTCCGGGTAGTAAAAGGACCGACCCATACCAATATCATTTTTGATGTTCTGATTCCCTATCACTTCCGAATAAGCGACGAGGAAGTCTGCTTGCGGCTTCAGAACCATGTAAAAGAAATGAACCCCTGCTTTTTTGCCGTTATCAATGTGGATAAAAAATATGCTTGACAATTACCATTTTATGGCGTAAGGTAAAATGCAGTTGGTGTTAACAAGTCAAATGGAAAGGAGGTAACCGTGATGTTTCAAAAAATAAAATCATCCAAATCAACAGGCAGTATCATTACAACAGATATTTTACAAGCAGTTACCTCAAAAGGACATATACAGGAATCATGAATTTGTAGCGAGGAGTTTTCCATAACTATTATTTTATGATGATATGCCCGCGGTTTCTGCCGCGGGCTATTTTTATCTGTAACCATCCGATTGAACAGGGAGGATTAGGCTATTATGAAAAAGTTAAGAAAACATATATGGGAACACCTGCCCGCTTATCTTCTTGCCGTTTTCGGTCTTGTGGTAAGCGTCGCACTGGATATGCTCTCCCCGCTTTTAACCAGGGAGATTATTGATGATGTCATAGGAAACGGAAATCTTGGCGCATTAAAGGGCATTTTGCTCGGCATTCTCGCTATCGGTATCGGCCGATTCATTTTCGGCTACGTCAAGGAATATCTTTTTGATGTGACCGGAGCGCGCATTGCCGCCAATATGAGAAAAGATGTCTTTACTCATATCCAAGGCCTGTCCGCAGACTTTTTTGACCGCACCGGCACCGGCGAACTGATGTCGCGTATCAAGGATGATGTGGACCGTATCTGGGACGGCGTGACTTATGTAAGCATGCTGACCATTGAAGTGGTTGTCCACACTTCCCTGATACTGTTCTGCATGTACCGTATAAACTGGAAACTCGCCGTTATTCCAACCGTCTGCATGGCCGTCTGCGCAGCGCTTGCCATTTATCTGGAGAAAAAGCTGGACAAAGTCTATGAAGCCATCAGCGAAGAAAACGCCGAGTTAAACACCGTAGCCGAGGAAAACCTTACCGGTGTGCGAACAGTAAAGGCTTTTGCCCGAGAGAAATATGAAATCCAGAAGTTTTTATCACATAACAAGCGTTATTACGATTTAAACATGGAGCAGTCAAGAGTTTTTGTTAAATATCACCCGCTATTTTCTCTGGTCAGCAAATTGCTTCCACTGCTTGTACTGCTGGCAGGAGGCTACTTCTGCATTTACCAAAACTTCACCCTGGGCTCTTTGGGTGCTTTTGTGCAGTATTCCACAAATATCGTCTGGCCCATGGAAATGCTGGGCTGGCTGACAAACAGTTTATCGGCAGCCATAGCTTCCAACAAGAAATTAAAGAAGCTTTATGCCCAGACACCATCCATTACGGAGCCAGAACATCCGGTAATACTCCCGGAGGTTTCCGGCAAAATCACCTTTGACCATGTCAGTTTTATGCGTGATGAGAGGGAAATCCTCTCCGATATTTCTTTCACCTTAGAGGCGGGGCGTACTCTCGGCATCATGGGTGCGACAGGTTCCGGAAAAAGCTCCATTATCCATCTTTTACAGCGCCTTTACGACAGTTCAGAAGGCACTATCCTTTTGGATGATACGGATATACGGGATTTATCTTTAAAACAACTGCGCAGCAATATTTCCATCGTCATGCAGGATGTATTCCTGTTTTCCGACACCATTCGGGAAAATGTCAGACTAGGAAAAAGGGAATATGTGACGGACAGCATTGTACGGGAAGCCGCACGGGCTTCTCAGGCAAACGGTTTTATTGAAGAACTGGGGAATGGTTATGATACCGTAATCGGAGAACGGGGTGTCGGACTTTCCGGCGGTCAGAAACAGCGTATCAGCATTGCCCGCGCACTTGCCAAAAAAAATCCCATCCTGATTATGGATGATTCGACTTCGGCTCTTGACATGGAAACGGAACACGAAATACAGCAGACACTGAAGCAACTGCAAAATACAACGAAACTGATTATCGCTCACCGTATCAGCGCGGTCAGAAATGCGGACGAAATTCTCTACTTACAGGACGGCCGCATCGCCGAAAGAGGTACTCATGACACATTGCTTGCGCAGCAGGGCCTCTACTATGAAACCTATATGGCACAATACGGTGAATTTCTAATGGAAAAGGAGGCGTAATCCATGCCCTTTAACTCATATAAAGATGACGAGCAGTCTGTGGAAACAGGAAAACTGCGTACCCTTCTCAGACTCTTTTCCTATCTGCTCGCCTATAAAAAAGAAATCATACTGGTTCTGCTCATCATGGCCTTCTGCGTGGGCGTATCACTTGCCAACCCGCTTATTATAGAATCTGCCATTGATGACTACATCAGTGTCGGTAATTTTACCGGATTGTTTATCCTGCTTTTGCTGGCGTTTGTTTTAAATATTACCATGATACTTCTTGTAAAAGTCCGGATGTATATCATGGCTAAAGTATGCAACAGTGTGCTTCTGACCATACGTCAGGAGTTATACACCCATATCCAGAGTCTGGATTTCCATTTTTTTGACAGCCGGCCCACAGGAAAAATCCTGTCCCGTATCATTGGGGATATCAATTCTTTAAAAGATGTCCTGGGCAACAGCGTTACCACGTTGATACCTGATTTTATCACCATCTGCGCCGTGGTAGCCATCATGTTCATCAAAAACTACCGTCTGGCTCTTGCCAGCCTCTCCACACTCCCGGTATTGATAGTGGGAATGGCATGTATCCAGATTTTTTCCCACAAGCGCTGGCAGATTTTCAGGAAAAAGGCATCCAACTTAAATGCTTTTGTACATGAGGATATCTCCGGCATCCGCATCATTCAAAGCTTTTCAGCCGAAGAAGAAACCAAAGCAACCTTCCGTTCCCTTGTCAAAGAACATTTTACCGCTTTTCAAAAAGCAGTGCGTATTAATGACGGTTTTGGACCAATCATTGACTTATGCTGGGGAGTTGGCACCATTGCGCTATATTATATCGGCATTGTTGTCATCGGCATTGACGCCATATCGGCAGGTATCCTGATTTCCTTCGGATACTATATCAATATGTTCTGGAATCCGATTGCCAACCTGAGCAGCTTTTACAATCAGATTATCACCAATATTGCTGCTGCGGAGCGTATCTTTGAAGTGCTTGATACCCCCTCTGCCATTACAGACGGTCCCGACGCTGAAGAAATTGAAAGTATCACAGGGGAAGTCGTATTCGATGATGTCACATTTGCCTACTCGGATGCCCCTGACATAGAAGTGCTGTCCCATGTAAGCTTCCACATCAAACCGGGAGAAACCATTGCCCTTGTGGGACCGACCGGCGCCGGGAAAACCACCATAGTCAACCTAATTAGCCGTTTCTACGATGTCACAGGCGGAAGGGTGCTGATTGATGGTAAGAATGTACTGGACATCACATTGGAAAGCCTGCGCAGTAAAATGGGCATTATGACGCAGGATAACTTCCTGTTTTCCGGCACAGTAAAGGATAACATTCGTTATGGAAGGCTGGATGCAACGGATGAAGAAATTATTGCCGCTGCAAAGGCAGTGGGCGCCCATGATTTTATCTCTAAAATGGAAAAAGGATATGACTCTGTTCTTTCGGAGCGCGGCGGCGGCCTTTCCATCGGACAAAAACAGCTTCTGGCTTTTGCACGTACTTTTGTGTCCATGCCGGGTATTTTAATTTTGGATGAGGCCACTTCCAGTATCGACACACAGACGGAGCTGCTGGTGCAGAAGGGAATCGAGACTCTTCTTTCCGGCCGTACATCCTTCGTGATTGCCCACAGGCTTTCCACCATACAAAAGGCCGACCGTATTTTTGTTATCGATGAGGGCGGCATTCTGGAACAAGGCACTGCTTCGGAGCTGATTGCAAAGAAGGGGGCTTATTACGATTTGTATATGGCGCAATTTGCGGGGTAGGTTTTTGGGGGAGAAGCCGGGATTGGGTTTACCGTCGGCAGTCTGCCCAAAAGAAGTTCGGCGCGCTCCGTTGCACCGGGCATTCCAATGAGCCTCATAAAACGAAAATCGTGTCAGCAATGGCTTCCACGATTTTAGAGTCTCATCTCCATGGTGCAAAGGTCGTTTGCCGAAATTCTTTTGGGCAGACTGCCTTATTGTAGTTACCAAAGGGGGCTTTTCGCCCCAAAAAGGGATGGTTAAAAAGAAAGGATGCTATATATATGCAGGTGAAAAGAGGGAAAAGGTGTATTGTCATCGGGGCGGGGGAATTGGGTGTCACGAAATTGGGGGAATTTGATGAGAAAAGAGATACTGTGATTGCGGTGGATGGGGGATTGGGATATTGTGAAGCGCTTGGCATCGAACCGGATATGATTATCGGGGATTTTGATTCTGTGGATGAAAAGTTGGCTGCCTCCATAGAAATGGCGGAGGACAGGTTTCCTGAAAAAGTATTGCGGCTTGCGCCTGAGAAGGATGATACGGATATGCTGGCTGCGTTAAGGTGGGGGCTTGCAAGGGACTTTCATACTTTTTTGATATATGCGGGACTGGGCGGAAGGCTGGACCATACGCTTGCCAATATGCAGTGTCTTCTCTATTTGAAGAACCATGGCGCAGAGGGGTATCTCTTAGAGGAAAAAGGCTGTATCATGGCTGCGTCCAAAGAGACAAAACAATTTCCCGCTTCCATGTCCGGACGCCTTTCCCTTTTCTCGCTGGAAAAGGAATCCGTGGTTTCCATCGCCAATATGAAATATCCTCTTTCTGCCTACACCGTGACAAACGACTTTCCCATCGGCATCAGCAATGAATTTCTGCCGGGAAAAGCAGGCGCCGTCACTGTCCATTCGGGTGCAGTAGCCATCTTGGTTAAATGGGATTAAGGAAAGGAAATTATGAAAAACACTTATTTCTATGAATTATCAATTCCCAAATCGAATAACTCCCTTACCTGTACGGTTCACTTTTCGGACAGGAAAAGCATCAGTATACAGGTAAAGGAAGATGCTTCCATTCATGTCAGGGCGCCTTATTATGTGCGTTCCGGAAAGGTGGAAGCTTTTATTGAGGAAAAAAAAGATTGGATTGTCAAAAAGCATCTGGAAATGCTTGCCAGAAAAGAGACTACCCTGCCCATTCTTACCCCTGAGCAGGAAAAACAGACGGCAATCTTAAAAAAACGTTTTATGAATGCCGCCAAATCTTATTTCCCCGGAAGATGCGCCGAATTACAGAAGCTGACCGGAGGATATTATACAAAAATCACCATAAGAAACCAGAAAACCCGTTGGGGAAGCTGCTCCCAAACGGGTACTCTGTCTTTTAACTATCGTCTTATGATGGCGCCGCCCGCAGTCATTGACTATGTCATTGTCCACGAACTCTGCCATTTAACATACATGAACCACGGAAATGCTTTCTGGCGCAAAGTCGAAAGCGTCCTGCCCGACTATGCCCTCAGCAGACAGTGGTTAAAGGAACACGGCCGGGAACTGACCGAGGCTTACCACTTACTTTCATTTAAGTAAACCTGCGCACGGTTCTGGATGATATCCACTACCGCCGACGCGCTCTTCTGCCCCGCAAAGAACGGAGCAGCTTCTTCCATAATAATGTTCATCAGGTTTTCGTCATAGGAATATGCCATATTGACTGAAGAAACATACTCAAACAATTTGTCCGCTTCTTCCTTTGTCATCGGCTCAATCAGAATCTGCACATCCCCTTCATAATAATAATCGTCATAGTACTCTTTTGAGCCGTCTTCATTCGTCCAGAAAGGCCTTTCCTGAGCCTCTTCCAGTTTTTTCAAAAGCGCTTTCTTACTTACGGGAAGCCTCCATGACATATCTTCACTACTCTGGTAATCTTCCGTCAGATAGTAACGCATAAACTCCCATGCCCCTTCAATATTAGGGGATTTTGCAGCAATCGCATACTGCTCGTAAGCATCCACCACAGCGCCAATTCCGTTCTGACAGGGAAAACCGATAAAGGTCACAGGCTCTCCGAAAAACCTCTTTAAATTACTGTTAAAATCCCTGAAATCGCTGATGTTCGTACTCATCAGGAGGGTTCTGCCTTCCCTGTACTGGCTGCTGTAATTATCCCAGTAACTTTCCTCCATACCGTCCCAGTTGATTTCCTCCGGAAACTGGGCAGCAAACTCCAGAATATCTATAAACTCCTGTGTGTTAAAATTACACTTTCCACTGTCTTTGTCCACATAGCTGGCTCCCGAATACATCATCATCTGCCAGATAACGCTGTCCCTTGTCATGGTATCCCCAAAAACGCTTGCCTGCGGATACTTATTCATGAGCTCACGTAAATCCGCCATGGTCCAGCCCGGGTCAGGTCCCACATCGGCTGTCTTGCCAACAACCGTATTGATATTAAAGCTTGGTATAATGCTGTAAAGCGTGCCGTTTACAGAGTAAGCATCAAACACGTTGGTCATAAAATCTTCCCTGTTCAACTCCTCATCCTCGTCAATCAGCTTTCCGATATCTGCAAGAATGCCTTTGGAAATATAGGATGAAATCGGCATATGATAATTGTCTAAGATTAAGATATCCGGAATCTGTCCGGAGATAATGTCATTGTTTAACTGGGTATAACCCGCCTGCCAGTCCTCCTGCGTGGAATAACTGGAATAATCCTTTACCACAATACGGTACTGCTCACTTTCCTTGTTGAAGGCAACCAACCTGCTTCTCATATTCCAATCCAGATAAAAGCATGCCAAAGTCAGCACCTTTTTATCGGGAATATCCTCCGGCGCCACATAATTCAGCGCGGCAAAATGAGTATCCCAGTTTTCCTCATCCCGGTAAGAACAAATGAATCTTCCTTCCCCCGCTTCCATAATCAAGTCGATATTGTTTCCATTCATATCGGAATTGATATAACTCAAAAGCGGCGTTACCTCTTTATCGCCAATATTATAACCATAAAGTCCCAAGGAATTTGTAAGTAGTAAGTCATAATTAACGCCTGCGCGCATACCGTAATTTGTAAGGTTTCCGGGCAAGTCAATATTTTCTTCAAATGCTTTTTTCCCGAAATCATAAACCTGCAAAAACATTTTGGTCCAGTCATTATTGTACGATACAATCAAAAGCTTGCCGTCCTTTCCGACAAATGCGCTCTGCACATATCCGCCGTTATCGGACATTTCCGTCTGACTGACCGGATTTCCCTGTGTGTCAAAAATGTAAAGCATCTGTTCAGATAACAGGGCAAGGTTTCCGTTTTCATCGGAAGCAATGTTGTTAACCCACATATATTCGTCCTGATTATCATTCAAAACCACCTGAAAACGTTCTTGTCCTTTCAAATCATAAGAGTACAGCGTCAATGCATACCCCTCGGACACATAATTATCGTTATTGTCATAAGAATAGGAATTGTCTTCCATAACCATATAAACACCGTTTTTATCAATAACCACAGTGCTGATATATGTATCACGATAAATCTGCCTGTCTGCCGGGGTATCTCCGCTGCCGTCATCCGGTGTTTCTTTATCCGATGTTTCTTCATCGGGGCTTTCATCACCGTCTTCCGGTGTATCCACTTCGCCTTCTTCTCTTGCAAGAGGCATTATACTCCCCCCATCACCATCCTTTTCCTCTTCAGGAGGAATATAATTGGGGTTTTCCATCAGTGTATTCATCAATTCTGTAGTCTGTAAATCCGTACCGTCATCCTTAAATGAAATCAGTTTTACCACAAGACCCGTCATCTCATCCCATTGACGTTCTGATGTCAACAGATAAATCCTGCCATCCGTATAAAACTGTCCATAGACGCTTGCATCTTCATCCAAAGCATCCACTTCAATATCCTGCATCCTGTAAACATACTTCTTGGCGTCTTCCGATGTGGTTACGCTTTCGTTGGTTCCGTCACCACCGCAAGCGCCCAATCCCAACATCATGCTGCCTGATAGCAAAAGGCTGAGCACCTTCTTACTCCACTTCTTCATAACTTTCCTCCTCATGAATCCCTGTATCTTTCCCGGATTTCTTCTTCCCGAAAAGATGCTTTGCCTGCTTCGGTTTCTTTTCCCGTTTCAGCTTTTTTTCTTTCTTTTGCTTTTTATTCCCTTCTTCCTGTTCTCCCGCTTTTTCTTTTTTCCTTTTTTTTGCTGCCCACCGCTTTTCCCTGAGCCGTTCTCCCTTGTCTTTTACTTTTTCCCACACACTCTTTGCAGTCCACGTCTTATGCTTCCAGGATATAACAAGCAGGATAATAAGCAAAACTGTCGGATATAGTAAAGACAACGTCATAAATACAAGCAAAAGTCCTAAAATGTCTTCATATCCCCTTGCCATATTTTCCCAGTAGGGGTAAATAATAGCCTTCCCGTTCATCGACCTGGTTCCAAACTGCATAAGCAGCTTAAACCTCGACGCCAGACTGAACCTTGTGGAATTCTCCACAATTTCCACTTCATTTTCCGTTATGCCGATATTTTCCGCTACATAATTTTTGGCATATCCGGTGACCGGATTCGGCATAACAATTTCATAGGTATTTAACCCATAATCAGTACCATACTGGCTGAGTGTTGTGTAGGACACATAGGCAACGGATGCATTTAACCCTGCTTCTTCTGCAAGCCTGCCCTCTTCCCTTTCAACGACACCTGCAATGATATGGGGAATCCCACTGATAGTCACAATCTGTCCTGCCACATTGTTGGAGCCAAAAAGCTGCCACGCTGCATCTTCGTCTATCACAACATAATCCTGCATCACATCACTGCCGGAAAAATAGGAACCTGTCAAAAGCTTTAGCGGATGAAACAGGAAGAAATCACCTCCAACACCCACCGCTGACACCTCGATGGATGCCTTATTGCTCGTTATGGTCACTTTTCCGGTTGCACTGTAGGCATCCGCCCAAAGCCTTGCGCTCTCATTTTCCGATTCACTGACTATGGAAGCTTCCTCCAGCGCTTTATCCAAAGCATGTTCAAAATATAATATGCTTTCTTCCGTAAAATTTGCATCCCTGGAGAAAAAACAGCTTATCTGGGATGCGCCGCCCTTTGGAGCCCATCTTTGCGCCATTTTCTGTGTATCCGGTTTTCCGGCCAAATGATTACTGATACAGATAAATACAATACCCAGACAAAAGGCGGCAAAACCGGTCAGCCCAAATATAATCTTCCTTGGGGACAGTCTTTGTATGATTTTCTTCATATATTTTCCCGTGCCTTTCCTGTTAATCCGGCAGCCTTACCTGTTTTCCCGCTTCCACCGGCTTGGTAGAAGTTGTAATGACATATTCATAACCATACAAGCCGCTGATTGCCGACTGGGTATCGTCGGAAGCCAATACTTCCACATCATACCTGACTGCAAAATAACGGTTACCCAAAGGACTGCTCTTGGATTCCACTACCAAGACAAACTTTCCGTTGTTATCCTCACGGATTGCGCTGTTGGGCACGATGCAGTCATAATTTGCACTCTTCTCCCCTACCTGCAGGCTTAAAGACTGCCCTGCCGTCAGTTCCCCGCTTAAGTTGAATGTCACCAGTTTCTTTTTTGACGGGTCTTGAGGGTCCGGCTTAATGGAAGCCACTGTAGCCGTAACGTCATTGTACCACCAGGAATTTACCAGTTCTGCAGGGTCACCCACAGAAATCCTTTTTGCCTGTTCTGCCGTTACAGAAAAGCTCAAGGTAAATCCTTTACCCTCCGGCTGGATTACCGCTACGGGTGTTTCGGGTGATGTGCTCTCGCCTGCAACTACAGAAACGGATACGATGGTTCCTGCCACTTCTGCCTTCACGGTTGCGCCGACTGACTTGCTTTCCAGTTCCTCCACTTCTTTTCTCGCCCTGGCAACCGCATCGCTGAGTGTTGCTAAGGTAAGGGAAGTGTTTATGTCTTTTGCAAGGCTTTCCACATCAGCCTGTGCCGCTGCAAGCTGCGCTTCCAAATCGGCTTTCTCCGCCTCCAGCTTTGAAAATTCCATTGCTGCATTGTTAGCGGCATTCTGGGCTGCAATCTTAATCTGCTGTGCCTGGTCCTGCTGCTTTAAAAGTTCCTCCACATTGGCATTGCCGCTGGCTGTCTGGTTATATTCCACCCATGAATTCAAATTGTTCAGGTTATTCTGTGCCTGCGTAAGGGCCAAATCTGCCTGTTCTTTTGCTTCCTTTGCTGTTTGATAACGCACTGCCTGTTCTTCCAGCTTTCTGTTTATTTCTTCCACCACTGCCTGCGCCGCAATCAGCTTGTTGCGGTAACTGGAAGTGGATTCCGTGTATCCTGCATTCTGCATGGCGCCAACGCTCAAATCTCCTGCCAAAAGCGCTGTCTCATATGCTGTCTCGGCATCTGCCAGCGCCTTTCTTGCCGCCTTTAATTCCTCACTCTCCACATCATCCAGATAGCATATAATGTCCCCTATCTCCACTTTGTCACCGGCACGGACTTCCACACTTGTTACCTTTCTGGACTCCGTAACCTTTACATTGTAAAGGGACCCGCTCTCCACTGTCCCCGTACCGCGGATTTTTGCCGTAATGGTTCCCGACTGGGTATACTGCGCAGCCACCTCCGGCAGGGAATAATTCATAATGGTGTTGGAAAAGAAAGTAAGTACCAGCATAACCGATAAAAATACGATTGCCGCTGTCTTTACCCATTCCCTCCTGTTTTTTCCTGTCATGTTTCTTGTCCTCCTCCTCGGCTTCTAGCCTTTTATTCCACCCTGATAGGTTATACCGTTTACCAGATATTCTTCTCCATATAAAAACACCAGTAAGCTTGGCACCATATAGATTGTAGCCACCGCAAATGCCAGACCGATTTCCCCCGCGTTGATTTTACTGAGGAAAACGGACAGGGGGTGTTTTTCTTCGTCAGAAAGCAAAATAAGGGGCTGCTCCACCATATTCCAATAGTCAATAAAAACAAGGATGGCAGCGGAACAAGTTGCACCCTTACAAAGGGGCAGGCAGATACGCTTGAAAATCTGCCACTCGCCTGCACCGTCAATCTGAGCCGCCTCAATTACGGAAGTCGGAATGCGGCGCATAAACTTTGTGAGCAAAAACACTGCAAACGGTGAAAAAATACCCGGCAGCCAGATTGCCCAGTAAGTATCTATCAGGTTAAACCAGCCTGCCACCAGATAGTTCGGCACCAGTGTAACCTGATATGGCATCAGCATTAGTATAATGTATGAAAAAAATATAATCTCCCGTATACGCCCCCTATATCTGGTAAACCCATAGGAGGCCAACAGCGCTACAAACAACTGAAAAAACACAATCGGTCCCACCAACACAGCGGAGTTCCAAAACTTTAAGAGATATTCCGGACTCTTAAACAATACCGTGATATACTGGCTGAAAGAAACCATATCAGGTATAAATTTCAGATTGATGGTTTCCGATATAAATACCTTGCCGCCCTTATCATTCGTGGCAAACACAGCGCCGTAATTGGCTGATATTTCCGATGACGACATGAAAGAATTGGTAATCGTCAGCACGATGGGAAGCAGGAATAAGATAGCAAACGCTGCTGCAACTATCGTGGCAATGGCTATTTTAAAAGTATGTATCCTCTTCTTCCGCCTGGCGGTGTTTTTGACTCTTTCCGCAGGAAGGGCACGCTGCGGAGCACGTTTACTCGCTCTCATCATCCTTCCACGTCCTTTCCGAAACGATTCTCCACAATGAACAATGTACCGATTATCACAATCATGACAAGCGACATCAATATCGCTGCTGCCGACAGTCTCTGATAATCCAGCGACGCAAATGCATTATTCATAAAATGCTGCAGCATATATACCGTCGGATATGGATGGTTTCCGGTCAAAAGATATACTTCCCTGAATACCTTAAAAGAACTTATCAAAGACATAATCGTCACAAACAATATCGTGGAGGATAAGTACCTCAGTTTGATATAAAAGAATGTCTGTACAGGTGTTGCGCTTTCCAGCCTTGCCACCTCTAAGATGTCCTTGGGAATGCTGGCTAACGCGGCCATAAACAAAATCATATTATATCCCAGATTCTTCCACAAGAACAGGATAATAACCACAATCTGCGAAAACTGGGACTTCATCCAGTCTATCTTGCCTGCACCCAGCGCTACCAGCACCTCATTGATGGCGCCGTTGTAGTGGAAAAGCACCTGCCAAATCAAAACAATGGAAGCCACCGGCACCATAAGGGGACTTAAGAAGAACGTCCTGAACTGGCTTCTGAAAGGCAGTTTGGTATCCAGCACCATAGCCAGAATCAAGGACAACACTACTGCAAGCGGTACTGCAACCGCCGAAAAAGTAGCCGTATTAATTACACCTGTCTTAAACGCTTCATTTTGAATGACTCTATTGTAATTATCCATAAAAACAAAATTTTTGGCAATGGGATTATCTACCATAGAATAGAAAATAACCACCACAAACGGAATAATATAAAAGAGCAGCACTCCAATCAGGCTCGGGGCCAGATACAGCCCCGAACCTACCTTTTGTTTGCGCAATGTCTTGCTTGCCCTTGTCTTTTTCCTGCCTGATTTCTTCTCTTTATGCAAAACTAAACTCTCCCATCTATGGAAAACAGCTACCTGTTTTCATCCACATACAATTTGATTCTTCCCTGAATGGCGTCTGTTACTTCCTCCACGGACTTCTGCCCTGCAAAGTAAGGCTCCAGCTCTTCGCGAATAATACTCATTAGCTGCTCGTTGTAAGTGGCCGTGCCGCCTATCCTGTCAAATAATTCGGCAATCTGGTCCGCCTCTTCCTGCGTAACAGCCAAAAGTTCAAACGTTATATCATCATATCCATAACTGTGGTGGGAAATCTCAATAGGATTACCGTTCTCATCCAGTACGGGATTTCCCTCCTCATCCAACATATAATCCGGCTTCATGGCTTCTTCCAAAATCTCGTCATAGACGGATTTCCGAATCGGGAAGCCCCACTTAAACCTCGTGTTTTTCTGCGCTTCTTCTGTAAGCAGGGATTCTATAAACGCCCACGCTGCTTCTTTATTTTGGGAAGTAGCGCTGATACAAAAACCGTTACTACCGTCTGCCATGATGCCTGTGGAGCCTGCCGCAGGAAATCCTATGGCAGTGATGGGTTCATTAAACATCATTTCCATAAGCTGCCAATCCTGCACATCCGAAAATGACATCATACTCAACAACGCCTCATGGTTGGCCAAAAGCTTCGGTTCGGACACATTATAGTCCACCTCTTCACCATACCGTGCCGCAAATTCCAACAATAATTTAAACTCATCAGAATCAAAGGCGCATTCCCCTGTCTCCCAATTTACATAAGAATCAAAATTAAACATCAGACAATACATAAGTACTGTATCACGGCTTGCATAAGGAAAAATTATTGCTTCGGGATTCTGGTCGGCATAAGCAATCATTTCTTCCATCGTCCATCCCGGCTCTTCCCCCAATTCGGAAGTCCTGCCAACCAGAGTACTTACCGTAAAGCTGTCCGGAATGGTACAGAGAATGCCGTTTACAGTATATGCGTCCAATACCTTTTCAAACAAATCGCTTTTCTTTACCACCGAACTGTTTTCAAGGTATGGCGTCAAATCTTCAATAACTCCCATTGTCGCAAACTGCTTCAGGTTTATATCTGATTCTACAAACAAATCCGGCGCATTACCGGTTAAAATATCATTATAAAAACGGTTACTTGCATCCTCAAAGGATTTCGCGAAATCCTCGGATGACCAGTCAATGGAAGCAGAATAATCCTTCACCTCAATCTTATACTCGGGATTGTTTTTGTTGAAGCTTATCACCGATGACTGCAGGCTCTGGCTCATCGACATGCATCCCAGCGTAATAACCTGTTTTTGCACCACTTCCGAAGCCGGCGTCTTTTTCACCTGCACAATACTCTGCTCGTTGGTACCGCCCCACTCCTCATAATAAGCTATAACGTTGCCATCCGGCATAGCAGCGGCATACCTCACATAATCCGGATGCATGTCGCAGTCCATCCACTTGAGGATTTCTTTATATGTCTGGGTTTCCAAATCATATTCGTACAATGCATTCTGGGCGCTTATGAGCACGCCGCCTTCAAATCCCGGCGTCAGCCCACTGTTCCAGCTTTGTGGCGGAAGATTGCTGTAAGTGTCGGAAAAATCCTTTTTATCCGCATTATAAGCCGCTATATACATGCCTTCGGGTCCATCGGACATAAAAGCCGCCCTGCCGTCCCCCAGCACGCCCATCGAATTGATATATCCGCCAAACCCCGGATTTGATGCAAGCTGTACCGTATTTTCATGGTTGCCTTCCTTATCGAAAACCCATATATAGGAATTGCCGTTGCTGACATATATCCTGCCGTCCGCGTCTGAAATAGAATACTGAATATAATTGTTTTCCGTATCCATCCGAACATAATCTGTAATGTCAACATTGAAGGTTTCCGTACCGTCCCCAGCAAAATGTTTCATGATGTAGACAGTTTCTCTCTGTACCCTCTGGTAATCCGCTTCCGTAGCAGTTTCCCAGTCCAACACCGGACTTTTCCTGACAATTAACACCACGCCGTCCGTACCGTCAGGAAATATCGCATTGATGCTGCTGCTAAAGCCTTCTTCCTGTTGGGAGTCATCCTCCTTATAAACCGTAACATGCTCCCCTTCAGGATTGGACAAATCCAGATACTGATAACTAAATTCCCTGTTTGTTTCCGAATATGTGGTTTTTTCAAAATACAACCGGTTTTGCACTACCAAAAAATTACCCATGTAAGTTTCTTCTTCCGAATTAAGCCCATGGTATTCCGGCACATACACATATGTACTGTCAGTAACTTGCTGGTTATCATCTTCCTGCGGCTGATTGTTGCCACAGGCAGCAAGACTGAACGCCATTACTGATGACAGACAAACTGACAGTATCCTGATAAACACATTTTTCTTTTTCATCCCTTATCCTCTCTTTATTTATTTCTATTTACATGATATTGTAGTATCCCATGCTCCATTTTCTATTATAGCCCATATATATGGTATAGTCACCTTAAGAATTTATTAAATTACAATATAAAAACGTACTCTTTTTGCCCTGCATAAAAGCGAGCACAAAAGAGTACGTTTGACTAAGAATCCATCGCTGTTTTGTCTGCCTTTTCCTGCGATTTAACCGGACCTCCCCACAGTACAAGCCCGACTGCGGCAGCCAGCATTACTAAAAACAAAATCAAATAGGCATATAATTCATCCGGGAACCATCCCCCGAACACCTTTTCCACCCAGACGGTACTGGAAAAATTCACGACAAAGTGCAGTATCATTGCCGGTATCAGCGAATGATATCTTTCTGTCAGATATCCCAACATCAGGCCTATGGCAAAAGCGTAAAGTCCCTGAATCCAGTTTGCGTGCATAACGCCAAACATCACAGCCTGCAGAATATTTGCCATCCAGAACCGCGGAAGCGCTTTCTTGGCATAATACAGCGTTATACCTCTGCATATAATTTCTTCCCCGACAGGCGCTATGATTACGGCAGCAATAATTGTCAGTACATTCACACCAATCCCTGCCGCCTCCATCAATTCCATATACTTCTCCACCAGATTGGGAACGATAAACTGTTCCGCCCCGACCATTCCTTCTGAGAGCAGACACATTACCACGCCACCCAAAACCGCTATCGCCACAGCCTTTCCTGAAACGTTTTTCAGGGACTGTTTCAGCTTTGGTTTTTTGCAGCCAAAGTAATACCATAGCCCGAAAACCGGAAGGCTTGCCAAATGATAGCATAAAGTAGCCGCAGCCGCACGATTCAAATAAGCTTCCATGTAGATTACCATTGCTTCATCCTGAGTTGCAAGCGGATTCTGTTGCATAAACAAAAACATTTTTACAAATGCGAAAATAACAAACGGAATTACCATAATAACTTGTAAGATAAAGCTTGCCGCCATCGGGGTAAGGGACAGGAAAAAATATCCGACTCTTTTTCCACCGCTGATTCTTTCTTCTTCCATCATTTTCCTCCCATGCTTAAAACCACCCTTATCTTACCACAATTTTTTCCTGCTGAAAAGATTTACTTTATATTTTCCTTTACAAACACCTCTGCCCTGCCCTGAATGATTTGGGCCGCTTCTTTTGCTGTTTTCTGTCCTTCAAAGAAAGAAGCTGCCTCCTCCAGAATTATCTGGTACAGCTCTGAATCAAAATCTAATACGCCGTCAATCTGATTGATTAATTCAGTAAGCGAATCCACTTCTTCTTCTGTCGAAGCATATATCCTATACTCCCACCAGCCATCCCTGTAGCCTATTTCCACCAAAGGAATCCCTCTTTCATCATGTATCACATTTCCCGCTTCATTACACATATACTGTGGATTTATTGCGTCTTCTATCATTACATCATAAGCCGAACGTCTGATAGGAATATTAATATTATCGACTTTCCATTCCTGCGCCAACAGGAATTCCACAAAACACCATGCCCCTTCTTTGTTGGTGGAACCGGCACAGATGCATATATCATCCATGCCTTGCACCACTGTTGTTCCCGCATTCCCGGGAAATCCGACTGCAGTAACCGGGCCGCCAAATAACGATTCCAAAACTTGCCAGTCCGTGGGATGATTTATCAGTTGCCTAGACACCAAGGCCTTGCCTTCCGTCAAAGCTTTCGCTTCCGTGACCTTTCCATCATACTCCCCATATCTGGAAGCTAACTCCAAAATATTGCAAAACTCTTCCGAATCAAAATAGCAGTTCCCGTTTTCCCAGTCTACATAGTCATCTGAACAGTATTGAATAAAGAAATAAAGAATCTGTTCTCTGTCCTCAGTGTAAAAAAGTGACATATCCTCATGTTCTTCTACCAGTTTTAACATCTCTTCCACAGTCCACCCTCCTGCCTGCTCCCCAACCACAGCGGATTTGCCGAAAAGTGTCTCAATCCAGAAAAAGGGCGGTATGCTGCAAAGAGTTCCGTCAATTGTATAGGCATCCAGCACCGATTCAAACAAATCTTCCCTTTTCAATGTACTACTGTTTTCCAGATAGGGATTCATATCTTCTATTACGCCCTTTTCAACCAGCATCCTCTTATTGATTCCCGCAGGGTCAAACATATCCGGTATATTTCCCGCCAGGATATCATAGTAAAAAGCCTCTGTATCCTGATATTCTTTTACTTCAATCCAGTAAGTTTCACTTTCCCGGTTAAACTTTATCACTTGCGACTCCAGTTCCCATGGATGAAAACTCTCATAATCCTGCACTACACGCGCCAGAGTCAGTATTGTTTTGCCTGCATCCGCCGCCTCGACCCTTTTCAGCAGTACCCATTCCTTCTGACCATTTTCTTTATCACACAAAACGATGATGCTGCCATCCCCAAGCGCTGCCGCATACTTCACAGACTCCCCTTCTATGTCACACTCTTCCCAATGCAGTATTTTCATGTAAGTCTGGGTATTGCAATCATACTCATACACGGTCTTTGTTCCGTAACAAAGCGTTCCCCCGTTCGGGCCCTTTCCTATTTTCGTCCACCACATATCAGGCGGCAGGTTTGTGTATACTTCCGTAAAATCTTTTTTGCCTGCATCATATGCAACAAATTTCATGCTTGTTCCCCCGTCAGTATCCGTCTCAATGACAGCCCTGCCGTCTCCCAGTATTCCGAATCTCATAAGTCCCAATTCTCCAAGCAGAGAGTTTTGGGAAAGTTTACAATCATGCAGATATTTGCCATCCCCATCAAAAATCCATACACTGGAAATACCGTTTGTCAGAAACAGACGTCCCTCTCCATCCGCAAATGCATGCTGCAGATAAGGGGCTTCCGTATCCGAAAGAATATACCCGGTAATATCAACCGAAAAGACCTCCTTCCCATCTTCCGTTATCTTTTTCATAATATAGCTGCATTCCGTATGCCAATTTATCCAGTCTGACTCCGATGCCGTTTCTTCATCGATAACGGGGGCCTGCCGTGTAATAACAATCACTTCTCCTGCCTGGTTTGAAAAAATATTTATCGTTTTGTTCTCATATCCCTCCTCTGTCATACCGTCATCTTTTGCTTCATATAAGCAGAGGGGGGCGGTTTCCGGATTTTCCAAGTCCAGACAGGCAAATCTATTCGTGCTTTCCAATCCATCACCGGTTTCAAAATAATAGAGACGGCTGCCTTCCACACTGAGACTGTCTATCTGTACATCAACGTTTAAACTTATCTGCTTTGGCGTATACACATATGCATTACTGCCGGTTACAATACCCGGTTCGTCCTCCACGCTTTTTTTTCCGCAGGCAGCCATACATAATCCCGCTGTAACCAGCGCCGCTGCCAAAATCCCATGTTTCATATCCATCTTCATTTTCATGCTCCTTTCTTATTTCTGTCTTCCCCTTCAGTATGAAGCATCCGAATGGAATTGTCACCTTACGTTTTCTTACATGATTCTTACGGGTTTCTGCCTGACTCTAAAAAAATCTATTGCTGTTTCTTGTCTTCTTTTACCCTCTTTTGTGCAACTTTTCTCCAAATCTTGTTTTTTTCATATATCCTTGTTACACTGGAAATACTTTAAAAAAGCAGGAGGTTTTATCAATGAAAATCATATATACGGATAGTTACTACCAAATGAGCCGTGTAGCAGCCAATCTGATTTCCGCCCAGGTAATCATGAAGCCCAACTGCGTGTTGGGACTTGCAACCGGTTCTACCCCTATCGGCACATACACCCAGCTAATCCGCTGGTATGAAAAAGGAGACTTGGACTTTTCTCAGGTTACCACCATCAATCTGGATGAGTACAAGGGCCTTTCTCCCGAAAATGACCAAAGTTACCGTTATTTTATGAATACGCACTTTTTCAATTCCATCAATATCCGTCCGGAACAGACACATGTGCCTGACGGTCTGGAGCCCGACTCCGTAAAAGCCTGCCATGATTACAATAAAATCATTTCCGACTGCGGCGGCATTGATTTGCAGCTTTTGGGACTTGGCTTAAACGGCCATATCGGCTTCAATGAACCCGGTTCCGCTTTTGAAAAAGAAACGCATTGCATTGATTTGACAGAGAGCACGATTCGTGCAAACTCCCGCTTTTTTGCCTCCATGGACCTTGTTCCCAAGCAGGCCTACACCATGGGTATCAAGACTATCATGCAGGCCAAAAAAATTGTCGTTATTGTCAACGGAGCTGAGAAGGCACAGATTGTAAGGGATGCTTTCTTTGGTCCCATTACCCCCAAGGTACCTGCATCCGTCCTGCAGTTACATAATGATGTAACACTGGTGGGTGACAAGGAAGCGCTTTCCCTGGTGCCTGAGGTTGAATAAGAAAGGAAACACACATGATTATCAAAAACGGACTTGTATATACGAAAGATTTTTCTTTCGAGGCCATGACGGTCTGTACTGAAAAAGATACCATTACAAATCTCAGTACAGACGCATCCGAAGTTTCGGTTTCCGAAGAAGATACCGTGTTTGACGCGTCCGGCTGTTATGTTCTGCCCGGTTTGACCGATGTTCATTTTCACGGCTGTAACGGACATGATTTCTGTGAAGGCACTCAGGAAGCTTTTGAAGCCATCAGCGCTTTTGAGATTTCCCAGGGTGTGACCTCCATCTGTCCCGCCACCATGACCATACCGGCCGGAACTTTGTCCGATATCTGTGAAAGCGCTGCAAAATTTTGCAAAGCACAAAAAAACCAGGAACTGCCGGAAAACCTCTCCGATTTAATCGGTATCCATATGGAAGGACCTTTTATAAATAAAAAGAAAAAAGGGGCGCAGAACGAAGCCTATGTCATCACTCCAAATGCTTCCCTTCTGTATGATTGGCAAAAAAAAGCCGAAGGACTTGTCAAACTGATTTCACTTGCTCCGGAAACAGAAGGCGCTGTTTCGTGTATCGGGGAATGTCACAAAGATTTCCACTTTTCCATTGCCCATACGGAGTCGGATTATGATACCGCTATAAAAGCATTTGAAGCAGGTGCGGACCACGTCACACATTTATACAACGCCATGCCGCCCTTTACACACAGGGCGCCCGGCGTTATCGGCGCTGCCGCTGACACTCCCGGCTGCTTTGTGGAATTGATTTGCGATGGGGTGCATATTGCTCCCAGCGTTGTCCGCGCCACTTTCCGCCTTTTTGGGGATGACCGGGTCGTATTAATCAGCGACAGCATGGAAGCCGCCGGCAAACCGGACGGCGAATACTCCCTTGGCGGACTTAAGGTACATGTTTCGGGCAGTCACGCCACACTTGCCGATGGTACCCTTGCCGGCAGCGTGACACCGCTTTACCGCTGTATGCTGACCGCCGTATCCATGGGAATTCCTTTACAGAGTGCTGTACGCGCTGCCACCATCAATCCCTGCCGCTCCATCGGCGTTGACAACCTCTACGGAAGCATTGAAAAAGGAAAGAAAGCCCATTTTCTGATACTGAATCAAAAAGACTTATCTATAAAAGCCGTTATAAAAGGACAGTTGTGCATATAATGCACACTGTCCTTTTTCGGTAGAAATAATTTATTTTAATCCGTTTCTGTATTCATTGGCCGAAATGCCGGTCTGCTTCTTAAACACCCTGGAAAAATGCGCCATATCCAGAAAACCGACCATATCGGCAATGTCTCCAATCCGCAGGGAAGGGTCCTTTAACAACTCTCGTGCCTTGTCAATCCTGATATTATTCAGAATATCCGAAAAACTCTGCTCCTTATACCGGTTCAGCAATTTGCTCAGATGCCACTGGCTCACATACACCTGGTCTGCCACATCCTGCAGCTTCAGTTTCTCCTTGTAGTTTTCTTCCATATATTTCATGGCATTGTTGACAATAAAACTGCCCGCTGCCGTTTCCTCCGGCATCTCACCTCCGGCATCCTGTCCGTCTTCGCAATCCCCTTGCATTTCCTCCCGCAGACTGTCTGGTTCACTTTCTTTCTCCGGCATAATACCTTTTGCTTTCAAATTCTTTACCATGGACTCCACGGCTTCTTCCAGTTCATCCATTTTTGACGGCTTTACAAGAAAACGCGTAACTCCCAGCCGGATAGCCTCCCTGGCATACTCAAAATCAGAAAAACCGGTTAAAATCGTAATCTCCATCTGCGGATACTGGGATTTGATTGCTGCTATCATTGCCAAGCCATTCATGTGCGGCATCCTGATGTCCGAAAACAATATATTCGGTTGTACCTTTTCGGCTATTGCAATGCCTTCTGTTCCGCTGTTACCCGTGGCTACCACCTGACATTCCCATTTTTTCCAATTTATGCTTTTTGTCAGACCTTCCACTATGATTGGTTCGTCATCAATAATCGCTACCCTATACATACCGTGACCCCCTGTATCTTAAAACATATCACTTACGTATGTACTTTATCATATCACTTTTTTACAAATTCTGCAATTAAAAACAAAATCTCTCTGCATAATAAAAAGCCTGCCGGACTTCCGGCAGGCTTTTGACATCTTTACTTTTATTAACCTTTTACCGCACCTGCAGTCAGACCTTTTACAATCTGTTTCTGGAGCAGGATATATATCAAAATTACCGGTACAATTACCAGTGTAACGGCGGCGGCCATCAGGCCATAGTCCGTTCCCTCCTTGGAAGTCAGCCTGTTTAACAGGATGGTTATTGCATAGGAATCCGGTCTCTTTAACATAAACATCTGCGTAAACAAATCGTTGTAACTCCACAGGAATGCAAAGATTGTAACTGTTGCAAAAGAGGGCTTGGTAAGCGGAACAATTACCCTGAAGAAGATATAGAACGGTCCGCAGCCTTCCATAAATGCCGCTTCCTCCAGTTCAACAGGTAATCCCCTGATATACCCCGTAAGCACCACTATAGCAAAAGAAAGATTTCCTGCCACCTGCGGTAAAATCACGGACAGCATTGTAAGCCACCAGTTCTTCGTATAAGCAATCCCCATTGCCGATTCCAGACGAACCACAGGAATAATAGTTGCAAAAACAGGAAACATCATACTTGCAAGCACTGCGGTATTAAGCAGTTTCCTCAATTTAAAATCATAACGCACCAATGCAAAAGATGCCAACCCTGCCAGCAAAACCACAATGATACACACCATGGCAGATATAAAAATACTGTTTTTATATGCCTCAAAGATATTCAGGCTGTTAAATGCCCTTCTATAGTTAGCTGTTGTAAACAGTTCTCCAAAAGGAAGGGAAAAAGAATCCGAAATAATCATGTTCTTATTCTTAAAAGAGTTCTGAATAACCCAGATAATCGGATATACCGTAGTCAGTCCCCAGAAAATTAATACCAGATATAAGAACACACTGGAAATATGGAACGGCTTTTTCTTTTTTACAGTCATTGTTTTACTCACGCTCATACCTCCTTAATAGTCCTTTTCCTTAAATATCGCGTTTACTACCTTTGACAGGATAACTCCCAGAATAACTATCATCACTGCCAGCGTGGAACCATAATCCACATTTTTAACCTCGTTGGTCTGATAATACATATACGTACCGGTAAGGAATGTGGTTTTGAGCGGCATTCCTTTCGGAAACATGGTCCATGGAAGGTCAAATACCTTTAAGGCACCTGTCACTGCCAGCACAACAACCGTACACAAAACATTATGTAACATCGGCAGTGAAATATATCGAACCCTCTGCAGCCTGGAAGCGCCGTCTATGGCAGCCGCCTCATAAAGCTCATCGGATATATTATTCAATCCTGTAATAATAATGATAAAGTAAAACCCTACATACTGCCACATAACCGGCAGCATCATGGTAAACAGGGCTATTCCTTCTGCTTTCCAGTCCGTCAGGGTCGTCTTTCCAAACAACTCCAGAAACTGGTTTAACATACCCTTATCCCTCAAAAACACCAGGTTAAACAAAAGACCTAATGCCGTAGCCGAAATGACAATCGGGAAGAAATAAACGGTTCTGAATAATTTTGCCCCAAATTTTATGTTGTCAATCATAAGTGCCAATATCAAGGCAATTCCCACCTGTCCGACCAAAGTAACCAGCGTCATAATCAGGGTATTTACCAGTGCCGTCCCCACATTCGGGTCTTTAAACATCTGCACATAATTGGTATACCATGGGTCATTAAAGCCGCTTGCCGGCTGTCCCAACTGTGTGATATTCATGAAGCTGTTAATAATATTCTGGATGAACGGATAATACAAAAAAACTGCAATAAACAAGAATGCCGGCACTAGAAAGAAAAATAACGGTTTTTTGTTCTTGTAGATATTTGCACCCATATTCTGTCCTCTTTTCTTTTCCATAGCCTTGGGCGTTATGCCCTTTGATGAATATGCCGGAGCACATCTTTGCAAATGACTCCGGCATATGTTTTTACTGCTTACTTATTTTTCTTACTGCTCTTACTGACCGTTGTGGTAGATTTCAAGACCTTCTGCTACCGCGTCGGTTGCAGCCACTTTACCGGTTACGATTTCAGGCATACCATCAAAAGTAGGTACGCGGCACTCACCAGCAAAGACATCCTGTACTGCGCCTGTGAAAGAAGTACTCTTGGCAATCATAGCCATGGACTTAATCTGAAGAGAGTTGAATGCGCTCTCATCAACTGCAGGTGTGTTCTTTAATGCACTTGCAGTATGCTCTGCAAACTTAGCAACTACTTCATCAGAAGTCATATGAGAGATGAAGGAAACTGCTGCTTCTCTCTTTGCAGGGTCTTCCCATGCACTTCTTGTGATGTAATAACCCATGGAAATTCCACCAAGCAAATCAGTTGCTTTTCTGTCGTTCATTCCGGGAACAAAAGTTACATCAAACTGGTCCAATTTAGCTGCATCCAGAGTAGAAGCATCTTCTACGTCTGACTGGCAAGCACTTACGATAGCATTTACTTTCCAAGAACCGTCAATCAGGAATGCTGCCTTGCCGTCGATGAACATCTGGAATGTTTCATCATCGGTAGCGGAATTGGTGTTCTCAGGGAAATAGCCCAGTTCATACAGGTTCTTGATATCTTCCATACCAGCTACCCATGCCTGGCCCTGTGCATCGTCAACAGACTCAGGAATATTCAAGTGGGTTGCAGGGCTGGTGTGATTGAAGATTGCGAAATCCCACCAGTAGTGAGGGATGTTACCAAGAGCTGCAGCGATAGGTGTATAACCAGCATCTTTAATCTTCTGACAATCTGCAAGGAATGCTTCCCATGTGTAATCCGGACCAGGCATGCTTACGCCTGCTGCATCCAATACAGTGGTGTTAACAAACATTGCTTCCCAGAAACCAGCTACAGGTACTGCATAAGCCTTGTTGTCAACAGGAGAAACAGTGATACGTCCATCATCCATGTTGGAAGCGTAGTCAGGGTATTCTGCTCTGATTTCTTGAGACCGTTTCAAGTTTTGTGTAAACTCAAAAATCTGATATAAGATATGTGAATA
>CAJTMB010000026.1 GCA_910577105.1 uncultured Lachnospiraceae bacterium | reverse complement strand
ACGTACCGCTGCGTTTTTACCCGAGCGGGAGCGCGTCCTGTTGGAACAAATGCACGCCGGGGATGCCACGCCGGGCGCTGCTTGCAGGGACTATCTGTTAAACCATGCGTTAAACACCCTTTTTGCCATGGGGACTGCATAGTCACCGCCGCTGCCGGCGCCTTCCAGAATGATGGTAACGCAGATTTGCGGGTTTTCGGCAGGTGCAAAGCCGGTAAACCAGGCATGGCTTTCCCCTTTTACATTGCCGTACTCAGCAGAACCGGTTTTGCCTGCAACCGTATAGGACAGACCGGAAATTCTGGTTGCGGTTCCTTCCTCGACTACCGACGTCATAAGTTCTGTAAGAATCTGCGCCTCTTCCTCTGTCATCACCTTTGCCATTGCGGATACACCAAATGTTTTCACAATGCTTCCGTTGGCATTTTCCACGTGGTCAATGAGATACGGTTTCATCATAATACCGTCGTTGGCAACTGCCGCTGTAATCATATTCAGATGCAGGGGCGTTATCTGGGTTTTCCCCTGTCCGATAACCGTCTGCATCATATCAGCCGAAGAAATTTCATCCCAGTACAGGGCGCTGCTCTTTGCGGAAAGAAAGCTGACCGGAAGATTTTTATTAAAAAGCAGTTTTTCCAGCGTATCCTGCAGCATGTCTTCATCAAGCTTCATCCCTATATTGGCAAAGGAAGCGTTGCAGGATTTTGCAAACGACTCTGTCAAATCCACTTTCCCGTGGCTTATGCCATGGTAACAGCGTATCCGGTTTCCGTTCTCTTCGTAATATCCGGGACAGGTAAAGGAATAATCCTGCCAGGTATCGGGATTTTCCCTGATATACTCCAGCGCAGTCACAATTTTAAACGTGGAACCGGGAGGATACAGACCCTGGGAAGCCCTGTTTACCAGCACGCTGCTTTCCTTATCCTCCACCAAATCCTCCCAGATATCCGCAATTTCGTTGGAATCAAAGCCCGGCGTGGAAACCATGGCAAGAATCCTTCCCGTGGAAGGCTCCGTGACAATAATGGCTCCCGTGTAATTGTCAAGGGCCTTAAACGCCGCCTCCTGTAACGCAACATCAAGGGTGGTATACACATTGTCACCGGGATTTTTTACCCCCGCGACATCGTTTGCAATTTTTTCCGGAAGAGGCAGGTTAGAGTTAATCAGGTAATAATTAACCTGCGCCTCGATGCCCGTCCTACCCTGCGTGGAAAAACCGACCACATGGGAAAAAACTTCCCCGTAAGGATACATCCGCTCCTCCGAGCCGTCCGCCAAAAGTCTTGTCTCTGCCAGCAGTTCTCCCCCGGAAGCGTAGATATTTCCCCTGTAATTTTGCATATTCAGCATTTCCTGCCTTGAATTATAGCTGTTGTTGATTAACTCCTGTTCATTTGTAACGGCAAAATACACCAGATAGCCAATCATTCCCAGAAACAACAGTACAAAAGAATACACCACCTTCACCCCGTACCGCTCGCTTTTTGCATTCACCTTTTTAACCGATATGGCTTCCACAATAAAAAACAGCAGAACGGTAGCCAGAACAGAACTTCCTCCATAACTTAGAAGCGGCAGCGTAACTCCTGTCAGCGGGATAAACTTGATGCCTCCCCCTATGGTCAGAAACACCTGAAAAATATACATAACCCCGAATCCAAGGGCTGTCAGCTTATAAAATCTGTCTTTTTGACGCATTCCAACCTGCATCATGCCCATAAAACAGCTTACGCAGATTAAAATAATACAGACACCGCATACAATGCCGAGCTCTTCGCAGACAGCCGAAAAAATGAAATCGGTTTCTACCTGCGGAATATCCCCCGGCGTACCGCCGAAAAGTCCCAGGCCGAACCAGTTTCCGCTGCCTATGGCAAACAGCGACTGGGAAATCTGAAAACCCTGATTGTCAATATAGGCAAACGGGTCCTGCCAGGCAAGTACCCGAATCCGCACATGGTCAAAAAGATGGTAGGCGCCCACAGCGCCCCCGCATCCTGCCGCCAGACCAATTAACAGATACCAGTAACTGCCCGTCGCCATAAAAACAAAAAATATATACGTCACAAAAAAGATGACCGCCCCGCCAAGGTCCTTGGAGGCCACCAAAATAACGACATGCCCGGCTGCCAGGACAGAGGTAAGCACAATCTGCCTGAAAGATGTATTTTCGTACAGCATGGCCGCAAGGAAAAAGACAAAAAGGATTTTTACAAATTCAGAGGGCTGAAACGCAATCCCCCCAACCGAAAAAGAAAGCTTGGAGCCGCGGGTAATGTCCCCTAACACAAACACGGCAGTAAGGACCGAAAGCCCCAATGCCGCATACAGCCATTTCAGTTTTGGAAGAAAGCTTACATGCTGCATCAGGGCGGGAACAGCCAGCCCGATTACCATGGCAAACGCCGCAATGACAAGCTGCCTTACGGACTTTTGCAGGGAAAGCCTGGATAACATCACAAAACTGATTCCCAACAGCATACACATATTGTTGAGCAAAGCGCGGTTTATTTTCTCATAAAGCATCCTTGCCAGAAATACGGCGGCAACAAGAAGTAACTGCACAAACGCATAGAAAAACAAATAATTTGCATCACCGCTTTTTAAATATAAAACCGCAAAACAGAAGAGCTGTATAACAAACAGCAAAATTTCCTGAACGGCATAAACACCACTTTTTTTCTTTTCCTCCCTTAAGCGCAATGCCAGAAAGCATTCCAGTGTATAAACGGACATGCATATGGCAATCAGGTATTTGGACAATTCTATAAAATATTCCTGCATGATTTTTCTATTCCACTCCCCTCTTTTCATGCCCAAGAGTATATTCCGCATAGGGAGGATGTTCCTCCACTCCCTCTAATCTTTTTTCAAAAAACCGCAGTATGCTTTCGGTCTCCTTTCCCGATTCTGTTGTAAAACACAGCCTCATGGCGCACGGGATTTCCTTTTTCAGAACTTTTTCATGTAAGGACAACGGAACCGAATTATAAATGACATTATAACAGTACCGGCAATGCACGGATACAGGGAACTGCTTTTTATAACGGTCCTGCAGGAAAAATCCTGATTTTTCTTCCTTTGCCTGCGAAGACTGTAAGCATTTTCCCGCTGTTCTTGCAACACAGTTTGCCGTAATCATCAGCGGAATCCGCCCATATACCACCTGTTCCGTTTTTCCGGAGGCGTTTTCCAGAAGTCTCCTGCCTTCCTTCCTGTTCAACTCATAAGGAAGGCAGCAGCAGTCCGCCACTCCCGCAAAAAAGTCCATGGTATGCCTGTTAAAGCAGTAGAGTCCCGCATCCAGTCTTTTCTCCCCCTCATATCCCTGCTTTCTCAGCCATTGGAGGGATTCCAGATTGCGCACCAGGCAGCCGTCCGCCTTTACCATAAGAGGATACAAGGCTTCCAGTTCTTCCATGTCCTTTTGGCGCACGATATAAGGCAGCGCTATCAGGAAACGAGTCTTTCCGTTTTTCGCCGCCCGCTTTCGGCACTCTTCCAAAAGGCCTACGGAAAGTCCCTGCATATCGGATTCCAGACAGATGCTTTCCACCGGCATGTTCGTTTCCATGACTGCCTCCAGCTGCTTTCTTGTACTGACGAGCACGTTATATGCCGTATCTTTCCTTCCTGCATCCGCATCCTGCTTTCCGTATGACGCCCCTGCTCTTTTCGTACTGTCCGTTCCATTTTCGTCAGCATTCTGTCTTCGAACTGTTTCCCCCGCCTTTTTTAGGGTTCTTTCATGTCCCAAAACTTTAAGAAGCATCTCCACCCCTTTACGGCGCAATTCATTGATTGCCTTTAACGGATAAAAAACACCTGCGTCAAGTCTTATCTCCATATCCGCCGCTTCTGCATAAAAAGGGGTACTTCCCAGTTTCATCAGACCGTTTCTTATATTTTCTTCCGTTACGGGCTGCTTTCCTGCCAAAACCACCTTTTCCCCGTAAACTGTCACCGAGCGGCACTCTGTTTTTCCCTGCAATGGAGAGTCTGCTTCACAGGACAAAATAAGAACAGCATTTTCTCCTTCGCTGAAAACAGCCTTCATACGCAGCTTTTTCTTTAAAGGCTTATCTATATACTTTTTTCTGATGGCCGATAAAAGGTGTTCATCGCTTCCCGTATAAGCAGGGGAGTCCAAAGTTACCATTTCTGCTCCGTTATGCCTGAAATAATACCCCTCCTGTATGCCCGTGCGGATATACAGGGAGGAAAGCTGTTTCAAATCTTCCTCTTTTACGGCATAGGCGGCAGCGCCCTTTTCATAATACAAATCAATGTATTTTCTGTAAATTGCCGTCACTCCCGCAGCATATTCCGGCTTTTTCATCCTGCCCTCTATTTTAAAGGAAGAAATGCCTGCTTCAATCAGTTTTGGCAAAAAAGAGACGGTACACATATCCTTTAGGCTGAGGGGATACTGTTCCGCACCCGGCTTTCCTTCCCCAAAAATTCTGTACGGCAGGCGGCACGGCTGGGCGCACCTTCCCCGGTTTCCGCTCCTGCTCCCCAATATGCTGCTGAACAGACACTGCCCCGAATAGCAGTAACACATTGCGCCATGGATAAAAGCTTCTGTTTCCAAACCGGTTTCCCGTCCAAGGCTTTCTATCTCCGCAAGGGAAAGCTCCCTTGCCGGCACAACCCTCACCACTCCCAGCTCCTTAAGCATCCTTGCCCCATAGCTGCCCGTTATGGTCATCTGGGTGCTGGCGTGGAGTTCCATTTCCGGGAAAGCCTCCTTTATGGCTAAAAGGGCGCCGATATCCTGCACGATAACGCCATCCAGCCCGGCAAGATAAAACGGCTCCAGAAACGGAATTAAATCCTCCATCTCCGATTCCTTTATCAGCGTATTGACCGTCAAATATACTTTTTTCCCGAAAACATGGGCATAAGAGATAGCCCTGCAGATTTCCTCTTCGGAGAAATTGTCCGCATAGGCCCTTGCGCTGAATTTTTCACCGCCCAGATACACTGCATCCGCTCCTGCGCGTACAGCGCCCAGAAAACTTTCGTAGTTTCCTGCCGGAGCAAGTAATTCCACCTTTTTTCCTTCCATAAAATCAAACAACGCCATCCGTTTCCGGACAGCGCCCTTTCTTATTTTTTGTATTCCTTTAACTCTGTTTCCAGACGAACTATCTTTTTGGCATTTTCATTTATGTCCATCTGCAGTTCTTTCACACGCTTTTCCGTGGACTCCAGCTTTATCTGTGCGGCAATCAACTCGTGTTTTAAATCGTAAAGCTCTTTTTCCTTTGACTGCTGCTCTTCTTCCAACAGGCTTATCTGCTTTTTGCATTTAAAATAATCATCCGCTATGTTTAACTGCATTAAAACCGACTGCGTATCCAGTGGCTGTCTTCTGAAGCTTTCGATTTTGCCGTACTCGTCCAATTTGTTATTGATATACGATGCCACCTTCTGTAAGTATTCTTCGCTCTCATATCCGCTGAGGGTAAATATCTTTCCCCCTATAATGACTTCGGTATCTGTTTTAGAAGACATAAGCAATCCCTCTCTTACTGTCATAATCACATCGATACTGCAAACATTATATCTCAATATGACGTTACAGGCAAGCTTTTTTCACAATCTGCAAAGTTTTTGTCAATCACTGCTTTTATTCTTCGGACGCCGGAAGAAGAAGACTGTTCTTTTACAATCCTGAATTTTCCCAGACATTCCGTGTTTTCTACATGGGGACCTCCACAGACTTCCCTGCTCCAGATTTTTCCCTCTGCGTCCTGAATTGTATATACCTTTACAATATCTGGATACCTGTCCCAGAAGTTCCCACTGACACCGCTCTCTTTTGCCTCTGTTTTAGGCATCTCTGAAAAAGAAACAACCGCTTTGGAGGCAATGGCATCATTTACAAACTTTTCAACCTCCGATAACTGCTTTGGCGTAAGTTTTTCATCATGGTTAAAGTCAAAGCGCAATCTTTCCGCAGTAATATTACTTCCCTTTTGTATCACATGGCCGCCAAGCACCTTCCGCAAGCCTGCAAGCAGCAAATGTGCTGCCGTATGAAGCATCGTGGTTTCCACTGATGAATCAGCCAGACCGCCTTTAAATTTTCCGGCAGATGCCGTCCGGCTCATTTCGGCATGCCGCCTTGCCGCCTCCGCATATGCCTCTTTTTCCTCCATACTGTATCCTTTTTCAGCCAAAAATTCTTCTGTCAGTTCAAGCGGAAAGCCATAGGTTTCATAAAAATAAAATGCTTCTGCTCCCGTTACGCTTCCTTTATTCTTAAGATGCTTCTCGATTTCTGCTTCTCCCTGCTGCAAGGTTTTGCAAAATAACGTTTCTTCCTTGTTAATAATTTCCAAAACCTTCTTCTTGTTTGCAATAAAATCTTCATATGCTGTTGCTTCGTCAATATAAACCTCAGCCAGTTTTTCTACGAAGTTTCCATGTATTCCGATTTTTCTGCCTGCACGAATTGCTCTTCTTAACAGTCTTCTGGTTACATATCCGGCGTCGCTGTTGGAAGGCTCCGCTCCGTCATGAATCAAAAATGTTGCAGCCCGCACATGGTCTAAAATGATTCTAAATGACTTCAAATTGTTTCTATATGCTTTACCGCTTAATTCTTCCAACTTTTGCCTGACATTCAAGAAGAATGCCGTGTTATAAATATCCCTGCCACCACTCAGAGCAGTTGCAATTCTTTCAAGCCCGCCGCCATAATCAATATTCGGATTTTTCATTTTTACAAATCCGGACTTTTCTTTTTTGTAACACATGAACACATTGTTGCCGATTTCCAAAAATCTCCCACTGTCTGAAGCAGGATGGTCCAAAGAATCCCCATCAGGTTCCAAATCAAAAAACATTTCACTATCCGGTCCGCCCGGCTCCCCAACAGGCATATCCAAAGGACTTCCCACCCGGCTCCACCAGTTCTCTTTTTCACCGTACAAAAATATTCTGCCGCCTCTGGACGTCCCGTATTTGTATGGTTCCTCTTCCACAACAGGCTCGATGCCAACGGCTTTAAATTTCTCTGACCAGAGTCGGATGGTCTCCGTATCCCTCTCGATATTCAGTTCTTCACTTCCTTTAAACGCACTGATATACAGTCTTTTGGGGTCAATTCCCAATTCCTTTATCTGCCAATTCCAAATAGCTTCAATCTGCTTTCTTTTATAGTCATTTTCATTTGCCCTAAATTCCCAGCGGCCTATCATTTCAAAAAAAGTCAAATGAGACGCATCACCTACTTCTTCAATGTCCACTGTTCTTATACACTTTTGAATATCCGTTATCTCATTCCCGATTGGGTGGATTTCTCCCAGCAGATAAGGAACCATCGGCTGCATTCCGCTTCCCGTAAACAGCGTAGAAGGGTCATTTTCCGGCAGCAGACTTGCAGAAGGCACCTGACTGGCTCCTGTTTTTTTCATGTATCCGATGTAAGATTCTCTCAATTGGTCCGGTGTCATTTTTTTCATGTTCTTCTCTCCTCTCAAACAATTCTCCAAAACAAAAAGCCCTAAGTTGAATATTTTCAACTTAGGGCGAACTTACCTGTCCGTGTTACCACCTAATTTCAGATTACTCTGCACTCTGCCAATACGGGATTTCTCCGATATTGCTTCCTGTGTTAACGGGGGAACTCCGTTGAAGCCTACTGGGACGTATCTGTTCGGTTCAAAGCTCAGAGGCTGCTTCCATACCAGTTCTATGAAGGTTCACACCAACCACCTTCTCTCTGTAATATCCCCGATATCTACTATTCCCCGTCAAAGCCTTTTTGTTTTGAATTAGCATGAGTATAGCACTGTGAATATTAAAAGTCAAGACTTATAAAAAAGTTCTCTTATTTTGCGCATTTTGCTCCAGACATTATCCCCATAATTACTTATCAAGACAGAGATTATCCCATTGTTGGGATTATATTCCGAAATAAAACTTACACCCGGGTCACACCCTTGGAAAAATTGCTTCTGTTTACAGTTCAAACCTAAATATGCACTTTTCTGTTTCACCACTCTCTTGGCGCATATCATTGTCTTCGGGAAGTTCCACGACTTCCAGAAGTTTACCGCCTGCATATTCACATGTTTTTCTGGAAGCATGGTTATTTGGATTGCATGTAATAATCACGTAATCCAATTCATGTTTTCTTGCCAATTCCAATAACAAAAGACATGCCTTTCCTGCATAATGATGTCCGCGATATTTCTCATCAACGTTATATCCTATGTTTCCGCCATAATACAGCTTCTCGTTATGACCGATACGTAAATCGCAAACTCCCATTTTTGTCCCTTTATCATTACAGATTGCAAAATGGTAGGCAGGAACCCATCCTCTTTCAATATCTCCATCAACTGTTTTTTCCAAAACTAATTGTATTTCATTGTTCTTTAAAAACTCTGTATTTATAAACATAGCTATACCCCATAACTTTTAATTGGCACAATTACAGTTAAATCAAATATATGCATTGCAATTGCATGTACTTACACTCACCCGACAACTCTTCAAACCGAAAGTTGTTTTAAAGAACACAGACTAATATAACTATAATAATTACAACAAAAATATTTAATATCCATGTCCACTTATTTCCTAAATTCATTGTATAGCCAAACCCACTTTGCGGTCTCTTAATAATGACTCTTTTATCTTCCCTGTTGAAATATATTCTTCCGGATAACCAGCCATCATCTCTATTGCCTGATTTCATAAAGTTCTCCTTTGCAACTTCTGATTTTAAGCATTCAGATATTCGATAGGTTCTAAATCTCCTGCAAAACAGTTGCCATTCCTATTAAGAAGTGAGCCATAACCCCTTTATCCCAAATATTTTCTTAATGCGTGGACGTGCATTAAAAAGATACTCTCCGGATTATTCTCCACAATCTCTTATTTCCATCTACATTTAAAATCTGCTTGTCTTCTTCTCCTTTTACTTTCGTAAGATATAATCCTGTTTCCTCCCGCATCCCGTTCCTACGTAAACGGCATCAGCCCCATATGCCGGTACGCCAGTTCCGTCGCCACGCGTCCCCGCGGCGTCCTGTTGAGCAGGCCGTTCTGTATCAAAAAGGGCTCATAGACATCTTCTATGGTGCCGGCGTCCTCCCCGATGGCGGCTGCCAGTGTATCCAGCCCCACAGGACCGCCGTTAAACTTTAAAATCATGGTGGAAAGGATATTGCGGTCAATATGGTCCAGTCCCAGCTTGTCAACATCCATCAAATCCAGTGCGGTGCGGGCTACCTCTTCCGTAATTCTGCCGTCATATTTGACCTGTGCAAAATCACGGACCCGCTTCAGGATGCGGTTTGCCAGACGCGGCGTGCCCCTGCTTCTTTTTGCAAGCTCCAATGCGCCGCCGTCGTCGATTTCCACCTCCAATATACGGGCCGAATGCTTTACAATCAGCTGCAATTCGGGAACGGTGTAAAACTCCAGACGGTGAATCATGCCAAACCTGTCCCGTAAAGGCGCTGTCAGCATACCGGCGCGGGTGGTGGCGCCCACCAAAGTGAATTTGGGCAGTTCCAGCCTGATGGAGCGTGCGGAAGAGCCCTTTCCAATCATAATGTCAATGGCAAAGTCTTCCATGGCGGGATAGAGAACCTCCTCCACCTGCCTGTTCAGCCGGTGGATTTCGTCCACAAAAAGAATATCCCCTTCCTGAAGATTATTTAAGATGGCAGCTATCTCCCCCGGCTTTTCTATGGCGGGACCACTGGTAATCTTCATGTTGACGCCCATCTCGTTGGCAATAATGCCTGCAAGCGTGGTCTTGCCCAGACCGGGCGGGCCGTAAAACAGGGCATGGTCCAGTGCATCCCCTCTTTGCTTTGCCGCTTCTATGTAGATTTTCAGATTCTCCTTGACCTTCTCCTGCCCGATATAATCCTTCAGGTACTGCGGCCTTAAGGAGCCCTCGATTTTAATGTCCTCTTCCGTGATATTGGTTTCTATCGTCCTTGGCATCTTTTCCATCCTTTAAAACATTGTTTTCAGCGCCGCCTTCAAAAGCGCCCCGCTGTCCATGGTTTCCGCATCCAAAATCCGGCTCACAGCCTGTAAGCTTTCCGCCTGTCCGTATCCCAAAGCCACAAGCGCTTCCACTGCCTCCTTCGCCGCCCCGTCGGCCTGTGGGGAAGCAGCCTGATTTGCATAAATTTCCCGGTCAATCATGCCGTCGTCAAAGGAAACCTTATCTTTTAAGTCCAGAATCAATCGCTCTGCCGTCCTTGCGCCGATACCGGGCGCCTTGGAAATCGCCTTGGCGTCCCCGCTTAAAATGGCGTACCGCAGGGCATCCGCATCCATGACGGAAAGTATCGCCAGCGCCCCTTTTGGCCCGATGCCGTTCACCGTAATACATTTTTTGAAAATATCCAAATCACTTTTGGTTAAAAATCCGTACAACAAAAAGGCATCCTCACGCACAAGCGTATAAGTATGCAGCTTAATCTGCCCTCCGATACCGGGAAGCCCCTGCGCCACCCTGGCAGAAATCTTTATGTTGTATCCGATGCCGCCCACCTCAATTACCACGTTGTCTTCGGCAATCTCTGCAATTTCACCCTTCACATATGCTATCATATAAAACCTCCGTCCGGCTTGACATGCCGCCGTCATTCTATCTGCATTATAACACCATCGAACATATGTTTCAAGATGACTCCTGCATTTTCATGGATTTTTTCCAGATAATCAGGAAACAGCCAAGATGTACCAGACTGGTCAGCGCCCAGGTTATCGGATAAGAAATATAAAGCGTATCCAATGTCCTATAGTTCCTGAAAATGGTATATATCCAGACAATACGAAGCAGACATACCCCCGTCAGGGATACCAGCATGGGCAGTACGGAGCGTCCCATGCCGCGCAGGCATCCCACCAGGGTATCCATAACGCCGCACAAAAAATAGGGACAACAGATATATAAAAGTCTCTTTACCCCATAGGCAATCACTTCCGCATCCGGTGAATAAAACCGAAGCAGCATACTGCTTCCGAAATACACCGCATTTCCCATGACAAGGCCCACCACAGTCACCATACCCAGACATTGCAGGGCAATGGTGCCGATGCGCTTAAATTTGTGTGCGCCAAAGTTCTGCCCCACAAAGCTGACCGTCGTCTGATGCATGGTATTCATGGCAGTATAGACAAAGCCCTCCAGATTACCCGCGGCGGCATTTCCGGCCATCGCCACGGAGCCAAAGGAATTGACCGAAGACTGAATCAGTACATTGGATATGGAAAAAACAGCCCCCTGCAGTCCCGCAGGCAGGCCAATCCGCAGCATCATGCCAAATTTATGCGGCGCAATGCAAAGTTTTTTTAATTCGAGCCTGTAGGGTCCTTCTGCATACATCAGGCAACGGATTACAAGCAGCGCCGAAATTATCTGGGAGATGGCGGTTGCCAGCGCAACACCTGCCACTCCCATGGAAAATGCTACCACAAACAAAAGGTTTAAAACCACATTGATGACGCCGGATACGGTAAGATAATACAAAGGCCTTCGGGTATCCCCCACCGCACGCAGAATGGCAGCCCCAAAGTTATAAAGCATCATGGCAGGCATGGATGCAAAGTAAATTCTTAAATAAAGCACCGACTGCCCCAGCACCTCTTTGGGACTTCCCATCAGGCGCAACGCAAAAGGCGCCGAAAAGAAGCCCACAAAAATCAAAATCACACCGCATACCACGGAAGTCAGAATGGCTGTGTGCACCGTATCGTGAAGCTCTTTTTCCTGATTTGCCCCATAGTAACGGGAAACCAGCACATTGGCCCCCACTGACAGACCGATAAACACGTTCACAAGCAGATTGATTAACGGACCTGTGGAACCCACCGCAGCCAGGGCGTCACTGCCCACCCACCGGCCAACCACCACCATATCCGCAGCATTAAATAAAAGCTGAAGAATACCGGAGAGCATAAGGGGCAGCGAAAACAGCAATATTTTCTTAAACAGCGGTCCGTTGCACATATCTATTTCATATTTCTTGGTATCACCCATAGCTTTTCCCTGTCTTTACTTGTTGTTAATGTAATTGACAAGACCTTCCGCCTCAATAATCTTCTGCATAAAAGGCGGAAATGCCTGCCCCTTAAAAGACGTTCCTTTCGTCACATTGGTAATAACGCCGGAATCAAAATCCACTTCCACCTCATCTCCCGCACTGATACCATGAGAGGCTTCGGGACACTCGATAATCGGCAGTCCGATGTTTATGGCATTGCGATAAAAAATACGGGCAAAGGTTTCCGCAATCACGCAGCTTACACCCGCCGCCTTGATGGCAATCGGTGCATGTTCCCTGGAAGAGCCGCATCCGAAATTCTTTTCTGCCACTATGATATCGCCTGCATGGACTTTCTCCACAAACTCCTTGTCAATATCTTCCATACAATGGCGGGCAAGCTCTGCCGGCTCCGAGGAATTGAGGTATCTTGCAGGAATGATTACATCCGTATCCACATTGTCACCGTACTTAAATACATTTCCTTTTGCTTTCATGTCTGTTATCCTTTCTCAGTTTATTTTACAAAGCTTCCGGTCCGGAGATTTTCCCGGTCACTGCGCTTGCCGCAGCCACCGCGGGGCTGGCCAGATAAATTTCGGAATCCACATGTCCCATACGGCCCACAAAATTCCTGTTGGTAGTGGATACGCACTTTTCCCCTTCCGCCAGAATGCCCATATAGCCTCCCAGACAGGGACCGCAGGTCGGCGTGCTCACAATGGCGCCGGCTTCAATAAATATCTTTAACAGCCCTTCCTCCATAGCCTCCATGTATATCCTCTGTGTAGCAGGAATAATGATACAGCGCATTCCTTTTGCCACATGCCGCCCTTTCAATACCTCTGCCGCCGTCCGCAAATCATCCAGCCTGCCGTTGGTGCAGGAACCAATCACCACCTGGTCGATGGCGATGTCACCAATCTCATCCAGCGTGTGGGTGTTTTCCGGCAGGTGCGGGAAAGCCACCGTTGACTTTAATGCGGACAAATCAATGGTATATTCCGAATCGTACCCGGCATCCTCATCCGCTTCATATATTGTATATGTACGTGAAGAATGCTCTTTCATATATGTTTCGGCCAGTTCATCCACCGGGAAAATACCGTTTTTGGCGCCCGCCTCAATTGCCATGTTTGCAATGGTAAAACGGTCGTCCATGGAAAGGTTTGCAATTCCGTCTCCGGTAAACTCCAAGGATTTATAAAGGGCGCCGTCCACACCAATCATGCCGATAATATGCAAAATCACATCTTTGCCGGACACCCATTTGGACGGCTTTCCGGTAAGGATAAATTTCAATGCCGACGGAACCTTAAACCATGCTTTTCCGGTTGCCATGCCGGCTGCCATATCCGTGCTTCCCACACCGGTGGAAAACGCCCCCAGCGCACCGTAAGTACAGGTATGCGAATCCGCACCGATAATCACATCGCCCGCCACTGTCAGTCCTTTTTCGGGAAGCAGTGCATGTTCAATTCCCATCTCTCCCACTTCAAAATAATTGGTAATTTCGTTTCGGCGAGCAAACTCCCTTACACATTTACAGTGCTCGGCGGATTTAATGTCCTTGTTCGGTACAAAATGGTCAGGCACCAGGGCAATCTTATCTTTGTCGAATACCCCGTTTACCTTCATTTTTTCCATTTCTTTAATGGCAACCGGGCTGGTAATGTCATTTCCCAATACCAAATCAAGTTCTGCCTCAATCAACTGCCCTGCTTCCACTTCTTTAAGTCCTGCATGGGCAGCAAGAATTTTCTGTGTCATCGTCATTCCCATGGCTGTTCCTCCTTACTTTTTTTTTACTTTTCACATTCTATCATACTTTTGTGTATTCTTCAAATATATATATTTCATATTTACTATAATTGTAAGTTATGATAATATGACAGTATATTACCGGAAACGATTAATAAAGCAATGGAAAGGACGCTTCCATGAACCAGCAAAATCTAAACCTTTATCACATTTTTCATGAAACGGCTGTCTGCGGCAGTCTGTCCGGCGCTGCAAAAAGACTGTATATATCCCAGCCCGCCATATCAAAGGCAATTTCCAAACTGGAAAGCAACCTTTCCGCCACTCTTTTCATAAGAAATTCCCGCGGCGTAAAACTGACTCCTGATGGGGAACTCCTGTTTAAACAGGTTGATACCGCTTTTCATGCAATCAAACAGGGAGAAGAACAGCTATGGCAGAACCATGAGCTGGGAGTCGGTCAGCTTTCCATCGGGGTCAGCACCACTCTCTGCAAATACCGGCTTCTCCCGTATTTACAACAGTATATCCGTGAAAACCCCCATGTGGCGTTATCCATCTACTGCCAGTCCTCCCTGGATACCATTGCCGGGCTGGAAAACGACAGACTCGATATCGGACTTGTGGGGGAAAGTGAACACATGGGCAGTCTGTCCTTCCTCCCCCTGGAAGAAATTCAGGATATGTTTGTCACTACCACGGAATATATGGCACATTTAAAAGAACGTACCCCGAACGGGGACAAGGATTTGCTTTCCCATGCCACACTGCTCCTCCTTGACCGCAAAAACCTGACCAGACAGTATGTGGACAAATACCTGTTATTCAAGGACATCCTGCCCAAACAGCAGTTGGAAGTCACCACCATGGACCTTTTGATTGAATTTGCCAAAATAGGAATGGGAGTCGCCTGCGTTATCGGGAATTTTGTGCAGAAAGAACTCTCGGACGGCACCCTGATTCCGTTCCCCGTGCCGGAACCGGTTCCGAAAAGAAAAATCGGGCTTGCCTTTAAAGATAAGGCAAACCCGAACACCGCCATGCAAAAATTTTTATCCCTTACACGGGAATGAAGTAATGGCCTTAAACAAATCCCCGTCATTTTCCAGAACAAACTGTCCGCCCTGTAATTCCACAAAGCTCTTTACAATGGCAAGGCCAAGACCGCTGCCCTCCGTGTTTCTGGATATATCGCCCCTGACAAACCTGTCTGTCAGCCGGGAGGCGTCCACGGTGATTTCCGCCGCCGATATATTTTTTAAGGAAATGATAATCCGGTTGTCCGTCCGCGTTCCCTGCACATAAACTCTGGTGCCGGGCAGGGAATATTTTGCGATATTCTGGAACAGGTTTTCATAGATACGATAAGTCTTCTGGCTGTCAAGGAAACAGATGACCTTTTCCTCCGGCAGTTCGAACCGCACGTCAAGCCCGGATGCAGCCAGCTTATCCGACATCTCCAGTTCCACCTGTTTTACCAGATTGCAGATATCAACATCTACACAATGGAGGGAAACATTACCGCTGGTCGCCTTGCTTACTTCAAACAAATCTTCTATCAATACCTTCAGCCTAAGGGATTTTCTGTCAAGGGTATCCAGATATTCCTTCCTCTGCTCCTCCGTAATGTTTTCGTCCTTTAGCAAATCCACATAAGTGATAATTGCCGTAAGCGGCGTCTTTAAATCATGGGACACATTGGTAATCAGCTCTGATTTCATTTTCTGGCTCTTTACTTCTTCCTCCACCGCATTACGAAAACCCGTCTGAATCAGCAGCAACTGCTCTTTAAAAGACTCAAAAATACCCAAATCCTCCGTAATCGCCACGTTTAAGTTGCCCGAAGATATCTCCTGTACCTTTGATAACAGGACGGCATATTTTCTCTGCATCCTGCTGACATAAAACGTCAGTCCGAAATACAGACATACGGAGTACACGATTGTGACAGCCATACCTCCCAGCCACAGGGTACTGATAAACAACAATACCGCCGCATTGAGTAAAACTATTTTTAGAATTGTCTTCTTTCCCTTTTTTGTGACGTCTATATGCTCCAAATCGTGATATATACTGACAAGCTTCCTTTTGCAAAAAGGAAATACCCCGTATATCAGACTGTTATCCTTTACATATCCTTTTACCCCTTTTTCCCTTGCCGGTCTTAAGGAAAGGCCAAGATACCAGGCAAGCCCGAAAATAACGTACAAAACAAGGGCGTGAAGCAGATAGGCAAGAATCTCTGCCGCAGACTGGGAAACTCTCATAAACAGAACAATATTATCTGCCGCCGTTCCATCTAAAAGATTTATAATTTTCTCCATCAGCCAGGACGTACAGCAGGCCAGGAAAAACAAAATACCGGCAACCGCCTCAAAAGGCAGGTTCGTCAATCTGTTATCCGAAAATTTTTTCCTGACAAATCCCTCCAGCGGCAAAAACAGGGCAAGCAGTCCGACAATACAGAAGGCAAGGCTAATCCAGCCCATTACGCCGGACTCACGATACCGCCAATAGGTGTTGCTGTAATAACCGTCATATCCGTAATAAATACTGTTTTCCACAGAAAGAAACTGGTTCCAGGCATCCTCCGTCATGCCATAGATAATCCTGCAGTTTTTGGGTCCTGCACCGTATCGCTGAAAATCCAGACCGCGTAAATCTCCGATTTTCTCCATCCAGACCTGTAAAAGCCTGTTTTTTGTAAATACGCACTCCGACGCATTTTTCATTAAATGGTCGGAATTTTCCGACTGCGCCGAAATGACGGAAGCAGAACCGTTTTCATCATATACCAGCTCCAGGTAATAATAATAATCCGCCCTCTCATTGGATAAATTTACAGCCGTGTTACTGATGCTTATACCGGTTTTGGCATCCTCCGCATAGTACTCAAAGTACGGAAGCAGTTCAAAAAAACTGTTTTCCAATTCTGCCTTTAATACATTGTCAAAAGTCCGCCCGAACGCCTGTATTTCCTCCTCGCTGTATTCGTCGCTGCTTTCCGCAAGAAGGCCGTCTAAATCCTGAATATATAAGTCTGCATAAGAGACGGTTTCCCCAAGCGCCTTTTCACAGAGCGTTTTATACAATATATAATTGCCCTTAAAAAGCTGGCTGATGGTTCCCTTCGTTTCAAAAGGGTTCTCATATACAGCATTCACATATCCTTTGACGGAGCCATAAGAGCTCATAATGACCGCCACTGCAATAAACGGTATCAAAAAAGAACACAAAAAGAATAGAACCTTTTTTTTCAAATTATAGGTTGTTTTATTATTCATAGCTTCCTTTCTTTTTACTGCTTTTCAATCTTATACCCGACACCCCATACCACCTTGAGATACTTGGGATTTTTGGGGTCAATTTCAATTTTTTCCCGAATATTCCTTACATGCACCATAATGGTATCCGTGTTAACCGCCTTTTCATTCCAGATTCTCTCATAAATTTCATCCGCCGAAAAAACCCGTCCCGGATTTTTGATTAAAAGCTGTACAATCTTAAATTCCATGGGCGTCATCTTAACCGGATTGCCGTCCACGCTGACTTCAACGGTTTCCTCGTTCAGTTCCAACCCGCCAATGGTATAAATATGCTCCGTATTTTCCGACTTTGTGGCATTCAGATACTTGGAATATCTGCGCAGGTGGGAATTGACCCTGGCAAGCAGCTCCATGGGCGTAAAAGGCTTCGTCACATAGTCGTCGGCGCCCATATTGAGACCGAGAATCTTGTCAACCTCCTCCGACTTTGCAGAAAGCATGATAACGGGAAATTCCTGCCCCATATCCCTCAGCTTCATCAGCATGGTAACCCCATCCATGACCGGCATCATAATATCCACGATAGCCAGATGGATTTCCTTTTCCCCCACAACGGAAAGCCCTTCCCTGCCGTTTGCCGCCTGATATACTTCATATCCCTGATTTCTCAGATAAATTTCTATGCCTTCCCTGATTTCTTTGTCATCTTCCACAATTAAGATACGATACTTAGCTTCCACTTTTCCGCCCCTCTTCTATATTTTGTAATGTCTGAATGGTATTCTTCTATTACCCTATTATACTGTCGAAGGGCTTCTTCCGCAATATTACTTTCATTAAACTTGACAGCGCTGTCTTTCGCTCCCTTTCTCAAGCTTTCGCGCAGCAATCCGTCCGTTATCAGAAGATGTATCCTGTCTGAAAAAACATCCATGTTTTCCGGCACCAGAAATCCGTTCTTTCCATCTTTCACCAAATCTGACACTCCCGTCGCATTTACGCCGATTACCGGAGTGCCCGCCGCAAATGCCTCCAGAAGGACAATTCCCTGTGTTTCCGACCTGGAAGCAAACAGAAAGGCATCTGCCGCCCCATAGTAATCCTTCAGCAGTTCATTATCTATTTTTCCCGTAAAAATAACTTCATTGGAAAGTCCGAAATCTTGCGCCATTCTCTCCAGTTCTTTTTTGTCCGGCCCATCCCCGACAAGCAGGAAGCGGAAATCCTTCCCATAATTCTCTTTGAAACGCCTTACGCTTTGCAGCAGAAAAGGGACATTCTTTTCTTTTGCCATTCTGGAAACCGTGATAAACAGCGGGCATCCTAAAGCCCCAAAACGGTTTCTGACTGCAAGCGCCTCTTTTCTGTCTGCCTGAAAGCTTTCGTCCGCAAGTCCCGTAGGCAGAACGGAAATTTTCTCCCTTTCATAACCGCAATTGGAAGCAAGATAATCCTCCATCCCCGCGGTAGGCGCAAAAATATGGTGGCAGTTTTTGAAAAAACTCTTAAGGTATCCTTCTATCAGCCTTTCTGTAGTCCTTACAATTTTCGGATAGGCAAGCATTCTGCCCGGCATCACATAATGCACATACTGCTCATATCTGGTATGGTAGGTAAAGGTCATGGGAATATTGTACTTTTTGGACAGGTATACTGCTGTCTTTCCGATAATCATCGGGTGGTGGACATGAATGATGTCAAACGCCCTTCTTTTAAATTCTTCTTCAATCCTTCTGTCAATGGGGGATGGTACCGATACTCCCCCGCATATTCCCTGAATCAAAGAATGATATCTTACCGTATCGATTTCCTCCTGTTGCTCCTTGTAGGAGGGCGCAAAAACCACCACCTCATGGCCCAGCTTCCTAAGCCCTTCCGTCAATCTTTCAATACTGATGGGAACTCCTGCCACAAAGGGCTTGTAATTGTTTGTCATCATTGCAATTTTCATGATAGTTTCCTCCTTGTCGGCAGTCATTTATGCTAAATAGGTAAATATGGCGTCCCCCAGAAAATACCCCGCTCCCACAAAAACCAGATTCCAGATGAAGATTCCTGCGGTGGAACTGAGTATATACTGGGGAAGCTTGATTTTCAGTGCGCCTGCGGGAATGGAAATCAGGGTTCGTATGGCAGGCAGAAGTTTTGCTGCAAATACGCCTATGCAGCCTTTTTTTCTGAGCCATTCCATATTTTTTTCAATTGTTTCCCGCTGTTTGGGAAACTTTTTTGTGTACGCCTTTAAAAACACATCACCGCCGAGGTATCCGACACCGTACAGCATCAGACTGCCGAGTAATCCTGCACTGACGGAGAGCAACATGACCATCGGAAAGGAAATCTGTCCCCTCTGTGCAAATACGCCTGCCAGCGGCATAATGATGCCCGCCGGGAAACCGGGCAGGTTTAAGTATTCCAATAGCACAATGACAAACACCGCAATCGCCCCATAGCGTGTAAAATATTCCGTAATACTGGCTAAATCCATTTCTTCCTCCATTCCCAAGCCTTTCGCTTTCTTTTGTGTTTTGATGCTTTTAGTATAAATTCTATTTTGAAAATTAGGGCACAATAAAAGCCAAAGAATTTCTAAAGAAACTCTTTGGCTTTTATAAAACACCGGATTATCTATTCATTTCATTATTAGTTGTTGATAAGCTTATCTTCACCGTTCCAGCTGTACAGCTTACGGATTTCCTCACCCACTACCTCAGCAGGATGCTCACCGGCAAGCTTTCTTAATGCGCGGAAATGAGCCTGTCCGCCTGCAGCTGACATATCCAGAAGGAAATCTTTTGCAAAAGTACCATCCTGAATATCTTTCAAAATCTTTTTCATTGTTTTCTTGGTTTCATCGGTAATAATCTTAGGTCCGGTAATATAATCCCCATATTCAGCCGTATTGGAGATGGAATATCTCATACCTGCAAAACCGCTCTGGTAAATCAAATCCACAATCAGCTTCATCTCATGGATACATTCAAAATATGCATTTCTGGGGTCATATCCTGCTTCTACCAAGGTTTCAAATCCTGCCTGCATCAAAGCGCACACGCCGCCGCACAAAACTGCCTGTTCACCGAAAAGGTCTGTTTCGGTCTCTGTACGGAATGTGGTTTCCAATACGCCTGCCCTTGCACCGCCGATAGCCAGTGCGTAAGCCAATGCCATATCCTGGGCCTTGCCGGTTGCATCCTGATGAACCGCAATCAGACAAGGAACACCCTTTCCAACCTGATATTCGCTTCTAACGGTATGTCCGGGGCCTTTAGGTGCAATCATGGTAACATCCACATCCTTCGGAGGTACAATCTGTCCGAAATGAATATTGAAACCATGTGCAAACATAAGCATATTGCCCGGTTCCAAATTCGGCTCGATATCTTTCTTATACATAGCCGCCTGCAATTCATCATTGATGAGAATCATGATGATATCTGCCTTCTTAGCCGCCTCTGCTGCGGTATATACTTCAAATCCCTGTGCTTCTGCTTTTGCCCAGGACCTGGAGCCTTCATATAAACCGATAATTACATGGCATCCTGATTCTTTTGCATTTAATGCGTGTGCATGTCCCTGACTGCCATAGCCAATCACAGCGATTGTTTTGCCTTCCAACAGTGCAAGATTACAATCTTCCTGATAAAATATTTTTGCCATTTTCTTTTCCTCCGTTTTTCATTTAAAAATATATAACGAGAAGGTTACCCTCCGGGTCATCATGAAAACACTACTCTTCTATGTATGTGATATTATCCGTCCCACGGCAAAGCCCTGCAATGCCGGTTCTTGCCAGTTCCAAAATATCATACCCTTCCAGCAGGCTGATAAAAGCATCTATTTTTGTCTGGTCACCTGTCATTTCCACAATCAGGCTTTCCGAACTCACATCAATAATATTGGCACGGAAAATTCCTGCCAGGGAAATCACTCCCTGCCTTTCGCTGGCCCTTGCACGCACTTTAATCAAGGCAAGTTCCCTGTAGACGCTCTCCTCAGGCTTTAATTCCTTGATGTCCCTTATATCAACAAGTTTGGCCACCTGCTTTTCAATCTGCTCCAGAACCTGGTCATCCCCGCTTGTCACAATCGTTATCCGGGAAAACCTGGGGTCCGCCGTCACACCTGCCGTAATGCTCTCAATATTATAACCGCGTCTGGAAAACAATCCGGATATCCTGCTCAACACACCGGAAGTATTTTCCGTCAACAGCTGAAACACCTTTTTCTGCAATACTTTTTCCTGCAATGCTTTTTCCTCCATTAAAATCATCCCTTAGTTTTTAACTATAGCAATAGTTGCGGGTGTTGTCAAGATTTTTGAATGCGGGGATGCTGTCGTGGATGCCTCTAGGGACGCGGGAGGGAAGGGATATTCCCGCTGTTACCCAATGCGGCCGCCTGACGGCATCCTGCAAGTGTTATTGTATTTTAGCAGCCTATGGCAAGTGCCGATAAGTTTTGCGAACACGCTGTGTTACAGCCGCCGGAAGGCTTATATTCCCATGAAGACCGTTTAAAAACGCCGGCATTTAGGCGCTGTATTTCAGCGCCTTACGTGCCGCTGCGTTTTTAAAGAGCGAAAGCGCGTCTGAATGGGAATATAAACCTTCCGGCGGCGTCACTCTCGTCACTCGCGTCACACCCTTTACCTAACCGGCACTTGCCCCTAAACATCGCTCTCCGAGCACTTCGGCAGCGCCAGCGTCCCGGTTCTTGCCACTTCCACAATGCTGATGGACGCCAGCATCTGGATAAACAGCTTGGTCTTTTCCGGGATGTCACACACCTGAATCATCATCTGGCTTTTTGACATATCCACAATATCCGCTTTCATCATTTCACAGATTTCCATGATTTCACGGCGGGTGGTTTTGTTGTATTTTACTTTAATCAGCATCAATTCCCTGCTGATGCTTTTTGACTCGTCAAAGGTTTTTACCTTGATGACATCAAGCTTTTTATTTAACTGTTTTTCTATCTGCTCTATGGTGCGCTCATTGCCGCTGGACACAATGGTCATGCAGGATACGGCGGAATCATCCGTTTCCCCTACCGCAAGGCTGTCAATATTAAAACATCTTCTGGAAAAGAGGCCCGCCACTTTGCACAATACGCCGGAACGGTTTTCCACCAGTACTGAATATATCTTTTTCATAAGCCAAAACCTTCCTTCCTACTTTACCAAATCCATGGGGTCAATAAGACATTCCAATAGCATGGTCTTGTCCTCTTTTAAAAACATATCGATGACCTCCTCTGATTTTTCCATATTTTCCAGTCTGAGGAATGGTATATCATATGCCGCTGAAAGCTTTTCCAAATCAGGACTTCCCGAAAGGTCCACTACGGAATATTGGTCTTTATATGTGAAATGCTGGTATTCCCTCACCATGCCCAGATAATTGTTCTTAAGAACGATTATTTTTACCGGCACCTGATGCTGTCTTATGGTGGCAAGCTCCATCATGGACATCTGGAATGAACCGTCACCACATACGGCGATTACCTGTTTTGACATATCCGCCAGTTTCGCCCCCATCGCTGCCGGAATGGAATAACCCATGGTGCCCATACCACCGGAGGTAAGAAATTTGCCGTCTTTTACAACATGATATCCACAGGACCATATCTGGTTCTGCCCTACATCCGCCACATAGACGCCGTCAGCCTGCATTTTTTCGGAAAGCCGGGTAATAAAAGCAGCCGGGTCCACATAAGCAGGATTGGGCATCCTCCTTTTTTCCATGGTGGAACGGTATCCGTCCAACATAGCTATCCACTCTTCATGTTCACAGACAAATTCCTGTTGAGCAAAATCTGTAAAAATATTTCTGGCATCCCCTACCAGCGGTATGGTCGGCCCTGCATTTTTGCCGATTTCCGCCGGGTCCACATCGATATGTACCAGCACCTTATTCTGCGTAATCAAATCAGGCTGGCTGACTGCACGGTCTGCCACACGCGCACCGACCATAATCAACATGTCGGACTCATTCATTGCCCTGTTGGCATATGCTTTTCCGTTGTTTCCCACCATGCCGTAATAAAGGGGGTGCTCTGTGGGCATGACCCCGATTCCCATCATGGTTGATACCACGGGAATCCTATGCTTCTCTGCAAAATTCTTAAGTTCCTCTTTGCCGCCGCTTAACAATACGCCGCCGCCGGCACAGATAATGGGGCGTTTTGCACGTTCCAGCTCCTTTACCACTTTCTTAATCTGGACTGCATGTCCTTTGACCGTAGGCTTATAGGTCCTTAAGGATACTTCTTCCGGATAGGAAAAACGACTGATTGCCGCATTCTGCACATCAATGGGTATGTCAATCAAAACAGGTCCTTTCCTGCCGGAATTGGCAATATAGAAAGCCTCTTTAAAAATCCTGGGAATCTCCTGCACATTTTTTACAAGATAGCTGTATTTGACAAAAGACTCAACCGCTCCCGTAATATCAGCCTCCTGAAACACATCGCTTCCCAAAAGTTCACTGTTTACCTGTCCGGTAATACAAATTAAAGGAATGCTGTCCGCAAACGCTGTTGCAATGCCTGTAATAACATTGGTCGCACCCGGTCCCGAAGTCACCGCACACACACCGGGCCTGCCGGTGATTCTTGCCATGCCGCTTGCCGCATGTGCTGCATTCTGCTCCGTCCGAATCAGAACGGTCCTGATATCCGACTGTAAGATACTATTGTAAAAAGGACAGATAGCGACTCCCGGATAGCCAAAGACCACATCCACACCTTCCGCCTCGAGACATTTGATTATGGCATCTGCTCCTATCATATGGTTTCCTCCCTGCTGTTTCATTTTTGATGATAAACGTATACGGACATTTTAGCACAGTAAAGTATACTAATTCAACATAAATTTTACGAATCCGCATACGGCTAGCGGCAGCGCCGGGGCTGCCGCTAGCCGTATGCGGATTCGTAAAATTATTTCATCTGTTCCATAAGCCTGCCTGCCAGTTTTACTGCTTCTGCCGCATCCTTGGAATAACCGTCCGCGCCGATTTCCCGTGCGTACTCCTCTGTGATTACGGCTCCGCCCACCATGAATTTTGCGGTTACCCCTTGCTCTCTGGCATATTTTATGACAGCTTCCATCTGTTTCATAGTGGTAGTCATCAGGGCGGAAAGGGCTATAATGGAAGCGTTATTTTGTTTTGCCGCTTCTATGATTTTTTCTTTGGGAACATCCTTTCCCAAATCTATTACCTGAAAACCATAATTCTTCAGCATCAGCGCCACAAGATTTTTGCCGATATCGTGAATGTCCCCTTCCACCGTGGCAATGATGATAACGGGCATATTTTTTCCTGTATTCTCTGTCAAAAGCAGCGGTTCCAGCACTTCTATGGCAAGCTTCATTGCTTCCGCACCCGCGATAAGCTGCGGCAGGAAATACTTTCCGCTGTCAAAATAATCTCCCACTGTGTTGATGGCCGGCAGCAATACTTCGTCCAACAGCGCCTTGGGCTCTTCTCCCTTTGCAAGGGCGTCCTGCGTAATCTGCACAATTCCGTTTCTGTTCCCTTTTAACACCGCTTCCTTCAATTTTTGCCTTACCGGACTGCCTGCTTCCCCACTGCCGTCCCTTTCCGCTTCCTTACAATCCTGCCCTTTTACCGTGCTTTTTTCAGCCTTTGGCGCAGCCGCTTGTAAGTGCCGCATGGTTTCTTCGCGCTGTTCCCGCTTTTCCTTCAGTCCACCCGCATAAGCAATATAACGCATGTCCGCCTCTTCTTTGTTTAACAGTAAATCAGCGGCAAACGCACATCCCATCAACAGTTCCTGTGAGGGATTGGCAATCGCCATGGTAAGCCCTGCCTGTATCGCCATAGTCAAAAAGGCAGTATTCACATAACCTCGCTCCGGCATTCCAAAAGATATATTGGACAGCCCGCAAACAGTTGCAAATCCCTCTTTTTTGCAGTAACGGATTGTTTCCAGCGTTTCCATTGCCGCCATTTTGTTGGCTCCCACCGTATTCACCAGTCCGTCCACCACAATATCTTCTTTTTTAAAACCGAGGTCTTTTGCCCTCTCCCATATTTTACGGATAATCTCCTTTTTTTCCTCCAGACTTGCCGGCAGGCCTGCATCGGAAAGCGGAAGCAGGATGAACATGGCGCCGTATTTCTTCACAATGGGAAGAAGACGTTCAAATTTTTCCTTTTCAAAGGAAACGGAATTGATAAGCGCCCTTCCGGGATACCTCCTGAGCGCCGCTTCCAGAACAGAGATATGGCTGGAGTCAAGGGAAAGAGGCAAATTTGTAACCGTACCTGTCTCCTCAATCGCCTTAAGCATCATCTCCTTTTCATCTATGCCGCCCATCCCCATGTTGACGTCGAGGATGCTTGCTCCGCAGGCCTCCTGTTCTTCTGCAAATTCCTTAACCATATCAAGGGAACCTTCCTTAAGCGCCGCCTGCAACTTCTTTTTACCTGTAGGATTGATGCGCTCCCCCACCACAATAAATTGATTCTCCAGGGTAAAAGATACCGTCTGCCTTTCAGACGCAAGATAACGAAGACCTGACTGCTTTTCACATGTCTCCAGCCTTTCCACTCCCAATCTCTTTTTCAATAGTGCAATATGCGACGGCTCCGTGCCGCAGCAGCCGCCAAATACGGAAGCCCCGGCTTCTTTTAACAGCAGCATTTCCTCTGCAAATTCTTCGGGCTGCATATCATAACAGGTATTCCCCTCCTTGTCCACAAAAGGAAGCCCTGCATTAGGCTTTGCTATAACGGGAATCTCAACCGCCGCAGCCATCTTCCGGATAATGCCGCTCATGGCGGCAGGACCCGTGGAACAGTTTGCCCCGATGGCATCTGCGCCCAACGACGATAATACTACTGAAGCTGTCAGTGCATCTGTCCCGTAAAGGGTTCTGCCATCCCCTTCAAAAGTCATCGTCACCAACACGGGCAAATCACAGGATTCCTTCGCTGCAATGAGGGCTGCCCTTGCCTCCTGCAGGCTCATCATGGTTTCTATGACAAGCAAATCAACCCCTGCGTCTAAAAGCGCCTGTATCTGCTCCTTATAGATGGTGATTAATTCCTCAAAATCCATCTTACCGATAGGAGCAAGCTGTTGTCCTGTCATGGTAAGGTTTCCTGCAATATATGCTTTTTCTTCCGCCGCCTGTTTAGACAGTTCTACCAGCTTTTTTGTCATTTCCACAAGATTTTCCTGCAAACCGTATTCTGCAAGTTTTATCCTGTTTGCCGAAAAAGTAGGGGCATAAAGTATATTGCTTCCTGCTTCTACATAAGCTTTTTGCAACTCCAGAAAAACCCCCGGATTCTCCAGAATCCACTTTTCAGGACAAACGCCCGCAGGCATTCCCGCTTTCATCAGGTTAGAGCCGGTTGCCCCATCCAGATATATATTATTGTTACTGCTCCAGACCGCAAATTCCTTTTTTGTCATTTTAACCTCCCATGCCGCCTTTAGTGGCCCAGCAAGATGTGAACCATAGAAGTACTTTTCACAATATTATCATGATTTTAATAATTGGGCAATTGGATTGTGTTTCCTTATTGCTTTCATGACAAAAATATGATAAATTCAATATGTTACTTAAATACTGACTACGGAGGACGGGTAATTGAAAAACAAATTTCTGCTGCTCTTGTCATCACTTGTTTTATGCATTTTTCTGGCAGGCTGTGGCGAAGACCCTCAAATAACACAGTTTAAAAATGACATTGACTCCTTTTGCAATGAAATCGCTGTCATTGACACCAATATCAACAGTATCGATGCTCAATCCGAAAATGCAAAATATGAGCTTCTCGGCTATCTTGACCAGTTGAATCAGTCTTTTCAGTCATTGGCGGAGATTTCCGTGCCGGATGAATATGCATATATTAAAGGTCTTGCAGAAGAAGCAAGCAGCTATATGACCACGGCTGTAGAGTCTTATCATGAGGCATTTGGTGAAAACTCTTACAATGAATATACTGCGGAATATGCCAGGGAAAATTATGAAAGAGCCTATAAACGTATCACCGTTATCATAAAACTTTTGCACGGTGAAGATATTTCTGACTTAGGCGCAACCATTGAAGAAAGCGAATAACTATCTGCCAATAAAAAAAACGCAAAAGCGGTTTTTTTATTGGGTAAAATCAGACAACGGCCTAAACTCATATCCCATTTCTTCCCATTTTGTAAGCAGTTCATCCAAAATTTCCCCATTTGTCCGGGATGTGCTATGTAACAGTACGATGGCTCCGGGATGTATCCTGCCGATTAACTTATCAAAAGCTTCTTCTTTTGTCGGCTGGTTATCCTGATACCAGTCCACATAGGCAAGGCTCCAGAAAAAGGTATGATATCCCAGTTCTTTTGCCATCTGCAAATTCTCCTTACTATACTTTCCCTGCGGCGGCCTGTAATACATTGCCAATTCCTCACCGGTTATCTCTTTAAACAGAGCGGAAACATCTTCCATTTCCTTTTGAAAAGAATCCATATCGGAAATCTGTGTCATATCGGGATGATGAAAGGTATGGTTACCCACTGTATGCCCTTCTTCCACCATTCGTTTTACGATATCCGGCGCTGACTCCAGAAAATGTCCCACTACAAAAAAGGTAGCCGGCGCATCATGATTTTTCAGGGCATCCAATATCGGTTCCGTATTGCCGTTTTCAAAACCACAATCAAAAGTCAGATATATAACTTTCTTACTGTCATCGCCTACATAGTGGGCATTGTACTTCCCCAGTTCGTCACTGGTAGCATTCCCCGTAGGCTGCGTACCCTCTTTTCCAAACCCTAATCCCCAATTTTCGGTTTCCACCAGATGGGACGAGGCAGTTTCCACATACTGTACCACATATCCTGCCGCCCTGCCTAAAAAAAACATGGCGACAAAAAGCGGCAATACCCAAAATTTTTTCATAAAAAAACCCTTTCTATTCCGTTGTTAGAATATATGAAAGGGTTTTTCAAATCATGACTTGCCAAAATAAATATTTTAGCCGGGGCGATAATTAGAAATATCTGTAATAACTCGGGTCATTGACAATCACATACATATATATGCAGAAGAAAATGATTGCCACTACAATACTGATTGCAGACACAATAATTGCCGCAATACCCATTCCTGATTTTTTCTTAACCTGTCCAATAATGGAAAGGATAAGACCCACTATACCAATCAGTGCGGAAATCCAGCTTAAAACACAAGAAGACAAAAGAGCCAAGATACCAATTACAAATCCGGCAATAGACAATCCACTGGTACTTGTGGTCTGAACAGGAACTGCATAAGGCTGCTGATACATATTCTGCTCAGGCATCTGCTGATATGCATTCTGCTCATAATTAGGCTGCTGGTACATCTGCTGTTGATAGCCCTGCTGATAATTAGGCTGCTGATACCCCTGTTGCTGATACCCCTGCTGATAATTAGGCTGCTGATACCCCTGCTGTTGATAATTAGGTTGTTCCGGCGTCTGTGAAGACTGCTGTCCTGAAAAGTTGTTATTGAAATTTTGTCCGTCCATGATAATTGAACTCCTCTCTTTGAATAATATTTGTAAAAGGTTCCCCTTCCTACATCAAAAAACAATGATACCAAATCCAAACTTTAAAATATTTTTAATGAAACAGTTTAAAATTAAAATACACAATGCTGCATATAAAAACCAATTATGGAACCGCATCCCCCTGAAACGTCCCCTGCTGCAGATACAAACAGTCTGAGAAACCATAAAAAGGATGTAAATAACTGCTGTATATAACACCATTGGATGATAATACAGGGATAATAAAAAATGCCCCTCCCAAAATGCTTTCAATGCCCTGCTTCCGCCGCAGCCGGGACAATAAACACCCAGATACCGCTGCAGGATACAGGGCGGCCATAAACCATCATCCAGATATGACAAATACAGCAAAACAAACGGTATCCCTAACAGTAATGCCAATAACCCCGTAATATATAGTCCTCTTTCCAGAGTAATCCTTTTTTTACCATGCATGTCAGTTTTTCTTCCTGTACTTTCCACTGATAAGTATTACAGCAACCGGAAACAAAATCAGGCTGATTAGCTGGGAGGTGGAAAGTATGCCCATTTTCCCCCTGATAACATCCCCCCGTAACATCTCCAGTAAAAACCTTATTACAGTATAATACAAAAAATAGATTCCAATCGGCTGTCCGGAACGCAGTATCTTCTTTTTTACCAAATAGAATAAGACAAAAAACATAATGACGTTTAGTCCTGCTTCCAGCAGCTGCACGGGTACTCTGGGAACCTGACTCAACTCCGGCACTGCCTCATTATACGGGAACTGTACACTTCCAAAGCCATGATATTCCCTTCCGTAACAGCATCCGGCCAAAAAACAGCCTATTCTGCCAAAACCATGAATAAGAGGAATAAAAGGTGCATAATAATCTGCCATTTCCAAAAACGGTACTTTATATTTCCTGCAATAAATCCATGCACCTGCAACTGCCCCAAGCAAGCCGCCATAGAACACAAGCCCCCCAAAAGCATATTCCAAAGCATCCAAAGGAATTATTTTAAGCCACTTCCAATACACGTCAAAATGCAGCAGAATATTGGGAAGCTTTGTGAGAAAATACAGTAGCTTAGCTCCAAACAGAAGGCCAATCACCCCGTATGCTGCCGCAAAAATTACATCTGATTTATCCAGCCCGTATGCTTTGGCATTTTGACGGGCAATTGCCATTGCGATGATAAAGCCAATCACAAAAACAATGCCATATAACGGCAGGGAAAACTTACCTGCTATCTGTATGTAAGGTAACATGCCGACTCCTTTTTTAAAAGGCTGTTGCAAAAGCAACAGCCTTTCAGCTTTTCAGACCATCTGAAATAAAAAGATTAGTAATAATAGTCAAAAAAATCTTCAAAATCATCCATGTCAAAACCGTCGCCAAAAGTACTCCTTATATCATTTCTGGCCTTGCAGCTTCCGCCTACACAGCCATAGCAGGTATAACCGCCGCTGACTACACCGCAAATACCACAGCTGGCTGCAAAAACAACACCAAAAATCAATCCCAGTATACCGCAGACAAAACCTGCGGAACCCTTTGCGCCATTGGTCTCCTTCCTTGCACTGATACCCGTAACCAATGCAACAACACCTAAAACCACCGCAAGCAGACCACCAAATACACCAAACATAATGCCGCCAAATACCGCAACAATAATGCTTATAACACCACAGATGGTTGAAATCGTAGCGTTTACATTGCTGTCTCCACCCGGAGTAGGCATGGGTGATGCAGGCATCTGACCGGGCATCTGGTAAACCGGTCCATTATTAACAGGCATACCGTTGTTCATCGGAGCGCCGTTATTAACCGAAGCGCTGTTGTCCGTCTGTACGCCTAATGCCGTACCGCAGTTCGGGCATACATTTGCCCCATCCGGCACTTGGTTTCCACAATTACCACAAAACATCTTTTTCCCTCCTGTAAGAAAATATAACATCGTTTATAATTACTATGTAACTGTATATTACATTATTCAGTTTACCAATCCAATGCATTAAAGTCAATATAATTCTGCCTTATATTTATCTGTTAAGAATTTTCTTATTTTAAAGATGCTCCTGCACAGTTTCTCTTTACTGCTCTTTTACCACATAGTACAAGTCTTTGTCCCCAAGTTTACTTACTCAAATATACTGATGATGTATCCATCTATCGTTGTTAAGGTGCATGTTTTTCCACCCCATGGCTGTGTTACAACTTCAGTAATTTTATTCCATCCTTTTGAGATTATATATTCATACATTTTTTCAATTCCTTGAACCTGCATAAACGCAATCATTTGTTCCTTAGGTTCTCCATAAAACATATGAATTCCTGTAAATGGCGCCAAATGAGTTATTTCAACTTCCGGAAGAATTTCAAAAACAACTCCATAGCAACCTAAAATACACAGGTGTATTTTCTCTTACATGGTAACCTTTTTCACTGAATCTGCTCACTTTAACCAATCCTCCATCAAATTCTGCCTTCATATCCATACAATTACTCTCCTTTACGTTTATTTAAGGTCATATTAACAGACCAAACGTGTCATCTGTGTGTCATGTTTTAATTGAAATATGAATACAAAGCGTAAACCTCTTACCCATAAAAAAAGAGGGTCTGGCAAGCCATATCACGACTTGCCAAATCCTCAAAAAATCAATGTTTCTTAAAACTTACCTGCCTTCGCTGCTTCCTCAATGGAAACTGCCACAGCAACGGTAGCGCCTACCATAGGGTTGTTGCCCATGCCGATTAATCCCATCATTTCCACATGCGCGGGAACGGAAGAAGAACCTGCAAACTGTGCGTCGGAATGCATACGGCCCAAGGTATCCGTAAAGCCATAGGATGCAGGACCTGCCGCCATATTGTCGGGATGCAGGGTACGTCCGGTACCGCCGCCGGATGCTACGGAGAAGTATTTCTTTCCTGCTTCTATTCTTTCTTTCTTGTATGTACCTGCCACGGGATGCTGGAATCTGGTAGGGTTCGTGGAGTTGCCGGTAATGGATACATCCACATTTTCCTTCCACATGATTGCCACTCCTTCCGGTACGCTGTTTGCGCCATAGCAGTTTACTTTGGAGCGGAGTCCTTCGGAATATGCAATTCTCTCCACCTCTGTCACGGTATTGGTATAAGGGTCGTAAGTCGTTTCCACAAAAGTAAATCCGTTGATACGGGAAATAATCTTTGCAGCATCTTTTCCAAGACCATTCAGGATAACACGCAGAGGTTTCTGGCGAACCTTATTTGCCTTCTCAGCAATACCGATTGCACCTTCTGCCGCAGCAAAAGACTCATGTCCTGCCAAAAAGCAGAAACAATCGGTTTCTTCTTCCAGAAGCATTTTACCAAGGTTTCCATGTCCCAGGCCAACCTTACGGGTATCTGCCACCGAACCGGGAATACAGAATGCCTGTAAGCCTTCCCCGATTGCCGCTGCGGCTTCTGCAGCTTTCTTACAATCTTTTTTGATGGCAATGGCAGCGCCTACGGTATATGCCCAGCATGCGTTTTCAAAACAGATGGGCTGTATTTTCTTTACCTGCTCATATACGTCCAAGCCGGCATCCTTGGTAATCTTCTCTGCTTCTTCGATAGAGGAGATGCCATAGCTGTTCAATACAGCGTTGATTTTATCAATACGTCTTTCATATGATTCAAATAAAGCCATTTCTTTGTCCTCCTTTATCCTTATTCTTTTCTAGGGTCAATAATCTTAACAGCATCATCCACACGGCCATACTGCCCGCATGCCTTCTCATATGCGGTGTTAGGGTCATCACCCTTCTTGATGAAGTCAGTCATTTTGCCCAGACTTACAAACTTGTAACCGATAATCTGGTCATCCTTGTCAAGAGCAATGCCGGTCACATAACCTTCTGCCATCTCAAGGTAACGGGGACCTTTTTTCAGCGTACCGTACATAGTACCCACCTGGCTCCTGAGTCCTTTTCCAAGGTCTTCCAGACCGGCGCCGATAGGCAGGCCTTCCTCAGAGAAAGCGCTCTGGGTACGTCCGTAAACAATCTGTAAAAACAGCTCTCTCATGGCGGTATTGATAGCATCACATACAAGGTCTGTATTCAAAGCTTCCATAACGGTAAGCCCGGGAAGGATTTCTGCAGCCATGGCAGCGGAATGTGTCATGCCGGAGCAGCCAATGGTTTCTACCAGCGCTTCCTGAATAATTCCTTCCTTAACGTTCAAGGTCAGCTTGCATGCGCCCTGCTGGGGAGCACACCAGCCCACACCGTGTGTCAGGCCGGAAATATCTTCTACTTTTTTTGCCTGAACCCATTTTGCTTCTTCAGGGATAGGTGCGCATCCATGATGTACGCCCTGTGCAACTGTACACATTTCTTCAACTTCCTTTGAGTAAATCATGTGAAATCTCCTTTCAAAAATAAATATGATATTTATGTATCATTTTCATCGTGTTCATTCTCTCATATCCACAGGAAAAAATCCAGTTCTTTTTGTAATTTCTCCCTGCTTTTTGTAAATTGAGCACGAAGGGATTACGCCCCTCACACAGGAGGTCGGGTACACATTGCTATTTTTCCCGATAACGGTTCCCGGATTTAACACAGAGTTACAGCCAATCTCCACACAATCTCCCAGCATGGCGCCCATTTTTTTCAGCCCTGTGGGAATTTCCTCGTTTTCTGATTTCACCACAACCAGAGTTTTGTCGCTTTTCACATTGGAAGTGATGGAGCCTGCACCCATATGGGATTTATACCCCAAAATGCTGTCACCCACATAATTGTAATGCGGCACCTGCACCATATTGAAAAGCACTGCATTCTTCAATTCCGTGGAATTACCCACCACTGCGCCTTTTCCCACAATGGCATTGCCGCGGATATAGGCACAATGCCGGATTTCCGCCCCTTCGTCCACGATAAGGGGGCCGTTTAAACATGCTGTGGGCGCAATCTTTGCAGATTTTGCAATCCAGATATCCTCCCCCCGCTTTTCATAGACTTCTTCCGAAAGACCTGCCCCAAGCTTTAAAATAAAATCATGGATTTTGGGGAGCGCCTCCCACGGGTAGGTGATTCCTTCAAACAACCCTGCCGCAATGGTTTCCTGCAGGGAATATAACTCTTGCACCGTAATTTCTTCCATCCTCTTTTCCTCTCACTCTGTTTTCTCAAAATCAAATTTTATAACATCATTCTCCAGCTTCAGACAGGCGTCAAACACTTTGCCTGCCTTTGAGGTAAATCCCGGCACCTTCCCACTGCTTTTACCTGTTTCCAGAAGCTGCGACATAATTTCATCCGTAAGCGCCACCCCTGCGACGGTGTGAAAAATCCGAAAGCCGCATTCACATTCATAGTGCCACTGGCTTCTTTGCAAAAGCCTGCCGCATTTTGGGCATTTCACCGTGGTTTCCTCCGGCGGCGGCTTTTGTGGAAAGTCAAATACCACCTTTCCTTCCTCGTCCAATTTCAAGGAGGCGTCAAACATCATTCCCGTCTTGGCTATAAAACCCTGTATCATACCGGTTTTACCGTTTTGTAACAGTTCTTTTACCGCTGCTTCCTTTAACTTCACCCCCGCAATCCTGCCAATGGAAAACCGGCAGCTCTGGGGATTGTCCCTGTCATAACCTGCACACCCAAAGCCAAAGGGCATCTGTACGATATTGTTGCCGCACAATGGGCATTTGACGTCCTTAACCTTTTTGGCCTCCACATTTTCAAAATCAAACCTGACGGATACCGTACCGTCTTCCCCTTTTTCCAGCGCCAGACAGGCATCAAACCGGGTGCCCTTTTTGGATTTGAATCCCCTGATAGTGGAGGTGCGCCCTTTTGTAAGCAGTTCTTTTACCTGCGCCTCATTCAGGCTTTTTTCCGATATTTTTCCAATCGCAAACGAACACCCCTCTTTTTCCTTGGCATCCCGGTTTACACAGGCATAGCCGAACGGCGTCACAACAATATCCCCACCGCAGACAGGACAGGAAACATTTTCCACACGTCTTGCCTCCACATGTTCAAAATCAAACCTGATTTCCGCTTTTCCTTCTTCCTTTACAAGTATCAGGCAGGCGTCAAACTTTTTTCCTGTTTTTGATTTAAAATCACGCAAGGTCGGCGTCCTGCCGTCTGTCAGCAGTGTTTTCAGTTCTTCTTCCGAAAGCGGCCTTCCGGCAATGGTTCCGACACAAAAGCGGCAGCCCGTATTGTCCTTTTTATAATTGCTGCACCCATAACCGAACGGCGTGGTTTCCATTTCCCCACCGCAGACCGGGCAGGAAACTCCCAGCCTCCTTTTGGCGGCAATGCCCCTTGCTTCCTTGCCTGTCAGGGGCTGTATCCTTGAAAGCAGCTGGCCTTTTAAGTCTTTTTCCGCCAGAGCGACGGTTTCCTTACGGATAAATTCCTCCAGCTTTGAGCGGTATTCTTCCATTACCACCGTGCCCTTCGTAATGCCGTCCAGTCCCTTTTCCCAGGATGCCGTCATTTTGGGGTTTAACAATTCGGGAACCGTCATACTCACCGCTTCAAATATCATTTCCCCTATAAGTTCCGGCGTCAATACCTGTGTTTTTTTGTTCAGGTTCAGATAGCCAATCCGAATCAGCTTTTTAATAATTTCCGCCCTGGTGGCAGAAGTGCCGATGCCGGAGCCCTTTATCTGCGCCCTGAGTTCTTCATCCTCAATCAACTGCCCGGCATTTTCCATGGCAAGCACCATGGAACCGGAGGTGTATCGCTTGGGCGGCGATGTCTTTCCTTCCTTTACCGCATATCCGCCCACTGTAACCTCGTCCCCAATTTTTATGCTGTCTGCAAGGGAAAGAAGACCCTCGCAGTTTTCTTCCTCCCCGCCCTCTTCCTGCATCTTTCCCGCAATTTCCAGATAACCGGGGCTTTTTATGGCTTTCTCACTACAAAAAAACTGCTCTTTTTCCACTTCCACGGATAGCTTCACCGTCCGGTATTCGGCAGGCGGGTAAAAAATACTTAAAAACCGGCGCACAATCAAATCAAACACTTTTTTCTGCAGTTCCGTCAAAGAACGCAGTTCTGTCAGCTGGCCGGTGGGGATAATGGCATAATGGTCCGTCACTTTTGCATCATCCGTGTACGATGTCCTTGCAATATTGCGTGCCAGACCTGCCGTTTTTATTTTCTCCACAAAAGAGGAAACCGGCTCATACCCTTTCAGTCCGTTGATATTTTTGCCCACTTCCTTTGCCACGGCGGTGGACAGCACGCGGGCGTCCGTCCTCGGATAGGTAGTCATTTTTTTTTCATATAAATCCTGTGCAGCCTGCAGAGTTTCATCCGGGCTTATCTTAAAACGTTTGGAGCATTCCGCCTGTAGTTCCGCCAAATTGAACAATAACGGCGCTTTCTTTTTGGATATGCCCTTGTCAATGGATTTCACCACCGCTTTTTTTCCGTCTAAGCCGGCGATAAATTTTTCCGCACTTACCCGTTCCTTAAATCCGTTTTCCTTATAAAGCAGAGGCGATGCGAAATATGCTGACCCTTCTACCGCCTTCCATTCCGCCTCCAGCGCCGTTTCAAAAAAACTGCCTGCAACTCTGTAAAACGGGGTTTCCGTAAAATTACGGATTTCTCTTTCCCTGATAACCACCATTCCCAGCACACAGGTCATAACCCGTCCGATTGCAATCGCCGTGTAACTTTTCGTGCCCGCCGCATCATTTAACAGATGCCCGTATTTTACAGACATGGCGCGGGAAAAATTGATGCCCATTGCATAATCTTCCATCGTTCGCATAATGCCGGACCTGCCCAGATTGGCGTATTCGGACATAGGCTTTGCTTCCCTAAGTCCCCTTTTTATCTCTTCCTCCGTCTGGGAGTCAATCCAGACGCGCAGTTCCTTCATGCCTTCCTTTACGCCGCCGAAATTCCGGATGTTTTCCTCTATTGTCTGTCCTTCTTTTCCGGCATCCCCCGCCCAGTAAACCGTATCAATGTCATCCCGGTACAACATGCCATGTACAATATCATATTGTCTGCTGACGGCAGGTATTACATGATATTTATATTCTTTTGGCAGAAACGGCAAATCTTCCAGTTTCCACTTTTTATACTTTTCATCATATTCTTCCGGATACACCATCTCTACCAGATGTCCGACACACCAGGTTATCACATAGGAATCGTTTTCCAGATACCCTTCCCTTCTGCCGGACACCCCCAGGATTTTGGCAAACTCCTGTGCAACCGATGGTTTTTCCGTAATAATCAACGCTTTCCCCACAGTCACTCTCCTATAATTCCTGCATGGACACAAGGGTAATATTTTTCTGTTCCGCTGCCTGCGCCTGCAATTTCTCGTCAAATTGGCCTGTAGAATACAAAAACACATAACCGGCCGTTAATCTGGCCTTGACAGCACAGTCAAGCAGCCGTTCATAATCGTCATAAGTCATAACGGGCTGCTCATAATTACAAACTGCAAGAAGGGTATTGTCATTTTCATCCTGCACAACTATGTCAATATTGCCAACCTTTCCGACCCACTCCCCCGACCGTTCATATACAAAAGGAAGCATGCCTCGCCCGTTCATTTCCTCCATATGTTCCATACAGACACTCTTAAAATATCCGGCAACATAACCATTTAATTTTCCCGCAATAAATTCCCGGTAAAAATCTTCCGGCTTTTTTATCTGCAGACTGCTCATATAAGGATACATAAACAGATAATAGAAATGAAGAAAACGATTGCTGATACGGTACATCCCTTTCTGGGCATTTTCATACCCTTCAGTGTCATAGGAAAAAACTTTCTCTACGATTTCCAGTTCCATCAGGTTTTTTAAATATACACTGATTTTTGCCCTGGAAAAACCGGTATGCAGATATAAATCGTTCAGCTTATGATTCCCCTTTGCAAGGGAGGCAAGAATGGTATTATATACGGCTGTTTCACGCAGTTCCTCTGTCAAAAGCTGTTTCGCCTCACCAGACAGGGGACCTGACTTTTTCAGTAAACAGTTGATAATATTTTCCCGTACGGACAGGCAGTCATCAAAATACATCCATAACCCCGGAAATCCGCCTAAAATGGCATACACTTCTATGCTTTCCTGTTTCGTAAAATGAGGGAAAAACTGCATACAGTCCTTAAATTTTAACTCTTTTATTTTTAACAGCCCTGATAACAGATAAGCTGTTTCTCCCATTTTCCGTACCATGCTGTTTTCCACCCAGCCCACGGAAGAACTGCACAAGATAACCAGCACCTCTCCTTCATATCCGTGCAAAAAAGAATCCAGTTCCCGCATAAAGGTAAACCCGGGTTTTAACAGATTCTGAAATTCCTCTATTATGAGAATATTCTTTCCCTGCTGTTTTTGAAACATTTCAGAAAAAATAGTCTCATAAGAAGGAAGACTCTTTTCCTCTGCCCGATGCCCTAATTCTCCGTACCACTGATAAACCTGTTCCTTCTCGGAACAGGACCTTGCCATATAATAGGCTGCAGGCTTCCCTTTTGAAAATTCTTTCAAAAGTGCAGTCTTTCCAATATTTTTCTGACCGTATAACACTACGGTCTGGCTGCCTTTTTTGTCGTAATAATGGTTTAACTGCGTCAATTCAGCGCTGCGTCCTAACAGCATGGCATTTCCCCCACATCACAATAACTCAATCAACAGTTTTTCTATATCTTCCGCCGGCACCGGCTTCCCTAAAAAGTACCCCTGAATCATATCACAACCGATATTCTTCATATAATCCATCTGTTCTTTTGTTTCCACACCTTCTGCAACCGTTTCGTATCCCAGTTTGTTTACCATGGACACAATGGATTCCGTGATAATTCTGGTGGAGGCATCCGAACCCACTTTGTCCACAAAACTCTTGTCAATCTTTAACGTATCAATGGGCAATCCGTTTAAATAAGAAAGGGAAGAGAATCCTGTTCCGAAATCATCCAGTGATATCCTGATTCCATAATCCCTGAGAGTAAGCAGTTTTTCCTTAACCTCAGCAAAATCATCAATTAACACACTCTCCGTGATTTCCAGTTCTATTTCATCAGGTTTGACATCATATTTTTTGATGATTCCCATCAATCTTTCCACAAAATCTTTGCGCTTATATTGAATCGCGGAAATATTAATGGACATTATCAGCGGATAACCGTATTTTCTCTTCCATTCGGTATAATTTTTAATGCTCTCCTCAATCACCCAGTTGCCTATGGGAATGATGGCGCCGTTTTTTTCTGCAATGGGAATAAAAACTGCCGGACTTATCATCCTGTTATTTTCATCTTTCCACCGTATTAGCGCTTCCACACCGCGCAGGCGACTTGTTCCGGTATAGTACTGGGGTTGGAAATACATGGTAAAGTTTTTGTTAAAAACTGCTTCCTTCAGCTTGTTCTCAATGTCCACATTTTGTAGGAAATCCTGTAAAATAGGGGCATCAAAATACTGCAGGGAAGCCTTGCCGCTGGATTTGGCCTTAAACATGACAATCTCCGCACAGTTAATCAGTTCAAGGGCCGAAGTGGAGGCCTCAGGGTATTCTGCAACCCCGACACTTACCGTAAGCCTGATATCCATCCCGTTGCTTAAAGTAAAGCCCTGATGGATTCTCTCCTGTATGATTTTATGTATATGCTCCACACTCCTGCTTCCGCAGGGGTCATAGATTGCCATGCAGTAGACATCACTGTTCATATGGCAGACAACCACATTTTCCTCGGAAAATGTATCCAGAAACTGCCCATACTGCTGTACAACTTCATCCCCCACAATCAGTCCCATGCCGTCATTGACTTTTCTGAAATCGTCAATATCAATAAACATGACGCTGACAATGCTTTTTTCCTCTTTTGCCCGCCTGATAAATTCTCCCAGACGCATCACAAAATAATTGCGGTTATACAGTCCGGTCAGCCCGTCATAATAAGCCATATACCGCAGTTCTTCATTTTGCTTTTTAAACTTGGTGATATTCTTTATACAGATGATTTTATCGGTAGGCTTTTCCTCTTCATCATAGGAAATCCTTGTTTCAAATTCCAGCCAGGTTTTTTTATCTTTCAGGCAACACTCCACACTATCCTTTGTCTTGCCGCTTTTCTCCAAAAACAACACATTTCGGACAGGCATAATATATTTATCTTCCAGTTCGTCAAATATAAATGAAAAATCTTTTACTTCCTTCACCTTAAAAGTAAAAAAGGATTCCCAGTCGCCTAACGTAATGACGTCTCCATTGTCAAACCCGTAATAAAGAAAGGCATTATTGGATGTATCGCAAACTAAACGGAACATTTTATCCCTTCCGCTTAGTTTCTGATTCATTGCCTTTAATAAGTCTATCTGATAACGCAATTCGTCCATGAATAATGCCTCCCCAAGTATCTTCTCACATCTTTCCTATTTTCTGGTAATATATCCCTGTGCTTTCAAAAGCTCTGCACATAATACCGCGCCCCCCGCAGCGCCACGTACAGTGTTATGGGATAAACCGACAAACTTCCAGTCATAAACGGAATCTTCCCGGATACGGCCTACACTGATTCCCATACCGTTTTCAAAATTGACATCCAGACTCACCTGCGGCCGGTTGTCCTCTTCCAGATACTGGATAAACTGTTTTGGCGCTGAAGGAAGGTTTAATTCCTGCGGAACACCTTTAAAAGACACCAGCTTTTCAACCAGCTGCTCTTTGGTCGGTTTTTTCCTAAACTTAACAAATACGGCTGCCGTATGTCCGTCCAGAACAGGAACACGGATACACTGACAGGTAATCACAGGCAAGGCAGCCGGCTCAATAACACCGTCCTTTATCTCTCCCCAAATGCGAAGGGGTTCTTTTTCAGACTTCTCCTCTTCCCCGCCGATATAGGGTATGATATTTCCTTCCATCTCCGGCCAGTCCTTAAATGTTTTTCCTGCCCCGGAAATCGCCTGGTATGTGGTCGCCACAACCTCAATAGGCTCAAATTCCTTCCATGCCGTCAGTACGGGTGCATAACTCTGGATGGAACAGTTGGGCTTTACGGCAACAAAACCTCTCTTCGTACCCAGACGTTTTCTCTGAAAATCAATCACTTTCATATGTTCGGGATTGATTTCCGGCACTACCATGGGCACATCCGGCGTCCATCTGTGAGCGCTGTTGTTGGATACAACAGGGGTTTCCGTTTTTGCATATGCTTCCTCAATGGCTTTGATTTCTTCCTTGGTCATATCCACGGCGCTGAACACAAAATCTACTTCGGAAGCTACTTTTTCCACTTCATTTACATTCATGACCACAATGTCTTTCACCTTTTCAGGCATGGGCTTTGTCATTTTCCACCTGTCACCCACAGCCTCCTTATAAGTCTTTCCTGCTGAACGCGGGCTCGCCGCAATCGTTGTCACTTCAAACCAGGGATGGTCCTCCAGCAGTGAAATAAAACGCTGCCCCACCATACCTGTTCCGCCTAAAATACCAACCTTTAATTTTTCACTCATTTTATCCCTCATTTCTGCGCTGTTTTTGATACGCATTTAATTTACTTTATGACTTCCAGTCTTCCTCCAGATACTCTTTATGCATACGAATCACTTCCTGCATCCTTTTTGGTCCCGGTGCACCGAGTGTAAGGCGTTTTTCCACACAGGTTTTTAAGCTGACCGCATCATAGATATCCGGTTCAAATTTGTCACTCACCGCTTTCAGTTCTTCCATGCCAAGCGCGTCTATACTTGTATTTTTGTCAATACAGTATAGAACCAGCCGTCCGATAATACCATGGGCATCCCGAAACGGTACCCCTTTGTTCACCAGATAATCCGCCGCGTCCGTGGCATTGGCAAACCCTTTCGCTGCGCTCTCCTCCATGGTCTCTTTATTAAATTTCATTGTTTTAATCATCCCGGTAAACAGCTCTGTGCAGGTCTCCACCGTGGAAATGGCATCAAACGCCACCTCCTTGTCCTCCTGCATATCCTTGTTATATGCAAGCGGAATCCCTTTCATAGTCGTAAGAAGTGACATTAATGCACCATAAACACGTCCAGTCTTACCCCTGACAAGCTCGGCTATATCCGGGTTTTTCTTCTGCGGCATAATGCTGCTTCCCGTGGAATAAGAATCGTCCAATTCTATAAAACGGTATTCATTGGAATTCCAGAGAATGATTTCTTCGGAAAACCTTGACAGGTGCATCATGATGGTAGCAAGCGCCGACAAAAACTCAATTAAGTAATCCCTGTCGGAAACAGAATCCATGCTGTTAAGCGTCGGCCCTTCAAAACCCAGCATGGAGGCCGTATAATTTCTGTCCAAAGGATAGGTAGTCCCTGCCAGGGCGCCCGCACCCAGCGGACAGTAGTTCATCCTGTGGTAAATATCCTTCAGCCTGAGCCTGTCCCTTTTAAACATTTCAAAATAAGCGCCGAAATGATGGGCAAGCGTAACGGGCTGTGCCTTTTGCAGATGTGTAAAACCTGGCATGCAGGTTTCCGTATTTTCTTCCATAACAGAAAGAAGTACAGTAAGCAGTTCTTTTAACAGGCTGTCTGTCTGAAGCACATGCGCTCTGGCATAAAGCCTCATATCAAGCGCAATCTGGTCGTTTCTGCTGCGCCCCGTATGCAGTTTTTTTCCTGCTTCCCCGATTCTCTCTATCAGGACTGCCTCCACAAAGCTGTGGATATCCTCCTGTGATTCATCAATGGGCAGCCTGCCGCTTTCCACGTCTTCTCTGATTCCTGCAAGTCCTTTTACGATGGCATCCTTCTCTTCCAGAGTGAGAATGCCCTGTTTTTCCAGCATTACGGCATGGGCAATACTGCCTTCTATATCCTGCGAAAACAAAATCTTATCAAAAGAAATAGACGCATTAAAATCAAAAACAAGTTTATCTGTCGCCTTTGTAAAGCGTCCGCCCCACAATTGAGCCATATTGTTTCCTCCATATAAAATTAAATCTGAATTTGATAGTAGCACACATTTGGCTTTAATGCAATACGGGAAGCCAAATCTCTACACCATTCCGTTTCTTTTTCATAGAATAATACAAAAGTAAGGAAAGGGATTTTTCATGCCGGAAGCACTGCTGCAATTAAAAAACATCTGCTATTCCTATCACAGCCTCTCGGTAGAAACACCGGCACTCTGCAATGTCTCCTTCCACATCAATCCCGGGGAATTTGTCGCCATTGTCGGACCAAGCGGCTGCGGAAAATCCACCCTGCTGTCCATTATCGCCGGATTGCTGGAGCCCGAGGAAGGCACGATTCAATTCCATAATCCGGATGGCTCCCTGCATTATCCTAAAATAGGATATATGCTGCAAAGAGACCATCTTTTTGAGTGGAGAACCGTATACCAGAACGCCATCTTAGGTTTGGAGATAGGGAAAAAAATGACAAAGGAAAATACTGACAGAGTACTTCAGCTGATGAAGGATTATGATTTATACAAATTTAAAGACAAAAAACCAAGTGAACTTTCCGGAGGAATGAAACAGCGTGCGGCGCTTATCAGAACCCTGGCCCTCAATCCACAACTCCTGCTGTTGGATGAGCCTTTCAGCGCCCTGGACTATCAGACCCGCCTTATGGTTTCTGCGGATATCTGTCAAATCATAAGGAAGAGTGGGAAAACCGCCCTGCTGATTACACACGATTTATCCGAAGCAGTCAGTCTGGCAGACCGTATTATCATCTTGAGCCGCCGGCCTGCCACTGTAAAAATCGAAGTGCCAATTCATCTTACCCTTACGGAGGACTCTCCGCTGGCCTCCAGAAACGCTCCGGAATTTCAATATTACTTCAATTTATTATGGGAGGCGTTGTCTGATGAAAAAAACGAAGCCGCAAAGAGTTAATGAACTGACGAAACAGGAAGCTTTCGTAAAAAAACACAAACAATACCACCACCGAATATCTTCCTGCCGCATTTTCATTTTCCTCTCATTTTTAATATTATGGGAACTGGCAGCTTACGCAGGATGGATAGATGCTTTTTTCTTTTCGAGCCCCTCAAGGGTTGTACGCTGCCTGATTGAACTGATGACGGAAAAATCACTGATGATGCATATCGGCATTACATTGTTTGAAACGCTTTTAAGTTTCATACTGGTAATTGTCATCGGCATGGGAACAGCCACACTGCTATGGTATTCCGCCGGTGTTTCCGAGGTTTTGGAACCTTATCTGGTCGTTTTAAACAGCCTTCCGAAATCGGCCCTTGCCCCTTTGTTTATCGTATGGCTCGGCACCGGCACACCTACCATCATCGTTGCAGGAGTATCCGTTGCACTCTTCGGCTCCATCATCAGCCTTTACACCGGATTCAGACAGGTGGATAAAGAAAAGATTACCTTGATATATACTCTCGGCGGCAGTAAAAAAGATGCTTTTGGAAAAGTGGTTCTGCCGGCAAGCATTCCCACCATCTTAAGCACCATGAAAGTAAATATCGGCCTCGCCCTGGTCGGCGTTGTGATTGGTGAATTTCTCGCTGCCAGAAGAGGACTGGGCTATTTGATTATTTACGGCACCCAGGTTTTCCAGATGCACATGGTCATAACTTCCATTCTTCTTCTGTGCATCATTGCCATGGGACTTTATCTTACCATCCAATGGCTGGAACACTACTACAAAAAACATTTGTAAAAAAACCAGATTCCGCGGTTTTCGGCAGAAAAAAACGGGACGCATCCGCATCCCGTTCTACATAGGCAAAGAGCTGAAAAAGGGACTCGAACCCTCGACCCCTTCATTACGAGTGAAGTGCTCTACCAACTGAGCTATTTCAGCACGTGAACAGAGTATCTGTCACAACAGTAGTTATTATAATGGATTGCCGGAAAAAATGCAACTATATTTTTTGGCGGCGTTTCCGTATTCTGCCCGGCGGCAGCCGGAGCGTGCATATCTTCCGATAGGACATGCTTCCACCCCGGCAGCGCCTTATCAGTAAATCAGTATTATTTTAACCTGAAATGGGAAACCAGATTCCTCAACGCTTCGGCCTGACCGGACAATTCTTCACTGGCAGCAGCGCTGGACTCCACCATATCCACATTGCTTTGGACCACAATGGCAATCTGGTCGATTCCATGGCTGATTTCCTCTGTCGTAGCTGCCTGCCGTTTGATATTTTCCGCAATGTCCTCTATCAGGTTGTTCATTTTTTCTGACAGTTCTGCGGCGGTCATCATAGACTTTGCAGTATCTTCAGCCGCATTGACTCCTTCTTCCATGGAACTAATGGTTTCTCCCAAAAGTTCTGTGGTCTCCTTCGCCGCATTGGCAGACTTACTTGCCAGAATCCGGACTTCTTCGGCCACCACTGCAAAACCTTTTCCGGACTCCCCTGCCCGTGCGGCTTCCACCGCCGCATTCAGGGCGAGAATATTGGTCTGAAATGCGATATCATCAATGGTCTTCACAATCTTATGAATCTCATTGGATTTGTCGCTAATCTTCTGGATTATTTCCTTCATGTTCTGCATCTTGGTGTTACTCGAAATAAGCCCTTCCCTAACTTCTTTTGAGAAGCCGCTGGTCTGCTGCGCATCCATGGCAATCTTCTTTACACTGTCAGTCACTTCACCGATATGGCCTGCCAGCGATTCCACCTCTGATGCCTGTTCCGTGGAACCCTGAGAAAGGCTCACGGCGCTGCCGGATACCTGGGCTGCCCCTGCTGCCACATCTCTGGAAGAAGTTTTCAACTGCCCCATCGTAGCATTCAATTCAACGGCAATTTCTTCAAGTGAACTTTTAATCTTCGCAAATTCTCCGGCATATTCACTCTTGAGTTCATATGCCAGATTTCCCTTTGCAATCTCCCGCAGGATATCCGCTATTTCATTGATATATTTTATGTAGTCACGCAGTCTTTCGGTAACCAGATTAAAATTGTGTGCCAAAACACCCAGTTCATCCCGGGATTTGTAACGGATGGTCTGATTCAGTTCTCCCTCTGCAATCCGGGTAGCTACCTGACTCAATTCTTTCACCGGCCTTCCGATTATCCGCCTTATCTGTATAATTACAAGCAGCGTAAGCACAAACACCGCTATCACCGATACCGTCGCCATATTGCGGGTTAAATCAGAAAGTTCCGCCAATACCTCCGCCTTGGAAACATAAGCAACCGCTATCCAACTGCTTCCCTCAACCTCTGCTATCTGGATATAAGTATCCTCATATAAACTAAGACCGCTTTTACCGTCCTGTATCTGCTCTTCGGCATAAGCGTACATCCCGTCAAATCCACTAAGCTTTTCTCCCACCACTTCTTCATCCCTGCTGCCAATGATGGTATCCGTACGCGTATCCACCAGAAAAATCCCCCCGGTATCCTCAATCACAATATTGCTGACGATATCCGAAATGGAATGCAAATACACATCCGCCGCCGCCACACCGCGCACAGTTCCTTTTTTGTCCTTCAGCACGCCGGACGCCCCCACTACATAGGACTGGCTGTCCTCATCAAAATACACATCCCCCAATATAAAATCTTCGGACTCTATTCCGTCCAGATACCAGCTTTTCACCAGTGCATTGAAATCCGGTCCCGGCACAAAGGATGCATGATACAAAGAACCGTCTGTCAGTGCCACATAAAGCCCTGCCGGATAAGCATCGTTCTGCCCTGCCGTATGCTTGATGTATTCCATCATTTCAGAGATATCCATATCCTCATATTCTATGGTATCCCTCTGGGTTTCCAGCATGGTGAGCGTCCTGTTCATCCATGCCTTGGTTTCCTGAAGCGTCTTATCGGTGGTGGTACGAAGCATTTCTTCACTCTTCTCCAAAAGCGTCCTTGACATCCTGTCATACACTACCGCCAACAGCGCCGAACCGGCAATGATGACACTGGCAACAATAGCTGCCACCAATTTTACCGTAATCCCTACTCCACGTTTTTTGGGAGCATTGATGCCGGTCTTTGAAACATTATTCTGGTCCATCTCTGTTCCTCTCTTTCTTCTTAACGATTTCCTTTTTATATTTGTAAAAATAATACCACAATCTTCCATAAAGTAAAATCTTTTATACAAATCATAAAAAGCATCAAATCCCAATATGACTTCCGGCGTGCTTTCTTGACAATCCTTTCTGCAAACCGCCACTAACCGTAAAGATATTCCTGCAAAAAAAGTTCTTCCTCCCCGGTAAGCTCATACGTCGGTTCAAACAGTTCCTCATAGGTGTATGTTACAGCTTTTATGGCCTCAATTGCATCTTTGCATGCCTGAAAATATTTCTCTGTCAACTCTATGTACTGTTCTTTGGTAACCCTGAAATAATACCTTTCGTCCGCTTCATCATAAATGGCCTGTGCTTTCATTTCATCGCTTAATTCCACACATTCCGGCAGAGATATAAAATACCCGTATTCATCCTCATCTTTTAGTTAAACAGACCCTCCCACCACATGAAACCATATACAATATTCATACCCGCCGTCCTTAAACTGTGCTTTAAGCAATTTTTCATTTTGAGTATTGCCCGGCTGAAAGTCAACGTCAAAATCTATATTGTTAATCTTCCCATTTAAGAACATTTAATAATTGTTATAGACTATCATAAAAAATACCGTCAACCCTTGAAAATACTATATTTAAGCAAGTTAATTCTACTTCGTTCATTGCGTCATTTATGAGGGAAAGAAAAAACTATAATATCAGATAACAAATAATGTAAAGGTAATTGAACTGAAAGATATGCTTAAATTTTAGAATACTAGGAGTTGATGATATTAATTTTATTTCCGCAAGTAATAATATGTACTTGGCAATAAACAATCCGCTTGATATATGCAATCCATCGGACACCAATGGCTTTGCTTTATCTAAATAATGGAATGCAGATATTTATTTATTATTAAGATAGTTTATATATTTAAGAAAATAAAAAATGCTTAGAATCTTTTTCTCTTGATTTTAAGCATTTTTGTTAGAGACCGTTTCAAGTTTTGTGTAAACTCAAAAATCTGATATAAGATATGTGAAT
>CAJTMB010000025.1 GCA_910577105.1 uncultured Lachnospiraceae bacterium | reverse complement strand
AGGAATCAGGTGCTTTCTATTTATTTTATTTTCCTACAAAAACTTTACCCTAGCCTTGTGTTTGGGTCTATCCGGCCATATATTCCCTGTAATCCTCCTCACTTGCAAACAAAATATATTTCCCCTCTACATATCCCATATAGCCGCTAGCCGTTACATATCCTTTCATATACAGGCACCTTCCTTTCTTTTTCCAAATGACTTGTTCTGAAAGGAAGATACCATTTTTATTGTCCCATAATCAGTACTTCTGACATTCCCTGTAAAAGCTTTTCCGTATCTGACAAAATGAGTTCCGCATCCTTTTCCACAAGGCCGGTTTTGTAATACCGGTATGTGAAGAAAGGATTACCGTAAGCCGTAAAACGAAGGGTATCCTTATACTGTTTCAGTAATAAGGGAATCCCCGCAGGGTTAATATCCGCATCCGGGCGGAAGGTAAAGAGGATTCTCTCATTTTTACCCTTTACTTCCGTTATATACAAACGATGCGCTGAAACACGAATCAGGGCTATCCTAAGCAGATTATCCACGGGCTTCGGTATGGTGCCGAACCTGTCCAGCAGTTCGTCTTTCATATCATCCCTTTCCTTTTCGTTTTCAATGCTTGCAATTCGCTTGTAAATATCCAGCTTCTGTACCTCGTTGACTATATATTCCGCCGGTATAAAAGCATCCACGTCCACATCCACAACAGTGGCAAAATCCTCGGCTGCCGGAATGCCCTTTAATCCTTTTACCGCCTCATTGAGCATCTTGCAGTACAAATCATACCCCACGGCTTCCATGTGTCCGTGCTGCATCTTGCCAAGCAGGTTGCCCGCTCCCCGGATTTCCAAATCCCGCATGGCAATCTTAAAGCCGCTGCCCAGTTCCGTAAATTCTTTTATCGCTGCCAGCCTTTTTTCCGCCACTTCCTTAAGCATCTTATCCCGCCTGTACATTAAGAACGCATATGCCGTCCGGTTGGAGCGGCCCACCCTGCCCCGCAGCTGGTAAAGCTGGGCAAGTCCCATATTGTCCGAATCGTGAATCATGATGGTGTTGACATTGGAAATATCCAGTCCCGTTTCTATGATGGTCGTGGAAACCAGCACATCAATTTCCCCGTTAATAAAATCAAACATAATGCTTTCCAGTTCATGCTCCTTCATCTGCCCATGGGCAAATGCCACAACCGCTTCCGGCACCAGCTTTTGCAGCCCTGCCGCCACATCCGCAATATTGTTCACTCTGTTATAGACATAGTACACCTGCCCTTTTCGGGACAACTCCCTGACAATGGCCTCCCGAACCAGTTCTTCATTGTACTCCATAACATAAGTCTGGATGGGAAGCCTGTCACTGGGCGCCTCCTCCAGAACACTCATATCCCGGATACCCACAAGGCTCATATGAAGGGTACGGGGAATCGGCGTTGCCGTCAGGGTCAGCACGTCTACATTTTCTTTCATTTTTTTAATTTTTTCTTTGTGGGATACGCCAAAGCGCTGCTCTTCGTCTATAATCAAAAGCCCCAAATCCTTAAATGCCACATCTGCGGAAATGACGCGGTGTGTGCCTATGACAATGTCCACCAGTCCCTTTTTCAAATCTTCCAGCGTTTTTTTCTGCTCGCCCGCACTCCTGAACCGGGATAGCATATCTATCCTCACCGGGAAATCCTTCATCCTCTGGACAAAGGTATTATAATGCTGTTGGGCAAGGATGGTGGTTGGCACCAGGTATACCACCTGTTTCCCCTCCTGTACGGCTTTGAATGCCGCCCGGATGGCTATCTCCGTCTTGCCGTATCCGACATCACCGCAAATCAGGCGGTCCATGATTTTGCTGCTTTCCATGTCCGCCTTGGTATCTGCAATGGCTGCCAGCTGGTCTTCGGTTTCTTCAAAGGGAAACATTTCTTCAAATTCTTTCTGCCATACGGTATCCGGACCGTATGCAAACCCTTCCGACTGCTGCCTGACGGCATAGAGTGCCACCAAATCCTTAGCCACCCCGTCCACCGCCGAGCGTACTTTTGTCTTGGTTCTCTGCCACTCCTGGCTACCTAGTTTGTTTAATTTGGGCTTTTTTGCATCAGCAGATGCATATTTCTGGATGACATCCAGCCCGGTGGCCAAAATATACAGGTTTCCGCCGTCCCGGTATTCAATCTTTAAGTAATCCTTGACAACCTTTTCAACCTCTACTTTTTCAATTCCCCTGTAAATGCCCAATCCGTGACTTTCATGGACTACGTAATCGCCCACCTTTAAATCCGCGAAGTCCTTAATTTTCTGACCTTCATATCGGGTCTTTGTCTTCTTCTTTTTTCGGACTGCGCCGAAAATGTCGCTCTCCGCAATTACCACAAATTTTAAGAGAGGATATTCAAAGCCCTTATTCACATGACCGTAACAGGTCAGGATTTCTCCCGGCTGCACTTCCCTCTCCGGATTCTGGGTATATACCGCCGTCAGTTCTTTTTCCCTCAAATCCTGTGCAAGCCTTGCCGCCCTGGTTCTGGAGCCGGAGAGCAGAACAATCCTGTACCCGTTCTTCTTATAGCGGAGCAAATCCTTCACAAGCGCCTCAAAGCTATTATTATAGGAAGAAATGCTTTTCACCGGAATGTCAAAATGCTTCTGCACCTTTATCAGAGGATTTTTTAAGTCTATCGCCGCCAGAGTGACAAAAGGACTGCGCTGTATCACTGCCGCTGTGTGCTCCACGCTGTAAAGCACCTGCATCTGCCCGGGAAGGATATATCCCTTCCCGGCCCGCTGGCTCATGCTTTCCCGAAACTCCGCCTCCACTGCGTGCGCGTGTTCCCGAATTCTGGCAGGCTCATCCAGAAACAGGCAGTGTCCGCCGGGAAGAAGCCCCGCCAGGCTCTTCAGGTTGCTTTCGTCATAAAAATAACGTATATACCCCTCCAGCACAGACAAGTTTTCAAATTCCAGCACCTGCTCTTTCAGCTCTTTTATCTGTGAGGCAATTCTGGCAGCCTCCTCCGTCATAAATGACTCCCTGAAATACGCCTCCTGTTTCTTCGCTTCTTTTTCTATTTTGTCGAGTCCCGCTCTTATAGCTTCTCCGGAAAGCACAAATTCTGCCGCAGGATATATCCTGACGGAAGAAAGCTGCTCAATGGAACGTTGGCTGAGGCTGTCAAAACTGCGGATGGACTCCACTTCCTCTCCCCACAGTTCAATACGGTAGGGATTTTCTTCCGTTACATCAAAAATGTCTATGATACCGCCCCTTATGCTGAACTGCCCCGGCGTTTCCGCCTGATAATTTTTAACATACCCCATGGCGGTCAGCCTGCGGGCAAGAGCGCCCTCCTCAATAATTGTTTTTTTGTCTATAAAGACAGTATCTTCTTCTATGTTCCACGACGCCTGCGGCGTCATCAGCGCTGCAAAAGTAGTCACCAGGGTAAAGGGCTTTCCTTCCGCCAACCGTTTTAATACTTTCACGCGCTCGGTAGTCAGTTTGTTGCCGTGAATATCCGCCTGAAAAAAAATCAAATCCTTGGCAGGATACAACATGACATTTCTGTCATAAAATCGAAAGTCTTCATATATTTCCCTTGCCCTTAAATCACTGTAAGTAACGATGATTTTATACTTAAAACCATCGCCCAGTCCATAAACCATATGCCACTTCTGGGATTCCACACAGCCTGTCAGTGCTGCCGGCTTCCCTTGTTTATATATCAAATCCCTGATTTCATCAAACTCTGCCAGTTCGTGCAAAGGTGCAAGTAATGCCTGCATGTTTACCTCTTTCCGTTAAAATGGTTCATCGCTGCCTCAATTCCATGTGCAAGAATCATCCGGATGGCATCTGATGCTTCTTTAGCTGCCTCATCCATCCTTTTTCTTTCATCCTGTGTAAAATGCCCCAGCACATAATCCGCCAAATCGTATCCGTCCGGCTTGCCTCCTACTCCCATCTTGACTCTCTGGAATTCATCGTGACCCAAATGGGTGATAATGCTTTTTAAGCCATTGTGCCCGCCTGCACTTCCTTTCTTCCTCAAACGGATTTGACCGGGCTCAAGGCTGATATCATCGGCGATTACAATCAGTTCTTCCTTCACATCTATTTTATAATAATCCGCCAGTTCGCGTATGCTTTCCCCGCTCAGGTTCATGTACGTCTGCGGTTTCGCAAGAATCACTTTCTGTCCGCCGATATATCCCCTGCCGATAACAGCCTTGTGTTTTTTTTCCAAAACATATATGTTTTCCTGTCCTGCTAATGTTTCTATGACATCAAATCCGATATTATGCCTGGTGTTTGCATAATCCCTGCCGGGATTTCCCAGCCCTGCAATCAAAAACATTCTTTTACCATACCTTTCCCGAAAAAGCGCCAATCTATCAAGCCTTTTATATTCAGCGTATAGTATAGCATTTATTTGTGTAGCTGTGCAATAAGATTTCACCTTGGAGTTTCCGCATTTTGCATTGCGGCAGCCCGGGCGTGTATTTGTTCCAACAGGACGCGCTTCCGCTCGGGTAAAAACGCAACGGTACGTAAGATACCAAAATACGGTATCTAAGTACCGGCGTTTTTACACGGTCCTTTATGGAATCAAATACACGCCCGGGCTGCCGCAATGCAAAATGCGGAAATTCGATAATTTCATCATAACAAAAGGGAGGCACATCATAAATGTGCCTCCCTTTATTTCCCCAATACGGATTTTAATTTCAGATTCCCGGTTCATCCGGTTCCAGCATGGCTTTTTCATAGCTGTCCAAAATAATTTTCTGAATGGAATCCCTGGTTGCCGAGGTGATGGGATGTGCAATGTCGCGGTATTCCCCGTCGCTTGCTTTTTTACTTGGCATTGCAATGAATAATCCCTTTTCTCCTTCTATTACCTTAATGTCATGAACTACAAATTCATCGTCAATGGTAATAGATACGATGGCTTTCATTTTGCCTTCTTTTGCTATCTTACGGACACGGACATCTGTAATCTGCATCTGTACAACCCCCTTTTAGAAATACAATCTAGATAACATACCTTTCATCACGTTCTATTACTATCTTAAGACCGTTTTCCCCGACATGATAGGAATTGGCCCTAATCGTATCCCTGCTTTCCACAATACAGTTCTCAATATGAGTATTGTCCCCGATATACACGTCATTCAGGATAATGGAGTTTTTGATGTAGCAGTTGTTTCCAATGTAACTCTTTTTAAACACCACCGAATCCTCTACCACACCGTTTACAATACATCCGCTGGAAATCAGGCTGTTCTTCACCTGTGAACCTACATTGTACTTTGCAGGGGGCAGGTCATCCACCTTAGAATAAATATCGGGATATTGTTTGAAAAAGTAATCACGCACTTCCGGCTTTAAAAAATCCATATTGGTGTTGAAGTAGTCTTCCACAGAAGCAATATTTCTCCAATAATCATTTATCTTATAGCCAAAAATCCGCTTCATGTCTTTGTAGCGAATGAGGATGTCCCTCACAAAGTCATATCTGTCCTCTTCGGCACAGCGCTCTATCATTTCAATTAACTGGCGTCTTCTGATAACATAGATTCCGCAGGAAATTGTATTGGTTTTGGCAACAATCGGCTTCTCCTCAAACTCTTCAATGCGGCATTCGTCATCCATTTTAACAGTCCCGAATCGCTCCACATTTACATTTGGCTCCATATCCCTGCACACTACCGTGATGTCTGCCTTCTTCTCGATATGGTACTCCAGAAGCTTGTTGAAATCCATCTTATAGACACAGTCCCCGGATGCAATTACCACATAAGGTTCATGGCTGTTTTTCAGGAAATGCAGGTTCTGATAGATAGCATCCGCCGTTCCCCTGTACCAGTTGCTGTTATCTGCCGTAACAGCCGGGGTAAGTACATACAAGCCTCCCTGCTTACGTCCGAAGTCCCACCATTTGGAGGAACTCAGATGTTCATTCAGACTCCGGGAATTGTACTGTGTAAACACTGCCACTTTCTGAATTCTGGAATTGGACATGCTGCTGAGTGCAAAGTCAATACTGCGGTAACTTCCTGCAATGGGCATTGCCCCAATGGCACGTTTCTGTGATAATTCTTTCATACGGTGGTTATTTCCACCTGCCAAAATAATTCCGATTGCCCTCACTGTCATTCACCTGCCTTAATCAAAGTTTTACCACTTGCGAGTGTGGCATTTTCATAGTCTGCTGCCGTCGTTACTCCGGAGATAACTGTATTCTTGCCGATTACAACGCCTTTCGGAATCACGCTCTTTTCACCAATAGTCACAATACCGTGGTTGTAGATATGGGGTGCAGTGTCATTTTCCGCTTCCTCTCCAATGCCCAGCCGCGCACCGTCTTCAATCACGACATTCTCTGCCACAATCACCTTATTCAGCTCACAGCCGGCCTGAATGCAGGTATTATTCATAATGATGGAATCCCTTACCACCGTTCCGGCGCCTATGGTGACACCGCAGCCGATTACGGAATTGTAAACTTTTCCGTAAATATTGGTGCCCTCACCCACAAGACTCCGTTCCACCACGCTGTCACGGGAAATGTACTGCGGCGGGAGAATCTCACTCTTCGTGTAAATCTTCCAGTATTCTTCGTAAAGATTAAATTCGGGAACAATGTCTATAAGTTCCATATTTGCTTCCCAATATGAATTTAACGTTCCGACATCCTTCCAGTAACCGTTAAACTCATATGCATACAAGGGCTGTCCCTTTTCATGGCAATACGGAATAACATGCTTGCCAAAATCCATTGCCGGCTGGTCAGCCATGGCTATCAGGGATTCTTTGAGTGTTTTCCAGTTAAATATATAGATACCCATACTTGCCAGATTGCTTCTGGGATTAGCCGGTTTCTCCTCAAAGTCCATGATTTTGCGGTTCTCATCCGCAATGACAATGCCAAAACGACTGGCTTCCTCAATGGGCACCGGCATAACCGCAAGAGTCACCTCTGCATTGTTTGTCTTATGGAAGTCAAGCATTACTTCATAATCCATCTTATAAATATGGTCCCCGGATAAAATAAGCACATAATCCGGATTGAAAGCATCCATGTAGTCAATATTCTGATAAATAGCATTGGCCGTACCGGTATACCACTCACTGTTTGTGTTCTTTTCGTAAGGGGGCAGAACGGTCACCCCTCCGATATTCCTGTCAAGGTCCCATGGAATACCGATACCGATATGGGTATTCAGCCTGAGTGGCTGATACTGTGTCAGGACGCCGACGGTGTCCACTCCGGAATTGATACAATTGCTGAGCGGGAAATCAATAATCCGGTACTTGCCGCCAAATGCAACTGCCGGTTTTGCGACTTTGGATGTCAAAACACCCAGACGGCTTCCCTGGCCGCCTGCCAGTAACATGGCAATCATCTCTTTCTTAATCATGCTATCACCTCTTGCAACTAGTCTTTATAGCTGTAACGCTTCCTGTTTTTGAATAACATCATTATACCATATCATTAACAGAAAGTGAATCATTATTACAAAAAAAATGTGACGTTTTTACTATTTTTATGTCTATTTTTAGAAAATTACTTAAAATTACCGAGTTCATTTTGTGTATTTTTACCAGCTTTTTTTGCTTTCTGCAATGTTTATATGGCTATTTTCCCAATTTCCTTATTTTTTTGCATTTATGGAAATGAATTATTTGTTTTTTACGGCGTAAATGCGTATAATATAGGAAGTACTTTTAGACTGCGATAAAAAACAGGAAGTGTCATTATGTATCAGATTGATTTTAAAAAACCGGTTCACATATATTTTGTGGGAATCGGCGGCATCAGCATGAGCGGACTTGCAGAAGTTCTCCACAAAGAAGGTTTTAAAGTATCCGGTTCCGACAGGCAGGAATCCACACTCACAAAGGCTCTCGAGGCCAAGGGCATCCGTATTCTATACGGCCAGAAAACCGGAAACATTACGCCCGACATCGACTGCGCTGTCTTTACAAGCGCCATCAAGCCCGACAATCCGGAATTCATTGCGGTTCAAAAACTTCATATTCCATATCTGTCCCGTGCCGAACTCTTAGGTCAGATGATGAAAAACTACCGTACTTCGATAGCCATCAGCGGAACGCACGGCAAAACCACAACCACCTCCATGGTATCTGAGATTCTGCTTCGCGCAGAACTGGACCCCACTTTATCCATAGGCGGCATTTTAAAATCCATAGGCGGCAACATACGAGTCGGACAATCAGAGTATTTTGTAACAGAGGCATGTGAATATACCAACAGTTTCCTGAGTTTCTTCCCTAAAATTGCATTGATTCTCAACATCGAGGAAGACCATCTGGACTTTTTTAAGGACCTTTCGGATATCCGCCATTCTTTTTGCCGGTTTGCTGCGCTGCTTCCCGAAGACGGTTGTCTGATTTTAAACGGCAGCATCCCCAGACCGGAAGAAATTACAGAATCCGTTTCCTGTAAAGTTGTTACTTTCGGCCTTACACCCGAAAATGACTATTATGCTACGGATATTTGTTATGATGAGATGGGCTGTCCCTCCTTCCTGCTTCATGTTCCCTCCGGCAAGACACAGAAGGTCGCACTTTCTGTTCCCGGCGAACACAATGTATGCAACGCCTTGGCTTCACTGGCCCTTGCGGACATTCTGAAAATATCCGGGGATACAGCTGCGTCGGCGCTGACCGGTTTTCAAGGTACCGACAGACGTTTCGAGTATAAAGGAACCATCGGTGGTGTTACTATAATAGATGATTATGCACACCACCCCACAGAAATTACTGCAACTTTAAAAGCCGCTGCAAATTATCCTCACAAAAAAATATGGTGTGTTTTCCAGCCGCATACCTACTCCAGAACCAAAACCTTTTTGAAGGAATTTGCAAAAGCGCTTTCCCTGGCGGATAAAGTTGTTTTGGCAGACATTTACGCTTCCAGGGAAACGGATACCTTAGGCATCAGTTCCGGTACCCTGTTAAAAGAATTGCAAAATCTTGGCTGTGAATGCTTTTATTTTCCCTCTTTTGATGAGATAGAAAATTTTTTATTGCAGAATTGTATCAACGGTGACCTGTTGATAACCATGGGAGCCGGAGATGTGCAAAAAATAGGGGAAGAGCTCCTGGGAATATAGTTTTCCACAATATCCACATTTTCAGGTCCCACTGACGGGTTTGAAAACTGTGGATATTTTTTATACGCCGGAATCCGTTTTGGGGGCTGAAATACTTGTAAAACGTATGGATATTTTTTCTCCGTCCACATTTTCCACAACATCCACATTTTTCTTAAAACCCAGCATTTTCAAGGCTTTGCCAAGAATGCCTATTCCTTTTTTTCCCCTTTTATGTTATACTTGTCCTTGCTAAAATTACCGGCAGGAAATATCCTGTCATGATAGGTGAGTGGATTATGGGGAAGTTTACAATTTATAAGGATGATTATGCGGATTCGACTGTCATCCCCAACCGGTTTATTGATGAATACATGAAAGATGCCAATGACGCACAGATAAAAATCTATCTTTATCTGATACGCATGATGGGTGCGAACCTTTCTACCAGTGTGTCCGAAATTGCGGATAAATTTAACCACACGGAGAAGGATGTCATGCGCGCACTGAAATACTGGGAAAAAATGAAGCTTCTCTCCCTGGAATACGATGAGTCCAAAACATTGTCAGGCATCCATTTAAAGGAGATTTCCACAACCGGACAGGAACCGGTTTCCGAGGATTGCCGTATTTCAAGGGCCGAACCCCAAAAAGCAGCTTCCCTCCCTTCCGTTGTAAGCATGAATCCCAAACAGACGGAGGAAGCTTATGCCAAGCCCGTATACTCTGCCGATGACTTAAAAATGTTTCGCGGAAATGAAGAGACAGCCCAGCTGCTTTTTATCACAGAGTCTTATATCGGCAGGCCCCTGACCGCAGGTGAAATGAAGTCAATTTTATATTTTAAGGACTGCCTGCACTTTTCGGATGACCTGATTGACTATCTTCTCCAATACTGTGTGGACCGTGGAAAAAAAGACTTTAAATATATAGAAGCAGTTGCATTAAACTGGGCAAAATCCGGTGTTACCACTCCCAAACAAGCCGAGAAGTTTGCTTCCAAATACGACAAATCCGTATACACAATTATGAAGGAACTGGGCAAAAACGGTTCGCCCACCACCAAAGAACTGGAATACATAAACCGGTGGGTAAAAGACTATGGATTTGCCGCGGACATCATCTCCGAGGCATGTGAACGTACTGTCATGGCTACAGACAGTCATCGCTTTGAATATGCGGAAGGAATTTTAAGCAACTGGAAAAAAGAAAATGTTCACCGCAAATCAGATATACAACGTATTGACGATTTATACCAAAAACGCAGGCAGCAGAAAACAACTGCCGCCGTTTCCGCTAACAACCGCTTTAACCAGTTTGCACAAAGAAATTATGATTTTGAAGAACTGGAAGCAAAATTACTCAGTAAATAAAGGAGTGCAACGTGACTTTAACAAATTCCCAGTATGATTCCATACAGCGGGACTATGATGCCGCACAACTGAAAAACCGGCGAATACTGGCTATGCGGCAGGCAGAAGTCTTTTCCAGATGTCCCTCTTATGAGGCTGCTGATGCTGAAGTCTCCTCATTATCCGTGGAGTTTGGCAGACGTCTGCTTGCAGACGAACCGGAGGCCATGGAGGATTATCGCAAAGCCCTTTCGCTGCTTTCCCAAAGAAAAGCAGCGCTCCTTATCCAGGCAGGATTTCCTGAAGATTACCTTGAACCGCTGTATGACTGTCCGGACTGTAAGGATACCGGGTACACTGACGGCAGGCGCTGCCATTGTTTTGAGCGGAAAGTCATAAACCTTCTTTATATGCAAAGTAACTTGGATGGGCTTCTTGCCACCGAAAACTTTTCTTCTCTCTCTTATGAATATTATGAAGGGGATGACTTACAAAACTTTAAGAAAGCAGTGGAAAGCAGTCTCTCTTTTATCAAAAGCTTTCCTTCCTCATATCAGAATCTCCTTTTTTATGGGGAAGTGGGCACCGGAAAAACTTTTCTTTCCAACTGTATTGCAGGAGAACTTCTCGGACAGGGATATTCCGTTATCTATTTTTCCTCTTCCGCCCTTTTCAACCTGCTTTCAAAATATTCTTTTGATGCAGGCGCCAAAGAAATGCTTTACAAGACTTATGATGACCTGTACAATTGTGATTTGGTAATTGTAGATGATTTGGGAACCGAAATGTCCAACAGCTTTACCAATTCCCAGTTTTTTTCTTTTATAAACGAACGGCATCTGCGCAGGAAGCCTGTTATCATCAGCACCAACTTAAGTCTGGAAGAGTTGAAAAACCGCTACTCCGAGCGGATTGTTTCCAGATTGACAAGCAGTTTTACATTTCGTAAGATTACCGGACCGGACATTCGTCTGTGTAAAAATATATAATACTACAGTATCTACATAGAAAGTGAGGATTTTATTTCATGGGAAACCGAGAAGAAAAACGCAATCTGGAGACCATCCCTGTTGGAAGCCTTGGCATGATTGCCCTGGAGGGCTGCCGGCCGCTGGGTGAAAAAATCGATAAGTATCTTGTCAGATGGCGGACAGAGAGGGAAAGTGAGCATAAAGACAGTCTTGCCTTTTCCGGTTATCAGCGTCCTTCTTATCTTTTACAGGCAAAAGTTCCCCGTTTCGGCTCCGGCGAAGCAAAAGGCATGATTCTGGAATCCGTCCGGGGTACAGACCTCTATCTTCTCGTGGATGTGGCAAATTACAGCCTGACTTATTCCCTCTGCGGCCATGAGAACCATATGTCCCCCGATGACCACTATCAGGACTTAAAGCGCATTATAGCGGCAGTTGGCGGAAAAGCAAGAAGAATTACCGTAATTATGCCGTTTTTATACGAAAGCAGGCAGCACAAACGTACCACAAGGGAATCCCTGGATTGCGCGCTTGCTCTTCAGGAACTGGTCCGCATGGGAGTTGACAACATTATCACCTTTGACGCACACGACCCCCGCGTCCAAAATGCCATTCCCCTGCACGGTTTTGAAACTGTACAGCCTGCATACCAGTTTATCAAAGGACTTTTACGCAACGAAAAGAACCTGCGGATTGATTCCGACCACATGATGGTTATCAGCCCTGACGAAGGCGGTATGAACCGCGCTATTTATATTGCCAACGTTCTCGGTCTTGACATGGGTATGTTTTACAAGCGCCGTGACTATACACGGATTGTCAACGGCCGCAACCCGATTGTCGCACATGAGTTTCTTGGGACAAGCGTGGAAGGAAAAGACGTGATTATCATTGACGATATGATTTCCTCAGGAGAGAGCGTGTTGGAGGTTGCTGCCGAACTAAAAGAAAGAAAAGCAAACAAAATATTTGTATTTGCAACTTTTGGCCTGTTTACCAGCGGACTTGAACGGTTCGACAAAGCTCATGAAAGCGGAATCCTTTCCAAAGTTTTAACAACGAACCTGATATATCAGACTCCCGAGCTATTAAGCCGTGACTGGTATATTAACTGTGACATGAGCAAATATATCGCTTATATCATTGATACGTTAAACCACGATTCTTCCATCAGCGACCTGCTGAATCCCAACGAAAGAATCCAGAGCATTGTTTCACAATATAAAGAAGAAGTTAATCACAAAGCCTGATGGCACGATAATTTCTGAAATTGTAATAGCAGGCCGTATTGTTAACCATTTTATTTTTAGGTTGACAATACGGCTTTTTTTATTGTATACTCTCATTACATCTTAATTGAGAAAGGATTCTGCCATGGAAAAGCCTGCAAAAAAATTCCCGATAAAAACATTGACTCTCATCGGTCTGATGACTGCTGTTATCTGCATCATAAGCCCTTTTTCCCTCTATCTTGCCATCAGCCCCGTTCCCGTTACACTGGGCATCTTTGCCATTTACCTTGCACTCTTTATCCTCGGCTTGAAAAAGGGCCTAATCAGCTGCCTTATGTACATACTGACAGGCCTTGCGGGACTTCCCGTATTTTCCGGCTTTTCCGGTGGGCCCGCAAAGCTGTTCGGACCCACCGGCGGTTACATAATCGGATATATTTTTCTGGCAGCCATTGCCGGTTTCTTTATTGACAGATGGCCATACAAATGGTATCTGTGCCTAATCGGCATGATTTTAGGAACCGCGGTCTGTTATTTTTTCGGGACAATCTGGCTGGCTTTCCAGATGCATCTGTCCTTTACAAATGCACTGGCACTCGGTGTTCTGCCGTATATCCCCGCAGACCTTGCAAAAATGGCAATTGCACTCCTAATCGGCATACCCCTCCGAAAGGGGCTTGCACGGGCGCATTTGCTGTGAAAATTTCTTTATTTTCCTGATATGACAATCTTATCCACGGCTATATAGGGAAGCACCGTGCTGCCGTCTTCTACGGTTTCTTTTGAAACCGCCACAATATTTTGCAGCATTTCAGCCAGATTGCCGCTTATCATGACTTCGCTGACAGCGCCTTTAATCTTTCCATCCTCAACAAGAAAACTGTTTTTGGCGCTGCCGGAAAAATCACCGTTTGTACCCGGTTCTCCTCCCGAAAAGCGTCCTACCACAATGCCTTTTTTCATATTTTTTATGATGTCGTCATAAGAAGTGTCCCCGCCTTCCACCACAATTGAATAGGAACTGTTCTTTGCTCTTTCATAACCGGATTTGTTGGAAACATACAAAGACAGCATATAGGACAAAAGCACACCATCCCTGATGACATCGTAGTCTTCGGATTTAAAGCCATCGTTGGTAAAGCGTTCGCCGCAGCAGATTCTGGAATCACACGGCGCTATGGAGACCGTCAGCTTTTCATCCGCCACCTTCTGATTCAGCTTATCGAGCCAGATGCTGGTTTTATCCAGAATAACCGAATCCGATGTAAAATTGTATAAGGCGCTGAAAAGCAGGGATGCAAGGGCACCCGGCGTCAGTACTGCCACGCCTTCCCACTTTCCGTCAAAAGGCACTGTGGCAAGCTGCGCTTCCGCATCGCAGAGTTCCCTTTCCACGGTTCCCAATTCTATGAAGGGCCTGTCCAGCTTATCCGTCTTCGCATCGCATCCAAAGAAAGAGGTTGTCTGTTCCCCCTCATGTGCGGAAAACATAATGCTAAAACTATATTCACCCGCAAAGACTTCAAATTCTGCCCCTTTGGTATTCTGGTAAAGCGTATGATTTTTTTTGTGGGATACGATTAGCTGTTCCACGATAACTTTCGGATGCCGTATACGGATATCCTCCATAAGCTCCTTTGTCCTCTCAAAAAGCTTGTCCACATCCGGCTCATAACATCCTTCCCGAAAGCATTCCGGTTCCCGCCCGGATGCAAAATCGTATGCTTCATCTGCAATACCCGATTCCACCGTTTTTAAACAGACCTCTATGGTTTCTCCAATGGCGGCGTCGTCCAGCTTATTGGTAATGGCAGAGCCTTTTTTATTATCTTTATAGGCCGTTACCGAAAGCGAATTGTCAAACAGCGTCCTAAACAGGGAAAATTCCCCGCCATCCACGTTAAATTCATGCGTTTCCGTCATCGTTACTTTATATTGTGCTTTTTGTGCACCCGCGCGCGCCAGCGCGTCTTTTGTTCTTTGTGCAATCACCCTGATATCTTCCATTCTTAACGACCTCCTATCATGACTTTACAGCGAAGTGCAGGACCGCCCATGCCGACAGGCATAGGCTGTTTCTTGCCACAGAATCCTGAACTAGCCCAGATAACCTCATCAGAAACCATATCCACGGTCTTTAACATCTCAAAGGCCACCCCTGAAATAGTGCTGTCCAAAACTGCGCGGCCCAGTCTGCCGTTTTTAATCTCATACCCCATACACACGCCAAACATAAATTCTCCGGTCATATCTGCCTGCCCGTTATGGGAATGTGTAAAATAGTAGCCGTCATCCACAGAAGCAATCATATCTTCCAGTTTGTCTTTTCCGGGAAGTACAGCCGTGTTTCTCATACGGATTAACGGCTCGTCCGAAAAACTGTACGCACGCGCATTTCCCTGCGGTTTTACGCCAAAATGCTCCGCACTTTCCCTGTTGTTCATATATCCTTCCAATATACCGTCCTTAATCAGCACCGCGTCTTCTGCCGGAGTGCCTTCATCATCTACACGGACGGGAAGAGGCGTTTCTTTACCAAATGCCGTGTGGGCAAAATCAACCAGGCTTACCTTCTCGGAAGCCACCTGCTTATGCAGGGACGGGCCTGCCACAGAACCTCCAAGCACCAAATCCGCCTCTACGGTATGACCTACCGCCTCATGTGCCAGCATACCGGGCAGGATACCACCCAACACCACGGTTTTATATCCTGCTTCTGCATACACCCCTTCCCGCTTTTGCATCAGTTTTTCATACAGACAGTCAATTTGGGGGTACACCAGGGACGGCTCCCTGAATACATCATCAAAGTTACCGAACCCTCCCGCCACATCAAACAGCTCTACCGGCACCCCTGCTTTGGTTTCACTGTTTAAAAAGACATAAATATAATTTCTCGGCATCACTACATGCCCATCATATCCATCCGATGTGCAAATGCGTTTCTCCATGGAATCCGCCGACAGTATGACAGTACGGCTGGAAAGCTTCGGATACCTGTCCAGAATATACGCGTCAATCTCTTTCACAAACTCTATGTAACGTTTTTGCTCCGTATCCGTTATCACTTTTCCTGCCGGGAAATCTCCCCGGCCAACGGGAGGTAACATACCCTTTTTCTTCTGCACATGTCTGTCCATAAACACTGCATTTTCCGTTGCCGCCTTCAGCACGGTTTCCGCTGCCTGCCCGGAGCCCTCCGCCATGGATGAAAAACCGTATACACCGTTTTTGCATACCCTCGCGCTGACGCCCGCAGTTTCCACCCTCACATTGCCCGTCAGGTTGCCCTGCACCAGAACAACCTGCCTCTGCCGGTTTTCCTGCGCTCTCAGCTCCGTGTGGATGCCGGTGGCAAAAAGCCCCTTCTTACCGGAAATAAAATCCTCCAACATAATAAAATCCTCCTTACTTGTAGTCTGTGTTTTCTATTTTTCACAGCCGGCGTGCGGACGCATTTGATTCCATAAAGAACCCTGTAAAAACAACCTCCTATGTACCGCTGTGTTTTTACCGGAGTGAGAACGTGTCCTGTTGGAACAAATGCGTCCGCACGCTGACCGTGAAAAATATAAATGTTTTTATTTATCTTGACATGTTGTCCGTTTTCGGTATAATAAATTTTCGTAACAACGGTGAGTTCGAGACCTTCCTCACCTACCCGTCCCATGGACGGCAAAAAAACAAAACTAAAGGAGATATGCATATGAAAAACAAAAAAGTTCTGTTTCTGACACAGGCAGCCTTGATTGCTGCCCTCTATGTGGTGTTGACATTTGCCGCCAACACATTCGGGCTGGCCTCCGGCGCCATACAGGTGCGCCTTTCGGAGATGCTCGCCATCCTTCCCTTTTTTACCCCTGCTGCCATACCCGGTTTGTATATCGGCTGTATGCTTTCCAACCTGTTAACGGGCGGATGCCTGCTGGATATTTTAATCGGAAGCCTTGCTTCCCTGATAGGCGCTGCGGGTGCATACATGGTACGAACAAAGAAATGGCTTGTTCCCCTGCCCACCATCCTCTCCAATGCTGTTATCGTTCCGTTTGTGCTTATTCATGGTTACGGACTTGTGGACGCATGGTGGTACTTGTTTCTGACGGTTGGAGCCGGCGAAGTCATTTCCTGCGGCGTTTTAGGCATGCTGTTATTGTTTGCCCTGCAAAAAAATGCCGCGCGGATTTTTAAAACCAATACTCCTTTTACCTGATATAGGTGATAAAGCAGTTGCCGTTTTCCTCCAGCCATTTGGCGGAATCGTTCATGCCTGCTTTTTCAATCACACCTTTCTGTGGATTTAACAATACAATATTATACTCGTTAAAGCCGATAATCAACACTGCACTGCCATCCTCCAGATAAGCCAGAACAGGAATATCCTGATTCACATAATATAGAATCATATCCAGAGAACATCCTTTCAAATCCAGAATCCGTGTATTTTCTAGACTGCTTTCCAAAATAGAATGCACGGTTTCTCCCTTTGAAAGCATATATGCGGAATTTCGGATTACCCCCTCATACTTTAACATAACGTCCAGACAGACGGCCAGACTGTCCCTTTCCTCTGAGACGGCCGCCGCTTCAATCGCCATAATCTGATTTCTACTGACCCGGTTGCCGCGCATCCACACATAGTCGCCTTCATCATTCATAACTACTCCCGATTTTGTATCTGCCAGCATGACTGCCTTTGCCGGGTCTCCGAATATCCCTTCCACTCCCAGAGGTCCATATACATAATACCTTTCTGTCAGGGATTCCCCCGCAAGGGTAAGCGTCCTGCCTCCCTCATACAAAACCTCTTTAGGGGTCAATACTTGTATGGTTTTCGCATCTATCGTCTTTTTCACTGCTATCTGCACATATTTCCCATAGTTTTCCGTAATTACGGTCTTAATGGTATTTTTCCCGGAAGATGTTTCATTGCTGTCCATAATATAATCCTGCGTCGTTTCCGAATAAGTGCCGTCCGGCAGTTTCACCAGTCTGTCCAGATTAATCTGGTTAGACTGCATGCTGCATCCGCTGATGTAAATACCTTCCTGTCTGTATGTTTTCAGCAGTTTTCCCTGGGCATCCTGAATATAAACCGCATACATGGGAAACGTTGTGCGCCCTGCACTGTCCGTCAATAAATCTTCCTTGTGCGCAAGCCCGTAAACCAAATCCTCCCCCATAAATCCAAGAGGCATAATATAATCCTCTGCATCGGCGCGAATGGATATTTTATCACGGCTTCCCAGATTCATCAGAATCAGCTCTTTCGTTTTATACAGACTGCCTCCGGCCTGCCATACCACCATCTTATTGTTGTCAGACACCTGCATACTGTCATCATCCTGCACTTCAATAATCCGGCTGTAAGTTTTTTCATTCAGGTTTACCTCAAAAACAGCGTTCTCCAGTTTAAAATAAAGAAAATTATCCCTGCTTAAGTAAAGAAGCGGTTCCAGTTCTGCTTTTAAAATCTGGTATGTCTTGTCATAAGGAATATAAAGGGCTTCCTCAATGGTATTCATTGCACTGTCATAATAATAAAGCTGAATGCCGACTTCCCCTTCATGCCTTCCCCTGTTCATATATCCGTATACCACAAACTGCATATTGCCGCCTTCATCAATATTCAGTATTTTCATGCCATGCTGGTTATACATGGTTCTTGCATCTGCATGATTCTTATCATAAAATCCAAAAACCACTGCCATTTTATTGGTAGTCACATTATAACTGTATATCCTGTTCTGGATTTCAAATGCAACTACATTGCCATCTTCACTTTCCTTAACGGGCAGATTTTCGTCCTCAATACCCAATACAATCTTATCATTGACATAGATATCGCCCTTCTCATCCAAAAGGCTGTTCATAGTACGGCAATAGTCCAGCAGATATGTCCTGTCAGCCGTATATCGAAGCCGGTAGTATTCTTCCACATAAAAATAATTGGTATCATCATTGTTTGGCGCCGCAACAATATAATGTGCCGTAATGCTCGCAGTCTGTGATGCCAGTTCCGTAACATTAAAGATGGGTCTGGTAATTCTGGTAACAGCCAGATTTCCCCACGAAACCTGATTCAGGCTGCAATGGATATCCACCTTGTGTAATGTGGAATTGTCCCCTTCGGCATTTGTTTCCATATATTTTGCCAAATCTTTTGCCTCTTCCTTGTCAAAGGTCTTTTCATGGAAGGACATGGCAAATTGCAGTTTTTCTGCCAGATGGTATCCTTTATCCCATATAATTCTGGTATAATACCGGATAACTTTGCCTTCGTCTGCTTCCAGCAGTAATACCAGCATATACTCTGTATTTTCGGAAATCAAATCCTTTACCGTTATTTTTCCCGTCAGCACACCTGCCTTTTCCTCATATTCCGACACCCGGGTATTCTCAATCAGGCGCTCCCCGTCTATGCTTCTTACCTCAAAGGTAATTCCGTGAATATTCTGCCCATAGGACTCTATCGTAAATTCTGTGGAACGGCCTTCATTCAGCGCCGTTACCGTATCACGCATATATGCCGTATCCATAGGATTGGCATAGCCGTGCAATTCATTATATATTACGCCGTCGTTTCCCATGAAAATAACCGGGAAAGCTGCCGGAGCCATCTCCACTGTCATATCATTGTTACCTTTATTGATAACCCGGCTGATAATCACCAACGCGGCAAAAAAGGTAATCCCAAAGACAATTCCCTTTATAATTGCTTTTTTCATTCTGCCTTCTCCTCTAAAAGCTTTTGCAGGGTTGTTTCCACATGCAGGAACTTTGTTGTTTCACGAATGTTTGCTTTCTTTGGGCGCATACCCTCTTTTTTCACGGCGCGAATTAACAAGTTCTTTGGTGTATTATCCATATCAATAAATTCCAGTATCTGCGTTTCATAACCCATTTCTTCCAAAAGATTGGCCCTTACTGCATCGGTAATCAAAGCGGATAATCTTTCCTTTATTAAACCGTACTTTAATATATTTGAAAGTTGACTGCATACAATCTGCCGGTTTACCTCATGCTGGCAGCACGGCACTGCCAAAATCACTCTTGCTCCCCATTTCACCGCCTTTTCCAGGGCAAAATCCGTTGCCGTATCACATGCATGAAGCGTAACCACCATATCCACTGCACCTGTCCCGGAAAAAGTGCTGATATCACCCTTCTCAAAATGAAGATTGTCATAATGATATTCTTTCGCAAGGGCATTGCACAAATCAATGACATCCTCTTTTAAGTCCAGACCCGTTACTTCCAGACTATAGCCCTGCAAAACATGAAGATAATAATACATTGCAAAAGTCAGATAAGATTTTCCGCATCCAAAATCGATAATTCTGACCGGCCTTTCCGTTGGCAGTTTCTTTACGATATCTTCTATAAATTCCAGATACCTGTTTATCTGCCGGAATTTGTCATGCTTCGCCTTTACAATCCTGCCGTCAGGGGTCTGTACCCCCAGTCCGACCAGAAAATCCACCGGCTTTCCTTCTTCTAATATATAATGTTTTGTACGGTTATGATGCAGCATTTCCTTCCTGTCCGGTCTTTCCACTCCATCATCCGTCTTTATCTGCTTTTTCTTTATGGTTACTTTTCCTTTTTTACTTATCAGTACCGTTGCTGTATATTCCAAAGCTGTCAGTTCTGCCTGACGAAAATTATCCTGTAAATAATATAACAATCGTTTTTTTATTTCTTCCGTCGTGTGGTTGCTATGAAAAACCTTGTTTTCCCGGTACACTGTTTCCTGAAACATAAGCTTGTCCTTTAACAAAACCGGCCGCACCCTTATTTTACTCCCTTTGGTTTTATCCGCCGGGTTGCTTACCGTCACCTGGCAAAGTTTATCATCTATTATTGTATCCAACAGCCTTTTTAACTCTTCCATATTGGTTTTCCTCATAATGATATAGTCATAGCTGCCGGACCCTATCCCTTGTGGCCAGGGTATTTTGGCACTATGACTATATTTTAATGGCTTTATCATAAAACCACAACTAAAATTTTAAGAAACCTCTTCGTCCCCCGTGTCTTCTTTTGTATATCTCATAAAAAAGGATAATTTGGACCATGTTCTCTATCCATCCCCAAAGTTCTTCCGATGTCTGGACATTCCCGTCTTCTTCTTCCTCCTGTTTTAATATGACGACAACCGACTGCGCCAGCCTGTATAACTGCCATTTATCGGGAAATTCATCATATAACAGGCTTCCTTCATAATCCATCGTATCCACAACTTCCACAACCCTTTTCTGCAATCTCTTGGCCTGCATCGGATACATCTGTTGGAGATATTCCAAATCACGCAGAACACTGTCTTCCTCCTGCATAAAATACGGTGTGGAATAGGCCATGTAAAAAGGCAGAATCCTGTGCTGAAAATCCATGCTCTACCCTTCACTTTCCCTTTTTCTTAACATATGCATTCCGCGCTTTCACTGCCACTTTTTTGCCTCTTTTAAATCTTTCGCACTACATTCAGCCTTGGAATAACGGGCTTTTTCATAGATTTGAGCAAGAGGGATGGCAGCAAACTCCTCACAACATTCCCTTGCCGTTTTGTCCGGTCTCATGCAAGTTTCCCTTTTCACTCTTTTCCTGTATATTCTTCTGATTTGCTCCCGGTTGGAAAACAGTGAAAGCAGATTTCTTCTCTTTTGCAGAGACACACTCCTCTCCACTTCGCAATTTTCCCTCTCATCCGGTTGGCTTTCTTCCAGCAGTTCAAACTTTTTCCTCCTTCTTGCAAATGCTTTTCGGATAAAACGCAGAATATTCCTAAAGGCTGCAATCACAGCGGCAATGATAAGCAGTGCAACAAGAAACATTCCTATTTTTTCCACAACCTCCCACAGCCAGAAACTTTCACCCGGCAAAAAGGCCTCCCCCGCCGATGCATCCTGAAGTATCTCCTCCTCTAATTCTTCTGTCACCGGTCCTTCCCCGCTGCCCCCTGCATTTCTCAGAAGAAAGGAAAGTACAATAAACAAAATTCTTTTCACTAAATGAACTATTTTGTTTATTATAGAAACATTTCCTGCTATTAACAATAAAATACCACACGTTATTGTATACGGAACGGTCATTTTCATACCTGCCGTAAACATTTTTCTTACGGGTATATACCCGGCAGAGCTTTCATTGACCTTGATAAAATGCAAGTATTGCACAGTATAACTGTATACAAAATAAAGGCAGAAGTAAATTACGCCAAGAAGGATATAGTAAGGCTCCCTGCTGCCCTCTCCCTGTGTACGCAGCACCATCATCATTACAAATAATATCCCGGTCGCCACCATAGGCGGAACCGCCTTGTCCTGCCAGCTTTTTGTATTCATACGCAGATAAACGGAGTAAACGGTAAATCCTGCCGCAAACACAGCAGACAACCCACACACAAAAACATTAGATGCAGGCAGCAACAGACAAAATATCACTAAAAGCAGATGGGAGCCGATAAACACTGGAAAACTCCAGTCTTTTCGCCGGATAAGATAGAGCAGAAACGGATAAAAACTAAGCCCCCACCACCTTACCATATGAAAGCTGGTCTCTCCGGAGAGAATCATCAGGGTAAGCGCCACAGAATACAAAATCCAGGTATTCATTTGAACGGTCAAAAAAGTTTTGAAACCTTCTAATTTTCCCAGATTCATGTCATTCCCTCACTTTCCGACAGGTATTATACGGATATTTTTTTTAAGTTCCGGCGGCAGTACGAAAGAATCCTTCTCCAATACCGGATAAAACCAGACAAAATCTTTTCCCTGTGCATGATATTCTGTCAACAGCCGGACAAACTCCTCATAGGCATTGGGTGCCACGAAAAGGGTCATGCTTCCTGTCCCTTCCTTCCACAATTTATTCCGGAAGCACTCCCCAAAACTATAGGTTTCTTTACCGGCATCAATTCTGGAAAGACTGCGGTTAATCCTCTCCATCTGCGCATAACCTGCGCCGGAAGATACCTGCATATATGTCCCGTCCAGAACATCCCTTCCGTTGCAGCAGCACTCTACGGACATGCCCTGCTTCAAAAAATATTCTGCCGCCCCTGCGGCTATCCTGATAGCGGCCTCCACGGCTTCTTCTTTCTTCAAAATTCCCGTGTCTTCTATATTGAGAAAAATTCTAATAGACTTTAAGGCTGTGTAATTCCTCTCATTTACCATCAAATCTTCCATACGGGCAGTAGCTTTCCAATTGACCGTGCGAACATCATCATACGGCTGGTATTCCCGGATGCCCCGGTACTCAAAAGGGTCTTCCAAAAGGTGCCTCTTGGTCAGCACCTCCCCGTTTAACTGCTTAAGTGAAAGCATAAATTCACGGCTCATAAGAGGCTTGGGATAAACATAAATATACTGGTTTGCTTCCCTGCTCTCCAAGAGCTCACAGGAAAGGAACAAATCCGCACCCACCAAATCAATGCCGTTTATCTTGTAATACCCTCTTTTTTTCCCTGTAAATTGCAGGGTACGGGTAATTCTTTCACCGCCGCCGACCTCAAAAACATCATTGCGGTAAAAATAATCCGTCACCCGTGAACCCTCTATATCCGCAAACTCCAGATTTCTGGATGTCTGAAATTTTACTTTCAGCATAGGGAGTGGAAGCTTCTTTCTGTTTTCTATCACTTCATACAGCCTGCTTTCTTCTCCCTCAAACAAGCTTGTTTTATGAAACTTCAATGTGACATAGAGGCTTTTGCTCCATCTCCTGCGGTAAAGCTGCTGTTGCAGGTAATATAGAAGAAAAGCCAGGATGCCGATTCCGATTATTCTCATACTGTAAAATCCTCTGTGGGAACAGGAACTTTCTGCAGAATTTCCGCAACAATTGTCTCATTTTCTTTTCCGTTTCCAAAACTTCCGTTTGTCAGGATACGATGAGCCAGCACAGGAATTGCAACCACCTTAACATCGTCCGGAATCACATATTCACGCCCTTTTATACAGGCATATGCTTTAACCGCACGAAGCAGCGCCAACAGCCCTCTGGGACTGACTCCCATCAGAACGTTGTCCCCCTCCCCGGTCGCCATTACAATATCCGTCATATATTCCTGAATGCATTCATGCACAAAGACGTTTGCGGCTTCTTCTTTTGCTGCCTGCAGCTCTTCTTTTGACAGTACCGGCACAACCGCATCCAAGGGCTCCTCTTTCATATAACGCTTCAATATGGAAAGTTCCTCCTGACGGCTTGGCATGCCCATGGACAACTGCATCATAAAGCGGTCCAGTTGGGCCTCAGGCAGAGGGAAAGTACCTGCTGTTTCAACCGGATTTTGTGTGGCAATGACAAAAAAAGGTTTTTTCAGCGGATACGTTGTTCCGTCGATTGTTACCTGCCTTTCTTCCATGCATTCCAGCAGCCCTGCCTGTGTCCTCGGAGTTGCGCGGTTGACTTCATCTGCCAAAAGCACGTTGGTAAACACAGGCCCCTGCCGAAGTACAAACTCGTTTTTCTGCCTGTCATAAATATTCAGTCCGGTCAAATCACTTGGCAGCAAATCGGGCGTAAACTGTATTCTTGAAAAATCGGCTGAAATAGATTTTGCCAAAGTTTTTGCAATCTTTGTCTTTCCTGTTCCGGGTACATCTTCCAACAGGACATGTCCCTCCGCAAACAGTGCCGTTAACAAAAGCGTTGCCGTATCTTCACGCCCGACAATCACCTTCCTGATATTTTCTAAAACCTTGTCTGCTGCTTTTTTTCCCTGTTTTTCCATCTTTCCCTCCATACCTTGCTGAAAAACAAAGAAATGCCCCAGACAGACTCTGTCTGTCCGAAGCATTCCTTAGTATTTTACTTTAATACGGATATCCGGGCAATCGCACGCAGCAAAGCGGTCTGGGCACGCGCCATATCTGTTTCCGACGTGTGGTTCCTGATACGCTCCTCCGCACGCTGCCGTGCAGCCTCTGCACGATGTATATCTATTTCTGCCGGCCACTCAACGATTTCCGCCATTATGGTGACACCATCCGGCAGAATTTCCGCAAAGCCGGCATGCAGCGCTGCTTCCTTCTTTTCATTTTCCTCTGTGATAGTGAGAATACCTGGTTTTACAATCACCGTCATGGGAATATGTCCCGGCAATACACCGATTTCCCCTTCCGTGGTATTAAACTCCACCATCTCAATATTGTTTTCATAAAATACCCTGTCGGGAGTAATAATCCGTAATTTAAACTCTTCCATGGCTACCTCTTATTTTACTTTTGCCAGCACGTCATCAATACTTCCCACATTCAGGAAATAGCTTTCGGGAACGTCATCATGTTTGCCGTCAAGAATCTCCCTGAAACCTCTGATTGTTTCGGAAACGGGTACATACTTTCCTTCCAGTCCGGTAAACTGTCCTGCAACAAAGAACGGCTGGGATAAAAATCTCTGTACCTTTCTGGCACGGGAAACCACCAGCTTATCCTCCTCGGACAATTCATCCATACCTAAGATTGCAATGATATCCTGCAATTCCTTGTACCGCTGCAAAATCTCCTGCACACCACGCGCAACCGCGTAATGCTCTTCTCCCACAATCCTGGGGTCCAGAATACGGGAAGTGGATTCCAGCGGGTCCACAGCCGGATAAATTCCCAGTTCCACAATGGAACGTGAAAGCACCGTCGTTGCGTCCAGATGGGCAAATGTTGTCGCGGGAGCCGGGTCCGTCAAGTCATCCGCCGGTACATACACTGCCTGAACAGAAGTGATGGAACCATTCTTTGTGGAAGTAATACGTTCCTGCAGCGCGCCCATTTCCGTCTGTAATGTGGGCTGGTAACCTACTGCTGACGGCATACGTCCGAGCAGCGCGGAAACCTCGGAACCTGCCTGCGTAAAACGGAAAATATTATCGATAAACAGCAGCACATCCTTTCCGCCCTTATCCCTGAAATATTCTGCCATTGTCAATCCGGTAAGTCCGACCCTCATACGGGCTCCGGGCGGTTCGTTCATCTGCCCAAACACCATGGTAGTTTTGTCGATAACTCCCGATTCCGTCATTTCATGATACAAATCATTGCCTTCACGGGTACGTTCCCCTACTCCTGTAAATACGGAATAGCCGCCGTGCTCCGTTGCAATATTTCTGATAAGTTCCTGGATAAGCACGGTCTTGCCTACGCCTGCGCCTCCGAAAAGACCGATTTTACCACCCTTCTGATAGGGGCACAGCAAATCAACTACCTTGATTCCCGTTTCCAGAAGCTCTGTCTGTGTAGACTGCTCGGAAAACTCCGGAGCCGGTCTGTGAATTGGCTCATATGATACATTTTGAGGCGCCGGTTTATTGTCTATGGGATTTCCCAAAACATTGAATATACGTCCCAGGGTATTTTCCCCGACAGGTACGGAAATCGGCGCACCTGTTGCATTTGCTTCCATTCCGCGGACAAGTCCGTCCGTGGTACCCATGGCAATACACCTTACCGTGTCATCTCCCAGATGCTGGGCAACTTCCACCGTCAGGCTCTCCCCATCTTTTAAGGGTATCATGATTGCCTCATTAATCTCAGGAAGATGACCTTCATCGAAACGAATATCCAAAACCGCACCGATTATCTGGGTAATCTTACCTTTATTTACTCCTGCCATCTTGTTGTCCTTTCTCTCCTTTAAGATATTGCACCCGCACCTGCAATGATTTCCGTCAGTTCCTGTGTAATGGAGCCCTGACGCGCCCTGTTATACATTAATGTCAAGTCTTCAATCATCTCTTCTGCATTGCTGGTTGCTGAGTCCATCGCCTGCATTCTGGCGCCGTTTTCACTTGCCACGGATTCTACCAGTCCCCCGTAAATCAGACTGGTAATGTACTTCGGGATAAGAAGGTTCAAAGCATCCTCATCCTCCATTTCAAAATTCATGGGGGCGCTGATTTCTTTCCCTGTTCCTTCTTCCTCCCCGAATTCCTCCTCTTTGTCCGGCATCTGTACCGGCAACAGCTTAAGAAGGGTGGGAATGTGGCTTACTGTGTTTTTAAAATGGGTGTATGCCAGATATATTTCACTGATTTCTCCCTTCTCAAAAGAAGAAAGCAGTCTTTTGGCAAGCGCCATTGCATCCGCATAAACCGGTTCCTCCGCTATGTCAGAAGCATCCACGACTATCTCATATCCCTGTCTGTCCAGGGCATCCCTGCCCTTTTTCCCGACTGCATAAATCACGACGTCTTCCTTGGCAAATCCGCTTCCCGTCACAAGCTTTACAATATTGGAATTGTAACCGCCGGCAAGCCCCCTGTTGGAGGTCATGACAATTATCGCCTTTTTGCCTGAACTCTTACCGTCCAGATAAGGATGTCTCATGCCAATGGTCCGGTCCAGTATGGAAGTTACCGTTTCATACATGCAGGTAAAATAATTCTGTGAACGTTCCGCATTCTGCCTTGCCCGCTGCAGTTTGACCGTAGATACCAGTTTCATGGCCTTTGTAATCTGCTGGGTGCTCTGTATACTGCCTTTACGGCGTTTAATATCTCGCATGGATGCCATAAATAATCACCCTTCCTATCTGCCAGTTTTAAACTCTGCCTTAAATCCGGTAAGAGCTTTTTTCAAAGACTCTTCCGTCACTTCGGAAATCACCTTATCCTCTGCAATTGCCTTCGGAACTTCAGGATATTTTGTATCCAGATACTCAAAAAACTCTTTTTCAAACCGGGTAATATCCGTAACAGGTACATCCAGCAGATATTTGTTTGTTGCCGCATAAATAATGATTACCTGATATTGTACCGGCATGGGCTGATACTGGGGCTGTTTTAAAATCTCCTTAATCCTTTCGCCCTGTGCCAGCTTTTCTTTGGTGTCTGCATCCAGTTCCGAACCAAACTGTGCAAAAGCTGCCAGTTCCCTGTACTGCGCAAGTTCCACACGGATGGGAGCGGCTATTTTCTTCATAGCCTTAATCTGTGCTGCACCACCTACCCTCGACACGGAAAGACCTGCATTTACTGCCGGTCTGAAACCTGCATTAAACATCTCTGTTTCCAGATAAATCTGTCCGTCGGTAATGGAGATGACATTGGTAGGAATATACGCAGATACATCTCCTGCCTGCGTTTCAATAATCGGCAGCGCCGTAAGGGAGCCTCCGCCGTACTCATCACTCATCCTGGCTGCACGCTCCAACAGTCTTGAATGGAGATAAAACACGTCGCCGGGATATGCTTCACGTCCGGGCGGACGCTTTAACAAAAGGGAAAGTGTACGGTATGCGGCTGCATGTTTACTCAAATCATCATAGATGACCAGCACGTCCTCACCGTTCTCCATCCATTCCTCTCCGATAGCGCATCCTGAATAAGGGGCTATATACTGTAAGGGTGCAAGTTCACTGGCCGTGGCTGCCACAACCGTTGTGTACGCAAGTGCACCGTTTTCTTCCAATGTCTTTACAATGGTTGCCACAGTTGACGCTTTTTGTCCGATTGCGACATAAATACACTTTACGTCCTGTCCCTTCTGGTTAATAATCGTATCAATGGCAATGGCAGTTTTACCTGTCTGCCTGTCTCCGATAATCAATTCACGCTGGCCTCTTCCGATAGGTACCATGGAATCAATGGCCTTAATGCCTGTCTGCAACGGGGTGTCTACGGATTTTCTGGTAATAACGCCGGAAGCCACCCTTTCTATTTTACGGTACTTGCCCGTCTGAACCGGACCTTTTCCGTCAATAGGCTGCCCCAGTGCATTGACCACACGTCCAAGCAAAGCATCTCCCACCGGCACTTCTACCACCCTGCCGGTTGTTTTTACCACATCACCCTCATTAATGCTTTTCTGGCTGCCCAAAAGCACGGCGCCCACATTGTCTTCCTCAAGGTTTAAGACCATGCCATACACTTCACCGGGAAATTCCAAAAGCTCGCCCTGCATGGCATTTTCCAGTCCATGTACACGCGCAATACCATCTGCCACCTGGATAACCGTACCCACTTCGGATACTTCCATTTCGGCTGCGTATCTTTTTATCTGCTCCTTGATTACGGAACTTATCTCTTCTGGTTTCAAATTCATGGTTCCGTTCGCACCTTTCTTTTAGTGTCTGCATTACTGCAGCTTAATCTGATATAACTGTCTGCCTAAATTTTCCAGCCTGGTTTTAATACTGTTATCCACCACCCTGTCGCCGATGCGGATGACAATACCGCCAATCAAGGCTTCGTCCACTTCAAAATGCATTTCCAAAGATTGATAGGCAGTGGTCTCCAAAAGCCGCTTTTCTACACGTTCCCGCTGCGCTCGGGAAAGGGGAACCGCCGTCTTAACGTAAGCAATCCCAATCCCTTTTCTCGCTTTCATTTTATTTATGAAATAATCCAGCACAAGGGGGAGTTGTCTGTAATGCTCTTTTTTTAACAACAACAGCATAAGTCCTGTCACTTCCCTGCTGATGCGCCCTTCCCATATTCCTTTCAGGACAGCTTCCTTTTCGTTTTCAGGAATGCCGGGATGCTGCATCAGTTTTGCAAGTTCGGTATTTTGGGCAAGCACCTGTTTGATTTCACAAACTTCCTTTAAGAGGTTTTCACTTTTTTCTTCCTCCAAAGCCAGTTCAAACAAAGCCTCACCGTATACCTCTTCTATCAGCTTAGCCATGTGCTCTCACCCATCTCTCTCAAAGTTTCATCCAAAAGGCTTTCCTGCACGGTTGTGTCGATAGTTCCGGCAACCACCTTGCCTGCCATCATGGAAGCAACTGCAATCATTTCTTTCTTTACGTCTTCCGCCGCTTTCTTCTTTTCCAGTTCCGCCTCAACTCTGGCCCTTTCCATAATGCGGGCAGCCTCCGCTTTGGCGTCACCGATAATCTGGCTCTCGCTCATCAAAGCCTTTTTGCGTGCCTCAGCCATAATGCTGTCTGCTTCTTTCTGGATATCGCGGATTTTTTCCTCATATGCCTCTTTCAAGGCTCTCGCTTCCTCCATGTCACTGGCAGCCTGGGAAAGCTCATTCTTAATCTTTTCTGTCCTTCCGGCAAGCATTTTTCTTGCAGGATTAAACAAAAAATAAGAAAGCGCCCCAAACAGGAACAGGATTGCAATCATCGTCAGACAAGAATCCGCAATCAACTGCCAGTCAAGATTGAACAGCCGTGTCATGGTTTCGCCCGATGTCAATAAAATATCCACCCTTTAAGCCTCCTTTCTATGTTTTCCGATTCTTCCGGAATGGAAGCCCTTACGGCAGTAAAGGTTTTACGAACATCAGAATCAGCGCGGTAACCAGACCATACAGACCTGTCGTTTCAGCAACTGCCTGACCAAGAAGCATGGTGGATGTAATTTCTGATTTAGCGCCCGGATTGCGTCCTACTGCTGCTGCCGCATGTCCTGCCGCAATACCCTGGCCTACACCGGGTCCGATACCGGCAATAAGGGCAAGACCCGCGCCGATTGCAGAACATCCTCTGATAAAATTCTCGTTAAATTCCATGATGATTTCCTCCTTAAAATAAAATCTGTTTTAATGAATAACAATTGCTATGAATCTGATTCTCCGATGGCATTGGTAATATAAGTCATCGTCAGCATACAGAATACATAAGTCTGAATCGCTCCCGAAAAAATATCGAGATAAACATGCAAAAATGCCGGCCAGATAAGCGCCAGTTTACCTATCAGCCCGTATACCAGTGCCATCATAACCACTCCGGACAGCACATTGGCAAACAGACGAAGGGACAATGAAATGGGTACCGCAATATCACCAATCAAGTTGATGGGCAGCCAGATAGGCAGCCATGGCGGCAACGGAGAACATTTATCCACCCAGATTTCTTTCAGCTTGTGGTGCCTGAATGTGTTGAAATGAATCAGCACAAACGTCATAAGACCTAACGGAAGCGTTACGCCGTAATCCGCCGTAGGCGGTCTCAAACCCAGCAATCCCGAAATATTACTGAGCAGAATGAAGATAAACACCGTTCCGATATAATTGCGGAACTTAACCGCATTCTTTCCCATCGTGCCATTAATCATGCCGTCCAGTTTCTCTACTATCAGTTCCACGACATTCTGAAATCCCGAAGGAACCTCAGACGCACGTTTCATGGCGATGTTGGCGGCGATTGCAAATCCGATAATTACAAGCATGACAATCAGGATACACACATGGGAAGTCGTAATCCACACTTCATGCCCGAAAAACGAATACTTAAACAGACCGTGTATCATAAAATCCACTTCATCGCCTGATGACATCAATATTCCGTATTTCATCCTTTCACCTCCTTACTCCTCCATGCTTTTTGCCGGTTCTCCTTCCTCTTCTGAAACAGGTTGGGGAACAGGGTCTTTTTCGTGAAAAATCCAATTGTAAAATTTATGTGTCACAGGCTGCAGGTATGCCCCTGCTTTGATGCCCATAACGCCAAGGAAACCTGCAAGCACATAACCTGCATTTGTGTAAAATAGAACTACCAGAAAAACCCCGGTTATCAGGTAACGCATCAAATAGCCGCCTGCCAGAAGGCGCGCAGCAGATTTTTCATCACACATAAAAGCTTTGTTCAGGGAGCGCCACATATGAACGGCAGAAAAAAAGGCAATCAAAATTCCCATCCACAATCCCGTGGCAAATTTCACCTGATTTATCGAAAACGGCAGAGCCGCAGACTGACATGCCAGACCGAAAACACAAATCCCCGTAATCAGTTCAAGCAGCGTCCTGTCCAGTCGTTTTAACCTATCTGTCAGTGCCATCTCCATCTTTGTCCCCGTAAATTCGTTTTGCCATCAAAAAACAATTTCTGAATCCGGCCAGCGCTCCTATGAAAAACAGAACTATCATTATCCATGAAGTCCCCAGTTTCTTATCCAGCCAGATTCCCAGAAAAGAACACAAAAAAATAGGAACCAGCATATTGATTCCAAACTGCGTAATCAATGCCAGTGACCGGTATACGCTTTTGTCATATTTTTTACGTCTAGCCACATTTACCTCCGACTATGCTACCGGCAATCATTAATCTATTGTAAATTATACTCATTTTTACCTGCAATGTCCAGCCACTTTCTGCATTTTCATATTTTTTATTATTTCATTTGACTATGTCCGTTTACTGGTGTAGTATTTTGATAATTACTAATTGATGCAACAGTCCTTTTTGGAGGTTTATTCATGAGTACCCTCGCCCTTTACCGCAGACGCCTGATTCCGGAAGAATGCATCTTACTGGAAGGAGATGTCATTGTCAAACACACGGAGGATGTCATCGTCACCAAGTGGAAAACACTGAATCCCAAAACGGCTTTCCAGTACGGCGCTTCCTGCTATTTTTTAAAAGACGGGATAAAAGTCAGTAAGTTTTACCGCAAAGACGGAAGCCTGTTCTGCTGGTACTGTGATATCGTACAATTTGATTACAAACAGGACGGCAATGCCATGATAGTCACCGATTTGCTTGCGGATGTCATCATCATGCCGGACAATTCGGTCAAAGTCGTTGATTTGGACGAGCTTGCGGTGGCCTTTGACAAAGGGCTGCTTTCCGCCGATAGCCTGAAAGCAGCCCTGTTACAGTTAAACACCCTGTTAAGCCGGATTTACGCCAACCAGTTTTTCCGTATGCAGGCAGAGTTAAATGACCTCGGACTTTAATCGTTAGACCTCAAAAACCCCTTAGGTAACTTCAACCGGCATGCTGTGCAAAATAAATTCGGCAAACGACTTTTGCACCATGAAAATGAGACTCTAAAATCGTGGAAGCCTCCCAGCCTAATAGAAAACATGTCCGCCGATGTTAATGCCGGTCAGACCCTCTATCGGTGTCCTGAAATACAGGCAGCTTCCCACATTTGTGATGCCAGCCATGGCTTCATCGGCAGCCTGATAGCAGCTCGGTGTCGCCTTGTCCACTGACAGAGCCAAATCAAGCCTGCCGCTTGCCACCGGTGAAAACTGGCTCTTCTGATAGATAACCCCCACCACCGTGTCCGGATAGCGGGAACTGAGCACACGGTTAATGACCACTGCCCCGACCGCAAGCTTCCCTTCATAGGGTTCTCCACCCGCTTCACAGTAAATGATATTTGCCAGAAGCTTTCTGTCACTGTCCGCAAAAGTCACCTCGGAAATATCCCTCCATGCTGCATTTGCTGCCGCCTGGGAAAGGGCCTTTTCTTCCGCAATCTTTTTCTTGAGATACTCAATGTCTTCGTCTTTCTTTTTCATTTCCGCTTCGTAAGCACGCGCTTCCTCTTCTGCCTTGTCTATCAGGTCACCGTACTTTGAAATACTGTTGGATGTCTGGCTGATAAGCCCCGCCACTTTACTTTTTTCCGCCTCCGCAGCCACCAAAAGGTTGTCCAATTCTACTTTTTCCTGCTTCAGCCTTGCTTCTTCTTCTTCTATCATCTGCCTGGTTGCCTCATACTCCTCCAGCATATTCCTGTCATAATCCGCCATAGCTGCAAAATAATCACGGTAGTTCAGAAAGTCACTGAAACTGGTAACGGAAAAAAGAAGGTCCAGGTAATCCAGTTCTCCTTCCACGTACATATACTGAATCCGTTTTTCCATGCATTCATACTGCCACTTTTCCGTTTCCCTGGCTTCTTCCAGATTCACCGTGATAACTTCAATCTGGACTTCTTTTTCGGCAATCTGCTGTTCAAGGCTTTCAAGATTTGCACTCACTTCGCTAAGCTGTGTGTTCAAGTCTTTCAGTTCCGTTTTTAATCCGGTCTCCGTATCCTTTAAGTCATCCAGCTTTTCATTATTATCATCTATTTTATTCTGTAAATCCTTTTTATCTTGTATAGCCTCATCCAGCTTTTCCTGTGTGGTTGTTGCATAAGCTATGGCAGGAATTTCGCAGACTAATATTGCAACAAGCACTGCCAATGCAATTTTCCCCCTGCTCAATACCGCCTTTTTCATGTAACCTTTCCTCACCTTTCTCAGACATCCAATTCTATTTTTTTGCCGCTCTTACAATACTGCTCATAACAGACACCTGCCGCATCAAGCATCCTCTTTGCTGCAACCGTGGAAGAACTTTGTGCATACTTGTCGCTATCGTAAACTATCTTTTTGATTCCTGCCTGAATAATCGCCTTTGTGCACTCATTGCAGGGAAACAAGGATACATACAGTTTTGTCCCCTCAAGGGAACCTCCCCTGTAATTCAAAATGGCGTTCATCTCAGCATGTGTTACATACGGATACTTGGTATCCGGGCCTTCTCCCTCCCTGTCCCAGGGAAATTCATCGTCGGAACATCCTATGGGAAATCCGTTATATCCCATAGACAATATCTTATTGTCATTGCTGACGATACACGCACCCACCTGTGTATTGGGGTCCTTGGAGCGCATCCCCGACAGATGGGCTATTCCCATAAAATATTCATCCCAGCTGATATAATCCTGTCTTTTGCTAATTTTCGCCATAACACACCCCCGTTATTTCGTGCCGAAGATTCTGTCGCCTGCATCTCCCAGGCCCGGCACAATATAACCGTGGTCATTCAGTTTTTCATCCAGCGCACCGATATACATATCCACATCCGGATGTGCCTCTTCCATTTTTGCAATTCCCTCCGGGGCAGCGATAATGCACATAAAATGAATCTTCTTGCAGCCCCTGTCCTTGAGCATCTGGATTGCCGCAACAGAAGAACCGCCCGTCGCAAGCATGGGGTCCAGTACAAAAACCTCCCTTTCCGCACAATCGGCGGGAAGCTTGCAATAATATTCTACCGGATTTAAGGTTTCAGGGTCGCGATAAAGCCCGATATGACCAACCTTCGCCGCCGGAATCAACTGTAACACACCGTCCACCATGCCCAGTCCCGCACGCAGTATCGGGACGATAGCCATCTTTTTTCCCTTTAATTCCTTTGCTGTGGTAACGCAGATAGGCGTTTCAATTTCCACATCGGATAGCTGCAAATCCCTTGTCGCTTCATAACAGATTAGCATGGCTATTTCACTGATAGTCTGCCTGAAATCCTTTGTACCCGTTTCCTTTCTTCTGATATATCCGATTTTATGCTGAATCAAAGGATGATTCATAATCGTCGTCTTTGCCATTTTAATACCTCCATATTTTCTCTGTAATGTGTTTTAACCCCTTATGTGCATCAGTATAACACAACCATCCGTAAACCACAAGTTTTGTGCTCTATGAGTCTCCGTATCCTGCATGGCGTCCGCCCGGGAAGACATTTGATTCCATAAAGGACCGTGTAAAAACACCGGTACTTAGAGGTTGTCTTATAACCTCTTATGTACCGCTGTGTTTTTACCCGAGTGAAACGCGTCCTGTTGGAACAAATGTCTTCCCGGGCGGACGCCATGCAGGATACGGAGACCCGTCTTTCGGTTATGTAGTCTGGTTTTGCCGGATGTACTCCTGTATTTCGGATTTCAGTTCCAGAAACACCTGCGCTATTTCCGGTTCAAAATAACTGCCCGCATAGCTTTCTATTCTGGCAAGTCCTTCTTCTACGGACATGGCGGCTTTATATACCCGTTCGGAAGTCAGGGCATCAAACACGTCCGCCACCGCCATGATTCTGGCTGCCAGCGGAATATCCCTTTCTTTTATTCCATACGGATACCCTTTCCCGTCCCATCGCTCATGATGATACACTGCGACATCCGTTGCCATCTGCAAAAGAAAAGGGTCCGCGTCTTCTCCCAGAATATCGCTTACAATCTCCCCGCCCAGAACGGTATGTGTTTTCATGATTTCATATTCTTCTGCGGACAACTGCTCCGGTTTATTTAATATCACATCCGAAATTTTGATTTTTCCCACATCGTGAAGCGGGGCTGCCTCTGCAAATGTCTGCACAAAACGTTCTGTAATCACTTCAGGATACATGCCCTGCTGCAGCATTTTTGATGCCAGCAGTTTTGCATACACCCTTGTGTGTTTTACATGTTCTCCCGTATTGCCGTCCCTGCTCTCAATCAGCACCGCCATGCTTTCAATGACACCCCACTGCATGGCATTCATTTTTAAGGACTGCTCCCGAATCTCGGCAGTCTGTTCCTCCACCCGCTTTTCCAGTTCCGCACGCATGGTTACCAGTTCTTTCCTGTGCCTCATGATATGCCGGAGGCTGTTAACCACCCAGGAGGCAAACGATATTGTCCATATCAGGACGAAAAACAGATAAACCTTAAAAGAGGTCTTTTCCCACATCTGTGCCTGTTTTTCTATGGTATAAACAGCTTCCTGAATCAGAACCTCTTCATTTTCATCATAAATCTGTATATGCAGGGTATATGTTCCATAGGGCACATTGGTATAGGTCAGAGTGTCTAGCGTACTCTGTCTTACGATAACGGGATTTACGTCAAGACCTTCCACATAAGCACAGACTTTTAAATCATTCAGCATATAATTGCAGATGGACGGTACAATGGATATCCTGTTTACCTCAGGGCCAATCCGGAATACGCCGTCCTCAAACGGAACCTTCTCCCCATCCGCCGTAAACCTGCCAATCTGAATTTTATATTCCCCGGCAAAGGTATTGTCCGATGACATATTGATTTTTTCCACCCCGCTGTTGGTGGGTATATACAAATAATCATCCTCATCCACATAAACCCATGCGTTGGCGGTAACGGAATTTAAAAGCCCGTTATTGGTATCGTAAAGCCGGAATTTTAATTCGTCATCCTGCAGCAGATTTTCAACATCCGCCACAAAGATGCCCCGGCTTGACAGTATCCACGCCTTGTCGTCGTGAATCTGAATATCAAAATTGTTAAAATAAGGAAACTTTTCTATTTTCCTTATTACATTACCCTCCATATAGCTCAGCGAATTACTGGTTACCACAAACCAGCCTCCCCGGCAGGGCGTCATCCGCAGAATAATCAAAGAACTCAGCCCCTGTTCTTCCGTAAGGATTTCTTTTAACTCCCCATCCCGGATAACATAGATTCCGGCTCCGTCACTGCCCGCGTAAACCGTTCCGTCCTCACCCTGCGCAAGACACAATATCTGGGTAATGGGAAGTCCGTCCTGTTTCGTCAGAGTCCCCGTTACTTTTCCGTCACGGATAAAAGTAATCCCTTCGCTGCTCCCTGCCGCCATGGTGCCGTCTTTTAGCTCCAGCAGACATCGAAATCGTTCCCCTGCCGCATTGTTTTCCGATTCCGAGTAGACCGAAACCGTTTTGTCTTCGTCATAACACAGAAGGCCTTCCCCTCCATAACAGCAAATCCACAATCTGTTTTGGGAGTCCTTCATCAGGCAGCGCACCCTTGTGTCCCCGATACGCCCGGTCAGTTCGTTTTCTACCGTTTCATAAGTAACCGGGTCAATAATATCCAGCCCGCTATCCGTACCGCAATAAAGCTTTCCCTGAAAACCGGCAACTGCATTCACCACTCCACCGTTTAAACCGGCATTCTCATATACATTGGAAAAAGCATTCCTGCTCAGACGCATGACGCCAAACCTGGAAGAGGCAAACCAATAATTCCCCTCGTAATCCTGTATCATTCCCTCCAACGAACTGTTAAATCCGGTATAATTTAAAATTACCACCTGCTTCTTATCATTCAGATACCCCAGTCCGCTGTCACCGCATAACCAGAGTACACCATTCCCGTCCTGCCTTATCTGGGTAATGTTGGAAATAGACTTGCTGGAGATTTTGTCTGCTGTCTCCAGATTTTGCTCGCTGTACTGCATCCTGAGCAGTATCCCATCCGTGGTTCCCACATAAAAAGAATCCCCGACAGCTGACACCGTATAATAGATAACGCCTTCTCCCCTCTGCCTGCATAACACTTTGTCATTCTTCATGACAAAAAGCATGCCGCTGTTGTCAACACCCGCTATCCTGCCCTCCTCATCGATTGTCAGGCTGGTAATTCCGTACAGGTTCTCCTCTAAAACCGTAACCTGAAAATCATTATCGATTTTAGCAAGTTCTTCTGTTGTTCCCACATACACTTCCCCGTCCTTTCCTGCCAGCAATGTCCGAATGGAATTAGCAGGAAGTCCGTCTTCTTTTGAAATAAAGAAAAATTCCCCCTTATCATAGACAGCGATTCCCCTGTCATTGGTTCCAATCCACAGACGTCCCTGCCCATCCTCAGCCATGGCCGTTACATTGGACAGCCCGCCCTCCGTAATATATTCAAACCGGGTTCCGTCATAACGGCACAGTCCCGCATAACCGCCTATCCAGATATAGCCGTCTTCGGTTTCCACTATGGCATTGGCTTCAGAGGATGGCAGTCCGTTTGTATTGTTATATATGGTTTTTACATAATCCTGAAATTTTATATAGGGCTCTTCTTCAGCCGCTGTCAATGTCAGCGCCGGGCAAACCATACCTGCTGCAAGCAGCAGCGCAAGCAGACAGGTAAGCAGTCTGCGACGCCTTTTTTTTATCAAAACAATAATCAAAAATCCCAAAAACACACAAAACTGCTTATCAATGATATTTACAATACACTCATCTGCCAGTGTACAGACAAAATCCGGAAAACCATGAAACCGCAACATGTCATACAGGGCGTCCCCCCATGCGTTACCGGTATGTCCCTGCTGCAAGAGCATATCAACAGGCATGGACGCCGCCACTGCCAGTACACCGATACCGAAACTGCACATCATCGCCGGAGTCAATTCTTCCAGATAACCCTTCTTCACAAAAAACCGCAGTAAAACAGCTACGAGAATCCCTACTGCCATATAAGCAAAAGCAACAGGATTGAAGACCCCCGTAAAAAAATTTGTCAGGACAGCTGCCGCTACAGCTCCGTAAATGTTGGTAAAATAAGCCGCCAGGCATGTGCCTACCGTATCCAGCCACAGGGGGAGCTGCATCCCATAAGCCGTATACCGCCCGATACAATTTAAAAGAGTTCCCACACAAACAACCAAAGCAAACCTGCCAATCTGCCTCTGTTTATCTTTCATCTTTATCCCTCCGCATATCGCATATGCGTTTCCCTGTTTTTTATAGCATTTTAAAGTTTTACTACATGATGGCCGGCCGCCTTTAACAATCGGTTCATCACTGCCTGTCCGATGCCGCTTTCTGCAAAAGCCTCCGAATACATAACCTCCACGTTTTCCTCGTCAAATTCCCGGAGTATGCCGTACAGCCGCTTTGCCGCCGATAACTCATCCTCCCTGCTACCGGCAGATTTTATCACGTCGGCACAGTACTTGCCGACTGATTCCACCGTTCCGATTACCCCTGTTTTCCTGCCTTGCAGCTTTTCTTCTTTTATTTTTGAATTAATATAAGAAATCACTTTATCCCTGTTTCCTGACACAATTGTCAGTTCTCCTTTTGGAGCATAATGCCTGTATTTCATCCCCGGCGCTTTTGGGGCCAGTCCTTTGGCATCCTCCAATATGGCAGCATCTGTTTCTACGCTGCCCAGCACTTCCTCAAGCATCTTACAGGTCACAAAACCCGGTCTCAAAATTTCCGGCGGTTCAACTGTCAAATCCACAATTGTGGATTCCAGCCCGATTCCCACGGCTCCCCCGTCAATGACCATGTCAATGCGGCCGTTCATATCTTCCAGAACATGTTTTGCCAGCGTGGGACTTGGTTTGCCGGAGGTATTGGCGCTGGGCGCCGCCACAAAACCTCCTGCCCTGTCTATCAGCGCAAGCGCCGTTTTGTGGGAAGGAAAACGAACGGCCACAGTATCAAGCCCTCCTGTGGTTTCATAGGGAATTGTCGGTGATTTTGGTAATATCATGGTAAGTGGGCCCGGCCAGAAAGCGTCCGCCAGTTTTTTGGCATTGACAAGAGCCTGCCTGCATGAAATGTTACCCGAAACTACTTGATAAATGTCTTCCCACCGGCAAATATGCACAATGAGGGGATTATCTGCAGGCCTGCCCTTGGCGGCGTATATTTTTCTGGAAGAAGAGGGATTCATGGCGTCCCCTCCCAGTCCGTAAACCGTTTCCGTGGGAAATGCCACCAGTCCGCCCTTTTTCAGTATTTCTCCTGCCTCCGCCAGACAATCCATATCATCCGTTTCCATGCATGTTATCACTTTTGTTTCCATCATTTTGACCCGTTTCCTTATCTATCTGCACAATGCCGCTACTGCTTCGTTGATTACCTTTCCGTCAGCCTTCCCTTTCAGGGCTCCCATGACTGCTTTCATAATCAGTCCCTTATTTTTCGTTGCCAGTTCTTCGGCAAAATGCTCTTTAATATAAGAAGTAACTTCCTCTGCCGGCATCATCCGGGGCGCGTACTCCGCAATGACATCGTAACGCGCCTGATATTCTGCCCGCAAGTCCTCCCGCTCTGCCGGACAGGTATCAATCTGCTCTTTTACTGTCTTCAACTCCTTCAAAATCACCTTATCCACAAGCTCAGTGGGAATATCCTCCCTGCACCCTGCATCAATGCCCGCCTTTTTCACGGCTGATACCAGTGCGGAAATAGAATCCTTCCTGGCCTTATCCCTTGCCTTCATCGCCGCAATCATATCTGCCCTCAACTGTTCTAATTCCATATGGTTCCTCCTTGTCTGCATTACTGATTCTGTTGCTACAGTATATCACAGGCACCGGTCCAATTCAATTACCGGTGCCTAGAAAAAGAGCAGACACTTAGTCCGCTCCGTTTAAATACTGTATAATTCCCAAATGAATTTCCCACGCCAGTTTTTCCTGATATTCTTTTGTACAGAGTTTTTCCGCTTCCTCCCGGTTTGATAAGAAACCGCACTCTACGATGACAATGGGTGTCGGGGTCTTTTTCAGCAGGTAATAACTGTTATTGGCCTTCACCTGACGGTTGTTCTCCGAATCCACTCCGGCAATCAATCGATTCTGTATCTTTTCAGCAAGTTCTTTTCCTTCACTGCTTCCGGTATAATAAAACACCTGCGCACCGTGTACATACTCTTCCTGATAGCTGTTTTGGTGTATGCTTACCGTTAAATCCGGATTTGTTTCCTCAATAATGCTGATGCGGCGTTTCATATCCTGTACTTTTTTATTGGAAGCATCCTCGTCATACAGGCCTTCATCACTATCCCGTGTCATCACAACCCTGACGTCACTTGCTTCCAGATATTTTTTGACCAACAGGGTAATTTCCAGATTCAAATCCTTTTCCAGCGCGCCGTTTATGCCTACCTTGCCAGGGTCACTACCGCCATGCCCCGCATCCAGCACCACACAGGGACCTTCTTCCGCCACCGCAGTGCCCGCCGTTTTGCGTGTTTCCTTTCTCCAAAACACGGATACCGCGCTAATCAGGACAAGCACAGCAACCGCTCCCATTACCATATACTGTTTTCGATTCATACAAATATCCGGTCCATTCCACACTTACCAAAACATATGTGAAACTACAGGTTATTATGCCATGAATCTTATCATTGCGCCATGTAAGCGTTAAACAAATCCCATACGGCGGCAGGTTCGTATCCCAGACGCCATGCTGCCACCCCGCCAAGGTCATAATTCTGCATTACATTCAGCTTTACGCCCATCGACTGCAGGTCCTCAATCCATATCTGATAGAAGGCATCCCCTACCGTAATTTCCGCATAATTCTGACTTGTCTCCTCATCCCAGTCTGCTTCCATGCCGTAAGCGGTTAGGGCTGCCTCCGTGCCTGTCATGGGATATGCCTCACTGGTTACCTCTGCTCCTACTGTCTTCCACAACCTGGTATAAAACGGAAGCGCCACAATCACTTTGTCGGAAGGCACATATTCACAGGTTTTTTCAATACCGTATCTCACATAACCGATGGAAGAAACAGAACCTGCTTCCTGGCTGCCCGCCCAATGCTCATCATAAGCCATGATAATGACATAATCCGCCACAACTCCCTGCTCTTCCAAATCATACTGGGAATTAAAATTATAAGGTACATAATTGTCAACGGACAGCACCAGATTATTTGCCCTGCATCTAATGGATAATTCCCTTAAAAATTGCACAAAATCTTCCCCGGCAGCTCCGTCAATATTTTCAAAGTCAATGTTAATGCCATCCATACCACAATTAAGGGCCGCTTCCATAATCCTGTCGATTAATGCCGTTCTTGTCGTGGTCGCAGCCAGAACCGCAGGTACATTCACATCCGTACCGGACGTATCCTTATAATTAAAATCGTCCACAACACCCCACACTTCAATCCCCTTTGCATGAGCCCTCTGCACATAAGATGCTTCCGCAAAACTACGGATATTGCCTTCATTGTCCATCACGCTGAACCAGGTGGGGGCAATAACTGTCAAGTCCTTTGTCCCTCCAATCATTTCATCCAGTGTGCCGTTACCTGAAGTCGCATATATTGCATGGAACCCTAAACTGACCTTTCCTTCCTTTGTAAGTGAGGTATATTCCGGTTCTGTATAATCCGTTACGGGCTGCATGGTCTCGGTGCGTTCATTTTCCAAAAATTTGTTTTCAACATAACCGATAAAAGCATCTTCTGTCTTTACTTTACACCATGTTTCCATTTTTTCCAAAATAACTACTTTTTCAGCGGCAGACACTTCCCTGAGAATATCGCTTTTTACTCCCCCAAGTACCCTGACTGCCGTATCCTTTGTGATATCCGCAACCTGTCTGTCTTCCCATTCGGTATAAACCTGCATGTGATACGGGTCTCCATACACTTCATAGGAAAAATTTGTATACCTTTTTACAAAATCCACTGCAATGTAATAAACCGTTTCTTCGCCTTCCGTTCTCGCAAAGCTCAACCTGTATCCGGCATCCGTGGTTTGCCCCTGCTCCTGATAGGCACTCTCTCCGATATTGGCCCTGATAATGTCCACGGGCGTAGTATACAAAAGGAGTTGTTCCACTTCGTCTATATAAAAGCGGTCATTAAAATACAGGTGCACAGTAGCTAAATCAAAATAACAGACACCATCCACCATCACCGCTTTTTCTTCCAAAAGTTCATCCTGCAAAATAACAGGCACTTCCTCTTCCTTTATCATGTGAAAATATTCATACAAATCCGCATATTCATGGGAATAAGAATACTTTTCTATCAGCATAGAGCCAAATGCCGCTCCTCCGATAATTAAAATCAATGCAATCGCAACCAGTACCGGTATCGCCTTTTTCATCCTGTGCATCCTCCATTCATGCTATTCATTATAACAAAATATTCCTGCCCCGTCATTACAATTTTTGACAAAAGACCTTAAGATTTTTGAAACCCCGAACCGGGTAAGATACAACTATCAGAGAGGCATTCCCTTACCGTAACTATCCTGCCCGGTCCCGGGCTCATGCAGTCTTATCTGCTTTGAAATGGAGGCACCAGACTTTATTTCCAGTCCGTTACCCTGTCATAGCGCAGTTCTTTTAATATGCCGTGCTCATCCAAAACATAATCTGCCATATAGGTTTCCCTTTCACAGACACATTTGCTGGCAATATCTGCCGGAGTAGACGGCTCACCTTCCAGAAAAAGATAAACACCGGACTTTTGTACCCGTTCCAGTTTTTCCTTCAGGCGCTGCTCATTTTCTTCATGCACGCTTTTCCCTCCTTGCCTGCAGGTATCGTGTTCTGCCAAAAGAAGGTCTGTCCGTGATATTATTTGGAACACGAACCCTTGATTTTATACATTATTTCAAAAAAAACCAAGCTGTCCAGGCTGTACTTGCTGCTAAAACTACCTGTGGATTGAATTAAAACGAGCAAAAAAATTTGGAAATAATTAAATTAGAAACAGACACATAAGCCTGTAAGACATCCGCATACTAATAGAGTATCAGACATATGCGGACAAGAATAATTTTACATTTCTCAAAATTAAAATGCTGATAAAAACTTTCTAAATGTGGAAATCTGCTTGAATAAAAAAGCATTGAAAAATAAAAGATAACCTTGAACCTTAGAAAGAAATGAAATACACCTTTGCCTCCTTTCTGTACTGATTGCCGGAAACAGCTTGGATTTTTATTATATGCAATCTTTGAGGCATTTGCAAGTAAAAATTTGGAATTTTTAAAAATTTATAAAAAAACATTAAACTGCACGGGCACTCTTGACGAAAAGGTTTGAAAAGTATAATATACTTTTAATCGGATTTTACAGGAGTTTCAGTCACCAACCAACAAAAGTGCAGTATCTTAATAGTAAGGATGTGATAGCATGAAAATTGAAAAAGTGAATGAAAACCAAATCCGCTGTACGCTGACCCGAGAGGATTTGGCAAACCGCGAATTAAAAATCAGTGAACTGGCATATGGCACGGAAAAAGCCAAAAATCTGTTTCGTGACATGATGCAGCAGGCATCTTATGAATGTGGTTTTGAAGCGGAAGACATCCCGCTGATGATAGAAGCAATACCCCTCAATTCCGAATGCATCGTTTTAATAATCACCAAGGTTGAGGACCCGGAAGAGCTGGATACCCGCTTTTCCAAATTTGCCCCTTCTGTCCATGATGAGGATGACACCGATGAGATAACGGATGAAGTTTCCGAAGGTGCCGACGAAGTTTTGGATTTGTTCAAGAAATTACAGGAAAACCGCAAAGCAGCCGATGAAGAAGTGAAGCCTCCGGCGGCAGATAAAAAATCTACCCAAAACAAACCTGCCAGTCTGGCTGATGAGAACAATGAGTTAAGCCGGATTTTTATATTTGATTCTCTCCGCAGCCTGACAAGGCTTGCCGGTATGCTTGGCGAAAATTACCATGGTGAAAACTCACTGTACAAAGACGAGTCTGAAGGACATTACTTGTTAATTATCTCAGGGAAAGGACATTCCCCAAAGGAATTTAACCGCATATGTAATGTGCTTTCCGAATACGGAAGTGCCAGAAAGAGCCTTCCTGCCAGCCGTTCTTACTTAGAAGAACATTTTTCTGCAATCATTGCAAATCATGCATTGCAGTCACTGGCCGAAATTTAATAGCAAAAAAGCGGTATAGCAGGTTCTGGCTATGCCGCTTTTTTAATTTCTTATAATGCTGCTATTTTCTCCATCAATGCATCGATATCCATTCCATGCACCATTGCCGCTTCCTCAAGGGACTCCCCCTGTGCGGACGGACATCCCAGACAATGCATGCCTGCTTCCATCAAAACGGGCGCCACTTCAGGGGCTTGTCTCAAGATTTCACCAATTGTCATATCCTTCGTAATATCTGCCATGTTTTTACCTCCTTTTCCTATTTCTGTAGTATAATACTTTCCCTTAGTATTGACAAGACATTCCTATTTATGAAATTTCATGTTTTTTTTCTAAAACAATTCTAAAATACTGCAGTTGTATAGAAAAAAAAACATTGCTTGACTTGACGTGTATACACGTTTTTCATATAATGAATGCATAGGATTTACTATAGTTTCACATATATTATAACCAAATAAAATTTTAATAGGAGGCATTTCAAAATGAGACCAGAATGGAATGATTTTGTAGGCGGCAAATGGGAAAATGAAGTCAATGTCCGCGACTTCATCCAGAGAAACTACGCTCCGTACGACGGGGATGAGTCTTTCTTGGCTGACGCTACACAAAACACAAAAGACTTATGGGCACAGGTATTGGATTTACAGAAAAAAGAAAGAGAAGCAGGCGGTGTCCTGGATATGGATACCAAAGTGATTTCCACCATTACTTCCCATGGTCCCGGATACCTTGACAAGAGCAAAGAAACCATCGTGGGATTCCAGACAGACAAGCCGTTCAAGCGTTCCTTACAGCCTTACGGCGGTATCAGAATGGCAGAGAAGGCATGTTCCGACAACGGCTATGAAGTTGACCCCGAAATCAGTGAATTTTTCTCCACACACAGAAAAACACACAATGCCGGCTGTTTTGACGCTTACAATCAGGAAATGAGAGCATGCCGTTCTTCCCATATCATTACCGGTCTTCCTGATGCTTACGGCCGCGGACGTATCATCGGCGACTACAGACGTGTTGCCCTGTACGGTATTGACAGGCTGATTGAAGACAAGCAGGCTCAGAAAGATTCCACCGGCCGTGTTATGACCGATGATATAATTCGTCTTCGTGAAGAAATTTCCGAGCAGATTGTTGCCCTGAAATTAATGAAAGAAATGGCAGCTTCCTATGGATGTGATATTTCCAGACCTGCAAAGAATGTACAGGAAGCAATTCAGGCAGTATACTTTGGCTATCTGTGTGCCGTTAAGGAGCAGAATGGCGCTGCTATGTCCCTTGGACGTACATCCACTTTCCTTGACTGCTATGCACAGAGAGACTTGAAAGCCGGCGTATTTACCGAGGAGCAGATTCAGGAGTTTGTTGACCACTTCATCATGAAGCTTCGTTGCATCAAGTTTGCACGTACTCCTGAATACAACCAGATTTTTGCCGGCGACCCTGTATGGGTAACCGAGTCTTTAGGCGGTGTCGGCGTAGACGGTCGTCCCATGGTTACAAAGATGAGCTTCCGTTACCTGCACACCCTGACCAACCTTGGTCCCTCTCCGGAACCCAACCTGACCGTTCTCTGGTCCACAAGGCTTCCTGAAAACTGGAAGAAATACTGTGCTAAGATGTCTATCCAGACCTCTTCCATCCAGTATGAGAACGACGATTTGATGAGAATTACCCACGGCGACGACTACGGCATCGCATGTTGTGTATCCTCCATGGTTATCGGTAAAGAAATGCAGTTCTTCGGCGCTCGTGCCAATGTTGCAAAATGTCTGCTGTACGCATTGAACGGCGGTGTTGATGAAGTAACAAAGAAACAGGTTGGTCCTAAATATCGTCCTGTTACCGGCGACGTTTTAGATTATGATGATGTTATGAGCAAATTCATCGACATGCTTGAATGGCAGGCAGATGTATATGTAAATACCTTGAACATCATCCACTACATGCATGACAAATACTGCTATGAGAGAGCTGAAATGGCCCTTCATGACAGAGATGTAAAACGCTACTTTGCAACCGGCGTTGCAGGCCTTTCCATCGTAGCTGACTCCCTGTCCGCTATCAAATATGCAAAGGTTGAAGTAGTACGTGACGAAGACGGTATTATCGTAGACTTCAAGACCACCGGTGAATTCCCTAAATACGGTAATGATGACGACCGTGTAGACTCCATCGCACAGGAAGTTGTTCACAAATTTATGACAGCTATCCGCAGACATCATACCTACAGAAACGGTGTTCCTACCACTTCTATCCTGACCATTACTTCCAACGTGACCTATGGTAAGGCAACCGGAAACACACCTGACGGACGTAAAAAAGGACAGCCGTTTGCACCCGGTGCAAACCCGATGCACGGACGCGATACCCACGGTGCAGTAGCATCCCTCTCTTCCGTATCCAAACTGCCGTTCAATGATGCACAGGATGGTATTTCCAATACCTTCACCATCATTCCGGGCGCACTTGGCAAAGAAGACCAGGTATTCTCAGGCGACATCGAAGTAGATTTGAACAAATAATCCGATAAACCATAAGGAGGAACACCATGGACGAAAAGACTATGATTGACGATTTGGTAAAAATGCTGGATTCCGGCATGAGCCAGGGCGTTGGACATATCAATGTTGATACGAATGATACGGAATCAAACAACGTTCAGACAATGGGGTGCACGGATTGCTCCAGAACCCCTCTGGCATGCAGTGTTCCCACTCTTCATCAAGGACTTGATGATTACAGCGGCCGCGAAAACGGCGACGAAAATAAATAAAACAGGAGGAATAAACTATGGCAGCATCAAATTCACAGGTTGACAATCTGGTTGCTTTGCTGGATGGCTATGCAACAAAAGGCGGTCACCACTTAAATGTAAATGTACTTAACAGGGATACTTTACTGGACGCTCAGAAGCATCCTGAGAACTATCCCCAGCTTACTATCCGTGTATCCGGATACGCTGTTAACTTCATTAAACTGACCCCGGAACAGCAGGCAGACGTTATTTCACGTACCTTCCACGAGGCAGTATAATTAGATTTCAGACGGAGCCGTTGCAAAATAGATGATACATCATCTATGGAGCAATGGCTCCTTTTTTATTAATAAATGGCGGTATTCCACTTCATTCAGGCAGGCGCTCCAGTCACCATACCCCTCTTTTGCTTCCTTTTACAGATTAACCGTTTCTTAGTGTCCGTCTCTGTCAAATAAATCAAATGCAATCCACATATGCAGCAGGCTTCCAAGTGTCACTGCCAAAGATACTCAAGAAAATACTGGCTTTTTTAAATTGTTCTGTGTATACTGTTTTTGTAAGCACATATCCACATCATAATTATAATAAACCGAAAGAAGGATTTGCCATGAAAGGAAGAATACATTCTCTTGAAAGTTTCGGCACTGTGGACGGACCCGGTGTACGTTTTGTTGTTTTTGTACAAGGCTGTCCCATGCGCTGCGCATATTGCCATAATCCGGACACCTGGTCCATGACCGGCGGTACCATGATGGAGCCGGCGGAAATCATCGAGCAATATGAGCGCAATAAAGGGTTTTACAAAGACGGTGGTATTACCGTGACAGGCGGCGAGCCTTTGATGCAGGTGGATTTTTTAATTGACCTTTTTTCCCTTGCCAAAAAGGATAACATCCATACCTGCATAGACAGTTCCGGCATTGCATTTAACCGCAACAATACGGAATTTATGAAAAAAATGGATACACTGATGACTTTGACGGATTTGGTAATGCTGGACATTAAACATATTGACGAGGAAAAACACAAGGAATTGACAGAACAGTCCAATGTGAACATCCTTGATTTTTGCAAATATCTGAATGAAAAGAACGTTGACATGTGGATTCGCCATGTTGTAGTTCCCGGAATCACGGATGACGAAACCTATCTGGAACAACTTGGCTACTTTATCGGGCAATTTCACAATTTAAAAGCTCTGGATGTCCTTCCCTACCACACCATGGGAGAAAAGAAATATGAGTCTCTTGGCATTCCTTACAAGCTTCACGGCGTTCCCGCCATGGACAAAAACAAGGTCGTGGAGAAGAAAGCCGTGATACTGGAAGGCGTTAAAAAACGACGTGCTGAAATGTCATAAACAATATAACAAAGGCTTATGTTGCCACATTCTGTATGGCGGCAGCCGGAGCATGTATTTGATTCCATAAAGGACCGTGTAAAAACACCGGCCCAATGCCTTGCAGGCAAGACATGAGAGGTTGTCTTTTAACCTCCTACGTGCCGCTGTGTTTTTACCCGAGTGAGAACGTGTCCTGTTGGAACAAATACATGCTCCGGCTGCCGCCATACAGAATGTGGAAAATCAAATTCCATAAAAGGACTTGTATTTGTCCTTGTTTTATATTAGAATACTAATAATGATAAATTTGTATCAATATAGATACTTTATTTAAGGAGGATATTTATTATGGCATTTGTAATCAATGACACTTGTGTTGCCTGCGGTGCATGTGAGTCCCAGTGTCCTGTTGGCGCTATCAGCATGGGAGACGGAAAAATGGAAATTGACCCCAACACCTGCATTAACTGTGGTTCCTGCGCAGGCGTGTGCCCTGTTGGCGCTATCTCTGAAGAATAAAAAAGTTAAAACCAGCCTGTATTTGTAATCTCTGATGAGGCTGTAAAAAATTTTGTGTCTATGGGTAAAAATCTTTGTTGATAGGAATCAG
>CAJTMB010000024.1 GCA_910577105.1 uncultured Lachnospiraceae bacterium | reverse complement strand
GGAATCAGGTGCTTTCTATTTATTTTATTTTCCTACAAAAACTTTACCCTAGCTAATATTGACAAATACTATGCTGTCTTTTATATTGTTAATACATGGTTTTTAAGTGTGTATGTCGCAAATTCGAGGCAGCTTCTGCCACCTTATTCCATTACAGTCAAAACAGTGGCAGGGAAAAGCTGCGGGCTTTTTCGGCCGGTAAACAAGGCAATTAACACTATGAATAAAAATGTTTTGCAACAAGAAAGGAGAATGCATTATGAATAGGATAGGCGTCCAGTCCACGGGGTGCATCAGGCAGGATAATATAGAAGCAGGATACCTTATGATAAAGGAAGCAGGTTTTGACTGCGTTGATTTTAATTTTGACGAATATTTAGGCATTAACGATGTGCTTGCAGGTAACATTAACGATGTCTTTGACCGTCCGGTTGAGGAAATCTGGAAGGATTTTGAGCCACATGTAAAGGCGGCCGAAAGGTATGGGCTTTCTTTTGAACAGATGCATGCACCGTTTCCCATGCTGGTGAAAGGCAGGGATGACATCAGTGAAAAAATGACCCGTATTACGAAAAACTGTATGGAAATCTGTGCCCGTATGGGAGGGAAATATATTGTGGTGCATCCGGTAACGCTGGCGTACGAATACAGTAAAAAGGAAGAACATGATTTTAATATTGCCCTTTATAAGGAATTGATTCCGACAGCAAAAAAATGCGGTCTGGTTATATGTCTGGAAAACATGTTTCTGGAAAAGAACAGCCATCTGATGGAAGGTGTCTGCTCTGACTTTGCGGAGGCGAAGGGAATGATGGATGAACTCAATGCATTTGCGGGGGAGGAGCTTTTTGCCTTTTGTTTTGATGTGGGCCATGCGAATATTGTGGGTAAAAATCTGTATCAGGCGGTGGTAACCTTGGGAAACAGTCTGAAAATCCTGCATGTGCATGACAATGACGGCATCAGTGATTTACATACCATGCCATATACCTTTGCCAGGGGATGGAACGGCATTGCCACAGACTGGGACGGTTTCCTGAGGGGATTAAAGGAAATCGGATACAAGGGCGTCATTAATTTTGAAACATTCCGCTGTATGGACGGTTTTCCGATGGAACTCCATCCGCAAGTGCTTTCACTGCTTGCGGCGATGGGCAAGTACTTTGCAAAGCGGCTTGCAGGGGTATAATTCTGAATAAAACCTTAATTTTTCATGAAATCGGAATCAACTATTGAAAAGAAAGACGGTATATCGTAAACTATTACTGTAAGAATGTTAGCACTGAAATGGGAGGATAAAAAGATGACCAAAGCAGAGGTATTGAAAAAAGAAATTTTGAGACAGTACAGAAGTGTAAGGCAGTTTGCATTGGAAATGGGGATTCCTTACAGTACACTGGTCACAGCGCTGGAACGCGGTATTGAGGGGATGGCATATGGCACGGTAATCAAAATGTGTGATAAATTAAGTTTAAATCCGGTGGATTTCAGTTCCCTGGAGCGAGATACTTCTCTGGGTGCACAGCTTCTGGAAAACAGGGTAATGCAGTATTATGTGAAGCTGAATCAGGAGGGACGGGACAAAATTCTGGAATTGATGGACGATTTTGTGCAGATAGACAAGTATAAGGCGAGGTCCAGAAAGTCTAAATAAGACCCATGATTGAGGAAAAGCAGGATGAAATATGATTATCTGATTGTCGGCGCCGGGCTGTTTGGGGCCGTGTTTGCCAACAGGATGCGGGAAGCCGGAAGAACCTGTCTGGTGATAGACAGGCGTGGTACGCTTGCCGGCAATATCTATACGAAGGAAGAGGCAGGAATCCAGGTACACAAGTATGGTGCGCATATTTTCCATACATCCAATAAAAGAGTCTGGGAATATATACAGCAGTTTGCAGAGTTTAACCATTATATCAATTCACCGGTAGCAGTGTATAAGGATGAATTGTACAACCTTCCTTTTAACATGAATACTTTCAGTAAAATGTGGGGAGTCAGGACTCCGGCGGAGGCCAGGGAAAAAATTGCGGGACAGATTGCGGGACTTCATATCGAAAACCCTGCCAATCTGGAAGAACAGGCTTTGTCCCTTGCGGGCCCCGATGTCTATGAAAAGCTAATCAAAGGATATACGGAAAAGCAGTGGGGCAGGGACTGCAAAGACCTTCCTGCATTTATCATCAAGAGGCTGCCGCTTCGGTTTGTATATGACAACAATTATTTTACGGACCCTTATCAAGGCATTCCAAAGGGCGGCTATACCCGGATAGTGGAAAAACTGCTGGGGGATACCCCGGTGCGGCTTGGCATCTCCTATCATGAGTTTTTAAAGGAAAACGGCCAAAAGGGTGACGCCGGCGACAGTTTTGGAAAAACGCTGTATACGGGCATGATAGATGAGTATTTTAATTATTGCCTGGGAGAACTGCAGTATCGTTCCCTGCGGTTTGAAGAAGAAGTAATACCGGGCTGCGACAATTATCAGGGCAATGCGGTGGTAAATTATACGGAACGTGAGGTTCCCTATACCCGTATTATCGAGCACAAACATTTTGAGTTTGGCACGCAGGCTGACACTGTTATTACGAGGGAATACCCTGCAGAATGGAAGCGCGGGGATGAGCCGTATTATCCTGTCAATGACGAGCTGAACAATGCACTTTACGAACGTTACCGCAGGATGGCTGAAAAAGAGGAAAATGTTCTTTTTGGGGGCAGGCTGGGATTGTACCGGTATATGGACATGGATAAAGTGATAGAGGCGGCTATATCGCTGGCAGAATCTGAACAGTAGTTTTTGATAATGAAAAAGGCAGGAAAAAAATTCTTGCCTTTTTTTCATGTGGTGTTATAATATTCATATAATTTGAATATCAAAGTATTTAAGAATCAAATAATTTGAAAGGAAAGAAAAATGAACTGGGAGGAAGCAATCAAAGATTTGGAGGTAAGACGTCACAGGGCAGTGATGGGCGGAGGCCAGTTGAAACTGGACAAACAACATGAACAGGGGAAACTCTCGGCAAGGGAACGTATAGACATTTTGCTTGACAAGGGTACTTTCGTGGAAGTGGATGGTTTTATCGAGTCCAGGATTGATGACTTTGAGTTGGATAAAAAAAGAGTCCCCGGTGACGGGGTGGTAACCGGCTACGGGGAAATTGACGGGAGGCTGGTTTTTGTCAGCAGTGAAGATTTTACGGTAATCGGCGGTACGCTGGGAGAGTATCATTCTTTTAAGATTGCACGCCTCCAGGACATGGCGTTTGAGATGAAAGCGCCGTTTATCTGCATAAATGACAGCGGCGGGGCGCGCATTGAGGAGGGCATATCCTCCCTGAGCGGTTACAGTGGAATGTTCTTACGGCATACAAAGGCATCGGGGGTTATTCCGCAGATAGCGGTTATTCTCGGTCCCTGCTCCGGAGGAGCTTGTTATGCGCCGGCAATCTGTGATTTTATTTTCATGGTGGAAAACATTTCAAAAATGTTTATAACCGGTCCCAATGTGGTGAAAACGGTAATCAATGAGGAAGTGTCTGTGGAGGAGCTGGGCGGTGCCGAGGTTCATGCAAAAAAGAGCGGTGTTTCCCACTTTACATATAAAACGGAAAAAGAGTGTCTTATGGGAGTAAGGAAACTGTTGACTTACCTGCCTGCAAACCATGAAGAGAAGGCGCCGTGCCTTTTGCCGGTTACGGAAAAGGAACCACTGTTTTGGAAAGTAAATAAAATTTTCAAGAAACTTCCCCTCGGAAGAAAATCCGCACAGGAGCAGGTAAAAAATCCGTGCAGCAGACTGAAAAGCATTGTTCCGGAAAATGCGCGTGTGGCTTATGATGTAAAAGAGGTGATAACCTGCATTGCGGATGAAGGCAGCTTTTTTGAAGTCCAAAAGGATTTTGCCGCAAATGCGGTGGTAGGGTTTGGCAGGATGAACGGGGAGTGTACGGGATTTGTGGCCAACCAGCCATGCGAAAACTGCGGCTCCCTGGATTACCATGCATCAGACAAGATTGCAAGATTCATCCGGTTTTGTGACTGCTTTAACATTCCGTTGGTAACGTTGGTGGATGTGCCTGCTTTCCTGCCGGGCACCACACAGGAACACAATGGCATTATCCGACATGGCGCTAAAATTTTGTACGCTTATTCAGAGGCAACAGTTCCCAAAATTTCCGTTATCATGCGCAAGGCATACGGAGGGGCATACATTGCGATGAATTCAAAGGAAATGGGAGCGGACATCGTGTATGCCTGGCCCATTGCGGAGATTGCCGTGATGGGGGCGGACGGTGCGGTGAATATCGCATTCAAGAGAAAAATCAAGGAAGCTTCTGATTCGGAAGCAATGCGGCTGCAATGTAAAAAGGAATATGAGGAGCGTTTTTTAAACCCGTATGTGGCAGCGTCAAGGGGGTACGTCAACGAAGTTATCAGGCCGGAAGAAACCAGGGAACGTCTGCTTGCGGCGTTGAAGGCCCTGAAAAGCAAAAAAGTAGAACCTGTAAAGAAAAAGCACGGAAACATACCATTATAATTGTTGAAGTACGGACAGGAAAAGCATTGCATAAAAAAATACCGCACCGGACCGGGTAACGGTTAAGGTGCGGTATTTTTATAATATTAACAGTAACTGCTGAACATCATGCCGCTGTAAGCGCTTGTGATGTAGGGAGTCGCAAAATTATGCCGTGGATTTTTGTAAGCCACCATGGTGCGATTGACATAATGCATAGGGTCTAAGGCAACCTGTGTTGTTTTCTGCATCAGGGCGCCTGCAAAATTCTTTAACGTGTTAAAAGAAAAAGAACCATCGGAAGAGGAAGCGGATTCCTGTAAAATATCTTCATCTATGGCAATCGTGCTGTCCGACTGCAGGCTGATGCCCATGTTTTTCATTTCTTCCTGATAATGCAGGGCAATAGTATTCATTTCCTTTATCAACTTACTGCTTAAGGACTGGTTCTGCCGATACACGCTGGTGTTGGAAATAAAAGTATTGTAACTGCCAATCAGGGAATTGACATTGTCAGTCAGCGATTCCACATCCGTCTTTAATCCGATGGAAACAGAAGTATCCGGTTCACTGACCCCTTTGATTTCCACTTCAAATACTTTTCCCACTGTAAAGGTATTGGAAACCGTGCTGCGGGGTTCGCCGTTTATAAGCAGGGAAGAGTTGGCAGGCGGTCTGGAAATAAAACTGAGGCCAAAATAGTCAACGGTACCGGATTGTTTGCTGGTGTGGGTATCCGAAATCTTAAATATTTCACTTTTTCCATCAGGAACACCGGTTGCCGCGGAAGTCAGCCGTATGGAACTGCGGGCATTGCCCTCATCCAGGCGGGCGTGTATCCCGATATCGGCATTGTTTACCAGACGAATCAATCTTTCCTGTATATCTTTGTTGGTATCGCCCTGATTTATATTAAATTGGAACTCATAATTTAAGTCGTTGATGGTTACATCAAAAGAATAAGTATCCGCCGGCAGTGATACAGGTTCATCCGGCAGAAATGCGCCCATGTTTTCCTGGGAAACAGCAAGGCTGTTTACGGTAAGCGTAAAAGAAGGAGAAGGGGTTTCCTCCCTGCCGCTGCCGACATAGGAAACAGAAGCGATATCCGAATCTGAGGAATAAGCCGCTTTTTTTGCAAGAGTCTGCCCGGCATCCAGTCCGCCGAGAGAGGCAATGGAGTTGTGCAGAAGTCTTGCATTTTCTTTGATGCTGATAGCATATTCCTGTGTTGCACGCCCCTTTGTTTCAAGATACCAGGGGGAATCTTTGTTAAGTTTTACAATGGAATTGTAAATGCTTCGCAGCTCACTTTTTTTATGCGTGTCGTAACGTGTGATGCTTTTGGGTGCGTAAGCGGTGAGAAAATGGTTATAGATATTAGCTGTCATTGCGCTGTTCACACCGGATTCCTCCTTCCCTGCGTATATTTAAAGGACCTGATAGTATATAATATGCCCCGCATGGGCATAATGACCGACTTTTATGTTTTTATTGTAGCATTTTTTCATACATTAGGCAATACGCTTTTTGCCGGAGTTACCAGAATTTACATGGCGGCAGCCGGGGCGTGCATTTGTTCTAACGGGGGACATTCTCATTCCGGTAAAAACACAGCGGCACATAGGATGTCAAAGGACGACATCCAAATGCCGGTGTTTTTACAGGCCCCCTTATAGAATCAAATGCACGCCCCGGCTGCCGCCATGTAAATTCTGGATATTCCAAGTTTTTATGCGGCAAGGAAATTCAAATATATTTGACAGAAATGCATTGACTGAAAGCTTCGTATGTGTTATAGTATCTAAACGAGATAAGATTTAGGTCTTTTTTTTATGCATATTTTTATTTAGGACAAAAAAGCACGCGGAGGTGGAAAAATGCGTACAAAAATAACATTGGCATGCACAGAGTGCAAGCAGCGTAATTACAACACTACGAAGGATAAGAAAACTCATCCCGACAGAATGGAAATCAAGAAATATTGCAGGTTCTGCAAGACTCACACGATGCACAAAGAAACCAAATAGCATTTGGTCTGAAAGGAGAAGCGATGGCAGATTCAGCAGAAAAAACAAAGAAGCAGGGTTTCTTTAAAAATGTTCAGGCAGAATTCAAAAAAGTTTCGTGGCCGGACAGGAAAAGCATGTTCAGACAGTCAGTTGCGGTTGTTGCAATTTCGGTTGTTGCAGGAGTTATCATTGCCATGATAGATTATGCGGCTAAGTTTGGCGTGAATTTCTTAACATCATTATAGAGCGAGGGTGATTGCATGGCAGAGGCAAATTGGTATGTAGTGCATACGTACTCCGGATACGAAAACAAAGTCAAAGCCAATATTGAAAAGACCATTGAAAACAACAAGCATCTTGCAGAAGAAATACTTGAGGTCAGAGTACCCATGCAGGATGTTGTGGAGATTAAGAACGGCGCCAAAAAGACGGTTCAGAAAAAGATGTTTCCCGGCTATGTTCTGATTAATATGGTGATGAATGACGATACATGGTATGTTGTCCGCAACACGAGGGGTGTGACGGGGTTTGTAGGACCGGGAAGCAAGCCGGTACCGCTTACGGAAGCCGAAATGAAACCCCTTGGCATCAAGACGGAAAATGTTACCATCGACTTTGGCGAGGGTGACAGCATTGCGGTTGTGGCCGGCGTATGGAAGGATACCGTAGGCGTTGTACAGAAACTGGATTTTGGTAAGCAGACCGCTACCATCAATGTGGAACTGTTTGGCAGGGAGACACCTGTGGAAATCAGTTTTGCGGAAGTCAGAAGACTTTAATATTAATTATGGTATTTTCCGCAGTATCTTTGGGAAACCATGGGTATGCGGATAATATAGGCAGCAAAAGGCGAATCTATTGGATGCGCCCGTGGGAGTTTGCAGACGGAAATGAGGCTGCAAACGCCAGAATACCACATTATAGGAGGTGCCATTATGGCAAAGAAAGTAGAAGGATACATTAAGTTACAGATTCCTGCCGGCAAAGCAACACCGGCTCCACCTGTTGGTCCCGCACTTGGACAGCATGGTGTAAACATCGTTGAATTTACAAAACAGTTCAACGCAAGAACAGCAGACAAGGGTGATGTAATCATTCCTGTCGTAATTACCGTATATGCAGACAGAAGTTTCAGTTTTGTGACAAAAACTCCGCCTGCTGCAGTACTGTTAAAGAAAGCATGTAATATCAAGTCCGGTTCAGGCGTACCGAACAAGACAAAGGTGGCTACCATCTCCAAAGCAAAGGTGCAGGAAATCGCCGAGATGAAGATGCCGGATTTAAATGCTGCCAGCCTGGAAGCAGCTATGAGCATGATTGCAGGAACAGCAAGAAGCATGGGTATTGTAGTAGAAGATTAATTGCAGACAAATTGGGAGACAGGCAACTGTCGTTGGAACCATAGGAGGATTTTAACATGAAGCATGGAAAAAAATATAATGAGGCTGCTAAATCAGTGGACCGTACAACATTTTATGAAGCGCCGGACGCAATCGCACTGGTAAAGAAGATTGCATCCGCAAAGTTTGACGAAACCGTGGAAGTACACATCCGTACGGGCTGTGACGGACGTCATGCAGAGCAGCAGATTCGTGGCGCTGTAGTTCTTCCCAACGGAACCGGTAAAACTGTAAAGGTGCTGGTTTTCGCTAAAGGCGACAAGGTTGCGGAAGCAGAGGCAGCAGGCGCTGATTATGTAGGCGGCGACGAACTGATTCCGAAGATTCAGAATGATGGATGGCTTGATTTTGATGTGGTTGTTGCAACCCCTGACATGATGGGTGTTGTAGGACGTCTCGGTAAGGTGCTCGGCCCCAAAGGCCTGATGCCGAACCCTAAGGCAGGTACCGTAACCATGGATGTGACAAAAGCGGTTAACGATATCAAAGCCGGTAAAATCGAATACAGGCTTGACAAATCCAACATTATTCACGTTCCGGTAGGCAAGACATCCTTTGCGGAAGAAAAACTTGTTGAGAATTTCAATGCTTTGATGGATGCCATTGTAAAAGCAAGGCCTTCAGCGCTGAAGGGACAGTATCTGAGAAGCATTACCCTTACTTCCACCATGGGTCCCGGCGTGAAAGTAAGTGTAGCTAAGTATTAATTGAAATATTTGGGAGCGGCTGCCATGGATGAAAGCTGCGGAAACTTTACACGGTCTGCGCTTGACAGGCGGCTGCTCCTGTGATATGCTAAACAAGGTTTTGAAGCCCAGTGCTTTGAAATATATGCCGAAGACAGTAGGTCCCTGAAGGGGTAAGGAAAAAACGCCTACCGAGGAAAGAGTTTTGTCATAAGACTTTTTTGCCTTCCTGTCTTTGGGGAGGTTTTTTTATATGGAAAACTCCTTTCGGCAGGGAAGAAATTCCCACAATATTCTATAAGGAGGTAAACAAAATGGCAAAGGTTGAACTGAAACAGCCCGTTGTACAGGAAATTTCCGAACGTATCAAAGATGCGCAGTCTGTTGTGCTGGTTGACCACAGAGGACTTACTGTAGAGCAGGATACACAGCTGCGCCGCGAACTGAGGGAAGCCGGTGTGACTTATAAGGTTTATAAGAACACCATGATGAACTTTGCTTTCAAGGGAACAGCCTGTGAAGAATTGGCCCAGTATCTGGAAGGCCCCAGCGCTATGGCAGTTTCCAACGAAGACGCAACAGCTCCGGCAAGGGCGCTGGCTAAGTTTGCAAAGAAGGCTCCTAAGCTGGAAATTAAAGGTGGTGTTGTGGAAGGAACCGTTTACGATGCTGCCGGCATTGCAAACATTGCAAGCATTCCTTCCAGGGATGAACTGATTTCCAAACTGCTTGGAAGCCTGCAGTCTCCCATCACCAATTTTGCTCGTGTCATGAACCAGCTGGCAGAAAAAGGCGGCGCGTCCGCTTGTGACGCACCTGCAGAGGCAGCAGCAGAAGAGGCACCCGCAGCCGAGGCGGCAGAAGCACCTGCTGCAGAGGCAGCAGCAGAAGAAGTTCCCGCACAGGAATAAGATGCTGCGTAATCTAAAAAGAAACCAATAAAAAGAAACGAAACGAATAATGGAGGTAATAAAAATGGCTAAATTAACAGCTCAGGAACTCATTGATGCAATCAAAGAGTTAACAGTATTGGAATTAAATGACTTAGTTAAAGCATGTGAAGAAGAATTCGGCGTATCCGCAGCAGCAGGCGTTGTAGTTGCAGCAGCAGGTGCAGGTGCAGCGGAAGCAGCAGAGGAGAAGACAGAGTTCGACGTAGAACTTTCTGAAGTTGGCGCTGAGAAAGTTAAGGTTATTAAGGTTGTTCGTGAAATTACCGGCCTTGGCCTGAAAGAAGCAAAAGACCTTGTTGACGGCGCACCTAAGATGGTGAAAGAAGCAGCAACTAAGGAAGAAGCTGAAGAGATTAAGAAGAAACTGGAAGAAGTTGGCGCAAAGGTTACCTTGAAGTAATCAAGAAATCAGACTTAATACAGATTCTGAAGCACGCATGGCATTTGAAATGTCAGGCGTGCTTTTTATTTTCTTGCAAATAATCAAAAATTTTCCTTGACTGGTTTTCCAATTTGTAGTATCATAGACGATGCACTATTGTGGTGAGTTATGTCTATTTGAGTATGAAAACACCGACATAATAGGGTCAATATCATATAAGAACGGGGTGAAATGTCAATGGAAAAGAACAGAATACGTCCAATTGCCGCCGGCAAGAGCTTACGTATGAGTTATTCACGACAAAAAGAGGTTTTGGAGATGCCCAACCTGATTGAAGTCCAGAAGGATTCCTATCAGTGGTTTTTGAAAGAAGGCTTGAAAGAGGTTTTTGACGACATCTCTCCGATTGCAGATTACAGCGGTTCCCTGAGTCTGGAATTTGTGGACTTCGAATTGTGTGAAAAAGACGTAAAGTATTCTATTGAGGAATGCAAGGAAAGGGATGCCAATTATGCGGCGCCTCTCAAAGTCAAGGTTCGTCTGTACAACAAAGAAAAGGAAGAAATCAGCGAACATGAGATTTTCATGGGAGACCTTCCTCTGATGACGGCGACAGGGACGTTTATCATCAATGGCGCCGAGCGTGTTATTGTCAGCCAGCTGGTTCGTTCGCCGGGCATTTATTATGCCATCGGACACGATAAAATCGGGAAAAAACTGTTTTCCTGCACCGTAATTCCTAACCGCGGCGCATGGCTGGAGTATGAAACAGATTCCAATGACGTGTTTTATGTACGGGTGGACCGTACAAGAAAAGTCCCCATTACCGTTCTTATCAGGGCGCTTGGCATCGGGACCAACGATGAAATCCGGGAAGTTTTTGGAGATGAACCCAAGATAGAAGCAAGTTTTGCAAAGGACACTGCTGAAAATTATCAGGAGGGTCTGTTAGAGTTATACAAAAAAATCCGTCCCGGTGAGCCCTTAAGCGTGGAGAGTGCGGAAAGTCTCATCAATGCCATGTTCTTTGACCCCAGAAGATATGATTTGGCAAAAGTCGGAAGATATAAATTTAACAAAAAGCTGGCATTCAGAAACAGAATCAGGCATCAAATTCTGGCAGCGGATGTAGTGGACCCTTCTACGGGTGAAGTGCTTGCGGAAGCCGGCACAAAAGTAACTGCGGAGCTGGCGGATGAAATCCAGAATGCGGCGGTTCGTTTCGTATATATCCAGACAGAGGAGAAGAATGTAAAGGTTCTTTCCAATATGATGGTGGACATCCGTCATTTTGTGGACTGCAATCCCAGGGAACTGGGCGTGACGGAGTTGGTGTACTATCCTGTCCTTGCGCAGATTCTGGAAGAGTTTTCCGAGGATGCGGAAGCGCTTGCGGAAGCCATCAGGAAAAATGTGCATGAACTGGTTCCGAAGCATATCACCAAAGAAGATATTTTTGCTTCCATCAACTATAACATGCATCTGGAATATGCCCTTGGCAATGATGACGATATCGACCACCTTGGCAACAGACGTATCCGTGCGGTTGGAGAACTTTTGCAGAACCAGTACCGTATCGGTCTGTCCAGAATGGAAAGGGTTGTCAGGGAAAGAATGACGACACACGATGCGGAGGATATTTCCCCGCAGTCCCTGATTAATATAAAGCCGGTGACGGCAGCCGTGAAAGAATTTTTCGGTTCTTCACAGCTTTCCCAGTTCATGGACCAGAATAACCCGCTGGGTGAATTGACCCACAAGAGGCGTCTTTCCGCATTGGGTCCCGGAGGTCTTTCAAGGGACCGTGCCGGATTTGAGGTGCGTGACGTGCATTATTCCCATTATGGAAGAATGTGCCCCATTGAAACGCCTGAAGGTCCTAACATTGGTCTGATTAACTCCCTTGCAAGCTATGCAAGGATTAATGAATATGGCTTTGTGGAGGCGCCGTACCGTAAAATTGACAAAACTGATGCGGCCAATCCCCGTGTTACCGATGAAGTTATTTATATGACTGCAGATGAAGAAGATAATTATCATGTGGCGCAGGCAAATGAAATGCTGGATGAAGAAGGGCATTTCATCAAAAATTCCGTGTCCGGACGTTATCGCGACGAGACACAGGAATATCCTAAAGCCATGTTTGATTACATGGATGTGTCCCCCAAAATGGTATTTTCCGTTGCGACGGCCTTGATTCCTTTTTTGGAGAATGATGATGCAAACCGTGCACTGATGGGTTCCAACATGCAGCGTCAGGCGGTTCCTTTGCTGCTGACGGAAGCCCCTGTGGTGGGTACCGGTATGGAAACAAAGGTAGCAGTTGACTCCGGTGTATGTATGCTGGCCAAAAAGACGGGTACGGTTGACTATGTATCTTCGGAACTGATTCGGATTACTTATGATGACGGAGAAAAAGAAGAGTTCCGTTTAACAAAATTTACCAGAAGCAACCAGTCCAACTCTTATAACCAGAAGCCGATTGTCTTCAAAGGTGACCGGGTGGCAGCGGGACAGGTAATTGCAGACGGTCCTTCCACTTCACAGGGAGAACTGGCATTGGGCAAAAATCCGCTGATTGGTTTTATGACATGGGAAGGCTATAACTACGAGGATGCCGTTCTCTTAAGCGAAAGACTGGTGCAGGATGATGTCTATACTTCCGTGCACATTGAAGAATATGAGGCAGAGGCCCGTGATACCAAACTGGGACCTGAGGAGATTACCCGCGATGTACCCGGTGTGGGTGATGATGCCTTAAAAGACTTGGACGACAGGGGAATCATCCGCATCGGTGCGGAAGTCCGTGCAGGTGATATCCTTGTAGGTAAAGTTACACCAAAGGGAGAAACCGAACTGACTGCGGAAGAAAGACTTCTGCGTGCCATTTTTGGCGAAAAAGCCAGGGAGGTGCGTGATACTTCCCTGAAAGTGCCCCACGGTGAATATGGTATTGTAGTGGATGCCAAAGTGTTTACAAGGGAAAACAGCGATGAGTTATCCCCCGGTGTCAACCAGGCAGTCCGTATTTATATTGCGCAGAAGAGAAAGATTTCCGTAGGTGACAAGATGGCAGGCCGTCATGGTAACAAGGGTGTTGTATCCCGTGTGCTTCCCGTGGAAGATATGCCTTACCTGCCGAACGGACGTCCTCTGGATATCGTGCTCAATCCTCTGGGTGTGCCGTCCCGTATGAACATTGGACAGGTACTGGAAATCCACCTTTCCCTTGCGGCAAAGGCACTGGGCTTTAATGTGGCTACTCCGGTATTTGATGGCGCCAACGAGCAGGATATCATGGATACTCTGGACTTGGCAAACGACTATGTGAACCTGGAATGGGAAGAGTTTGAAAAGAAGCATGGGCAGGAACTGCTCCCCGAGGTGCTTCAGTACCTTTCCGACAACAGGGAAAACAGAAAACTCTGGAAGGGTGTGCCGATTTCCCGTGACGGAAAAGTAAGACTCCGTGACGGCCGTACAGGCGAATATTTTGACGGTCCTGTTACCATCGGCCATATGCATTATTTGAAACTGCATCACCTTGTAGATGATAAAATCCATGCGCGTTCCACCGGCCCGTACTCCCTTGTGACGCAGCAGCCTTTAGGCGGCAAGGCACAGTTTGGCGGACAGCGTTTCGGGGAAATGGAAGTTTGGGCCCTCGAGGCTTACGGTGCATCCTATACATTGCAGGAAATTCTGACCGTGAAGTCCGACGATGTGGTAGGACGTGTGAAAACGTACGAAGCCATTATCAAGGGAGACAATATACCGGAGCCCGGTATACCGGAATCCTTCAAGGTATTGCTTAAGGAACTGCAGGCCCTTGGTCTTGACGTGCGCGTGCTTCGGGATGACCAGACGGAAGTGGAAATCATGGAAACCGTGGATTACGGTGACACCGATTACCGCTATGAAATAGAGGGTGACAGAAAAGATTACAATGACTACGAAAAGGATTCTCTGGGTGAACTTGGTTATCAGCAGCAGGAATTTGACGAGGACGGCGAACTGATAAGCGCAGACGAGGAAGATTTTGATGAGGATTTTGAGGAAGAAGAAGTTCTTGTAGAAGAAATGGACGAATTCTAAAAAGACTTTAGCATGGAAGGGAGTGCCATAAATGTCAGAAACAAAAAATGAAGTATATCAGCCCATGACGTTTGATGCCATCAAAATCGGCCTGGCTTCACCGGACAAAATCCGGGAGTGGTCCAGAGGCGAGGTATTGAAGCCTGAGACTATTAATTACAGAACCTTAAAACCTGAACGGGACGGTTTGTTCTGCGAAAGGATTTTCGGTCCCAGCAAGGATTGGGAGTGTCATTGTGGGAAGTATAAAAAAATCAGATATAAGGGCGTTGTCTGTGACAGATGCGGCGTGGAAGTCACCAAAGCCAGCGTGCGCAGGGAACGTATGGGTCATATTGAACTTGCGGCCCCGGTTTCCCATATCTGGTATTTTAAAGGGATTCCGAGCCGTATGGGTCTGATTCTGGACTTATCCCCCAGAGTACTGGAGAAGGTTCTTTACTTTGCATCTTACATTGTACTGGATGCAGGGGACTCCAATTTGGAATATAAGCAGATACTCTCCGAAAAGGAGTATCAGGATGCAAGGGAGATCTGGGGAACCAAATTCCGTGTAGGAATGGGTGCGGAAGCTATCAAAGAACTTTTGCAGGCTATTGATTTGGAGAAAGAGGCAGAGGAATTAAAGGCAGGGCTGCGTGATTCCACCGGTCAGAAGCGGGCCCGCATTATCAAGAGGCTTGAGGTGGTGGAGGCCTTCAGGGGTTCAGGTAATCAGCCGGAATGGATGATTATGGACGTGATTCCCGTGATTCCGCCTGATTTGCGTCCCATGGTACAGCTTGACGGCGGACGTTTTGCAACCTCCGATTTGAATGATTTGTACAGAAGGATTATCAACAGAAATAACCGTCTGAAAAGACTGCTGGAACTGGGCGCTCCTGATATCATTGTACGCAATGAAAAGAGAATGCTGCAGGAAGCGGTGGATGCGTTGATTGACAACGGCAGAAGGGGACGTCCCGTTACCGGACCCGGAAACAGGGCATTAAAATCCCTTTCCGATATGCTAAAGGGTAAATCGGGCCGTTTCCGTCAGAACCTGCTTGGCAAGCGTGTGGACTACTCAGGCCGTTCCGTTATCGTGGTTGGCCCCGAGTTAAAAATTTACCAGTGCGGTCTGCCGAAGGAAATGGCAATCGAGTTGTTTAAACCCTTTGTGATGAAGGAACTGGTGGCAAGGGGCATCAGCCAGAATATTAAAAATGCAAAGAAACTGGTGGAAAGGCTGGATACCAGCGTTTGGGATGTGCTGGAAGAAGTGATTAAGGAGCATCCGGTTATGTTAAACCGTGCGCCTACCCTGCACAGACTTGGTATTCAGGCGTTTGAACCCATTTTGGTAGAAGGCAAGGCAATTAAGCTGCATCCGTTGGTATGTACTGCATTTAATGCGGATTTCGACGGTGACCAGATGGCGGTTCACCTTCCTTTGTCTGTGGAAGCGCAGGCGGAGTGCCGTTTCCTGCTGCTCTCCCCGAACAACCTGTTAAAGCCCTCCGACGGCGGACCCGTTGCGGTTCCCACGCAGGATATGGTGCTTGGTATCTATTACCTGACACAGGAACGGGAAGGCGCCAAAGGGGAAGGCAAATTCTTCAAAAACGTAAACGAAGCCATTCTGGCATATGAGAATCAGGCGATTACCTTGCAGTCCCACATCAAAGTCAGGGTTTCCAAGACGAAGGAAGACGGGGAAGTGGTGACAGGCAATGTGGAGTCCACATTGGGCAGGTTTATCTTTAACGAAGTGATTCCTCAGGATTTGGGATTTGTGGACAGAACCGACCCGGAAAATTTCCTGAAGCTGGAAGTGGATTTTCTTGTAAAGAAAAAGGAACTGAAACAGATTCTGGAGAAGGTTATCAACACCCACGGCGCATTCAAGAATGCAGAGGTTTTGGACTATATCAAGGCGATGGGCTATAAGTATTCCACAAAGGCAGCCATGACCGTATCCATCTCCGATATGACCGTTCCGGCGGAGAAACCGGAGCTGCTTGCACAGGCGCAGGCAACGGTTGACAAGATTTCCACAAATTACAGGCGCGGTCTGATTACCGAGGAAGAAAGATACCGTGCGGTAGTGGAAACCTGGAATGAAACCGATAAAGAGCTGACTGACAAACTGATTAGCGGACTGGATAAATATAACAACATCTTTATGATGTCGGATTCCGGCGCGCGTGGTTCCAACCAGCAGATTAAGCAGCTTGCCGGCATGCGTGGATTGATGGCGGATACGACAGGCCGTACCATTGAATTGCCTATCAGGTCCAATTTCCGTGAAGGACTTGACGTACTGGAGTATTTTATGTCCGCACACGGTGCGCGTAAAGGTTTGTCCGATACCGCACTTCGTACGGCCGATTCCGGATACCTGACAAGGCGTATGGTGGACGTATCCCAGGAACTTTCCATCCGGGAAATGGATTGCAGCGAAGGCAGGGAGGATATACCCGGCATTAATGTCAAAGCATTCATGGACGGAAAGGAAACCATCGAAGGACTGAAAGACAGAATTACGGGCCGTTTTGCCTGTGAAGATATTTATGACAAGGACGGCGCTATGATTGTAAAACACAATCATATGATTACGCCCAGCCGCGCTGCGAAGATTTTAAGCGTCGGTGTGAATGAAAAGGGTGAGCCGATTGAGGAAGTAAAAATTCGTACCATCCTTACCTGCCGCTGCCATAACGGTATCTGTGCAAAATGTTACGGTGCAAACATGGCAACAGGGGAATCCGTTCAGGTGGGTGAAGCTGTCGGAATCATTGCAGCACAGTCGATTGGTGAGCCGGGTACACAGCTTACCATGAGAACCTTCCATACAGGCGGTGTTGCCGGTGACGACATTACACAGGGTCTTCCCCGTGTAGAAGAACTTTTTGAAGCGAGAAAGCCGAAAGGACTTGCCATTATCGCTGAATTTGGCGGCAAGGTAGAAATCCGTGACACCAAGAAAAAGCGTGAAGTAGTGGTTCTCAATGAGGAGACCGGTGAGGGTAAGGCATATCTGATTCCTTACGGTTCCCGTATCAAGGTGGTGGAAGGTCAGGTGATTGAAGCCGGCGATGAGCTGACGGAAGGAAGCGTAAACCCGCATGACCTGCTGAAAATTAAGGGAATCCGCGCTGTGCAGGATTATATGCTCCGTGAGGTACAGAGAGTGTACCGCTTACAGGGTGTTGATATTGCCGACAAGCACATTGAAGTGATTGTCCGTCAGATGTTAAAGAAAATCCGCGTGGAAAATAACGGGGATACGGAATTTTTGCCGGGCACGTTAGTAGATGTACTGGACTTTGAGGAAATGAATGAGCAGCTTGTTGCAGAAGGGAAAGAACCGGCGGAAGGCAAACAGGTGATGTTGGGTATTACCAAGGCAGCCCTTGCCACCAATTCCTTCCTGTCTGCCGCATCCTTCCAGGAAACCACGAAGGTGCTGACAGAGGCTGCAATTAAGGGTAAGGTTGACCCGCTCATCGGTCTTAAGGAAAATGTAATTATCGGTAAGCTGATTCCTGTGGGTACGGGTATGAAGAGATACCGTTCCACCCATTTAAGTACGGATGACGTCAATGAGATTTCTTTTGATGAGGATATCGATTTTGGCGGGGAGGCATTGGAAGGTGCTTCCGGAATGTCCGTTGCGGAAACAGAAGAATGGGCGACGGAAGAATAACAAAATAGCAACAGAATAAGTAAACGGCTCCGGACTTTAGTTTCGGAGCCGTTTTTTGTCGTGTAAACAGAAGGATACATTTTATTTTATTACATTTAAAGTGCCATTGTATTCCAGTTCTCCCGTGGTAACCACCTGCCATGAGGTCAGACGATAGAAGGAATCTCCATCCGCAAGGGGATATTCTATGGTAACGCTGATTTCCAGTGACTGTAAATCAGATACAGGCAGTGAAAAGGATTTGCTGTGTCCGGCCTGTTCAAAATACTCTTCTTCGGAGGAACTGTTCTCGTAGATGGACATTAGGGTGAAGTCCAGTTGTGCAAGCATGGTCTCTGCCTGATTGGATGCCTGAAAATAAGCTGTGGTGCGTTCCAGAACCTTTTTGCTGAGTTTATAATCTGCATTGGCGCTGACAATTGACAGCGCTGCGAAGGATACAAGACATAAAATAACAAATATAACAAGGATGGAAGAAGAGCCGATGCCTCCGTTAAAAGACAGGGAGGAGGAACGGGTTGTTTTCTTACTCATAAAGGCTCCCCCTTTCTGCTGCGGGATGATGGACAAGCGGCAGGGAATAAAAGGGGGTTTCTTCTTTTATACAGGAAATCTCTGCGCATAAAAGCCGGGAGTCTGTATCGTATCCAAAATCCGAAAAAACAATGCGATAGGCAATACCCCTGTCCGTACACAACTGCCAGTCTTTATCAAAGAACAAGGTCAGGTAGACGCCGTCACCGGCAGTTTCTGTCTGAATGGAGCCGTCATCCCTGCCATAATCCTGCGTAAGCTGCCGGTACAGAAAAGATATGCGTTCTTGTGAAGTTGCATGGTCATCGCATGCGAGCCATAGGCTTGACAGGTTTTGTGACCAAATGACTGCCTGATTCTGTTCCCGGGTTTTTTGTCCCAGAACATGTGCTTTTACAAACAACTGAATACAGGCAGCGCCGGCAATGGAAAAAAACAATATCGAAATAATCAGTTCCATTAAAAACAGGCTGGAGTGGGATGATTTCATGGGGCCTCCTTTTATTAAAACTAATTTTGGTATGTATTTATAAGTCTGAACGGAGAGCGGCGTAAATCGTGACGGGATTACCGATTTCAGGCTCCAATGTAAGCTTTATAAGACCGTTCCGACATGCTTCCATGGTAAAAGCGTTTAAGGGAAGAATGTTTTGCCCGGCAGGAAGAATATCGGTCCCGGCAAAGGAATTTTTTCTGGTATACAGTTCTTTTAAGTAGCCGTCATAGAGATAAAGGTAGGTGCAAAAGGTCTCTTCACCGGACTGCTTTGTAAAGACGAGTGCGGGAACGCCGTTTAACTCGCCGATTTCCACTGTATCGGCAGTGTCATTCTGGCGGATTTTTTCCGTTACATAGGAATAGGCGGTTCTTTCTGTAAAATTATCCGTCATATCCGCAACGGTCTGTTTGTATACATTGGCCCCAAGCGTTACCAGCATCAGGGCAGAGGCGGCAAAGACGCCGAAAAGCGCGAGGACAAACAGGATGTCCACTATATGGCGGCCGGATTCCCCTTGTTTTTGCTTCATGGTTTTCCTCCTTTTTTCATCAACACAGTGACGTCGGGCATGATGTTGGAACCGATGGGCTGATAGTCAACGAAAAAAAGGCTTTCGTCGTAGGTGAGTCCGTAAGCATCCTTCAGATATTGCAGGCTGGGCGGATAGGCGCCTTCCACGGCATAACACTGGACTATGCTGCGGTTCAGAGCCGTTTCCAGACTTTCTTTTTGCTTTTCGGCTCCGGTTTCAGACACAGATTGGATGCCCCCGTAAAATAATACAAAGAGCACTATAAATGCGGCGAGCGGAAGCCAGATAATAAAACCGGCAAAGGGAAGCCGTCTGTTTCGTTCAAATCGGTTGCGGTAGAGTTTCATTGTTACCTCCGGATGTACTTATATATTAGCCGATGCTTGACATGATTCCCATCAGCGGGAAGATTACGGACAAAAGTATCAGTCCTACAATGACGGAAAGGACAATCACAAGGGTAGGCTCTAAAATCGAAATAACGGACTTGATTTTCTGTTCCGATTCACGGTCGTAGTTGTCGGCAATTTTGTGCATAACAGTGTCTATGGAGCCGGTACGGAAACCCACAGCAACCATGCGCGCATATAAATTGGAAAAGATACCTGAAGATGTCAGGGCTTCCGAGAGGTTGGAGCCGTCCTCAATTGCTTTTTTACAGGCGGCAATTTTTTTCTGCATGTTTTTGTGCTCCGTCAATTCAGAAACCATGTCGAGACCGGCAAAGGTATCCATGCCGCTGCTGATGGCCAGTGCCATGCCGCTGGCAAAACGCCCTGCCGCCAGTTTTTCATAAAACCCCCGTGTAAGCGGAAAAACAGAGAGAAAACGCTTTGTCAATGTTCGCCCGAGGCGGGTCTTGGTGGAAAAGAAATAGAAAAGGACGAGTATGGCAAGTGTAATTATCAGAACAAAGGAATAACGGTTTAAGGAATTGCCAAAGTGCAGCAGAGTGGCGGAGATGCCGCTCATTTCACTTCCCAGCTGGATAAACACCTGGTTGAAAATGGGCATGACTTTTCCCAGAAGGACAAATATGACAAGCACCATAATTCCTATCATGACAAAGGGATAACTGACGGCATTGCGGATGCTGTCTGAAATGGTATCTTCGCGCTCATAATAGTCTGCAAGTGACTGCATCACATCGTCCAGATTGCCTGATTCCTCGCCCAGATGTATCATGTGGAGCACATAATCGGGAAACACATCGGCAGTTTTCAGGGCATTTGTAAAGGATTCGCCGTGCCTGCATGTACTCAGAATGTCGCTGATGATTTCTTTTCCTTCCGTGGTCTTGCTGTCATTTAACAGGATATTCATGCTTTCGGCAGGGGTAATTCCGGCAGCAAACAGCATGGCTGTCTGGCTGCAGAAGGAAGCAATTTCCTGATTGGATAATCTTTTTTGATGCATGTCTGTAATCTCCTCTAGTAAATGTATTTTACGAGGTAGCCGCTGCCGTCCCCGATAAATTTCTTTAATTCTTTTTCTCCATTGCTTGCAGCATAAGTGGGGTCCATCAGTTTCCAATTTTTTCCGTCAAACTCCACAATGCCGTTTACCCAGCCTACATCGGTAATATACGTGCTTATCCATGCGTGGTAAGCTTCTCCCACATAACCGACTTCCAGGCGGGTGGGTATCCGCTGGCTTCTGAGCATGGCAGTCATTGCGGCAGCATAATCAAGGCAGATGCCTGTGCCGCTTTGCAGGGTGTCATCCACATTGGGAATATATCCGCTCGGGACAGACCGGGCTTTGTCATAGTCATAAGTGATGGAAGTTATAATGAAATTATATATGTTTTCCACGACCGCCAAATCTGAATCTGCCTCTTTGGCCAGCTCGGCAGCCTTTGCCACAGCATCATCGGAAGCGTCAAACCAGCAGTACTGGTTCGGGTACAGGCAGGGACCGAATTCATCTGCCAGATTGACCTGGATATTGGTCGTAAGGCAGACAAGGTAATCCGTTTCGATGAGGTTTTCCAGAATGGAAACCTGATAACTGCCATCCCCGGCAGAAAGGGGAAATACCTCAAAACCGTCACCTTGCAGGTCATAAGTGTAAGTGACGGCATCCGCCCCGGTTATCTGCATTTTTACTTTTGGACAGGAGCCTGTATAGCGCGCCATAATGTAACCGTCCTGCGAATGGGAATAATCAATGGAAGCCAGTTCATTGTGCACTTCGGCAGTCCCGTCGGCGGCGGGCACAAGACAATGGGGAGTATTGTCCCTGCGCGGCGCACTGTCGGAAGAAGGAGTCGGTTCCTCATCAATGGACAGAATATCTCCGTCAGCGGCGCCGGTTTCCCTGTCCCCGGTCTGCACAGAATCCGGCAGAGCAGGATTGGGAGGAGTTCCCGTACGGCATCCGAATAAAAAAAGCAGACATGGCAAATATGAAATTAAGAATAAGAATTTTGTTTGCTTTTTCATGCTATATATTATAAGGTAGGAAAGGAAAAAAGGAAAGAAGAAAAGGAGATAAGTTGCGGGAAATGCGCTGTAGGGTTTCCATATTTTGCATGGTGCGGCATCCCCGGCGTGCAAAATATGGAATTTTGGGATGCGGTTGTGTTGCTTTTTACCAGAAATAAGTATATCATATAGATGCGGATGTCCTAAAATTGAAAACGGAGGTTTTGATTTGAACGGAATACTGACAATAAAGACAGTGGGGATGATGATAAAGCGTCCCGATGAATTTTTTAAAAGAGTGGTTCCTGCAATATTGATACCTCTTTTGGGATTGTTATCGGCGGTGTTGGTTTTTCGATATGCTTTAAGGCCCGGGGCATTGGAGAAGCTACTGGATGGCGCACAATCTCCGTATGCTGTTTTGGAGGCTTATGACAAGTGGTATGGGGAGCTGATAACGGCCGGTATAGCCGGTGCGGCGCTGATGGCGGTATGCTGCGTGACGGCGGTTTTTATAGGGAGAAAATCGGCTGTTGCGGTGGCATGTGCGGTCGGGCTTTCCCTCATTGGCATTCTGGTGAGCATCGTGATGCCTGTCAGTGAAGATATATCCGGGCATCGTGCAAAGATTCGGGAGGATATGGCACAGATTGAAAATGCCACGACAGAACTGGCAGAAATCATATTTGGCAAAGAAAAAGGAAATTCGGGACTTTCCGGGATAAGCACGGAGGAATATCCTGCTATGTTTACCATTTACAGTGGAATCGGGGAGGATACCGGGCACAGATGGATGAATTTTTATATTCCGGAAAGTCTGGGATTTGCACCGGATGGCGAGAAGATGTATGATGAAAACAAAAGTGTTGACTGGAATAATGAAAATGCACAGTTGTATTCTGTTACTTATACGACAAACTATAATATTGTAACAGCAATTGAGCCCCGGGACTAGGGGCGGAAATTTCTGGGAACAAAATCCATCAAGGGTTATGCGTCCGCGCGCTGCCTGACGCAACTCGTTAAAATACAGAAAGCAGCGCAGAAACGAGGATAAACATGAAAGTATTTGTGACGGGAGTAAAAGGACAGCTCGGATACGATGTGGTAAATGAACTGAGGGGCAGGGGAATCGAGACTGTTGGCGTGGACATTGAAGAAATGGACATCACGGATGCAGGGGCTGTTCACAGGGTCATCACCGAAGCAGCGCCGGATGCAGTTATCCATTGCGCGGCATACACCGCCGTGGATGCTGCTGAGGATAATGAAGAAACCTGCCGTAAGGTCAACGCGGACGGAACGTGCCATATTGCCGCAGTCTGCAAAGAACTGGATATTAAAATGATTTATATCAGTACGGACTATGTGTTTGACGGAAAGGGTACAAGACCGTGGGAGCCTGACGACGAGAGACATCCTTTGAATGTATACGGACAGACCAAGTACGAAGGGGAGCTGGCGGTGCAGAATGCGCTGGACAAATATTTTATTGTGCGTATCCAATGGGTTTACGGCGTCAACGGCAAAAACTTTGTTAAAACCATGCTTAGGCTGGCAGAAACCAATCCCCGCATCAATGTTGTCAACGACCAGTACGGTTCGCCCACTTACACATTTGATTTGGCAAAATTGCTGGCGGATATGGTGCAGACCGATAAATACGGCGTTTACCATGCAGCCAACGACGGTATCTGCACATGGTATGAATTTGCCTGCGAAATATTTAAGCAGGCAGGCGTCGACATAGAGGTGGCGCCGGTTTTATCAACAGAGTTTCCGACAAAGGCTACAAGACCGGAAAACAGCCGTATGAATCAGGACAAGCTTACGGAAAACGGATTTGAAAGGCTGCCGTCCTGGCAGGATGCGCTGCAAAGGTATCTCAAAGCGCTCCGGACCGTACAATAACGGATACCAATATATAAATCGGGCGTTACCGGAGGAATATACATGGAAAAAGTTCTTGTAATGGACGAGCATAATTATGATGACAATTTAGAAGAAATGTGCAGGGTATCTATAAGAGGAATTATATTTGTTAATGGTAAGTTATTGATGATTGAAAGTTCTTTTGGAGAGGTTAAATTACCCGGTGGAGGTTTGGAGTTTGGGGAGGATGATTGCCAAGCTTTAATGCGAGAGGTGAAAGAGGAAACAGGATATGATGTGATTCCTGAATCCATTAAACCATTTGGAGAAATAGAGGAAAAGAGATTATCAGTTCATGAGCCGATGATTTGGCATCAAATCAACCGTTTGTATTTTTGTGATGTTTATCCAAAGCAAGGGCAGTGCGAATATTCTGAGAGCGAAAAGGAGGAAGGGTTTCATCAAGTGCTTTATACGATAGAAGATGCATTGGAAAAAAACGAAAGAATGTTTGAAAAAGAAGGGCGACAAGCGTGGAACAAACGCGAATATAATACATTGCTGCTTATAAAGGATTATTTTGGCAAAAAAGACAATGTGGAAACAAAATAAAAAGTTATTGACAATGCATTTGCGAACACGTATACTATCATAGTGTGCACGCAAATGCATTGTCCTTTTTGATGCAAGCAAAGTATGCAATACGCATATCCGGGGAAAAATGTATATTTGTGCGGCATGCGGAAACTATTATTCATAAGTAGAAAGAGGTGAAACAGAATGCCAACATTTAACCAGTTAGTAAGAAAAGGACGTCAGACAACCAAGAAAAAGTCTACAGCGCCTGCTTTGCAGAAAGGATTTAACTCCCTGCACAAGAAAACCACCAATACTTCTTCTCCGCAGAAGAGGGGTGTGTGTACCGCGGTTAAGACTGCTACTCCTAAAAAGCCTAACTCTGCGCTTAGAAAGATTGCCAGGGTACGTCTTTCAAACGGAATCGAAGTGACTAGCTACATTCCCGGAGAAGGCCATAATTTACAGGAGCATAGTGTTGTTCTGATAAGAGGCGGCAGGGTGAAAGACTTGCCCGGTACCAGATACCACATCATCAGAGGTACACTGGATACCGCAGGGGTTGCCAACAGGAAACAGGCTCGTTCCAAATACGGCGCGAAAAGACCTAAGGCTTCTAAATAGTCAGTTTTGCCGGCTGGCCGGAAGGGGAAGCTTTTGGCAGCAGGCAGGATGACGAAACTGGATTCACATAACGGAACTATTTGAGTGTTGGAATTCTGGCTTGCATACAGATATACCGCACGAACACTAGGGAAACATTTGTGAGTACCGATGATTTAATTGATTAACGCCTTGCATGGGCCATGGGCAGATTCAAGGTGTTACCATTATTAAGGAGGGAAGAACCGTGCCACGTAAAGGACATATTCAAAAAAGAGATGTATTGGCAGACCCCTTATACAATAACAAAGTGGTAACCAAGCTTATCAATAACATTATGTTAGACGGTAAAAAAGGTGTAGCACAGAAGATTGTATACGGCGCATTTGCCAAAGTAGAAGAAAAGTCAGGAAAGCCTGCCCTTGAAGTATTTGAAGAGGCCATGAACAATGTTATGCCTGTTCTGGAAGTTAAGGCAAGGCGTATCGGCGGCGCTACCTATCAGGTGCCCATCGAAGTAAGACCTGACCGCCGTCAGGCACTGGGACTCCGCTGGTTGGTTATGTTTTCTCGCAAGAGAGGCGAAAAAACCATGGAGGACAGACTGGCAAACGAGATTCTTGATGCAGCAAACAATACAGGTTCTGCTGTGAAGAGAAAAGAAGACATGCACAAGATGGCAGAAGCAAACAAAGCATTTGCACATTACAGATTCTAAGGCGAAAAGCCTTCGGTTTTGTTTGCCCGCTATCAATTAATATAAGGAGGAAAAAACCTTGGCTGGAAGAGAATATCCATTGGATAGAACCAGAAACATCGGTATTATGGCTCACATCGACGCAGGTAAGACAACGTTGACAGAGCGTATCCTTTATTATACCGGTGTTAATTATAAGATTGGTGATACCCACGAAGGCACTGCGACCATGGACTGGATGGAGCAGGAACAGGAAAGAGGTATTACCATCACATCTGCTGCCACTACCTGCCACTGGACTCTGGAAAAAGAGACAAAGCCCATGCCGGGGGCACTGGAGCACCGTATCAATATCATTGATACACCGGGTCACGTTGACTTCACTGTAGAAGTGGAGCGTTCCCTTCGTGTCCTTGACGGTGCAGTCGGTGTTTTCTGTGCAAAGGGTGGTGTAGAGCCCCAGTCCGAAAATGTTTGGCGTCAGGCGGATACCTACAGTGTTCCCCGTATAGCGTTTATCAACAAGATGGACATTTTGGGCGCAAACTTCTACGGTGCGGTAGAGCAGATTAAGACAAGGCTTGGCAAGAATGCCATCTGCCTGCAGTTGCCTATCGGCAAAGAAGATGATTTTAAGGGAATCATTGATTTGTTTGAAATGAAAGCCTACATCTACAATGATGATAAGGGTGATGATATCACGGTTACGGATGACCTCGGTGATATGAAGGAAGATGCGGAATTGTACCGCTCCGAACTGATTGAGAAAATCTGTGAACTTGATGACGATTTGATGATGATGTATCTGGAAGGGGAAGAGCCTTCCGTGGAAGAATTAAAGAGAGTGCTCAGAAAAGCAACCTGTGAATGTACGGCCATCCCTGTTTGCTGTGGTTCTGCTTACCGCAACAAGGGTGTTCAGAAGCTTCTGGATGCTGTTCTGGAATTTATGCCTGCTCCTACCGATATCCCTGCAATCAAGGGCGTGGATTTGGAAGGCAATGAAGTGGAAAGACATGCTTCGGATGAGGAGCCTTTTTCCGCTCTGGCATTTAAGATTATGGCTGACCCGTTTGTCGGAAAGCTGGCATTCTTCAGGGTGTACTCCGGTACCGTAAACTCCGGTTCTTATGTACTGAATGCAACGAAGGACAAGAAAGAACGTGTGGGACGTATCCTGCAGATGCACGCAAACAAGAGGGCGGAACTTGATAAGGTTTATTCCGGTGATATTGCGGCGGCAGTAGGCTTTAAGTTTACCACCACAGGCGACACCATCTGTGATGACCAGCATCCCGTGATTCTGGAGTCCATGGAGTTCCCTGAGCCTGTTATTGAGCTTGCTATCGAGCCTAAGACCAAAGCAGGTCAGGGCAAGATGGGTGAGGCATTGGCTAAACTTGCGGAAGAAGACCCTACTTTCCGTGCACACACCAATCAGGAAACCGGACAGACAATCATTGCAGGTATGGGCGAACTTCACCTTGAGATTATTGTGGACCGTCTGCTCCGCGAATTTAAAGTGGAGGCGAACGTAGGTGCTCCCCAGGTTGCTTACAAGGAAACCTTTACCAAGTCTGTGGACCAGGAATACAAATATGCAAAGCAGTCCGGCGGTCGTGGACAGTACGGACATTGTAAAGTTAAATTTGAGCCCATGGATGCAAACGGCGAGCAATTGTTTAAGTTTGAATCTTCCGTTGTGGGTGGTGCAATTCCGAAGGAATACATCCCTGCAGTCGGAGAGGGTATCGAAGAAGCAACAAAGGCCGGCGTACTTGGTGGATTCCCTGTGGTAGGTGTCTATGCAAATGTATATGACGGTTCTTATCATGAAGTGGACTCTTCCGAAATGGCATTCCATATTGCCGGTTCCATGGCATTTAAGGAGGCTATGAAGAAAGCAGCTCCCGTGTTGCTTGAGCCGATTATGAAGGTTGAAGTAACCATGCCCGAGGATTACATGGGCGATGTAATCGGTGATATCAATTCCCGCCGCGGACGTATTGAAGGCATGGATGATATCGGCGGTGGTAAGATGGTAAGGGCGTTTGTGCCTCTGGCCGAAATGTTCGGATATGCAACGGACCTTAGAAGTAAGACTCAGGGACGCGGAAACTATTCCATGTTCTTTGAGAAATATGAGCCGGTACCCAAGAGCGTACAGGAAAAGGTTCTTGCAGCCAAAACAAAATAACGTATCAGGGCAAATTAGCCTGTGCACAAAATAATGCTTGAAAAAGCCAGCTGTTTTTAATATAATTAGAAATAGCCGAGTAATAAGAAAAATCAACAGATTGATTCAACAATTTTAAGGAGGACTATAAAAATGGCTAAAGCTAAATTTGAAAGAAATAAGCCCCATTGTAACATTGGTACCATTGGTCACGTTGACCATGGTAAAACCACTCTGACAGCTGCAATTACCAAGGTTCTGGCTGAGAGAGTTACCGGAAATGAGAAGGTAGATTTCGAGAATATCGACAAGGCTCCCGAAGAGAGAGAGCGTGGTATTACCATTTCTACCGCACACGTAGAGTATCAGACCGATAAGAGACACTATGCACACGTTGACTGCCCGGGCCATGCTGACTACGTTAAGAACATGATTACCGGTGCTGCACAGATGGACGGCGCTATTCTGGTTGTTGCTGCAACCGACGGCGTTATGGCTCAGACCAAAGAGCACATCCTTCTGTCCCGTCAGGTAGGCGTTCCTTATATCGTTGTTTTCATGAACAAGTGCGATATGGTAGACGACCCTGAATTGCTTGAACTGGTAGAGATGGAAATTACCGAACAGCTTGAAGAGTATGATTTCACAGATTGCCCTATCATCAAGGGTTCTGCTCTTAAGGCTCTGGAAGACCCCAACGGTGAATGGGGCGACAAGGTTATGGAACTCATGAGCACTGTAGATGAGTACATTCCTGACCCTCAGCGTGATACCGACAAGCCTTTCCTGATGCCTGTCGAGGACGTATTCACCATTACCGGCCGTGGTACTGTTGCAACCGGTAGGGTTGAGCGTGGTACCTTGAAGCTGAACGATGAAGTAGAAATCATCGGTATCAAGGAAGAAACAAAGAAGACCGTTGTAACCGGTATCGAAATGTTCCGTAAGATGCTTGACGAAGCACAGGCTGGTGATAACATCGGCGCACTGCTCCGTGGTGTTCAGAGAACTGAAATCGAAAGAGGACAGGTTCTTGCAAAACCCGGCAGCGTTACCTGCCACAAGAAATTCACCGCTCAGGTTTACGTTCTGACCAAGGACGAAGGTGGACGTCATACTCCTTTCTTCAACAACTATCGTCCTCAGTTCTACTTCAGAACAACCGACGTAACCGGCGTTTGCGCACTTCCTGCAGGCACAGAAATGTGCATGCCTGGTGACAACGTAGAGATGACCATCGAACTGATTCATCCCATCGCTATGGAGCAGGGTCTTACCTTTGCTATCCGTGAGGGTGGCAGGACTGTTGGTTCTGGTCGTGTGGCTACTATCATCGAGTAATTATAATTTATTCAGTAAAATCAAGGCTTTCGGGGATTTCTCCGAAAGCCTTTTTTGTGGCTTATAGTAGTTATAATTGTTGCAAATGGTGCCCAAACGGTGCCATAAATGGAAAGAGGGGGAAGCAATCCGGCAGGAAGTGTCGGAACTTACCGCTACAAATCATTTTCTAAAAGAGCTGTCAGTCGAAAGATTCCGGATATGCCTTTGACAGAAAAGAGGATACAAATCAGCAGAGGACAAAGGGTAAAGAATCAATAATATGGTGTATGTGTTAAAGAAAGATTCGAGATTGTACATATTCCGGAATATTTCTGAGAGGTATTTTTTTACAGTTGATTTGGTCGAATGAAAACTTGACATTATTTTTATTAACAACTTTAATGTGTTAAATGACTGTAAAAATAAAAATAGTCATTGAATACATTAAGGAGAATACTTATATGCCAAAATCATTTAGTGAACAGGAAAGAAAAATAATAAAGCAATCTATGATAGACATAGGTGCTTCGCTTATGAAGATGAAAAGCATAAAGCAAATTACGGTTGATGAAATTACAAAAGGTGCCAATATTTCAAAAGGCTCCTTTTACTCATTTTATAATTCTAGAGAGGAATTGTTTTGGGATATTATTAAGTTGGAGGAACAGCAACTTATTGACGAGATTATAACTATTGCAAATCAAGAGCTTGACACGAAAACCAAAATTCGTCAGATATTTTATGATGTATTTTTAAGAAAAAATTGGCTTATATATTATTTGCCGGAAAGTGATATCCAATATATAGCCAGAAAATTACCATTAGAATTATTAGAAGCAGATAGAGAACGTTCATTTGAGCTGAATAAAACCATGTTGTCGTTGTGCAATCTTGATGAAAGTCAAGAAAACATGGAATTTTTAATTACTACAATCCAGATGCTGCGTTTAACGGAGACAAATTCTATACATCAAACGGAACAGAACAAAAAGAGGGTGCAACATATATTAGCTGAAACGATTGTTGACTATTTATGTGGTGAGAAATCTTTTTAAGAACAATGGATTTGGAAAGTGATTTTGCGAGCAAGAGGGAGATGTGTAGTATGATGAAAGAATTGAAAATTAGTAAAATGTTGTTAATGGCTTTTTTGGCACCAATGATTTTTATGATTGTATATATTAGGTCTTTACGATTTAAAGAATTCATTCCGCAATTTTCCCGCTTTCTTTTAATATCTTTATTTGTGTTGGCACCGTTTGAAATGATTACGTTGCTAAGAGAAAATAAGAAAGAAAATGGTAAAATTGGAATTAAGTGTGCACTGTCATATAATCAGAAATTAGATAAAAGAAAAGCTATACTAATTGTGGTGGTATTGTTTTGCATAGCGGGTATAGCTTCCAAGTTTGTGGGTACTTGGGAAAATTCATTAGTTATGCCATACGTTAATCAGCATGTACCGGATTATTTTATTGCACAGAACTTTATAAATCAGCTTGAATTATATCCGAAAAGTATAATTCTTATTACAACAATTTTATTTTTGATAGCGAATGGTCTGGTGCTTCCGATTACAGAAGAATTATATTTTAATGGGTACATGTTGCCAAGATTGCAACGGTTCAATGGATTTGCACCTGTAATTGTAACAGTTGTTTTTTCGTTATATCATTTCTGAGCACCATGGGAAAATATTAGGAGGATTACAGGAGTTTTGCCTTATGTGTATATGGTGTGGTAGAAAGAAAACTTATACATAGGAATCATTGTTCATTGTTTATGTAATCTCGTCAGCAGTATTGAAATACTTATAATAGTGTTCAGAGCGATTGGTTAAGTCAGAACGATATAAAAGGAAATGATGCGAATTGGGGACGTAATACATATTAGAATGAAAATATTGATGATGTATTTTATACTAAATTAGAGCAGGCAGAACGGGCAAATAAACGCCCGAAACGTGCCTTTGAAATGAGCCGATAGGAAAGGGGATTGATAGGATATGACGGATATGGAGAAAAAAATTATGATACGAGAACTACACATGGACGTTCTTTGCATGCTTCGCTACTAATGCCAACGCCTAAGTTGCAACGGTATACTTTGGAGTTCTTTTAAAATGGTTTGAATTCCAAATCATAGCGAATCGTATAATCCATTAGTCATCACCTCCATAAAGACGTGGCTTTTCACGTTTGATATCTGCATTTTCAATCTTATTAAGAAGATGGATTTAAGCGTACCATCTGCTTCTGGGAAATTGTATTAAAAGAACTGATATATGTGTAGTATTGGTGCGGAGCGTAATGCTTCGCATTTTCAAGTTCCTAATGCAGAATAATTGTTGTTATGATATAATCAATTTGCCTTAAAAGGAAATTTTAAAGTTTGGAGTAGAAAATAATGTGTCAAATTAAGCTGATTAAAGTATCTGCTGAGTATGCAGAAAAAATTTTGGAATATAGAGCTGAATTTCCTACTGAACGTATGAGAGTTACATATGACCCAAGCAGAATACCGGGTATGGATTATCTTGAAAAGTATGAAACTGTGTTTGAGTGGCTTCAATTTTGTGAAGATATGGTGGATAAAATAACATGGTACATGGCAATCCGTGAAAACGACGGTAAGATTGTCGGTTTTATTGTTTTTCGTCATAAGCTGGAATACGATGATGATGATATAGAATTTGCTTCAAACTTTGGCTATTCAGTTCGCCCAAGTGAGCGCGGCAAAGGATATGCAAAAGAGCAACTTAGGCTTGGTTTACAGAAAGCAAAAGAAATGGGACTTGATAAAGTGCGAATTGTTTGTCGTGATATAAACATTGGTAGCAATAAAACAATTCTTGCTAACAGTGGTGTGTATGTCGATATGATTCATGGTGAGGTGTCGGGGATGAACATTAATCGTTATGACATTCCGCTTTCCTGATTTTGGGTGACTGGTAGGGGCACATATTTTATTGATTTTAATTTATTGAATCTAAGGAGAAAATGACAATGTATTACATATCAACAGAAAAAGAAATACTGGTGAATCAACTCATGAACCTAATGAAACAAACATACTGGGAGCCGGAACGGTCAGAAGAGGATGTTCTAACTGCCATGAAAAATTCGGTTTCCTTTGGTGCATTTGACGAAGAAGATAACCTTGTGGGTTTTGCCAGAGTGGTAACGGACTTTGTTTCCATCTGGTATTTGTGTGATGTGATTGTGGATGAGTACGATATAATAGGACAAGTCAGAAGAAGACCGATTTTACAGGCTTCCTGACCAAGTCCTATTTTTTTGACCTACTGGAAAAGGGGTTGAGATGTAAGGACGGCGCCGAATTTACAATCGAATACCTACACGAAGAAGGCAGAGGGGTTTCCAGGCCCAGAATGGACGAAGAATGCCTTTATGAGAGTGGGGTGGTGTTATTTTTGAGAAATAGGACTTTGATTCGCAGGAGAAATTTGCTTCCGGACGAATCAGGGTCCTTTCTTTTTTACCGGATAAGTAGTTGTTGAAATCAATCAAATCAGGAGGATGAAAGATGAGAGGATTTAAGAAATACAGGGACATGAAGGTCTATGAGCAGAGCGGTTACAAATACAAGCCTACGCCGATGATCATCTTGAAGGGTGCATGGCTTCGGGAACTGGGATTTGAGGAAGGTGTGCCAATTACGGTCGAATGTGAAGGCGGTCGTTTGACGATTACAAGGGCTGATGAAATTAGATGTGAATTTAGGGATATTTCGGCAGAGCCAGTGATGTGTGTTGCAGAACCGGTGGCAGAGTTTAGGAAAGGGGGAAAGTGATTATGGCAAAGGTTTATATGGTAGGAGCAATGAAGGGCGGCGTTGGAAAGACCGTGACGGTTTTCAACTTGGCGTATTCTTTACAGAAGAAGGGTATGAGGGTGCTGGCTGTGGATTTTGATCCACAGTCCAACCTTACCACCTGTCTCGGGGCTGAAGATGTGGATGTGGCGATCGGGGATCTGATACTGAACATGATCGAGGATGAAGAACTTCCGGAGCGTGAGGAATATATCTGGGAGAGGAACGGAGTGGATTTCATACCGGCATCCATAGGGCTTTCCGCAGTGGAAGCGAAGCTGAGAATGGAAATGGGTACGGAGAAGATGCTGGCGGCGATCCTGGAGTCGCTGAGGGATGAATATGACTATATCCTGGTTGATACTTCTCCGTCTCTGGGAGCGCTGACCATAAACGCTATGGCAGCGGCAGATGAAGTGATCGTGGCGGTGAATCCGCAGCTTTTGGCGATGAAGGGATTGCAGGATTTCCTAAAGACGGTGAAGAAGATCAAGAGCCGTATCAATGGGCGGCTGGATGTGGCGGGCATCCTGCTCACGATGTGCGATGCCAGGACGATACTGTGCAAGACTATTACGGAGCAGGTGGCGGAGACATTCCAAGGACAGATCAGGATCTTCAAGAGCAAGATACCGAATACTGTGAAGGTAGGCGAGAGTGTTTACTACAGTGAGCCGCTTATCGAGTACGCACCGGAGTGTAACGCCTGCAAGGCTTATGAGAGACTGGCGGGGGAGGTGATCGCGCATGAAGGCTAACGGCCCTAGAAGGAAGATATTTGATGCTGTGGATATGATGACCATGGATGTGCCGCAGGCGGGGATTGGGAACGGTTTCCAGAACCTGCCGGTGGATAAGATCGAGCCGTTTCATGATCATCCTTTCCATCTGTATGAGGGGGAGCGCCTGAATGATATGGTGGAGAGCGTCCGGGAACATGGAGTTCTGAATCCGGTGATCGTCCGGAAGAAGGGAAAGGGTTATGAAATGCTTTCCGGCCATAACAGGCAGAATGCGGCGAAGATTGCAGGGCTGACGGAGATACCGGCTATTGTGAAGGAAGATCTGACGGACGCAGAAGCCTATGTCTATGTAATCGAAACGAATGTGATCCAGAGGTCATTCACAGATCTTGTTCCTAGCGAGAAGGCAGCGGTGCTGTCTGCCAGATATGAGAAGGTGATCAGCCAGGGCAGGCGGAACGATATTCTGCACGAGATAGAAGAAATCGGAACTTGTGGACATGATGTCCACAAGTCGAGGAGCCGGGACGGCATCGGTGAAGAGTATGGAATGACCGGCAGGAACATCGCCAGATATATGAGGGTGGACAAGCTGATTCGGACATTTAAGGACAGACTGGATACTGGTGAACTGACATTGACGGCAGCAGTGGAGCTTTCCTACCTGTCAAAGGATGAACAGGAAGCCGTGGCGGCACAGGATGTGAAGGTGGACGAGAAGACGGCGAAGGCGGTTAGGGCGGCAGTGGGAGACCTGACGGAAGGGAAGCTGGAAGAGATCCTGCATCCGGCTAAGACTCCTGCTCCGGCGAAGATGGTGAGCGTGAAGATACCGGCGGAGGCGGAAGAAAAGTATCTCTCCGGGCTGAAGGCAAAGGACAGATCAGATCTGGTCATGCAGGCGCTGGAAGCGTGGTTTGCTGGGAAGGAGGCTGCCCATGTTCAGTAATGAAGACCTGAAATGCCTGGATTCGAAGTATTTTTCCATCATCAACACGGACGCCTATGATGTGACGGTCATGTCCAGGAATACTGGCCATTATTGGTACTTGCATAATTCGGAGTATCCGGAGCGGGGAAAGGTGATCATATTTCATTCGCATCATGCCGATAGGACGGGGCGAGTTCGATACCATCTGCATAGCAGGGCAAACACTCTGCGGCAGGCGGTACGGAGCATCCGGGGGCATGACAAGTGGCAGATGAATGGTAGGAAATGGTGATGTTTAGGGGGCTTGTTGGATTCGGCGAGCCCTCTTGTTCTGTGTAAAAAATAGAGAAAAGACTTGAAAATATTCCCGTATGGGAATATAATATAAAGGAGCGTTTTCTTTGATTAAGGGAGAAACCGATGGAATTATTAACTACGACCGAAATGGCGGACAAATGGAATATTACGAGAAGAAGAATAGCGACTCTATGTAAGGAAGGAAGGATTGAAGGTGCTGTATTAAAAGGGAAAACGTGGTTGATACCTGATGATGCGGTCAAACCGGAAGATCCGAGGCGATGTCGGAAAGAGAATACGAAATAGGATGTAGGTTGGATGGATGTATTAACTAAGGAACAACGCCACAGAGCTATGAGCAATATTCGCTCAAAAGATACATCTATTGAAATGAAGTTGCGAAGGGCATTGTGGAAGAAAGGTTACCGGTATAGAAAAAACTATAGTAAACTGCCGGGAAGCCCAGATATAGCAATGACGAAGTACAAGATAGCCATCTTTTGTGACAGCGAGTTCTTTCATGGCAAGGACTGGGAACTGGTGCTAAAACCAAGGCTCATGAAAAGTTCCAAAGGAGAATACTGGATTAAAAAGATTCTCCGAAACATGGAGAGGGACGCAGAAGTGGATAAGTCGTTGCTCTTTTTGGGTTGGACCATTATCCATTTTTGGGGCTGCGATATTAACAAGAAAATCGATGAGTGTATTCAGGTGATTGAAGAATGCATTTTTGATATAAAGATACAATCGTATGAACCGACGGATTCATTTTGCGATGATGAAGAAGGTATAGGAACAAAGATAAACTAGGAGGTAGGCTGATGCCTAACAAAATAGTAAAATTCATAGATTTATTCTCAGGCATGGGCGGAATACGTCTTGGGTTTGAACAGGCTTTCCAGACAGCCGGATATAAGACCAGATGTGTCTTGACGGCGGAAATAAAGGATGCCGCACTAACTGCACTGAAGAGAAACTTCCCTGATGATGAGGTTTCTGGGGATATCTCCAAAATTGAAACAAAAGATATAAAGGATTTTGATTTCTTACTGGCTGGTTTTCCTTGCCAGGCTTTTAGTGTTGCCGGGAAACAGAGGGGATTTGCAGATACAAGAGGCACATTGTTTTTTGAAGTTGAAAGAATACTTAGGGATAAGAAACCATATGGATTTATCCTTGAGAATGTCGAAGGTTTGGTTACTCACGACAAAGAGAAGCCGGAGGATGATATAGGAAGAACTCTTGCCACCATACTTCAATCATTAGGTACTATGGGGTATAAGGTGACATGGAAGGTTCTTGATGCCCAGAATTTTGGATTAGCACAATGTAGAAATCGAATTTATATTGTTGGTACGAAGAAGGAAAAATTATCGCTTGATAATTTTCCTATAACAACAGCGACCTTTGCACCTGTTATGGAGCATGGGTTGGATACAATAGATAATGAGTTCTCCAGAAAACTACTTGCCAGATACGATGTAAATGAGTTGTATGGGAAATCCATTAAAGATAAACGCGGTGGGGATAATAATATTCACAGTTGGGATCTCGGTATAAAAGGTGATGTTTCGGATGATGAAAGAAAACTTTTGAATCAACTTCTGAAGGAACGGAGGAAAAAGCATTGGGCAAAAGTCATTGGAATAGATTGGATGGATGGAATGCCGCTGACAGCGGATCAGATTAGGACATTTTATGATCGAGATAATCTGGGTGAAATGTTGGATCATCTTGTAGAGCTTGGATATTTGGTTTATGAGCATCCTAAAAAAAGGGTTGCAAAGGAAACTGGTTCACAGACGAGAACTATCTACGAGAGAATTCCTGACGAAACAAAGCCTAAAGGATACAACATTGTTGCGGGAAAGCTAAGTTTTGAGTTTAGTAGGATTCTTGATCCAAACGGAATTACGCCGACAATGGTTGCAATGGACATGGAAACGATAGGCGTGATTGACGGAAATGGAATTAGAAATTTAACACTGAAGGAAGGGCTTGGGCTTTTCGGCTATCCGCCTGATTATTCACTGGAGGATTTTGAAAAGAGTGATAAAGATAAGAGACTAGGTTTCGACCTACTTGGTAATACGGTCTGTGTTCCTGTAATAAAAGCTGTTGCAGGAAGACTGGAAGAAAGTTATACGAAGTCGAGGAAAAAAGGAGGTGTCAAGAATGCAAAAAAGTAAGCCTGTTCCGTTGAAATTAGAAGAATTTATCAAAACAACGACCATGTTTTACATAGATGAAGAATTAGAAAAGGAATTTGATGCAGCTGTTGAGGATGATATCAAAAAAATAAAAACCGAGTTGTTGGGAATTACTACCGAAGAAGGATTAGAAAAATATATCAGAAGAGACCCTAATTCTTTGGATCGTATAACAAGCGTTTTAAATATTTCAGAAGAAAAATTCAAGCGGATTATTACGATGCTTAGAATAAAACAAGGGTTTATGCCAACAAGTGAGTGGTCCATGAGCACTCTCCGGACTCAAATGATTGAGTCTCCGGATTGGATGCGAATGGTCAACCGCCTCCTTATGTATGGAAAGAGGTTGTCAGAGTATCAGGATGTTATTCCTGATTTCTACTTGGATAATTTTTCCATAGATGCTACGACAGTTGGACGCTTGGCAAATGATGATGACATGCGTCGCTTAATTAAAAAAGGGTATGAGGGGAGATACAGTAATAAGATTGGGGATAGTTTTTTTAACAGAGTTTCTTCAAGTATTATAAAAAAATGTGATAAAGAAGGTCTCACATATGCCATAAAAGAAACTGTTCCGTTGGCTGGTAAAAAGATAAGTGTTGCTATTCCGGATGCAAAACATCTCAGGATTATGGTAGATGTTACTTACGGAATAACGACATCAAGTACACAAAGTACATTTGCCAGTACTGTTGAGAAAATCTGCAGTAATCTTAGAGAAAAGAATCTTGGTAAGAGCGATAAGGAAAAAACACTTTATATCAGTGTAATTGATGGAGCTGGTTGGGTAGCAAGACAGTCCGATTTGAATAAAATACATCGTTGCTCAGACTATTTAATTAACCTCAATTCCATCGGAATGATGGATACCATCATAGAATACTATTTGTAAGGAGGATGATGCAAATGAACGCGGAACAAAGGAAAGCTGAACTGGCGAAGATTAAGAAGGACAGCAAGCCTGTTATGACGGGAGTAAAACTGACTTATCACGGAGAGAGGGAAACTTTCGATGTGTATAGTATCCCGCTTAGCATTCTGACATATAATCCTTACAATGGAAGAATTGGGGCGGAAGTAAAGTCATATGAAAGACAGCATCATGTTTTGGATCCAGACAATGCCGAAGACGTGGCAATCATTGAGAAATTTTTATGGGATTCAAAGCCAGAAGCGAATGAAAGGACTAAAAAGAGCTTGTTGGAAGACCACCAGCAGCGCTACGGAATAGTTACTGCGGATGGAAAGATCATTGATGGTAATAGACGAGCGAGCTTGCTTAATAACATATGGAGAGATGAATCCATTCCGGCAAACACAAAGCAGCATACGCAGTTCTTTGAAGCTATTATTCTTCCCATTGATGCAGATAGGAAAGAAATTCTTCGACTTGAGACAACTTATCAGATGGGAGAAGATGCGAAAGTCGATTATGGCCCTATCGAGAAGTATTTGAAAGCCGGTGATCTTCGGGATGAGGGGTTTACAGATAGTGAGATAGCCAGTTTTATGGGCGTAAAGGCAAAAGATGTCTCATGGTATTTGAGAATCCTGGATTTGATGAATGAATACCTGGATAACTATGGATATACCGGTATTTATACCATGCTTGAAGAAACTGAAGACCCATTTCAGAAGCTTGAAGCTGCTTTGCGTGGATATAAGGGCGGTGGGATTACAAAGATGTGGGGGTATGATGTAGAAACAGATGTTTCGGATCTTAAAGCTATAGCCTTTGATTACATCAGATTAGGGCTGGACCAGACAGACTTCCGAGATATCATAAGGAAGCCCACTAAAACACAGACGGATGCAAGTTTATTTGCGAATGAGGACATTTGGCGTAAGTTTTCGGAGGATCATTTTGCAACGGTGGAATCTGTTACAGAGCAGTCAGTTGATGATATTATCCGTGATAATCCGGATGGGGACTTAAAGCGCCTGATGAGGGCAAGGGATAACGCATGGAAAGAAAAAGTTAGTAAAGCCCTTTATGAGAATTTCAATAGTTCGCGAGATAAGCTCAACAACAAGCAGCAAGCAGCAGAACCGATGAAGCTTCTTCAAAAGGCTTATGCAGCGTTATCTGCAGTTGATACAGATCAGCCTTCCTTCAAATCAGATTCTGGTGTAGAGAGCTATCTGGAAGAGATTATTGAGATGGCGAAAAAGTATTCTGAAATATACAATAGTTGACGGGTGGTATAACACATGGCGACAATTAAGATCGATGCAAACGATACGGAGGATAAGGTAATCGTATCGGGTGATATAGATTTAATATTGAATAACAAAAGGGCCATGCGTCTTTTGAAGGATAATTCTGTCTTTACAGTGGAGGGGGACAGGATTGTTTTTGATGTCAATGATGACCTAAATAAATGTATTAGTCGTATTCAAAGTGCAGCGAAATATGCGCAATGTGATGTTGAATTACAGGGTAATGCAGATTCCGGTATCCAGGCGTACTATCAGGAAGAAAAGAATTTTGATGAGTTCTCGCAAAAGGCGTTAAGCATTAGGAATAATGAATGTGACATAAACGAGTTCAAGGCTTTTAAGGATTCGCTGATAGATAATCTGCCCAACAGAACTCTTTATGATTTGCAGATGTTAGCAGCGTATCATCTTGCATTTTCACAAAATGCGTGTAACTTTTCTGTTCCAGGTGCAGGTAAAACAAGTATTGTCTATGGTGCGTATGCGTACCTCCACAACCTGAATGAGGCAGATCCGAAAAAGGTTGATCGTCTGCTAATCATTTCGCCACTAAATGCTTTTGCTCCCTGGGAATTGGAGTATGAAGAGTGTTTTGGGCGGAAAGCCACTTCTAAGAGGCTTTCCGGCAAGTTAGATGTGGAAGAAAAAAGGCAATACCTTTATAGCTTTACACCTGCGGAAATTACTTTGGTGTCATATGCATCTGTCATATCACTTGTTGACGAATTGACGTTTTTCCTGAAAAAGAATAAGGTAATGGTTATTCTTGACGAGGCTCATAAAATAAAGAATACAAGTGGGGGCATCACATCACAAAGTATTATGTCTTTAGCGAATGTGTGCAAGTCGAGGGTTGTTTTGACCGGTACACCGGCGCCTAACGGTTACGAGGATTTATATAATCTGTTCAAGTTTATTTGGCCTACCAAGAATATCATTAAGTTCCATATTGGACAGCTTAAAGATATGTCTAAGAATCAGGAAGATCCGAGAGTAGGAACGCTTTTGGATTCAATTTCCCCATATTTTATGCGTATTAAGAAGGGGGATCTTGGTATTCCGCCGGCAATCAATCATCCACCTATAGCTGTAGAGATGAAGCCTTCGCAGCGAAAGATTTATGATTATATAGAAAAACAGTATATCAGTGATATTGCTGGTGGACGTGATCAACGCTTGAAGAGTGAATTGGTGAAGGCAAGGATGATTCGCCTTATGCAGGCAACAACCAATCCGGCACTTTTACGACAGCCAATTAGTGATTTTGCGGCGATAGAAGGAGTTGATTTTTCGAGCATTAAAGATGACTCCGATATGCTGAGGGAAATATTGAAGTATTCTGAAAATGAAATCCCCGCAAAATACGAAAAAGCAAGGGATATTATAAAGGACATTATAGAAAATGGCGGAAAGGTGATAGTTTGGGCTTGCTATATTAAGAATATAGAGATGCTCAGTAAGTATCTGGAAAGCCAAGGTATTGAAACCAGGACTTTGTATGGCGCAACACCGATAGCCGGAGATGACCTAACTGAAGAAGATGAAGAGTACTCATTAACAAGGGAAGCCATAGTTAAGGAATTTCACAATCCGGACAGTCCTTTTAAGGTGATTATTGCCAACCCATTTGCAGTTTCGGAGTCAATATCGCTCCATAAGGCATGTCATAACGCTATTTATCTGGAACGATCATTCAATGCTGCACATTTTTTACAGTCGAAAGATCGTATTCATAGATATGGTTTGAAACCGGGTGTGGAAACACATTACTATTATTTGGTTTCCAAAGATTCTGTCGATAATACGATTCATACAAGGCTGCAGGAAAAGGAACAGCGCTTGATGGAAATTATCGAAAGTATGCCTATTCCGCTGTTTGACAGTTATCTTGGGGATGATGGCGATGAAGATATCAAGGCGGTGCTGAGAGATTATGCAAGAAGAACTAAGACGGTATAACAATATAGGTGATATTGCCGGAATAGCATATTTTGCAAAACAGGTTTTAGGTGATTCAAGGGTACAGAAAAGTTCCGTGCAGAAACTTTGTGGCCTGCAGAATGACATAAGGCTTAATTTTGGTGCGGCTGTGGCATTTTTTAAGTACCTTAATCTTATTGAAGAAAAGGTAGGATATCTTTATCCAACGGAAAGGTCTTCTGAGTTACGAGAATCAGATGATTTTAATAAAGCATTATGTACCGCTTGCTTAGTACAAATATCGAAGGATGGTTTTCTTGATACCGAGGCAATCCATTATAATAGGGAACGGAAGGCTTATGTTATAGAGAGGTATGGATTTTCGGTGTCGGCAGCTTTGTTCCGTAATATATTGATCCAATATAAGGTCTTAAAAGAATCCGGTGGAGAGCTTATTCTTAATCCTGACTATGAGTCAGTTTTTGCGGAATATAAGCGCAAACAGGGGACAAAGAAATCATTAGAGCAGTTAAAAAAGCAGTTGGAGCAACAGGAATTACAGGGAGAAGAAGCGGAGCTGTTTGTCGTAGAATACGAAAAACGGCGGCTTGCGGGATTTGTCAAGAGGGATAGCATAAAACGGATATCGGTTATCGATGTGTCTGCCGGTTATGATATTCTATCTTATGAGGATGAAACATCAGCAGAGTTTGATAGATTTATTGAGGTGAAGTCGTTCTCTGGGAACACGCATTTTTACTGGTCAGAGAATGAGATAGAAACCGCAAAGCTTTATGAGGACAGGTATTATATTTACCTGATAGATGCTTCGATGGTAAAAACGCAGGGATATGAGCCAACTATTATTAAAAATCCGGCAACAACTATTCTGGCAAGTGAATCGTGGATTATGAGCCCGACATCATATTTGGTAATCCCTACAGAATAATTCTCTGTAGGGGTTGCCTTTTTTTGACACTTATGTTAATATGTATATGTACACGCATACAGAATAACGAAAGAGGTGAATGGAATGGGTAAAGAAGGGCTGACTTTTGGACAGTATATAAAAGAGAAGCGGGAGTCCCTTGGAAAGTCGTTAAGGTCTGTAGCGGCAGATATCGGCATGGCACCAGCATACCTTAGCGATGTCGAAAAGGGAAACCGTTGGCCTCCGGTCAAGTATTTGGAAAAGATGATAGAGGTGCTTCAGATACCTCAATCTGAGCTGAACACGTTCTACGATCTTGCCGGAGATATTAGGGAAGGTAGCTATCCGGACCTGACTGATTATATTGGAAAGACAGATATTGCGCGTGTTGCATTGAGGACAGCGCGAGATCATAATATTCCAGATGAACAGTGGCAGGCATTTATAGATACTATCAATTCCCAGAGTAAAAAGGGGGATTAGTATGGTTTTGGATTACCCTCAGTATCCAAACGGAATGTATAAGTTGTACAAACGGGATTTTGACAATATAGCACTCATGATTATGAAGGAGTACCTTCCGGGTTTCGTTGATAAGATTGGAGAGGTAGACATAAACTATCTGATAAAGGAGTGCCTGTTCCTTAATGTAAGAAGCAAGAATATAGCGGCAGATAAGAGCGTTCTCGGGCTAATTGCATTTGAGGATGCAAAAGTTCCGTGCTACGACTTGTCATATAGGCCGATTGAGTTGGATTTGAGTGCAGGGGATATTCTTATTGATATGTCCTTAAGTGGAAATAGAAATATTCCCAGAAGAAGGTTTACGCTTGCGCACGAGGCATCACACTGGATATTGCATCGGTCATACCACTCACCGACGAATCAGAAATATGAGTTCCGAAAACCTTACCTGAAGACTTATGGAACGGATCTTGAAAGAAGGTTCACCGGATTCAAAACAGAGAATGATGAAGAAGAGTGGCAAGCTAATTCTTTGGCGGCGGCGTTGCTTATGCCGAAGATTCCTTTTATAGAATATGCTTTGAACGAGATTCAGAGAGTATTTGGAGAGGAAACGGATGTTTTGATAGATGACCAGTCCGAGGATTATGTAATGGCTGTCGAGAATATTGCAAGCATGTTTAATGTTTCAAGACAGGCGGCGGAGATTAGGTTGGAGCAGTTGGACCTGCTACAAGTAGCATAAAAGGCATTGTCCATGTTCGCATGAGGCAATGCCAAAATTTAAAACCATGTGTTCATGTGTATATATACACGATATCATAAGGAGGCGAGAATATGAAACTCAAGAAGAAAAAGCTAATCTGTCCGGAATGTGGCTTCGGTCGATTGATAGATTCGGAGGAAGATACAAAATCTGAATTACGAGAGGAGTCAAAGATCGAAGCAGGGTGGCATCCAGATTATTTTGCAAAATGCAGTAAATGTGGCAAACAGATTGCGATTAGAAAAATAGGATAAGGAATACTTCGTACAGAGCACGATGCGTTTTGACATACGAGCCTGACAAGTAGCTGATGAGGCTATTTGTCGGGTTTTTTGTTTTTAGGCGGAAAATCGGAAAACACCACTATCTCATACCTATACCAGTAGAACGGTGGATACGGATCAGAGTCCTCATCCGGGGATGAAGGTTCTGATGGGTGTCCAGCGGACGCTCAAATAGCTATTTACAAATTTCATATCGGCCCATGATGCGCAGTGGACAGGATACGAACATATTGCATTCCAGACAGTTGCCGAATAGGCAGCAGCGGAAAGCGATGTGTATGTACCCGTGGTTTACTGCGCTCTTTTGAATCATGGGTATATTGGGGGATAAGCTTGTCGGTGTCCTGTCTCACTGCCTCCGGGCCAGAAACGGAGGCAAGAGATGCTATTTAGGAAAACACCGACAAACGAGAGAGGCAAGTATGAGTACAAGTTTAATGACGGAACGGTTTCTGTCATTGCCGAGGGCGATGAGACAGCGATCTGGATCAAGACAAATCATTCCTTCGATGATGCTGAGGTCTACAACAACATCAAAAATTCGAGACCGCAGCTGCAAGACTGGCAGAAGAAGGCTGTCGAGGAATGGAAGGCACAGCATCCGGGCGAAGAGCCGGACAAGAACTGGAACCTGTCAATGGACGGACTGATGATGACGGAGAATCCGGACACCAGCGTTTACGCGAAGCAGCTGGCGGAGATGGCGGCGGAAGAGCCTGATCCGATGAAAGAACTTCTTTATGAGAAGCTTTCCGAGCTTCCGGAGGAAGACCAGGAACTGTACAAGCTCTATTACATTGAAGAGTATTCACAGGAACAGATCGCGAAGATGAAGGGCGTGTCACAGAACACCGTTTCAAAGAAGCTCCGTAGGATCGCCAGACAGCTGACCGAGATGTGCAGGAAAGAAATCTGAAAAGTTTTTCAGGGAGGGGTTTAAAAAGCCCCTCTTTCTTTGACTGGGATATGTAAGGAAGAGGAACTTCCTTCGGAAAGCGAGGTGGAAGAGATGGCATTGAGACACAGGATCACCATCAATGTCACGGATCCGCGGGGCAAGACCGGCATGGTGCTCAAAGGGGCTGATGTAAGGCTTCCGGCGAGACTGATCAGGTTCCTGTTCGGGGATTTCACGCAGGTGTACCTGCTTAAGCCCGGACAGTCGGTTGAGTCAGTGGACGTGAAAGAAGTCAAGGAAGGAGGATGCGGCAATGGGAAAGATGAGCGAGCTTGCGGCGGAACTTGCGGAGCTTAAGAGATGCGGCGAGGTGCTGATCGGCATATCGGAAACGCTGACGGAGATGTTCTCCGGTACGGAAGCGGAGGCGGAACCGGTACCCGAGGCAAAGGAAGAAAAGAAGCCTGCGAAGAAGGCGAAGTCAAAAGAGGTGACGCTTGCGGAGGTCAGGGCGGTCCTTGCGGAGAAGTCCAGACAGGGGCATACCGCACAGGTGAAGGAACTGCTTTCCAAGTATGGCGCGGACAAGCTGTCCGAGGTGGATGCGTCGAAGTACGCAGAGCTGAAGGCGGAAGCGGAGGTGCTGGGCGATGGCTAAACATGCTTTTTTGTCGGCGTCATCGGCGCACAGGTGGCTGGAATGTCCGCCGTCCGCGAAAGCCTGCGAGGGCGTGGACGAGAGGGCAAGCCCCTATGCTAAACAGGGCACGGACTGCCATGAGCTCTGTGCCTATCTGGTAGAAAAGGCACTTGGAAGGGATGCGGAAGACCCGACCGAAAATCTGGACTACTACGACCAGGAAATGCAGGACTGCGCCGAAGGTTACTGTTCCTATGTGATAGAGCAGGTGGAAGGGGCGAAGAAGCTCTGCCCGGATCCGCAGGTGATGGTGGAGCAGAGGCTGGATTTCTCCCGGTGGGTGGAAGAAGGTTTCGGAATCGGAGACTGCGTGATCGTGGCGGACGATGTGCTTCAGATCATCGATTACAAGCACGGCCTGGGCATCTTGGTATCGGCTGAGAGGAATCCGCAGATGATGTGTTACGCGCTGGGCGCGGTGGAACTGTTTGACGGTATCTACGATATCAGGAAGATCCGGATGACGATCTACCAGCCGCGCCGGGAGAATGTCAGCACATTTTCCATGACGAAGGAAGAACTTCTTACGTGGGCAGATGAGGTGCTTGTGCCAGTAGCGAAGCTGGCGTATGAGGGCAAGGGCGATTTCAAGGCCGGAGACCATTGCCAGTTCTGCAAGGTGAAGGCGACCTGCCGTAAGAGGGCGGAATACAACCTTGAGCTTGCGAGGTATGACTTTGAGATGCCGGACACGCTGGATATGGACGAGATCGCGGCGATACTTCCGAGGATCGACAGCCTTGTGGCATGGGCGGGCGATGTGAAGGAATACGCCCTGCAGCAGGCCCTTTCCGGTACGGAGTATACGGGATTCAAGATCGTGGAAGGCAGGAGCGTCCGCAAGTTTACCGATGAGGCGGCTGTGGCTGAAGCCGTGGAAGCGGCAGGGCTTGACCCTTATGAGAAGAAGCTTCTGGGTATTACGGCAATGACTTCCCTGCTTGGGAAGAAGAGATTTGAGGAACTTTTGGGCGGGATGACCTATAAACCGCCCGGAAAGCCGGCGCTTGTGCCGGACAGTGACAAACGGCCTGCCATGAATACGGCGGCTGAAGATTTCAAAGACAATTAACAGGAGGAAACGATTATGTCTAACAAGAATTTTATCAACCCTACTAAGGTTATCACGGGGCCTGAGACCAGATGGTCTTACGCGAACGTGTGGGATGCCAAGTCCATCAACGGCGGCGCTCCGAAGTTTTCGGTGTCGCTGATCATCCCGAAGTCTGACAAGAAGACGCTGGAGAAGATCCGTGCGGCGATCGAGGCGGCGTATGAGGAAGGCCAGAGCAAGCTGAAGGGCAATGGGAAGAGCGTTCCTGCGCTTTCGGCGCTGAAGACCCCGCTCAGGGACGGCGATGCGGAGAGACCGGATGATGAGGCATACGCGAACGCTTATTTCGTCAACGCCAACAGTTCCACGGCTCCGGGTATCGTCGACGCGGACAGGCAGCCTATCATTGACCGTTCGGAGGTTTATTCCGGCGTGTATGGTCGTGCTTCCATCAACTTCTATGCTTTCAATAGCAACGGCAACCGTGGGATCGCGTGCGGGCTGAACAACCTGCAGAAGATCCGTGACGGCGAGCCTCTTGGCGGCAAGAGCAGGGCTGAGGATGATTTCGCGACAGAGGAAGATGACGATTTCCTGTCTTAACTGAAAACTGAAGCCGGCGGTGGTCTGTGCTGCCGCCGGTGACAACCAGAGAATCGAGGTGAAAATGATGGATAAAATGGTTTATTCGCAGGTTCTGATCACCTGCACGACGATCAATGTGATCTCTATTATTTCCATGCTCAGTATATGGATCGCGGACAAGCTCCATGACAGGCGTGAGAGGAAAAAGAAGGAACGTGAAGAACAGGCGGCCAAAAAGGAAGAAGCGGCTCAGTAAAAAAGGCGGAGGGCATCGGCGGCAAAAGCTGATGCCTTTTTTGGATGGAGGTGGATACATTGTCTGATATCAGGACTTTAAGCATAGATATTGAGACCTATTCGGGATATGACCTGAATAAGTGCGGCGTTTACAAGTATGTGGAGCATCCGGATTTTGACATCCTGCTTTTCGGGTATGCCGTAAACGGCGGGGAGGTACAGGTAGTTGACCTGGCCTGCGGTGAAGAGATCCCGGAGGAAGTGCTTGCCGCGCTGTCGGATGAATCCGTGACAAAATGGGCGTTCAACGCTTCCTTTGAGAGGGTGTGCCTGTCCATGTGGTTAAGGCGGAACTGTCCGGAGCATTTTTACAGTTACAGCATCGAAGAGGATTCCGTGAGGAACTATCTGGATCCGGAGTCGTGGCGGTGTTCGATGGTGTGGTCTGCCTATATGGGGCTTCCGCTGTCATTGGAAGGCGCGGGTGCGGTGCTTGGGCTGGAGGAACAGAAGCTGAAGGAAGGACGTGAGCTGATCCGGTATTTCTGCGTGCCCTGCAAGCCTACGAAGGCAAACGGCGGCAGGGAACGGAACCTTCCGGAGCATGACAGGGAGAAGTGGAACCTGTTCAAGTCCTACAATCGGCGTGACGTGGAAGTGGAGATGTCGATACAGAAGCGGCTGGCGAATTATCCGGTGCCGGATTTCGGATGGGATGAATACCATCTTGACCAGGAGATCAATGACAGGGGCATTGCCCTTGATATGCGGGTGGTGGAAGAAGCAATCATCCTGGACGGCGAGACCAGGGAAGAGCTGCAGGAGGCCATGAAGGAACTGACCGACCTGGACAACCCGAACAGCGTGGCTCAGATGAAGCAGTGGCTGTCAGATCAGGGTACGGAAGTGGAGTCGCTTGGGAAGAAGGATGTGGCGAAGCTTATTGATGAAGTCCCGGATGAACAGAGGGAAGTGCTGCTCTTGCGGCAGCAGCTGGCGAAGTCTTCCGTGAAAAAGTATCAGGCGATGAAGAACGCTGTCTGCCTGGACGGCAGGGCGAGGGGCATGTTCCAGTTTTACGGGGCCAACCGGTCCGGGAGATGGGCGGGGCGGCTGATCCAGCTACAGAACCTTCCGCAGAACCATATGGAGGATCTGGAACAGGCGAGGGAGCTTGTGAAAGCGGGTGATCTGGAAGCCCTGGTCATGTTGTACGGGAATGTCCCGGCGGTGCTGTCGGAACTGATCAGGACGGCTTTTGTGCCAGCAGCGGGCAGGAAGTTCATCGTGTCGGACTTTTCAGCGATCGAGGCGAGGGTGCTGTCCTGGCTTGCCGGGGAACAGTGGCGGACGGATGTATTCGTGAACAATGGCGACATTTACTGTGCTTCCGCATCCGCTATGTTTGGCGTGCCTGTTGAGAAGCATGGCCAGAACGCGGAACTCAGGCAGAAGGGCAAGATCGCGGAGCTGGCTTTGGGCTACGGTGGCTCTGTTGGTGCTTTGAAGTCGATGGGCGCTATCGAGATGGGGCTTTCCGAGGAAGAGCTGCAGCCGCTGGTGGATTCTTGGCGATCAGCGAATCCGAACATCGTCCGCTTCTGGTGGGATGTTGACCGGGCTGTGAAAAAAGCGGTGAAGCAGCGGGAATCGTCGGTGATAAAGGGGATCCGTTTTGAAGTACGGAGCGGGATGCTGTTTATCACGCTTCCTTCCGGGCGGAGGCTGTCCTATGTGAAGCCGAGGATCGGAGAGAACCGTTTCAGTGGGGAGTCCGTTACTTATGAGGGGGTGGGTGCTACGAAGAAATGGGAGCGGATCGAGAGCTACGGCCCGAAGTTCGTGGAGAACATCGTGCAGGCGATATCTAGGGATATCCTGATGTTCGCGATGAAGACCCTGCGGCATTGCTTTATCTGTGCGCATGTGCATGATGAGCTGATCATCGAGTGCAGTATGGATGTTGACCTTAATGTGGTATGCGAACAGATGGGAAGGACGCCGCACTGGGCGGAAGGGCTTGTGCTCCGGGCGGACGGGTATGAGACCATGTTTTACAAAAAAGATTGAGTTTCTGGAATCCGGGGGTTTAAAACTTCCGGATTTCTTTGACTGGGATTTGGAGGGGATCGTCCCTTCAAATTTTTCAGTTAAGGCGGAACTGCCATGAGAGACAGGCCACGAGGTTACAGTAATAGCCGCAAGTCGCCTGTGCCTTCCGGGAATGTCTGTACTGCGGAGCGTGAACGGAGGATGCAGGTGATGAGGGTGCTGCGCAGGAAAGGAGCTAGGAAGAGATGAAGATAGCGTATGGAGATTCCAGGACCGCGAGGAAATGGAAAAACAACGAGATATCCTGGGAGGATTTCTGCAAAAGGGTAAGCACAACGCAGTACACCACGGAGACCATGGAAGAGTACAGGAAGATGACGAAGGCAAGGCGTGATGCCATTAAGGACGTGGGCGGTTATGTCGCAGGCCATCTGAAGGATGGGAGGCGCAAGGTCGGCCATGTTCTCTGTCGTTCCATGCTGACTCTGGATATGGACAATGGGATGCCCAGGATCCTGGATGAGCTGAAGATGCTTACGGATTACAGGATGTGCGTCTATTCAACGCACAAGCACACGCCGGATGCGCCGAGGCTCAGGCTGGTGATCCCGATGACGAGGGAAGTCAGCGAGGATGAGTACCCGGCGGTGGGAAGGAAGGTGGCGCAGGAGATTGGGATGGACCTTTTCGATGATTCCACCTATGAGCCGAACAGGCTGATGTACTGGCCTTCCACTTCAAGCAACGGGGAATATGTATATGAGGTCCTGGATGGTGAAATTCTGGATCCGGATGTTTACCTGGCCAAGTACGATGATTGGCGTGATATTTCCACATGGCCGGTATCGTCAAGGGAGTCCGAGGTTGTGAAGGCTGCCGTGAACAAGGTGGCTGATCCGCTTGGCAAGGAAGGGATCGTGGGAGTGTTCTGCAGGACATATACCATCAGGGACGCGATCGAGAAATTCCTGCCGGATGTGTATGAGCCTTCCGCTATGGAAGGAAGGTATGACTACATCCCGGCTGACAGTTCTGCGGGCGTCCAGATCATTGAAGAGAAGTTTTCTTATAGCCACCACGCGACCGACCCGGCCTGCGGGATGCTGCTCAATGCTTTTGATGTCGTGAGGGTGCATAAGTTCCCGGACGATGACCCGAAGAAGTCATTCAACGCTATGGCGGAGTTCGCGAGCAGCGATGACCAGGTGAAGCTGAACATCTTCGCGGAACGGCAGCAGGAGGCTTCCGCTGAGTTTGATGAAGAGGATCCGGATGCATGGAAGACGCAGCTGACTTACCAGAAGAAGACGGCGCAGATCGAGAACACGCTTCATAACCTGAAGCTGATCATGGAGAACGATGAAGCCATGAAGCAGATCGTGTTCAACCAGCTGGCGGATGGGATGGAAATCAGGGATCCGGTGCCGTGGAAGCATCCTTCAAAGTTCTGGCGGGATGCTGATGACGCGCAGCTGATCTGTTATGTGGATGAGAAGTACGGCACATTCTCACAGAGGAATTACAGTATCGCCGTTGCGAAGGTCGTGGATGACCGGTCATACCATCCGATCAGGGATTTCTTCCAGAATCTGCCGGAATGGGACGGGGTGAAGCGTGTGGAGACCGCCCTTGTGGATTATCTGGGAGCGGAGGATACGCCTTATGTCCGGGCGGTGACGAGGAAGCTGCTCTGCGCGGCGTATGTCCGGGTTCATAACCCTGGGATCAAGTTTGACAACATGATCGTGCTGAACGGGGACCAGGGGATCGGCAAAAGTACCTTTATTGCGAAGCTTGGCGGGGAATGGTATTCGGACAGCCTGAACCTGTCGGACATGAACGACAAGACGGCGGCGGAGAAGCTGCAGGGGTACTGGATTTTGGAAATCGGCGAGCTTGCGGGAATGAAGAAGGCTGACCTTGACAAGGTGAAGGCTTTTATTTCCAGACAGGATGATAAGTATAGGGCGAGTTTCGGGCGCAGGGTGACGCCGCATCCGAGACAGTGCGTTTTCTTTGGCACCACGAACAATGAGAACGGGTATCTCAGGGATATCACGGGCAACCGCAGGTACTGGAACGTGAAAGTGACCGGCAGGGGAAAGCATAAGGCGTGGGAACTGGATGACGATACAGTGCGCCAGATATGGGCGGAAACAAAGGTGATAGCGAAAGCCGGGGAAAAGCTTTATCTTCCGCCGGAGCTTGAGGAATTTGCCAAGGATGAGCAGCGGGCGGCAATGGAGCGTGACGACCGCGAAGGCTTGGTGGTGGAGTACCTTGATATGCTCCTGCCGGAAGGCTGGGATGAGATGGACGTCTATAAGCGCAAGGATTATGTGCGTGATACGGATGACCCTACAAGGAAAGAGGGCGTCACGAAGAGGATGGAGGTCTCAAACATCGAGATCTGGGCGGAATGTTTCGGCAAGCCCAAAGAGCAATCTGGTGATATGTCAAGATGATTTTTGAAAAGATTTTGATATGTTT
>CAJTMB010000023.1 GCA_910577105.1 uncultured Lachnospiraceae bacterium | reverse complement strand
CAGGTCACAGGTGCAGTCTGCCTATTACTTTCCGACAATAAGTTTACCCTATCTATGCATTTCTTTCTCTTTAATATTTTATAAAATGTGATATGATAAGAGTACAATTTGATGAAAGGATTCAAGAGGAGAAAAGATTATGAAACATAACAAATGGATTGCAGTTCTCAGTGTGGCAGGTGTGCTGGCTCTTGTCGGGATTTTTACGGCATTGTTTGTAAAAGGCAGGGAGAAAGAGAATCTGATAGACAGAATGGAAGCGAGAAACCTTGCCCTGAAAGATGCAGGGGTCGGAGAAGCGGATGTGGTCTTTACGGAAGAAAAACTGGAAAAAGAAAATGGTATTTCACTTTATAATATTTCCTTTCACAATGATGCATACCGGTATGAATATGAAATTGATGCTGAAACAGGCATTGTGACCGGCATGAACATAGAGGCACTTTTTGAAACACCGGATACTTTGGCATCGGAAGACATTTGTGCGGACAACACTGCGGGAGAAAACACAGAAAATCCGGCAGTATCCGCAAAACCGGAGGAGGGCATTCAGGAGCCTGTCCCGGAAAATAACCATATCGGGCTTGCGGCGGCGAAGGAAAATGTGCTTTTGGATGCCGGACTGGAAGAATCGGAAGTGACTTATATCAAAGAGAAACTGGAACTGGAGGATGGCATATGGGTATATGAACTGGATTTTTATACGTCAGAAGGAGAATACGAATATGAAATTAATGCACATACCGGCGCTGTCATCAGCAGAAACATGGAAATGTTCCGGAGTTCTCCTTCGGACCGGTCCGCGGATGCTTCTGGCGCCCAGCCATCTGTTGATGTAGAACAGGCAAAAAACATTGCGGTAAGCCATGCCGGTTTTTCAGAATCGGAAGTGACCTTTTCCAAAGAGGAACTGGATTATGATGACGGCAAAGCGGTATATGAAATTGTGTTTTACAATGGACAGACGGAATATGAATATGAAGTGGATGCTGTAACGGGAGATATTCTGGAATATGAATCCGAACTTATGGATTAATTATGCCGGATACGGTCTGGTTTTGTCTTGACTAACAAGAACGATATGTTAAACTGATATTGATTACGAATACAATCTTTATGGAGGGCGAATTATGGAATTATTAAAGGGTAAAGTGGCAATGGTGACAGGCGGTACCAGAGGAATCGGATATGCCATTGTAAAGAAATATCTGGATAACGGGGCAGCCGTGGCGTTATGCGGTTCCAGACAGGAGACCGTTGACAAGGCGCTAGAAAAATTAAAAGCTGATAATGCGGATTATAAAGTAATTGGCCTCTGTCCGGATTTGAAAAATCCAAGTGAAGTGGAAAGTGCAGTAGCAACTGTGAAAGAAACTTTTGGACGACTGGATATCATGGTGAATAATGCGGGCATTTCGGCAAGAGACAGTATCTATGATTACAAGCCGGAAGAATTTTCGGGCATTATGGACTTGAACGTAACAGCCACCTTCCACTGTGCGCAGGCTGCTGCTAAAGTGATGAAGGAGCAGGGCGGCGGAGTTATTTTAAATACCAGTTCCATGGTAAGTATCTATGGACAGCCTGCAGGTGTGGGATATCCTACCTCTAAATTTGCAGTAAACGGCTTAACCAAATCTCTTGCAAGGGAGTTGGGAAAAGACAATATCCGTGTCAATGCGGTAGCGCCGGGTGTGACAAGGACAGACATGGTTGCCGCGTTACCCGATGAAGTAATCAAACCGCTGATTGCAACCATTCCGCTTGGACGTGTAGGGGAGCCGGAGGACGTTGCAAATGCTTTTCTGTACCTTGCAAGCGATATGGCAAGCTACGTAACCGGCGTGGTTCTGTCTGTTGACGGTGCGGCAAGAAGCTGATTAGGGCAGAAGGATGGAATGCCTTATGAAACGTAAAAATATACTATTAATAATTTTTCTGCTGCTTTTCAGTATTCTGACAGGTTGCGGAAGCGAAACAGACAGGCGGATAACAGAACCATCCGTGACAATACAGTCGGAGGCAGGGCAGCCGGAGACAGGACAGTCGGAAACGGAGCAGCCGGAGACAGGGCAGCCGGAAACGGAACAGCCGGAGACAGCAGTGTCCACGCAGGAAGCGGATGTACGGGAAGACGGGGAGTACACATCTAAGGAAGATGTTGCCGCGTACCTTCACCTGTTCGGGCATCTGCCGGCGAACTTTATTACGAAAGAGGAAGCCCGCAGACTGGGCTGGGTCAGCTCGGAAGGCAACCTTTCCGAAGTGGCGCCCGGAAAGAGCATCGGCGGGGATTATTTTGGTAATTACGAAGGAATCCTGCCCGAAAAAGAAGGAAGGGAATACCACGAATGCGATATCGACAGTGACGGCGGATATCGCGGGGCTAAACGCATTGTGTATTCCAATGACGGGCTGGTTTACTATACGGAGGACCATTACGAAACCTTTGAACTGTTATATGGAGAGGAATAAGAGAAAAAAGGGAGCAGGCAGAAGCCTGCTCCTTATGGTTTGGTAATACGGAATCTGTCAGCCGTCAGCAGCCAGCTTGCACGAAACAGACGCATAATCTGCCAGCAGCCAAAGCCACGAAGACCATACTGTTCTATTAGGTTCAGTTTTTCATTAATGCTGCGGACATCTTCAAACCACACTTCATGTTGTATGGCTTCCTCGCCGTTTTCATCAGCTTTTTCATAAAAGAAATAAGGAGACAGGGCAATATCGTCAAACAAAATCGGTACACCATTATCGATGGCAATCTGGACAGCCTGCACATTCCCGATGACGGTGGCGGCGGACTCTCCTCTGACAAAGGGCAATTTCCAGTCATACCCATAGTTGGGAATTCCCAAATGGATTTTTTCGGCAGGAATAACAGTCAGGGCATATTCCACCACTTCCCGTACCTTGTTTAAAGGTGCAACAGCCATGGGCGGGCCGTAAGTATACCCCCATTCATACGTCATTAACAACACATAATCAGCCACTGCTCCCAGCCCGGCGTAGTCTTTTCCGGCATATAAAAGCCCTGTCTGGGTGTCGGAGGTTTTGGGCGCAAGGGCAACGGAAACAGGATAGCCGAGAGCGCTGATGCTCTCCTGCATGTAGGCGACGAAGTCTACGAATGCCTCCTTGTCTTCGGCAAGGATATATTCAAAATCAATGTCGAGACCTTCAAAGCCCCGTTCCGTTATTTGTGTTACAATAGCATCTTTTAAGCGTCTTCTGGCTTCCAAATCCCTTACAATATGGCTAATCAGGTTGTTATTGAAATGACCATCGGGCCCGAAAGGGGTCAGGGTCAGAATGGGTGCAGTGTTGTACTCTTTGGCCAGCGTAATCATAAAGGTATCATCTAAGGCAGGCGGTATCAGTTCCCCCTCCATGGTAAAGCCATAAGAAAAGATGTATAAATATGACAGATAAGGAAGCGTCTGTGTGAGCACCTCCCTGTCGATAAATGGATAAGCGTAGCCGCCGGTGTAAATGCTTCGTTTGTCTGCCACAGCGCCTTCTCCGGTGGAGAGGAGGAGAGACTGGCCGACGGCAAGGCTGTACGGGGAAGAAATCTGGTTGTTGTATAAAATGGTGGAAACGGGAATATCATAGGCAGCGGCAATGCTGTCTACGGTATCGCCTTCTTTTACGGTATAAATTGTCATATTGCACCATGATTTAAGGTATTTATTTATAGTATGTGTCATAGGCGGAAGAATCTCCCATTCGGGCAAAAATTTTCCCGGCAATTTCGAGAAAGTCCTTAAACAGGGTGGTTTTCTGCTGCTTCCGATAATGTACTCCGTAAGAGAGACTGAGAGGATAGGTAAACGGCACATAGCAAAGCAACTCTTCCCGAAGGGGCCGGATATCCATAAGCATGGTGACGCCAAGCCCTGCTTTTACCATGGTAAGGGCGGACTCGGAATTGTCACAGAAGTATAAATCTTTATAAAAATGAGAGTCCACAAACGGTCTCTGAAATTCAAAAAGGGTGGGCGGAATGTGATGAGGTTCCTGCAGAATCAGTCTTTCGTTCTCCAAGTCCTCGGCGGTAAGCATATCCTTGTGGGCATAGGGATGCGATTTTGGCAGCACAAACATCAGCTTTGCCTGTATCATTTCTTCATAGACAATATTTTTTTTGGAATGGATTTCCGGTTTGAAATCAAAAATGACATCCAGGGAACTGTCCTCCAAAAGATTTTCGAGGGAACGAAAGGGCACAGTCCGCAGATTGGGGTGCAGGTTGGGGTATTTTTGTAAAAGTTCCCGTAAAATAGGGGGAAACAGCGCCAATTCCGTGGTGCTGTGGCAGCCGATGGCAAAAAAGGATACATTGTCAGAATCATAATCGGAAAGCTTTGCCCTGGCGCTGCGCATAAGCTGCAAGATGTGTCTGGCGTCCGTCAGGAAGCGCAGTCCTTCGGGGGTCAGTTCTACCAGCCGGGTGGTCCGCTTAAACAATTTTGTGCCCAGTTCATTTTCCAGCGTGTTAATCTGATGGGTGACTGCCGGCTGTGTGATATGCAGTTCTTCAGCAGCCCTTGCAAAATTTAAGTTGTTGGCTACGCTGGAGAAGCATTCCAATTGTGTGGTATTCATAGCAAATCCTTTCTTTATGCATGCATTAATAAAATATGTTAATTAATAATAACATTTTTTGAATTCACATGCAAACAAAACTGCGATACAGTAGGTATCAGAGGTAAAACTGACTTTGGTTTGCAAAGTCATAATGGAGGAAAGTAGTATGGTTCGGACAATTTTACAGCAGGTAAAGCAATATAAGAAACCGTCCTTGCTTACGCCGTTGTTTGCAGCCCTGGAGGTTGTGATGGAGGTTTTGATTCCATTAGTAACGGCGGCCATTGTGGATGAGGGTATTAAAAAGGAGGATATGCGGGCAGTTTACTGGTTTGGCGCATTGATGCTGCTGCTTGCAATGTGCAGCTTGCTTTTCGGCATACTTGCGGGAAAATATGCGGCAGCGGCTTCTTCGGGGCTGGCATGTAACCTGAGAAACGGCATGTACGAAAATATCCAGCGTTTTTCTTTTTCCAATATCGATAAATTCAGCACGGCGGGACTGGTAACCCGTATGACGACGGATGTGACCAACTTACAGAATGCATACCAGATGGTGATTCGTATTGCGGTACGCGCTCCCCTTATGCTGATTTGCAGTATGTGTATGTGCCTGTTTATCAGCGCAAAGATGAGTATCATATTTTTGGTTGCCATCGCCTTTCTGGCGGTATTTCTGATTATCATCATGCTGACGGTCATGAAAATATTTGATGTGGTTTTTAAGAAGTACGATGATTTAAATGCCAGTGTGCAGGAAAACATGACGGCCATCCGCGTGGTAAAGTCTTTTGTGCGGGAGGATTATGAAAAGAAAAAATTCTCCGACGCTGCAAACAGGCTTTATAAGCTGTTTGTAAAAGCAGAAAAAATACTGGCATTCAACAATCCCATTATGATGATTACCATATACGGATGTGTGCTTGCCTTGTCATGGTTCGGAGCCAAATTTGTTGTGGCAGGCGAATTGCAGACAGGGGAACTTTTTTCCATGTTCAGTTACATCATGGGTATATTGATGTCCTTAATGATGCTTTCCATGATATTTGTCATGCTTACCATGAGTGCGGCAAGCGGCAGGCGTATTGCGGAAGTAATAAATGAAGAGCCGGATTTAAAAAACGGGGATTCCGCAATTCGTGAAATTTCTGATGGCAGGATAGATTTCAATCATGTTTTCTTTTCCTACAGGCAGGGGAGCGGTAAAGAAACGCTGCAGGATATTGATTTGCACATAAAATCAGGTGAAACGATAGGCATTATTGGCGGAACCGGCTGTGGGAAATCAAGCCTTGTAAGTCTTATCAGCCGTCTTTATGATGTGACGGAAGGCTCTGTATGTGTGGGCGGACTGGATGTTCGGGATTACGATATGGAAGCCCTTCGGGATAATGTATCGGTGGTGCTTCAGAAAAATGTCCTGTTTTCGGGTTCGATTCTGGATAACCTGCGGTGGGGAAACGAAAATGCGACGGAAGAAGAGTGCAGGGCAGCATGCATACAGGCCTGCGCGGATGAATTTATTCAGCAGTTTCCTGATAAGTATCATACATATATCGAGCAGGGTGGTTCCAATGTGTCTGGAGGACAGAAGCAAAGGCTTTGTATTGCGAGAGCGCTCTTGAAAAATCCGAAGGTTCTGATTCTGGACGATTCTACCAGCGCAGTGGATACGGCAACAGATGCAAAAATCCGAAAGGCATTTGCCGAAAGCATACCCGGCACTACCAAGATTATCATTGCACAGCGCATTTCCAGCGTGCAGGAGGCCGACAGGATTCTGGTGATGGAAGGCGGAAAATTGAGTGGAATCGGTACCCATGAAGAGTTGCTTTCCACCAATGCCATATATCGGGAAATATATGAAACGCAGGTGAAAGGCGGAGGAGATTTCGACCATGCGGGAGGTGAACGCTGATGAAACGGGTATTGCAGTATCTTTTTAAATATTATAAAGGTTCCATGCTGGTCGTGATTGTCTGCATCATTATTGCGGCATTGGCGGATTTAAAAGGGCTTACCTTTATGAAGACCTTGATAGACGATTATATAGAACCCATGCTTACGGCGTCCAATCCCGATTTCGGAGGGCTGGCGCAGGCGATTTTAAAGCTGGCTGCTCTTTTTGGCGTCGGTATCCTGAGCGCGTATACCTTTAACCGCATTATGGTGAATGTGGGACAGGGCACTTTGCGGAATTTGAGGATTGAACTGTTTCATCACATGGAATCCCTGCCGATAAAGTATTTTGACACCCATGCCCATGGGGATATCATGTCCGTGTATACAAATGACGTGGACACCCTCAGGCAGTTAATCAGCCAGAGCATTCCCCAGGTAATCAATTCGGCAGTAAGCATCGTTACGGTGTTTTACGGTATGGTTACCATGAACATTCCACTGACGCTGCTTTCCCTCTTTATGGTGGGAGTCATGCTGTTTACTTCAAAAAAAATAGGAAGCAAGTCGGGTTATTATTTCGGGGCACAGCAAAAAGCCCTCGGCAGGGTGAACGGCTACATCGAAGAGATGATGGAAGGCCAGAAGGTGGTAAAGGTATTCTGCCATGAGGAAAAGAGCTTTGCGGAATTTAAAGAAATCAATGAAAAGCTCAGGGACAGCGCAGACAATGCCAATAAGTTTGCCAATATTATGATGCCCATTAATGCCAATATCGGAAATATCAGTTACGTGCTCTGCGCCGTTGTCGGCGCCATGATGACGGTAAACGGATGGTCGGGCCTGACGCTGGGCGCTCTTGCGGCATTCCTTTCACTTAACAAGAACTTTTCAAGACCCATTACCCAGATAAGCCAGCAGCTCAATTCCATTGTAATGGCAATGGCAGGCGCCAACCGCGTATTTGAACTGATGGACGCCGAGCCGGAAACGGATGACGGCTATGTGGAACTGGTGAATGTAAAGAAGAATGACGACCAATCTCTGACAGAAGTGTCGGAAAGAACGGGGCTCTGGGCATGGAAGCATCCCCATCAGGCGGACGGCACCGTAACCTATACGGAGCTTATGGGAAATGTGGAGTTTAACGATGTGGACTTTGGGTATGATGATAAAAAGATGGTGCTTCACAACATCAGGATGTTTGCCACGCCGGGACAAAAGATTGCCTTTGTAGGAAGCACCGGCGCCGGTAAAACAACCATTACCAATTTAATCAACCGTTTTTATGATATTCAGGATGGCAAAATCCGCTATGACGGCATCAATATCAACAAAATCAAGAAAGAGGATTTGCGCCGCTCGCTTGGAGTGGTGCTGCAGGATACCCATCTGTTTACGGGCACTGTCATGGAAAATATCCGTTACGGAAGGCTGGAAGCGACAGATGAAGAATGCATTGCCGCTGCAAAGCTTGCCAATGCGGATGATTTTATCATCCGTCTGCCGGAAGGTTATCAAACCATGCTGACAGGGGACGGCAGTAACTTAAGTCAGGGACAGAGGCAGCTTCTTGCCATCGCAAGGGCGGCTGTGGCAGACCCGCCGGTACTGATTCTGGATGAGGCGACTTCCTCCATTGATACCCGTACCGAAAGCCTTGTGCAGCAGGGCATGGACAGGTTGATGCAGGGGAGGACTACATTTGTCATTGCCCACAGGCTTTCCACAATCCGGAACGCGGATTGTATCATGGTTATGGAGCAGGGCAGGATAATAGAAAGAGGAAACCATGAAGAATTGATAGCGGAAAAAGGAAGGTATTACCAGCTTTACACAGGAAATTTTGCATCGTAAAAGGAAGGCGCGCATGGAGGAAGATAAGAACAGCAAAAGGGAAAAACTGGCAAGGGATATTCTCCTTCTGGCAAGGGATGCTATTGTGGTACAGTTTCGTTTTCTGGACGCGGCAGTCAATAAAATGACGACTGTGTCACAGCCCGGCATACATGGTGTGATGACGGACGGCAAGGCCCTGTATTATGATGCGGCATTTTTACTGGAGGCATATAAAAAAGAGTCGGCATCGGCTGCCAGAATGTATCTGCATATACTGTTGCACTGCATATTCAGCCATTGGTACGGTTACGGAAAGCTGGAGGAGGGATTATGGGATTTGGCGGCGGACATAGCCGTGGAGGAAACCATCTTATCCATGAATTTGCCGGGTCTTTCCTTAGAGCGCGACAGGGAAGCTACACAGCAGTTACAAAGACTAAAACAGCAGATTCCGGTACTTACGGCAGAAAAGGTATACCGCTACTTTAAGCTGAACGGTCCCTCCAAGGATTATGAAACGGAACTGAAACGTCTCTTTTTTGTGGATAGGCATGAAAGCTGGAGGATTAAGGAAATTTCCGAACCGTCCAAAGAAGAATGGAAAAAAATAAGCGAGCGGGTAAAAGCGGATTTGAAATCCTTTTCCCGTGGGAAGACAGGGGAGGAAAGCCTCCAAAAAAACCTGGCGGAAGCCACAAAGGACAGGTATGACTACGCAGCCCTCCTAAAAAAAATTGTCACCATGGGAGAGGATATCAGCCCCAGCGAGGATGAATTTGATTATATTTATTATACCTACGGATTGAAACAGTATGGCAACATGCCGCTGATAGAGCCTTTAGAATACAGGGAGAGCAGAAAAATAAAGGAGTTTGTGATTGCCATAGATACTTCTGCTTCCTGCAGGGGTCCCATTGTCAAAGGGTTTATAAACAAAACGTATTCACTGCTCAAAGGGGCGGAGAACTTTTTTACCAAGGTAAACGTGCATATCATACAGTGTGACAATGAGGTCAGGAGCGACACGAAAATCACCTGTGATGAAGACTTTCATGCATTTTTAGCGGAAGGAAAGCTGACCGGATTTGGCGCAACCGATTTCAGGCCGGTTTTTACCTATGTAAATGAACTGGTGGAAGAGGGAGAGTTTGAAAACTTAAAGGGACTTATCTATTTTACGGATGGTTACGGCCTCTATCCCGAAAAAATGCCGGCTTATGACGTCATATTTGCATTTCTGAACGAGGACGAAGGCAGGCCCCCTGTTCCGGTATGGGCAATACGCGCCGTAATTGAGGAAGAAGAATTGGAGAACTGAACCATGAATATTAAACAGGCAAAGGATTATATCAAGGATTCCGTGAAGATGTATTTAAAAAAGGATGAGGACGGGGAATACCGAATCCCCATTATGCGCCAGCGGCCCATTTTCCTGCTGGGAGCGCCCGGCATCGGCAAAACCGCCATTATGGAGCAGATTGCGGCGGAGCTTGGCATTGCGCTGGTGTCCTATTCCATGACCCACCATACCAGACAATCCGCCCTGGGACTGCCGTTTATTTGCCATAAGGAATTTGACGGTATGCAATATGATGTGTCGGAATACACCATGAGTGAAATTATTGCGTCCATATATGACACCATGGAGGAAAGCGGCGTGCGGGAGGGGATTCTGTTTCTGGATGAAATCAACTGTGTGTCGGAAACGCTTGCGCCCTCCATGCTGCAATTTTTGCAATATAAAGTGTTTGGCAGACACCGCGTACCCGACGGCTGGGTGATTGTGACGGCAGGCAATCCGCCGGAATACAACAAATCCGTCCGGGATTTTGATGTGGTGACATACGACAGGCTGCGCGTCCTTGAGGTGGAGGCGGATTACGGCGCATGGAAAATTTATGCGCAGGAAAAGGGCATCCATGCGGCAATCCTTCAGTTTTTGGAATTAAAGAAAGACTATTTCTACCATATAGAAACCACAATTAAGGGCAGGCTGTATGTGACTGCCAGAGGGTGGGAGGATTTGTCGGAGGTGATAAAGCTTGCCGAAGAAGAAGAAAACAGGGTGGACGAAACCCTTGTGGGACAGTTTTTGAGAAATGACGCTATTGTCAGGGAATTTACAGCCTATTATGACTTATACAATAAATACAAAAAGGATTACCATATTTCGGAAATCTTAGACGGACGGATAGCGGATTCGGCAGTGGAACGGGCGAAGGCAGCAGCCTTTGACGAAAGGCTGTCGCTTTTGGGGATGCTAATTGACAAGGTGCAGGAGGAAATACGGGAAAACATGGAACTGGGGGACTGCCTCGGAGAATTGGTTGCACCCTTGAAGGCCTTGCAGGGAAAAGAAGGGGCGCAGATTTCGGAGCTTTTGGAAAAATACGGGCAGACAAAGGAAAAACAGCTATACAGCAGGGAGCGCGCAGGCGCACTTTCAGCGGCAGAGAAGAAAAAAGACAGGTATATTCTGCGGTTTTACGGGGAGGCACGCGGGGAACTTACAAGACAGGAAGGGGAATCCCCGTTTGCGGTTGTAAAACAGCTGTTTGACACAAGGGTGGCAGGCATGAAAGAAGAAACCCGCCGCATACAGGAAAGGCTTCACGCCCTGTTTACATTTGTGGAAAAGGCTTTTGAGGAAGGCAATGAGATGCTGATATTGGTGACGGAACTGACCACCGGTAAAAGGAGTGCGGAATTTATTTCCAGATTTGGCTGTCCGGATTATCAAAGGCACAACGAAAAACTGATGCTGTCCGAAAGACAGGCTCAGATGCAGAAAGCCATCGCGGAATTGGAAGTATAAGGAAGAACGGATATGGTAAAAGAAAAAGAAGTCAGGGCAGGGGATGCCGTGATAGTGATAACGGAAACAGAAGAGGGAATCACGGTTCTGGGCACAAAAGGACAGCCCTCCCGGGTTGTGATACCTGAAAGGATAGACGGGATTCCCGTAACGGTGATTGCAAAGAAGGCATTTTTGGGCAATAAAGTCCTGACGGAAATTTCCCTGCCGGATTCCGTAAGGGAAATCGGGGACTGGGCGTTTGCTCATTGCAGCAGTTTATACAAAATAAAGATGCCGTCAAATGACATATATGTCGGAAAAGATATCTGCAAGGGCTGCAAACTGCTTCGGTTTGTGGATACCGGGAACGGAGAAGAAGCAGCCCGTCTGTTTGCGGCAGTGCCCGTTATGCTGGACGCGGCGTATTTGTTTGTGCCCACGGAAGTGGGCAGTGCAGAGTGGCTTGCAAAATGGGATGACAGGATGCTTACCCTGCTTTTCAAAAATGACGAGTCCGGATTTACCAGACTGGTACTGTGCGGGGAAGAAGATTTGCTGGCGGATTTGCCCGCCTATGTCGTGAAAAAACGAAGGGAAAAGGCCGAAATGTGTTTTCTGAGGCTGTTAAACCCAACCGGGCTTTCGGAAGAAACCGAAAATAAACTGCAGGAGTATCTGCACACGCACACAAAAGGATGCGATTCGGAAGCAGCATGGGAAGCCCTGCTTTTTTCCCATGGAGATGAACGCGCCTATTACGAAGAGTTTATGAAAGCAGGCTGTGTGACGGAAGAAAACATCACGGATATGCTTGCAGACATGAAAGACGGGCATACGGAAATGAAGGCCCTTCTGATACGGTATCAGGAGGAACAGCTGGGGAAGCGGGATTTTTTTGATTCATTGTCCCTTGATTAATATTTAAAATATGAATAGGAGCGCCCTGTTTAGCGCTCCAGGCTATCATAACTTTCGTCTATAAATACTCCTCGAAAATATGCGTCAAGTGCACCATCCAATCGTTCGATATATTTCATATAATTGGATGAAAAATATTTTAGTTGTCCCGAATCCTGAGCATCAAAATGATATATAAATTCTTTCACAATATGCTGGTAAATAAAAGTAATCATCATGGCGGTTTCGATATTACGTTCACCTGAGAGAGCATCTTTCGCCAGGGTAATAACACTACTTTTATGGTTTTTTCTTTGAAAACAGATATCTTGGCAGCAGCAAAATTTCATGCACAAGAAGTGGCATGGCAGCCAAAAGCAGCAGAAACTTCCAGTCGCCGGCGTTTAAAACGCAGGTGCCAAATGCCGATGTGATGGAAGGAAAGCTGGTTACCAGCGCCTGAAGCCCTATGCCGATGACAAAGGCCGCCATCATCAGTTTGTTGGAAAAGTGGTTCATCTTAAAGACGGAGCAGTCAACATCCCGCATACCGATGGCGTGGAAGAGCTGCGAAATACCGAGTACCGTAAAAGCATAGGTCTGGCAGCGGACTAAAATCTCAGGCACATTTAACATAATCCGCAGGTTTTCCAGACTGACGGGAACGTTGCCTGCCATCAGCAGCCGTATGGGAAGCTGTAAAAAGGCAGTCATGCTGATAAGGGCAATCAAAAAGCCGTATAAAAGCGTACAGGACAGCCCGCCTTCCGCAAAAAGGTTCTCATCCTTTGGGCGGGGCGGTTTTTTCATAAAGTGGGAGGTGTCGCTGGCATCGATGCCCAGCGCCAGGGCAGGCAGGGAATCCGTAATAAGGTTAATCCATAGGATATGGCTCGGCTTTAAAGGAGAGCAAAGTCCCAAAAGGATGGCGGAAAGCATGGTGATGATTTCCCCAAAGTTGGAGGAGAGCAGGAAAAGTACAGATTTTTTGATATTGGCATAAATGCTTCTGCCCTGCTCTATCGCTTTCACAATGGTGGAAAAGTTGTCGTCCGTCAAAATGATATCGGCTGCATTTTTAGCCACATCTGTTCCCGTGATGCCCATGGCAATGCCTACGTCCGCCGACTTTAAGGAAGGCGCGTCATTGACGCCGTCCCCTGTCATGGCGACGATATGCCCGTTTGCCTTTAAGGCATTGACAATTTTGGTCTTATGCTCAGGGGATACCTGGGCAAAGACATGGGTATTCTGTAAAGCCAGTGCCAGATGGGCGTCCGGCATGGCGTTAAGTGTGGCGCCGGTCATACATTCGGATAAATCTTCGGCAATGGAAAGTTCTTTTGCAATGGCACATGCTGTGTCTACCCTGTCACCCGTAATCATAATGGTATGGACACCTGCGCTGTGGCAGGCGGTTACGGCATCTTTAGCTTCCGGACGGATAGGGTCCTTCATGCCGGCCAGGCCAAGAAATGCCAAATCCTTTTCAGAGGGTCTGGATTCTCCCGTTTTCATGCCCAGCGCCAGAATACGGAGAGCTTTTGCGGACAACATTTCTATGGCGTCATAAATAGCCTTTTTGTGCGAAGGGGTAATGGGAAGCAGGCGTCCATCCTCCCAAATATAGCGGCATCGCCGTATAACTTCATCAGGGGAACCCTTGGTATAAGAAATAAAATTGCTTCCCTGCTTGTGGAGTGTGGTCATCATTTTGCGCTCAGAGTCAAAAGCTATTTCCCCCACACGGGGAAGGCGCGCCTCCAGCACGGGACGGTAAAGATGAAAACGGGAGGCCATATCCAAAAGGGCAAGCTCCGTGGGGTCCCCTATCCTTGCGGCGCTTTCGGCGGCATATAATTCCCTGTCGCAGGACTCTTCCGGTAAAACAGCATCGTTGCAAAGGGTAAAACCCTCCAGAAAATAACGGTTTTTTTGGCGGTTCAAAGCGTCGACAAAGCAGAGGTTTCCGTCCGTATAGCATTCTGCCACGGACATTTTGTTCTGGGTGAGTGTGCCGGTTTTATCGGAACAGACAACACTGACGCATCCCAGGGTTTCCACGCTTGGCAGTTTTTTGACAATGGTATTTACTTTTACCATGCGGGAAACACTTAAGGCAAGCACCATGGTGACAATGGCGGGCAGTCCTTCCGGCACGGCGGCAACCGCAAGGGATATGGCAGTAATTAACATTTCAAGCACATCCCGTTTTTGCATGATAGCAATGAAGAAAAGCAGCGCGCAGAGGACAAGGGAAATAATGCTCAGCATTTTTCCCAAGTCGGCCAGTCTTTTTTGCAGCGGTGTGGTCTCATTGGGCGCTTCGTTGATAAGCCTGGCAATTTTACCGATTTCCGTGTCCATGCCGATGGCTGTTACCACACCCGTTCCTCGTCCGTAAGTGACGTTGGTGGACATATAAGCCCGGTTATTTTCCTTAATATCCTTTTCTACCGGCAGGGATTCCCCTGTCAGTGCGGATTCTTCTATTTTTAAACTGAGGGATTCCGTGAGCATTAAGTCCGCCGGAACCTGCCTGCCCGCATCCAGAAGAACGATGTCACCCACAATCAAATCACTTGCGGGAATTTCCCTGACACAGCCGTTTTCCAGTATAACGGCTTTGGGACTTGTCATTTCTCTTAAAGAGTCAAGGGCGCGCTGGGCCTTTCCCTCCTGAATTACGCCGACAATGGCATTGACAAGTATGACAGCCAGAATAATGGCGGTATCGCTGTACTCGCGTAAAAGCAGGGAAATGGCGGCTGCAATAAAAAGGATAAAAATAAGAGGGTCATTTAGCTGCTCCAGAAAACGCTGCGGAGCTGTTTTTCTGTGACCTTCTTCCAAAACATTCTGTCCACGGACTGAAAAATCTGTATGTTGTGTGGTATTCATAAACTCCCCCCGGATAAGGTATTGGCAAGTTGTCTGCCTAATGCAAGATATGATTCGGGTGGACAAAATATACTTGTACCCGCAATGCAAAATGAGGAAATTCCGAAAGCAGAATTTTGTTGCGTAAATTCTCAGGGAAAGATATACTATAATTAAAAAAACGCATCGGCTGCGGATGGAGGAAATATGGAAATTACTTACAATCAGGCAAAAAAATTGCTGGGGGAATACGGGCAGGAACATGTTCTGAAATATTATGATGAACTGGAGGATGCCGATAAAAAAGCGCTGTTGGAACAGATTCTCCAAACGGATTTCTCCGTGGTGGAGTCCTGTAAGCATGTAGGAGAAACAGCGGAAAAAGGAAAGATTACCCCGTTAAAAGCAATGGAGCTTGATGAGATAGAGGCAGAAAAAGAGAAATACCGGCAAATCGGTCTTAAGACTATTAGGGAGGGCAGGGTGGCAGCAGTGCTGCTTGCCGGCGGCATGGGCACCAGACTCGGCTCTGATGACCCGAAGGGGATGTATAATATCGGCATTACGAAAGATATTTATATATTTGAAAGGATTGTCGGAAACCTGCTGGAAGCAGTGAAACAGGCAGATACCTGGATACACCTTTTTGTAATGACAAGTGACAAAAATCATGATGCAACTGTGAAATTTCTTACCGAACATTCATTTTTCGGGTATCGTGGGGATTATGTTCACTTTTTTAAACAGGAGATGGCGCCGGCGTCAGATTATAAAGGGAAGATATATATGGAGAGCAAAAGCCAGATGTCCACATCACCAAACGGTAACGGCGGCTGGTATATTTCCATGAAAAATACGGGAATGCTTGACATTGTAAAGAAAGAAGGAATCGAATGGCTCAACGTCTTTGCCGTGGACAATGTGCTTCAGAGGATTGCAGACCCGGTTTTTGTAGGCGCTGTTGTGGATAAAAAATGTGTGGTTGGTTCTAAAGTGGTTAAGAAAAACGCACCGGATGAAAAAGTCGGTGTCATGTGTCTGGAAGATGGCAGACCGTCCATTGTGGAGTATTATGAACTGACGGATGAACTGATGAATGCAAAAGACGAAAAGGGCGACCCTGCTTATCAATTCGGTGTTATCCTGAATTACCTGTTTCAGGAGGATGCATTGCACAAGATGGCAGAGAAAAAATTACCCCTGCATGTGGTGGAAAAGAAGATTCCCTACATGGATGGGCAGGGGAGAAAGATAAAACCGGAGCAGCCCAACGGCTATAAATTTGAAAACCTGGTACTCGACATGATACATGAAATGGACAGCTGCCTGCCTTTTGAAGTGGTGAGGAACAAAGAGTTTGCACCCATTAAAAATAAGACAGGCATTGATTCCGTAGAAAGTGCAAGGGCATTGCTTCGGGAAAACGGTGTGGAACTATAAACAGGCAAAAGGTATAAAGGAGGTAGCAGAATGGCTATTTTGGTAACGGGAGGCGCAGGTTACATCGGCAGCCATACGGTAGTGGAGTTGCAAAATGCAGGTTATGATGTGGTAGTGCTGGATAATCTGAGCAATGCAAGTGAGAAATCCCTTGAGCGGGTAGAAAAGATTACAGGAAAAAAGGTTACTTTTTATAAGGCGGATATTTTGGACCGTGAGGCTTCGGAAGAGATATTTTCCAAAGAGCAGATTACGGCTGTCATCCATTTTGCGGGGCTTAAGGCTGTGGGAGAGTCCGTGCAAAAGCCATGGGAATATTACAACAATAATATTGCCGGTACGCTGACTCTTCTGGATGTGATGAGAAAACACAATGTGAAGAATATTATCTTTTCCTCATCTTCCACCGTATACGGTACGCCCGAACAGATTCCGGTGACGGAGGAAACGCCGAAAGGAGAATGTACCAATCCTTATGGGTGGACCAAGTCCATGCTGGAGCAGATTCTTATGGATGTGCAGAAAGCAGACTCTGAATGGAATGTGATTCTTCTCCGCTATTTCAATCCAATCGGTGCACATAAGAGCGGAACCATCGGAGAAAACCCCAACGGTATTCCCAACAACCTGATGCCTTATATCACACAGGTGGCAGTGGGCAGGCTGAAAGAACTCGGCGTGTTCGGAAACGATTATCCTACGCCTGACGGTACCTGCATCAGGGATTATATTCATGTGCTGGATTTGGCGGACGGCCATGTGAAAGCATTGAAAAAAATAGAGGAAAATGCAGGACTCTGCATATATAACCTGGGAACCGGCAATGGTTACAGCGTACTGGAGGTCATCAAAAATTTTGAAGAAGCCACCGGCATTAAAATACCGTATTCCATAAAACCGCGTAGAGAAGGGGATATACCCGCCAATTATGCCAATGCCGAAAAAGCTTACAATGAAATCGGCTGGAAGGCCCGTTACGGCATACGGGAAATGTGTGAGGACTCCTGGCGCTGGCAGAGCCAAAATCCCAACGGCTACGAGGACTAGAAATAGCTAAAGGTAGCATTTGTAAGCAGCCTCCGGATTTTGTGCGGGCGGCAGCAGCGGCGGTGTATTTGATTCCATAAAGGACCGTGTAAAAACACCGGCATTTGGATGCCGTTCTTTGACATCCTATGTGCCGCTGTGTTTTTACCCGAGTGAGAACGCGTCCTGTTGGAACAAATACACCGCCGCTGCTGCCGCCCGCACAAAATCCGAAAATACCCCACAAATTTACTTGCAACAAAGTCACGTATGACTTATAATATAAATAAGAATATGGAAATTATGTGCGATTTTTCTGTGCAGGAAAGGAGTACGCATGAGAATATCGGGTATGAACAGTGTAAACTCTATTTATGGGAAAATAGCCAGCGGAAAAAGAATCCAATCAGCGGCGGATGACGCGTCGGGTCTTGCCATTGCCAATAAGTTAAAGAGAAACAGCAACGGGCTGGACGTGGGCGCATCCAATATCAGAGACGGCATCGGTGTTGCCAATATCAAAGACGGAGCGCTTGGCTCCATGCAGGATTCTTTGCAGCGTATCCGTGAGTTAAGCATAAAGGCATCCAACGGATTGTACGGCGATTCCGAAAAGCAGATGATACAAAAGGAAGTTGACCAGCTTTTAGAGGGGATTCAACACACAGCGGCAGGGACGCAGTTCAATGAAATGAAACTGTTGGACGGCAGCATGGCGGATATGGATATAGCAGCCAATGCGGACGGTTCAGGCATGAAAATCCAGATGGAAAACATGACTTTGAAGTCCCTTGGAATAGACGGATATGATGTCACCGGGAAGTTTGATATCAGTGCCATTGACAATGCCATGAAAAAAATCAGTGAGGCAAGAAGCGGCACGGGTGCAGTGACCAATGCTTTGGAACATGCTTACAACTATAACACAGGAGCATCCTTTAATCTGGTGGGCGCCAGAAGCCGGATTGAAGACTTGGATATTCCGAAGGCAGTATCCGAGCAGAAGAAAAACAAATTGCTGACAGATTACCGTATGGGTATGCTTCGCAGAAAAATGCAGGATGATTCGCTGATTACGAGGATGTTTGGAAGGTAAGAAAAATAAAAACTTTTGGTTCCGATGGGCGGGATGGCTCATCGGAATCTTTTTATAAGGAGAAGAATATGCCAGAACTTACCTCTTTAGGGTTAGGAAAAACGATGGAAAAGAAACTGCATTCGGTCGGGATTTGTTCGGCAGAAAAATTGGAAGAAATTGGAAGCAAAGATGCAGTTTTTCGCCTGAAAGCACAATATCCCAATACTTGTGTAGTCATTCTTTATCATCTGGAAGCTGCAATTCGCGGCATCGGGATAAAACAACTGGATAATACATGCAAAGAAGAACTAAAGGCCTACTTTAAGCAGCTATAAATGAAATGCCTGTCACAAGGGAGCAGAAAGGATACCGGTATGGAACGAATCAATAGCATTATAAACAATAAGGAAAACAGCAATACGGATTTTGCAGTGCATATAAAAGGGGAAGAGGAACTGAAAGGGTTGATAAAGGTTCTGGAAGAGAACCATTTTGAGATTCAGGTAAACCTGTTTGATGAACAATTAAGCGAATGGATGATGCGGGTGGCAGAAGAAGATAATTACAATACCTGTTTTAGAATACGGAACCGGGACAATGACAAATGTGTGGCGTGGAATCCCTCGATAGAACACTGGCGAATGTATTGTGCAAGTATCATTGAACTGGAAAATGGGGAAATTATTTTTCACGAGGGCAGATATACAAACGAGACTGCCGAAACGGAAGCTGACAAAATCATGGAAGATATCAGAGAAGGCAGTTGTCTGGGAAATATATACGGAAATAAGACAAAAGCACAAATCGTGGATGCTTTGATAAAATTCGGAGGGCAAAATGTTAATACCTGATAAAATACGCAATTTGCTTTCAAGTGAGGAATATGAAACAGATAATATCGGTATGTCGGGTTCATCGGTCCTTATTTTTGAAAACAAGATTTTAAAGGTGCAGGATTATAATGAGGAAGCTGAAAATGAATACCGGATGATGCAGTATCTGCAGGGCAGGTTTCCCGTCCCGGTGCCATATGCCCATGAGGTAAAAGACGGCAAATCATATCTGCTGATGAGCAAATGCGACGGACGGATGGCATGTGCGCCCGAATATATGGCAAATCCCGCTACGTTGTGCAAACTGCTTGCCAATGGATTGAAAAGACTGTGGAGTATGGATGTTTCGGACTGTCCGTGCAGCCAGAATTTGTCTTACAAGCTTTTCATGGCAGGTCAGAATATAGAAAAGGGTATGGTGGACCTGGATAATGTGGAGCCGGATACATTTGGTGAAAACGGCTTTGGTGACCCGTCAAAATTGCTGCAATGGTTACAGGAAAACAGACCGGAAGAGGAACCGGTTTTGTCCCATGGGGATTATTGCCTTCCGAATATATTTGGCATTTCCGATGAAGTGACCGGTTATATAGACTTAGGCAGGATGGGTATAGGAGATAAGTGGTGCGACATTGCGCTGTGTTACAGAAGCTTATCCCATAATTACAATGGCAGGTATAAATACAATGTAAATCAAACCTTTGGAGATTTTGACGAGATGCTTCTGTTTCGGGAATTGGGTATAGAACCCGACTGGGAAAAAATACGTTACTATACTTTACTGGATGAATTGTTTTAACCTGTCTTTTCAGATGACAATTGTAAAAGAAGTAAATTAGGAGAATAACCCCGGGCGCTTTATGGGAAGCTATTTATAATTGGAAAGGCAGGGAATATTATGTGTTCGGCAGTAACCTATAAAACAAAGGACTTTTATTTTGGGCGTACCTTGGATAATGAATTTTCATACGGGGAAAAAGTGGTCATTACACCCAGAAATTATGTATTTCGTTTTGGGGAGCAGGAGGAAATAAAGCGGCACTATGCAATTATTGGCATGGCGCATGTGGAGGGAGAATATCCCCTTTATTATGATGCCGTCAATGAAAAAGGCTTAGGTATGGCCGGGTTGAATTTTGTGGGAAATGCTTTTTATCGTGATAAAGAAAACACAAAAGATAATATTGCGCAGTACGAGTTCATTCCGTGGATTCTCTGCCAATGCGCCACGGTGGATGAAGCAGCAGGGCTGATAGGGAAAATAAACCTGCTTGATACTTCTTTTAGTGAAGAACTCCCGGTCGCGCAGCTGCACTGGATAATTGCAGACCGTAAAAAGGCCATAACGGTGGAATCGGTACGGGAGGGAATAAAAATATATGACAATACGGTTGGTGTTTTAACCAATAACCCGACTTTTGATATGCAGATGTCCGGGCTTCGCAATTATATAAATATTTCTGCAAAGGAGCCCAGGAACGCTTTTGCACCGGGCCTGAATCTGGAGCAATACAGCCGCGGAATGGGGGCAATCGGCCTTCCGGGAGACTTATCTTCACAGTCACGGTTTGTGCGGGCTGCTTTTACCAAAATGAATTCTGTATCAAAAGACGGGGAAATAGAAAGCGTCAGCCAGTTCTTCCACATCCTCAATGCGGTGGAGCAGCAGCGGGGATGCTGTGATTTGGGGGACGGCAAGTACGAGATTACCATATATACTTCATGCTGTAACGCAGACAAAGGTATTTATTATTACACTACCTATGACAATCATCAGATTTCTGCAATAGACATGCATAAGGAAAACCTGGACAGAAATGCATTGATATGTTTTCCGCTGGTGGCGGGAGAACAAATAAAAATGCAGAATTAACAGCAGCAGGAGGGAGAAGGCATGCCGGGATGTAAAGATGGAATGATAAAGTACAGACAATTAAGTGAAGATGCAATCTGCAGGGAATTATTTTCAGCATTTATCCGTCATCAGAATGTTACAAAATGCTGGAGAAAGGAAAACGGGGAATGGCTTATCAAGGACGCCCCGTTTGTGGATGACTGGTCTGAGGAAGACTATCAGACGTTGATTTCCTGCCTGCAGCATACGGTTGTTACGGGTGGTTTTGTATATGGCGCCTTTTATGGGGGCGCCCTGAAGGGGTTTGTATCTGTTGAATCCGGGTTGTTTGGAGGAGTGCACAAATATCTGGATTTATCCAGCATACATGTTTCCGAGGACATGCGTGGAAGCGGGATAGGGAAAGCGCTGTTTTCTGCGGCAGTAAAATGGGCCCGGGACAGGGGAGCCGCAAAATTGTACATATCGGCCCATTCCGCTGTGGAATCACAGGCGTTTTATAAAACATTGGGATGTGTTGAAGCACGGATGTATCACAAAAAGCATGTGGAAGAGGAACCTTTTGACTGCCAGCTGGAATTTGTTTTACCGCAATAACAGCATTTTTCAAAACAGGAAAATATGGGTGCATTCCAATGATATTACGGCAGGAAATGAAGCCGGATAAAACAATGGCAAATAAAGTCGAGATGTTTTTACTGAAATCAGGTATCCTGCTTATGTAACACAGTGACAGGGAGGTAAAAATTGGAGGAGCATATAGAAGCAGTCCAAAGGATGCAGGACTATATCGGGTCAAATCTGTACGAAGACATTTCCATGGCGGATTTGGCAAGGGCATCCATGTATTCTCCATGGTATTCTTATCGGCTGTTTGTTCAACTGCTGCACATGACGCCTGCCGTATATATAAGAAGACGGCGGCTGTCAGAATCGGCGTTGCGGCTGCGGGATGAGAGTGCGCGGATAATTGATATTGCGCTGGATGCGGGATATGACAGTGTGGATGGATATCAGAGGGCATTTTACCGTGAGTTTGGATGCAATCCTTATGAGTACTCCGTTAATCCGGCACCAATCTGTCTGTTTAAGCCTTATGGAGTGAAATATGCAAGAAAGGAAAGGGATGCCATGATGAAAGAAGTAAAAACAGTGTTTGTCAGGATGGTGGAAAAACCGGCCCGTAAAGCGATTATAAAGAGGGGCAGGGAAGCAAAGGATTATTGGAAATATTGTGAAGAAGTGGGATGTGACGTATGGGGAGTGCTAAGCAGCATTAAGTCCATCAGCGGGGAACCGGTATGTCTTTGGCTGCCCGGCCGGCTTATCTTACCCGGCACATCGGAATATGTTCAGGGCGTAGAAGTTTCAAGGGATTATGCGGGAGAAGTTCCTGAAGGATTTGAAATCATTGAACTGCCGGAGTGCGAATACATGATGTTCCAGGGGGAGCCGTTCGAGGAGGCTGACTTTGGGGAAGCGATAGAACAAGTATGGGATGCCATAAAAAAATACCAGCCGCAGCAGGCAGGATATTGCTGGGATGACACCAATCCGCGCATACAATTAGAGCCCATCGGAAGCAGGGGATATATAGAACTCCATCCGGTAAAAAGCATGGATTTATAAAGTAACATACATATAAAAAACCAAACCGCCGCTATGGCGATTTGGTTTTTTATTCAATCAGTATGAAATGTTACGCTATCCTTCATGCCACCATTCCATGGCAGCTTAAATCGAGATGAAAATGCCGTATTTCAGGCATTTTTCGGCGTGAGACATAGAACTTCTTCACGAAATGCCCTTTGGCATGAGTGTTAGAAGTTCTTCTCACGCTACATAACGGTACATAAAAATAAAGTGGCATATGCTTCCTGCCATGCAGAACAGGTGAAAAATTTCATGCGAACCGAAATAGGCATGCTTTGCATTAAAGATAGGTAATTTCAATGCATAAATAATACCTCCCACCGTGTAAATAATGCCACCGGCCAAAAGCCAAAGGAAAGCAGCCACAGGCAGCGTATGGAACAATTTACCAAACACAAACACACAAACCCATCCCATTGCAATATACAGAATGGAGGAAAACCATTTGGGACAGGTAATCCAGAGTGCTTTAATCGCCATGCCCACAATGGCGATGCTCCATACAACGGCCAGCAATGTAAAGCCTTCTCTGCCGCCCAGCACTATCATGCATACCGGAGTGTAAGAGCCGGCAATCAGGACAAAAATCATCATATGGTCAATCTTGCGAAAAATGCGCAGGGATTTTCCGCTTAAATTAACGGAATGATAAGTGGCGCTGGCACCATAAAGCATAATCATGCTAAGCATAAAAATGCACATGGCAATAAAGTGGTTTTTGTCTGAAGTGATTCCCGCTTTAATCAGGAGTGGAACCATTGCAAAGACAGCGGCCATCATTCCGATAAAATGAGTGATTGCACTGCCGGGTTCACGTATTGTAATTTGCATAATAAAAACCTCCTTTATGGATAAGTATATATAATATGTTCCCACAATTATATAAAAATACACGCATATGTCACTACATAGTTTTGAAAACTACATATGATATAATGCAATACTACACCATAAAGAAAGAGATGTCAATAATAAGGGACGGAGTTTTTTGATTTGCTCCGGCGGACTGCTGCAAAACAGAAAATAAAAAGAGGACCTCAGTCCTCTTCGATAACATGTATTTCCAGATAGTCAAAGCCTATGGGTTCTATAAAATTATCCTGTGTAAAGCGTACCTTGTCATGGCGTTTAAATTCCGCAATCGTGGCATCCAGCCAGATAGGTTTTCCAAGGTCAAACTGATAACAGATTTCGTCCAGGGCATGAAAAATTTTGTGCGTGCGGGATTCCTTGCTGTTGTCAATAACAACAGTATCCTGCAACATGCGGTTGTCTTTAAAAATTTTGGCCCATAAACGAAACATATTTATTCTCCTTATTAAACAAGAGTGTCTGCTACGCATACATATAACTTCTTAGTGAAGTGCCTTTTGGCATGAGTGTTAGAAGTTCTTCTTACGCTACCATTCTTATCATAACAAAAAAATCATAAGATGTCATTGACAGAAAAGAACAAAATAATAGACATAAAATCTTAAATAAATGTTAATTTCTTGTATATAATATACAAATCAAATTCGTTATGTGTTATACTGTTATTATGAGCAGAAAGCAGTGCCGGCTTGCAGGATACATAAAGAAAAGGGGAGAACAAGATAGGGGGATTACAGAAACAGCGAGGAGAATTTTTGCAGATGGAGTGGAGCGAATACAAGGATAATGGTGTGGACAGCTGGAAAGAAGTTAATCTCATTTATTCCGCGGCATTGAAGCAGATTCAGACAAAGATGGAGATATTAAATGACGAATTTCAGCATGTACACAGGTACAACCCCATAGAACATATTAAGTCGCGTATTAAGACGCCGGAAAGCATTGTAAAAAAATTAAAACGCCACGGTTATGAATCTACGATAGAAAATATGATAAAATATGTCAATGACATTGCGGGTATCAGGATTATTTGTTCCTTTACCTCGGATATATACAGAATAGCATCCATGATAGCGGAGCAGAAGGATATTGTCATTTTATCCACAAAAGATTATATTACTTACCCCAAGGCGAGCGGTTATAAAAGCTATCATATGCTTGTTTCCGTGCCTGTTTATTTGTCTGACAGGAATACAGAGACAAAGGTGGAAGTGCAGATTCGTACGGTGGCCATGGATTTCTGGGCAAGTCTGGAGCATAAGATGCATTACAAATTTGAAGGGGATGCGCCGGAGAAAATTAAAGAAGAGTTGATAGAGTGCGCAAGAATGGTGTCGGATTTGGATGCCAGGATGCTGTCCCTCAATGAAGAGATTTTGAAATTGAGTATGGAAAAGAGAATGTAAAATAAGGAAAAGCCACCGGCTTTTCCTTTTATTTTCATTCAAAGGACAGATGTTTTCTGAAAAGGTCCTGAAATGAGGAGTGCCCTGATGCAATAATGCATCAGGGCAATTATGAAAAAATTTATCTATGTGCGTAATGTCTACATTACATGCTCACATATCTTTTATAGGCTTAGTATAGCAATTAAATATGAATAAATTATGAACAGGATGTAAAGAAACAGTAAAATATACAAAAAGAGGGTTTTGGACAAAATAGAAAATATACAATTTGCACAAAATAATATGATTTAAGAAATAGTTACCTGTTGTGTTTTGTTTGCGGAAATGATAAAATAAGCTATAATTATGTTACAAATGGGCGATTACAGGCGGAATACGAAAGTGGTAGGGATATGTTTGGAGGAAAATGGATGGATACATTTATGGACAAGCTGGCACAGAAACTGAATGCACAGGAAATGATTAAGGCGAATGCGGCTGCGGATGCGGCGGAACTTTCCCGTTTTAAAGAGCAAAATGCCGAATATGAGGCATTGCTGCAGCAGATAAAAGACAGCAGTGGACAAAATGCGGAAAATGCAGGAAAGCTGGCACAGAATGCGGATAAAATAGGGCAAAGCGTTGCCGTCATGGGACAGACTGCCGAAAAACTGGAGCAGGGGCTTGAAACCACAAGGCAGGGCGCTGTCCGGATAGAGCAGGCGGCCTTGAAGGTTGAACAGGGTGCGGATAAAGCAGAGCAGAATGCGGCAAAGATAGAATCCCTGGTTGCGGCAGGCATTGCCAAGATAGAGGAAATGCAGGCAGCGTCCTGCGATACAGGAGAGCTGGACACAAAGCTTGAGGAATTAAAGAAAATAATGACGGAACAGATGGAACAGCTTACGGACCATGTGCATAAGGAAGATGTTAAAGTGTATCGCAATGTGCAGGCAGTGGTGGTGGATGAGACTGCAAAGCAGAGCGATATCATGGGTAAGAGCCTTGCATCCATATCTGCCGGTTTGAAGGCCGTTACCGGAATATCCGTGGCAGCATTGTTGGCAGCCGTTGCCGGAATTGCATTTCAGGTGCTTGTTTATCTGCATATTATTTAGTGATTCCATATAATACACATTTTGTTTTAAAATTGCGTTATGCCCAAATGCGGCAGAACGGGAGGGAAAATGGGAAAACAGTTATGGAAGCCGGGCAACATGCTTTACCCGCTTCCGGCAGTTATGGTCAGTGTTGCAGGAAAAGACGGAAAAAATAATATATTGACAGTTGCATGGACGGGGACGGTATGCAGTGACCCGCCCATGGTATTTATCTCTGTAAGGCCGGAACGTTATTCTTACCACATGTTAAAGGATACAGGGGAATTTGTAATAAATCTGACGACAAAAGAACTTGCCTTTGCAACGGATTACTGCGGAGTGAAAAGCGGCAGGGATGTGGATAAATTTCGGGAACTCCACCTGACGCCTTTGCCGGCGGAGTTGGTGAAGGCGCCGTTGATAGCCGAGAGCCCTGTCAATATAGAATGTCAGGTTACAGAAGTAAAACCTCTTGGCACCCATGACATGTTTTTGGCAAAGGTGGCGGCAGTCCATGTGGATGAAGAGTATATGGATGAAAAAAACAAATTTCATCTGGAGGAGGCAGAGCCGATTGTATATTCCCACGGGGCATATTTTACCGTTGGAAGCCTGCTGGGTACATTTGGTTACAGTGTGAAGAAAAAATGAAAGAACAGGCGCGTGTCTGTCGTAAGTCCGTTTTGGCGGTTCCGGCAGATATGCGCCGCATTTATTTTTTCCTGACTGGAAATAAGCTTTCCCTTAAGACATCGTCAGAGCCATGCTCTCAGGTGGCTGCAAACGGATTCGGCAAGCTTTAGTGCAATGTATGCACCACCGATGGCCTGCATATACTATCCTTTATGAAGGCCGCTGCATTTATTCCGGGATTTACCATAGTCTTACCGGCCGTTTCAGGAAACTTTGGTTCAAAAATTCAGAATTGACATTCATCATATGGAAGAAAATCTGATTCAAGCCGGTCTCCTTTTGGTATAATATTCATTACATCCTTTGCAACTGTGTCTTTACAACTAAAAAAAATACTGATAGAATGGGTTTGTTGATTGTTACAAAATTGTGAACGGTGAGATAAAGATGTTGAAAAAAATTACCAGATACCATAAAAGACTTAGATACACATATATAAAACTTGCAGCGGGAATACTTTTTATAGCAGCTCTTTTTTTACCCAGTTACACCAGATGGGAAGATACCGGAGACAATATTTTTACCATTTTCCTGAACGGGAAGGAAGTAGGTGTAATTGGGGAAGCGGCACGTGCGGAAGAACTGCTGCAGCAGGCCAGAAGGGAATTGGTTTCGGATTCCGATGAACTGGTATTTATGGATGCGGATTTGGAACTGGAGGGCAGCGCTGTTTTATGGGGCAGGATAGACGATGATGAGGAAATACAGGAGCGCATGGGTGATGTACTTAAGGGCAGTATCAGGGAAACCCTGCAGCGTTCTTATGTAATGAAAGTCAACAATTATATGGTAAATCTTGGAAGCAGGGATGAGGTGGTCCGGCTGTTGCAGGCCGCGGTAAACCAATATGATACCGAGACGAGGTATCAGGTCGGCCTGGTGCATGCGGAAGGCAGGGAGTTTAATGTGCTTACCACACAGGTGACGGATACCAAGGCACAGGAGGTTTACGAAGTACAGACCGGCAACGTGCCCGTCATAAAAGGCGGCTTCAATGAAACCATGGATGCCATGTTTGTGGGTGTAGAGCCTTCCAAAGAGAAGGATTTTGACGATTATGAACTTGGGCTTGTCAGCATGGGTTTTGCAGAAGAAGTGGAAATCGTGGAAGCCTATCTGGATACGGAGCAGCTTATGCCTTATGACCAGGCATTGGAGGAAGTCATCAAGGAGCAGGCGGTCAATTCCGTGTATGAGGTAGTGTCAGGAGACACCCTTTCGGAAATTGCCATAAAGGTTAATATTCCCATGGACCAGATTGTGGCAATGAATGACGCGCTTGAAAATGAAAATACCACCATCCGGGTAGGTCAGGAGTTAATTATCACCATCCCGGAGCCTGAACTGTCTGTGGACAGGCAGGAACAAATGTATTATGAAGAAATATATGATGCGGATATTATTTATGTGGACAGGGATGACTGGTACACGACCCAGACGAAGACCATACAGGAGCCCAGTGCCGGTTTCAGAAAAGTAGTGGCTATTGTTTCGTACCACAACAATAAAGAAGTGGGCAGAGAAATCCAGAAAGAAGAAATTATTATGGAGGCTGTTCCCAAGATTGTGGAAAGGGGAACGATAATTCCGCCTACTTATATCAAACCGATTTCCGGCGGCCGTCAGACTTCCGGTTTCGGCAGGAGGAAAGCGCCCAAGAAAGGGGCAAGCACTTACCACAAGGGCGTGGACTGGGCAGTTCCCACGGGTACGGCGGTTGTGGCGTCCTGCGGCGGTACGGTTGTGAAAGCCGGTTGGGGAAGCGGCTATGGGTATGTCGTCTATATCAACCATGAAGACGGCAGACAGACAAGGTATGCCCATTTGAGCAAAGTTCTGGTCAGCGTAGGGCAAAATGTTTCCCAAGGGCAAAGGATAGCTTTGAGCGGCAACACGGGCGTCAGCACGGGACCGCATCTTCATTTTGAAATGTTGATAAACGGTTCGCAGGTAAATCCTTTGTCGTATCTTGATTATTAACGGTAACGGGAAGTACCGAACAGGCATTCTTGTTTACAAATGCGCAGTATAGTTATATAATGGTAAAAATGAAGATTTTATTAAGATTGTAAATTGTATTGATGAATAAAGATTCCGGGACAGTAACCGGGACCTGTGGAAAGTGTTGTATTGCAGGCAGTCTGCAGTACGCATGGAAAGGAAAAGATGGAACAATACGCAATCAGGGGCGGTAATCCATTGGTCGGTGAAGTGGAGATAGGAGGCGCCAAAAACGCAGCGCTTCCTATTATTGCGGCTTCCGCCATGACGGATGAAACCGTGCATATAGAGAACCTGCCGGATGTGCGGGATACCAATGTGCTGCTGGAAGCCATGCAGGACATCGGCGTTTTGATAAATCGGGAAGAGCGGCATAAAGTGACCGTAAATGCAGCGCAGATAAACAGCCTTCTGGTAGATGGGGACAATATCCGTAAGATTCGCGCCTCCTACTATTTTCTGGGCGCGCTGCTTGCCAAATACAAAAGGGCCCAGGTAGCCCTTCCGGGCGGCTGTGATATCGGCTGCAGGGCGATTGACCAGCACATCAAAGGGTTTCGTGCTTTGGGCGCCGAGGTAAAAATTGAATATGGATTGATAAAAGCACAGGCAGAGCATCTTCGGGGCAGCCATATCTACATGGATGTGGTTTCCGTGGGGGCGACCATCAACGTCATGATGGTGGCTGCTCTTGCAGAAGGGCAGACAATTATAGAGAATGCGGCAAAAGAACCGCATGTGGTGGATTTGGCAAACTTTTTAAACAGTATGGGCGCCAATATCAAGGGTGCCGGTACGGATGTGATTCGTATCAAGGGTGTTACCCACCTGCACGGCACGGATTATGCCATCATACCTGACCAGATTGAAGCCGGTACTTTTATGTTTGCGGCAGCCATCACAAAAGGTGATATTACAGTAAAAAATGTGATTCCCAAGCATCTGGAGTCCATAACGGCAAAGCTGCTGGAGCTTGGATGTGAGATAGAGGAATCTGATGATGCGGTTCGGGTGGTGGCGGCAAAGCCCTTGAGGCATACGCATGTAAAAACCCTGCCTTATCCCGGGTTTCCCACCGATATGCAGCCGCAGATAACCGTTGCGCTGGCACTTTCAAGCGGAACCAGTATTGTGACGGAAAGCATTTTTGAGAATCGCTTTAAATATGTGGATGAACTGACCCGGATGGGTGCGAACATTAAGGTGGAGGGCAACACTGCTATTGTGGACGGTGTGGGTAAATACACAGGCGCCCGCATTTCCGCACCTGATTTGCGTGCCGGGGCGGCACTGGTGCTTGCAGCGCTTTCCGCGGAAGGATGTTCCGTCGTTGAGGAAGTCCATTACATTGAACGCGGCTACGAGGATTTCCATCTGAAGTTACAGCTTCTGGGCGCGCAGATAGAAAAGGTGGATTCAGACAGAAGTTTGCAGAAATTTAGGTTGAAAACGGGTTGACAAAGCGGTTTTGTCATAGTATTGTTGTGTATAGATAAGAAAATTCCATATTGTAAATTTGCATTATGCAAATATTTCTCTTATTCAGAGTGGTGGAGATACATAGGATCGGTGAAGCCACGGCAACCCCGTACATGCGGAAGGTGCCTCCCTGAGCGAGCAAAATCCTGTCATTGGCAGGTCGAACAATAAGAGGATTTGATTATCGAGTTGTCGGGTCCGCTTAAAGTTTAAGCGGACTTATTTTTATCCACGGATTCAGTGGAAATATGCAGCTGCAAGTCAGCGGAACGGAGGAAAAAATGGAGAAAGAAAAATTGTTGTTTACTTCAGAGTCTGTAACGGAAGGCCATCCCGATAAGATGTGTGATGCCATTTCCGATGCCATTCTGGATGCCCTGATGGAAAAAGACCCTATGAGCCGTGTTGCCTGTGAAACGGCAAGCTGTACCGGTTTTGTGCTTGTGACGGGTGAAATTACCACCAATGCTTATGTGGATATCCAGAAAATTGTCAGGGACACGGTGGTGGAAATCGGTTACAATAAGTCCGAGTACGGTTTTGACGGCAATACCTGTGCAGTTTTGACGGCTATCGATGAACAGTCGTCTGATATTGCCATGGGTGTGGACAAAGCGCTGGAAGCAAGGCAGCAGGAGAAAGTTTCCGCAGAAAGTGAAATGACGGAAGAACAACTGGAAGCCATAGGCGCCGGAGACCAGGGAATGATGTTCGGTTATGCGACCAATGAAAACGAGGAGTATATGCCGTATCCGATTTCCCTTGCACATAAGCTTACAAAGCAATTGACGAAGGTGCGCAAAGACGGTACGCTTCCTTACTTAAGGCCGGATGGCAAGAGCCAGGTTTCCGTACAGTATGACGAGAGCGGAAAGCCTGTCAGACTGGAAGCTGTTGTGCTTTCCACCCAGCACGATGCGGATGTTACGCAGGAGCAGATTCATGCAGACATCAAAAAGTATGTGTTTGACCCGGTGCTTCCGAAAGAATTACTGGATGAAGAAACCAAGTATTTTATCAATCCTACAGGCCGTTTTGTCATCGGAGGACCGCACGGGGATGCCGGACTGACAGGCCGTAAAATCATTGTGGACACCTACGGCGGATATGCCCGTCACGGCGGCGGCGCATTCTCCGGCAAAGACTGCACAAAGGTGGACCGTTCCGCTGCCTATGCGGCGCGTTATGTGGCAAAGAACCTTGTGGCAGCAGGGCTTGCAGACAAATGCGAGATTCAGCTTTCTTACGCAATCGGTGTGGCACAGCCTACTTCCATCCGTGTGGATACCTTTGGCACGGGCAGGCTTTCGGAACTGGAACTGGTGAAAATCATCCGTGAAAATTTTGACCTTCGTCCGGCAGGCATCATTAAGATGCTGGATTTACGCCGTCCCATTTACAAACAGACGGCAGCTTACGGGCATTTTGGACGGAATGATTTGAATCTGCCGTGGGAGCAGCTTGATAAGGTGGATATCCTGAAGAAATACCTGTAAAACTATTTTTGGAACAGAATAAGTTTCCGCACCCCGCGCCGTCCTTCCACCGGCGGCATACCGGTATCCAACAGGGCACGTTTGCATTCTTAAAGAGGCGTAGTGGTACTAGCGCTGCAAAATACGCAGCGCAAGGACCAACGCCTCTTTAACGGCCCTTTATGGATACCGATATGCCGCCGGTGGAAGGACGGCGCGGGGTGCTAAGTTGGGGAGGCGTTATGGTACGGATTGTGGAAAATTTGATTTATCAGGATGGGGCGGGGGAGGCCGGAAGGCTGGATTTGTATCTGCCGCAGGGAAGGGATTGTAAGGCGCTTTTTGTTTATTTTCATGGCGGGGGGCTGGAGAGCGGGGATAAAGCGGATGATAAGGGCGTCTGTTGTGAGCTGGCGGAGGGCGGCATTGCGGTGGCAAGCGCTAACTACCGTATGTATCCCCATGCGGTTTTTCCACAGTATATCGAGGACGCGGCGAAGGCCGTGGCATGGTGCCTTGGGCATATGGCGGAGTATACCGCATATGATAAAGTATTTGTGGGCGGTGTTTCGGCAGGCGCCTACCTTTCCATGATGCTTCATTTCTGCCCGCGTTTTTTGGCGGAATGCGGCGTGGAGGAAAAAGAAATTGCTGGGTATATTTTTGATGCGGGACAGCCCACCGTGCATTTTAACGTTCTGCGGGAACGGGGGCAGGACCCCATGGCGGTCAGGATTGATGAGGCGGCGCCGCTTTTTTATCTGGAGGGGGAGCAACCGGTGGTGAAAGACCAAAGGTTTCTGGTAGTGGTTGCCGACAATGATATTCCCGGAAGGCGTGAGCAGAATGAACTGCTGATTCGGACCATGGAAACCCATCAATATGACAGGAAGCAGATTACTTACCGCGTGATGGAAGGATATACACATGCGGGCTATGTGGGGATTACCGATGAAAGCGGAAGTTTTCCCTATGCGCAAATGATAAAGGCGTTTATGGATACGTTCCGTGATTGACGCCCCCCAAAAGAAATGGTACTCTAAAGAAGGGGAAAGGACAAAAAACATGGACAATAAAGAATATTCGACGGGGGAGCTGTTTGGGCGGTTCCTTCCTTATTATAAAAAGCATAAAAAAGTGGTTGCGGCAGATTTGGCCTGCGCATCGCTGACAACCGTATGCGAACTGGTGCTGCCGATGATTATCCGCCATATCACCAATACGGCCATAGAGGATTTGGCAGCGCTGACGGTAAGCGTTGTGGGGAAAATGGCGCTTTTGTATCTGGCGCTTCGCGTGGTGGACTGTCTGGCCAACTATTATATGGCGGATATGGGACATGTGATGGGCGCAAGGATTGAAACGGATATGCGGAGAGATGCTTACGGGCATTTGCAGATGCTGTCCAACACATACTACAACAACACAAAAGTGGGACAGATTATGGGCCGCATCACCAATGACTTGTTTGATGTGACGGAGTTTTCCCACCACTGCCCCGAAGAGTTTTTTATTGCGGGTATCAAGGCGGTAGTGGCATTTATGATTCTTGCAACGGTCAATCTGCCCCTCACCGTCCTTGTATTTGTGATTGTACCCGTTATGGCGTTTACCTGTATCAAGCTGAACAGAAGGAGCAGGAAGGCCTTTGCAAAACAGAGAAGGCAGATTGGCGAGCTCAATGCCGCCATAGAGGACAGCCTTCTGGGACAGAAAGTGGTGAAAGCCTTTACCAATGAAGAGGTGGAAGTAGAAAAGTTTGAAAAAGGCAATCAGGAGTTTCTGGAAATCAAGAAAGAAACTTACCGTTATATGGCGGCGTTCCAGACGGCAACAAGGGCTTTTGACGGACTGATGTATTTGACGGTTATTCTGGCGGGCGGCATCTTTGTGATAAAAGGAAAAATCACGCCCGGGGATTTGGTGGCCTATACCATGTATGTGTCCACCCTGATAGCCACTATTCGGAGAATCATAGAGTTTGCGGAGCAGTTCCAGCGGGGGCTTACCGGCATAGAGCGTTTTTTGCAGATTATGGACGCGGACATTGAAATTTTTGATGAGCCGGATGCGGCAGAGATGCCAAAGCCTATGGGGCAGATTTCTTTTGAGGATGTTTCCTTTGAATATCCGGATGACCACAACAGGGTTTTCCGCAATTTGAACCTGTCGGTAAAGCCCGGGGAAAAGCTGGCAATCGTAGGGCCTTCCGGCGGCGGCAAAACGACCCTCTGCAACTTGATTCCCCGGTTTTACGATGTGACCGGCGGCAAAATTTCCATAGACGGCGTGGATATCCGGCGTTTTACCTTAAAGAGCCTCCGGAAAAACATCGGTATCGTGCAGCAGGATGTTTATCTGTTTTCCGGCACGGTTATGGAAAATATCTTATACGGTGCGCCCGGCGCCTCAAGGGAGGAAGCCATGGAGGCGGCAAGGAAAGCGGGAGCCCATGAATTTATCATGGAATTAAAGGACGGTTACGACACCTATGTGGGAGAGCGTGGCGTGAAGCTGTCCGGCGGGCAGAAGCAGCGTATCAGCATTGCCAGGGTATTTTTGAAAAATCCTCCCATTATGATACTGGACGAAGCAACTTCCGCTCTGGACAATGAAAGCGAATTTGCTGTGGCAGCGTCCCTGAATGAACTCTCCGTGGGCAGGACGACCATCACCATAGCCCACAGGCTGTCAAGCATCAAAAATGCGGACCGCATTCTGGTGCTGACCGATGAAGGCATCGTGGAGGAGGGCAGCCATGAAACACTGATGCGGCAGGAAGGCATTTATTATCAGTTTTATACCATGGCGGACCGCATAAAATAACATGTGCGGAAAGCGCGGAGAAATGAGGAAACAATGGCATTTACCCATCTGCATGTCCACACGGAATATTCCCTGCTGGACGGCTCCAATAAAATAAAGGAATATGTAAAAAGGGTGAAGGAGCTGGGCATGGACAGCGCAGCTATCACGGACCACGGCGTTATGTACGGCGTCATAGATTTTTATAAGGCGGCAAGGGAAGCGGGCATCAAGCCCGTCTTAGGCTGTGAGGTCTACGTTGCTCCCAATTCCCGGTTTGACAAGGAACTGACGGGGGGAGAGGACAGATATTACCATCTGGTGCTGCTTGCGGAGAACAATACGGGTTATGCGAACCTGATGAAGATAGTCAGCCGCGGTTTTACGGAAGGGTATTATTACAGGCCCCGGGTGGACATGGAGGTGTTAAACCGCTATCATGAAGGCATTATTGCCCTGTCGGCATGTCTTGCGGGGGAAGTGCAGAGGTATATCGTAAAGGGCCTTGTGGACGAGGCCAAAAAAACAGCCCGTAAATATGAAGCCTGTTTCGGAAAAGGCAATTTCTTTCTGGAAATGCAGGACCACGGCATTCCGGAGCAGAAGATTGTCAATACGGAACTGTTAAAGATGAGCAAGGAACTGGATATTCCCCTGGTGGTCACCAACGACGTGCATTACACCTATGAAAAAGACGCAGATTCCCACGACATTCTGCTTTGCCTGCAAACCGGTAAAAAGCTTGCGGACGAAGACCGTATGCGTTATGAGGGCGGCCAGTATTTTGTAAAAAGCGAGGAGGAGATGAAAGGGCTGTTTCCCTATGCATGGGAAGCGGTGGAAAATACCCAGAGGATTGCCGACAGATGCAATGTGGAAATTGAGTTTGGCGTGACGAAGCTGCCGAAGTATGATGTGCCGGACGGGTATGATTCCTGGACCTATCTCAATAAGCTGTGTAAGGACGGTCTAAAGGAGCGGTATGAGGATATGGAAGCGCCCGCCGGAAACACGGGACAGACCTTACAGGAACGCCTTGATTATGAGCTGGATGTCATCCGCACCATGGGATATGTGGATTATTTCTTGATTGTGTGGGATTTTATCAATTATGCAAGGGAAAACGGCATTCCGGTAGGCCCCGGAAGAGGCTCCGCCGCAGGAAGCGTGGTTTCGTACTGCTTAAAGATTACCAATATCGACCCTATCCGCTACAATCTGCTGTTTGAGCGGTTTTTAAACCCGGAGCGCGTTTCCATGCCCGATATTGACGTGGATTTCTGCTACGAGAGAAGGCAGGAGGTTATCGACTATGTTGGACGCAAATACGGCGCCGACAAGGTGGTGCAGATTGTAACCTTCGGTACGATGGCGGCAAAGGGCGTAATCAGGGATGTGGGACGTGTCATGGATTTGCCCTATGCTTTTGTGGATTCCATTGCCAAGATGGTGCCCTTTGAGTTAAACATTACCATCGACAGGGCGCTGGAAATCAATCCGGAGTTCAGAAACCTGTACCACAGTGATGAGCAGGTGCGTCACCTGATAGATATGTGTAAGCGTCTGGAAGGTCTGCCCCGCCATACCTCCATGCATGCGGCCGGAGTGGTAATCTGCCAGAAGGCGGCGGATGAGTTTGTCCCCCTCTCAAGGGGAGCGGACGGCTCCATCACCACCCAGTTCACCATGACGACGCTGGAAGAACTGGGGCTTTTAAAAATGGATTTTCTGGGGCTGCGTACCCTGACAGTCATAAAAGACGCCGTGGATTTGATAGAAAAAAGCACCGGCAGACACATCGATGTTGACAATATTGATTATGAAGACAAATTGGTGCTGGATTCCCTGAGCACGGGAAAAACAGACGGCGTGTTCCAGTTGGAAAGCGCCGGCATGAAAAATTTCATGAAGGAGCTGAAACCGGAAAACCTGGAGGATGTCATTGCGGGTATTTCTTTGTACCGTCCCGGTCCCATGGATTTTATACCCAAATACATTAAGGGAAAGAACAGCGGCGCGGATATTACCTATTCCTGTCCCCAGCTTGAACCGATTCTTTCTTCCACATACGGCTGTATCGTGTATCAGGAGCAGGTTATGCAGATTGTGCGTGACCTTGGTGGCTATACGTTGGGAAGGAGCGATTTGGTACGCCGCGCCATGAGCAAAAAGAAACAGTCCGTCATGGAAAAAGAGCGCGCCAACTTCATATTCGGTAACAAAGAGGAAAATGTGCCCGGCTGCGTGTCAAAGGGCATCAGTGAAAAAGTGGCGGGACAGATTTACGAAGATATGATGGATTTTGCCAAATATGCCTTCAACAAATCCCATGCCGCCTGTTATGCCGTGGTAGCCTATCAGACCGCCTATTTAAAGTACTATTATCCGGTAGAGTTTATGGCGGCGCTTCTGACCTCGGTTATTGACAATTCCAAAAAGGTATCGGAATACATTCTGGTCTGCCGCAGCATGGATATCAAAATCCTGCCGCCGGATATCAACGAGGGTGAAAGCGGCTTTTCCGTATCGGGCGGCAGCATCCGTTATGCCCTGACGGCAATCAAGAGCGTGGGATGGCCGGTCATCAAGAGCGTGGTGGAAGAAAGGAAGGAAAGAGGCCCTTTTACCAACCTCAACGACTTTATCACACGCATGGCGGATAAGGACATCAATAAAAGGGCGGTTGAAAACTTCATAAAAGCAGGTGCGCTGGACAGCCTTGGGGGGACAAGGAAGCAGTTTATGAGCGTGTATGTCCAGATTATGGAGCATGTGCAGAAGGACAGGAAAAACAATATGGCAGGGCAGATTTCCCTTTTTGACATTGTGGAGGAGGACGCAAAGGAAAGCTTTGATGTGCAGCTTCCGAATGTAGGGGAGTATCCCAAAGAAATGCGGTTAAACTTTGAAAAGGAAGTTCTGGGCATTTATGTGAGCGGTCATCCCCTGGAAGAATATGAAGGGCTCTGGCGCAAAAAGATTTCTGCCACGACGGCAGACTTTTCACTGGATGAAGAAACGGGAACCGTTACTTTAAAGGATGGTGCAAATGTAACCATAGGGGGACTGATTGCGGATAAAACCATCAAATATACAAAGAATGATAAGGTGATGGCGTTCCTTACCATTGAGGATTTGGTAGGCACGGTGGAGGTTGTGGTGTTTCCGCGGGATTATGAAAAGAACGCCGCTTTTCTGACGGAGGACGCAAAGGTCTTTATCCGGGGGAGGGTATCCGTGGAGGAGGACAAGGATGGAAAACTGATTTGTGAGCGCATCCAGCCCTTTGATTTTCTTGCAAAAAACATCTGGATTAAGTTTCCCACCGTGGAGGCCTATCAGGCGGCGGAAGAGAAGCTTTTTGCGGCTATAGCGGAGTCGGAAGGAAACGACGGCATCGTAATTTATGTAGAGAATCCGAAAGCCAAAAAGGAGCTTCCCAGAAACAAGTGGGTTAAGGCAGATGAAGCGCTTTTGCAAAACCTTTGCAGCCTGTTTGGAGAAGAAAACGTAAAGGTGGTAACAAAAAGCTGATTTATGGTAGTTTGTCAACAAAAATCAAAAAAAGATTGAAAAGCGTACTAAAAAGGATTAAAATAGAGAAAATTGCACAGGAGGTTTTGGGCATGGCAGAACAAGTAAAGACAATCGCCGTACTTACGAGTGGCGGAGACGCACCCGGAATGAATGCCGCAATCCGTGCCGTGGTTCGTACCGCGATAGCCAGGGGATTGACCGTAAAGGGAATTGAAAGAGGCTATATGGGCCTTATTAATGAAGAAATTATAGATATGGAAACAAGGACTGTTTCAGATATTATCCAGAGGGGCGGAACCATTTTGGGAACGGCCCGTTGTCCTGAGTTTAAAAATCCGGAGGTGCAGCAAAAGGGCGCCGATATTTGCAGGAAGCACGGGATAGATGGTCTGGTTGTCATTGGCGGTGACGGTTCATACCGCGGCGCACAGGCTTTGTCAAGGCTCGGCATCAATGCAATCGGCCTTCCGGGCACGATTGACTTGGATATTGCCTGCACAGATTATACCATTGGTTTTGACACTGCGGTCAATACCGCGATGGAAGCCATTGACAAGGTGAGGGACACTTCTTCCTCCCATGAGCGTTGCAGTATTATTGAGGTTATGGGACGTAACGCAGGATATATTGCACTCTGGTGTGGGATTGCAAACGGTGCGGAGGATATCATGCTTCCCGAAAAGTATGATTACGACGAACAGGCTATTATCAACAATATCATTGAGAAACGTAAGATGGGTAAGAAACACCATATTATCATCAATGCGGAAGGAATCGGGCATTCCAATTCCATGGCAAAGAGAATTGAGGCAGCGACCGGCATAGAAACAAGGGCGACCATACTCGGGCACATGCAGCGTGGCGGAAGCCCGACCTGCAAGGACCGTTATTACGCTTCGGTTATGGGTGCATATGCCGTAGACCTTTTGATTGCTGGCAAGACGAAGAGAGTTGTAGGGTATCAGAAGGGACAGTTTGTTGACTTTGACATTGAAGATGCGCTTGCAATGACAAAAGCAATACCGGAGTATTCTTATGAAATAAGCCAGCTTTTATCCAAATAATTTGTTGTAGCTATAGAAAAGAACCTTGGGAGGTCTGGGAACTGGACTGAGCAGGGTTCTTTTCGCATCATGTCATAGTATTAAGCCGCGGAAAATGCAGGCGGCATGAGGGGGCAGGTATGATTACAAGTATAGTGAATCCGCGTATCAAACAACTTGTACAGTGGCAGGACAGGGCAAGGGACCGTAGAAAAGACGGTGTGTTTATTGCGGAAGGCATAAAAATGCTGGAAGAAGCGCCCATGGAATGGATTCGGGAAATCTATCTCACGGAAGAATTTGCCGGGAGGCTGAAACATGCAAAAAGTGAAAAAGAACATATGTTATGGAAAAAACTGGAGGATGCGCGCTTTGAATTTGTCACAAAAGAAGTTATGAAAAGGGCGGCTGATACCCAGACTCCGCAGGGAGTACTGCTGGTATTGAAACAACCGGCATACACGCTGGATTATATACTGCAAAAGGGCAAAAACGGGCTTTATCTTGTGCTTGAGGATTTGCAGGACCCCGGCAATCTGGGGACAATAGTGAGAACCGGTGAAGGAGCGGGTGTTAGCGGTATTATCATGAGCAGTAAAACGGTGGATATCTTTAATCCCAAGACAATCCGCGCCACAATGGGTTCCATATACAGAGTCCCTTTTATATATGTAGAAACCCTTTCAGACACGTTGGCGCAAATGCAGAAAGCGGGAGTGACCGTTTATGCGGCGCATTTAAAGGGAGAAACCCTTTACCATGATTTTTCCTACAAAGGCGCGTCGGCATTTTTAATCGGAAATGAAGGGGCGGGACTTAAGAAAGAGACAGCGGATGCGGCGGATTTTTGCTTGAAAATTCCTATGGAGGGCAGTGTAGAGTCCCTGAATGCAGCCGTGTCTGCCGCTCTTCTGTTATATGAGGCAAAAAGACAAAGAAGTTAAATCACAAATTAATTAGGGAGGAGTTTGCAATGACAATAGGATTTATTGGTCTGGGAAATATGGCATGTGCCATGATAGGCGGCATGTTGAAAAAAAATATGGTATCCCCTGACGAAATCTGCGGTTCGGCAAAGACGCAGACAACACTTGACAGGTGTAAAAAAGAATTTGGTATCCGGACAATGCCGGACAATGCTTCGGCAGCCGCGGCGTCCGACATCCTTTTTCTGGCGGTGAAGCCTGTATTTTTCCCGGAAGTCATCGGGGAGATTAAGGACAGTTTAAAAGAAGGTACGGTGGTTGTCAGCATAGCCGCCGGAAAGACTGTTTCTTACATCGAGGAATTGTTCGGACGCCGGATAAAGCTAATCCGGTGTATGCCCAATACGCCGGCGATGGTTCTGGAAGGCTGTACGGCAGTGGTGCGGGGAGAGGCGGTTTCCGATGAAGAGATGGAGCAGATAAAAAAGATTCTGTCGTCCTTCGGAACGGTACATGAAGTGCCCGAGCGCATGATGGACGCGGTAGTAGGCGTCAGCGGCAGTTCCCCTGCATATGTGTTTCTGTTTATCGAAGCGATGGCCGACGGAGCGGTCCTTGCCGGAATCCCCAGAAAACAGGCATATGAAATGGCAGCGCAGTCCGTGCTCGGCAGTGCGAAAATGGTACTGGAAACAGGCCTTCACCCCGGAGCCTTAAAAGACATGGTATGCTCACCCGGCGGCACCACCATAGAAGCAGTAAAAGTACTGGAAGAAGCCGGTCTCCGCGCCGCAGTCATGGACGCCATGGAAGCCTGTATCGAAAAATCGAAAAATTTGTAAATGGTTTTAGGAAAAAGATTTCTTCATATGCATGTCAGCGCCCGGGGCGTGCATTTGATTCCATAAAGGACCGTGTAAAAACGCTGGTACTTGGAGGTTGTATTTTAACCTCCTATGTACCACTGCGTTTTTACCCGAGCGAGAGCGCGTCCTGTTGGAACAAATGCACGCCCCGGGCGCTGACATGCATATGAAGAAATCAATCATTTTCCAAAAACTTGACAAATTGGAAAACCTCTGCTATGATACTTCCGTAACAAATTTTAATAAATTTGTAATAAATGTAATAACTTTGGCATAATTATATGGTATGGCACCGTGTCTGCGGTGCATATGTACAGAGAAGTAAGTTTTACATTTGGAGGTAAAGGTATATGTTTAGAAGCAGAAGGCTGCTTGTATCCGCCGTGTCTTTATGTCTGGCGCTGGTGTTAACACTCCATACAAGCATGATTGCGGAAGCTGGCAGCGTAAAGAATTACCTGATTAATTATAACGGAGGCGCTTCGGCGGTGTTAAATCCTGCCGTGACAAACGCGTCAGAAACAGTGAACGCCACGGCGGAGGAGTTAAATCTGGACTTGAGTGCTGTTACCGTCAAAGAAGAATCCAGACTTGTCATGGCAAATGTGAGCAGTGCATTGAATGTGCGTCTTGAGCCCGATGCGGATTCCGAAAAAGTCGGTAAATTGTATAAGGACTGCGGCGGCACTATTTTGGAAAGAAGGGACGGCTGGACCAAAATCCAGTCGGGAGAATTGATTGGATGGGCAAGTGACGAATTTCTGCTCTTTGGCGCAGAGGCGGAAGAACTTGCGGCAAGCGTCGGTGTGACGGTTGCACATATTGATAGTGACAACGGGTTAAAAATCAGGACGGCTCCCACTACGGAATCGGAATTTTACGGTGTGCTGCCCTATGGGGATGAAGTGGAAGTGCTTTCGGTCGGTGAGGACGGATGGGCGTGTATCGACTATGAAGGCACGGATGGATATGTTTCTACCGAGTATATCACCATAGAATTTAAAATTGACTCCGGGGAAACGATGGAGGCTATTAAGGAACGCGAAGCGGCGGAAGCCGAAGCAAAACGTCATGTAAACTATGGTGAGTATACCACTGATGCGGATACGACATTGCTTCTTGCGGCGCTGATTCAGTGCGAGGCGGGCGGAGAGTCTTACGAAGGACAGCTTGCAGTCGGCGCAGTAGTCATGAACCGTGTGAGAAGCGGGGCATATCCCGATACCATTCACGGTGTTATCTACGCATCCGGACAGTTTACGCCTGCACAGAGCGGTAAGGTGAACAGGGTTTTGGAATCCGGCAAGATTAAGCAGAGCTGTATCGATGCTGCAAAGGAAGCCATTTCGGGCGTGTCCAATGTTGGCGATTTGACGCACTTTAGGCGTAACAACGGCAGAGAAGGTCTTGTTATCGGCAACCATGTATTCTATTAAGTAAATGCAAATGGTAAGCGGCATAGTCGGTCCGGCTATGCCGCTTTATTTTTATGCCGGATATTTTGCGGGGGGATGCATGGATTGGTATGATAAAGTGGCGCTTTGGCAACATTATAGAAAAAAACGTGCATGAAAAGTGGTTGCCCGAAAAAGCAAGGTGTAGTAATATAAAATTATATAAGGACGGCGGCTTTCAAAACAGAAGCGTCCGCTGTTCGGATTGGAGGGTAAAATGCAAAATATGCTGTTTGTATGGCTGGTTCTGTTGATTGTATTTATCATTGTGGAACTGGCAACAATGGGACTTACAACCATTTGGTTTGCAGCAGGTACACTGGTAGCGGCAATCGCTGCGGCAGTCCATGCACCGCTTGTCATACAGGTTGCATTGTTTCTGGTGGTTTCCATTGTCCTGTTATTCTTTACCAGGCCAATTGCAGTCCGGTATTTTAATAAGGACCGAGTTAAGACAAATGTAGAAAGCATGGTGGGCAGACAGGCGATTGTCATAAGTGAAATCAATAATCTGGAAGGCATCGGACAGGTAACGGTAGGCGGACAGGAATGGGCGGCAAGAAGCAGGGATGAGAATCTGGAAATTCCCGTGGGCACTGTAGTGATTGTCTGTGCAATCAGCGGCGTTAAATTGATTGTAGAACCCAAAATGTAAAAGAAAAAGGAGATAAAAAAGATGGAATGGATAATCATAGCTTTGATAGTATTATTACTGGTAATTTTGATTTCCTGTATCAAGATTGTGCCGCAGGCACAGGCATATGTGGTGGAAAGACTTGGTGCATATCAGGGAACCTGGTCTGTGGGCCTTCACATTAAAGTGCCTTTTCTGGACAGGGTGGCAAGAAAGGTAAACTTAAAGGAGCAGGTGGCGGATTTCCCGCCCCAGCCGGTTATCACCAAGGATAATGTAACCATGAGGATTGACACCGTTGTATTTTACCAGATTACCGACCCCAGACTTTTTACTTATGGCGTGGAAAATCCCATGATGGCAATTGAAAACCTGACGGCTACCACGCTTCGTAACATCATCGGTGAACTGGAACTGGACCAGACGCTGACATCCCGTGAAACCATCAATACCAAAATGCGTGCGGCACTGGATATTGCTACCGACCCGTGGGGCATCAAGGTAAACCGTGTGGAGCTTAAGAACATTATTCCTCCCGCAGAGATTCAGAATGCGATGGAGAGACAGATGAAGGCAGAGCGTGAAAGACGTGAAGCCGTTACCAGGGCAGAAGGTGAAAAGAAAGCCAACATCCTTGTGGCAGAAGGTGAGAAAGAATCCGCAATTTTGCGTGCTGAGGCTGAAAAACAGTCAGCCATCCTGCGTGCGGAAGCAGAAAAAGAAAAAATGATTCGTGAGGCAGAAGGTGAAGCAGAAGCCATCCTCAAAGTACAGCAGGCTAACGCAGACGGTATCAGGATGTTAAAAGAAGCCGGTGCGGATGAAGCCGTCCTCAAAATCAAGAGTCTGGAAGCCTTTGAAAAAGCCGCAGACGGCAAAGCAACCAAGATTCTCCTCCCTGCCGACTTACAAGGCGTGGCTTCCTTTGCCACAACCTTCAGGGAAATCGCCGATAAATAAGATTATAAAAACAGAATATGCAGTACATGCACACTCGGAATCCGCCCCTAATGGCGGACTCCGAGTATTTCTGTAAAATGACGGTTCGTATGGAGCCGGCTGGCGCGTATGTTACCGCATTTTACTGTGCCGGGCCTTTTATGCCATGAAAGGAAGACTTTAAATTATGGAAGCCATTGCTGACATGATTTTTGCCAAAGGCTTCCTGTAATGTCCGGCAGATGAGCCCGAAACAGTAATGTGCGGTAACATATGCGCCAGACGGCGGCCCGCCGTCACCGCAAAACAGAAAAGAAAGGACAAACACATGAATTTAAAAGGCCGTAATTTTTTAAAGATTCTGGATTTTACCCCCGAAGAAATTACATACCTGCTGGATATGGCAGCAGAATTTAAGGACAAAAAGAAAAAAGGCATTCCGGTGGATACCTTAAAAGGCAAAAATGTCGCATTGATTTTTGAAAAGACCAGTACCCGTACCCGCTGTGCCTTTGAAGTGGCGGCCCATGATTTGGGAATGGGAACCACTTATCTGGATTCGGCAGGCTCCCAGATTGGCAAAAAGGAAAGTATTGCCGATACCGCAAGGGTGTTGGGCAGCATGTATGAAGGCATTGAGTACCGGGGATTTGGGCAGGAAATTGTGGAAGAGCTTGCAAAATATGCAGGCGTTCCTGTCTGGAACGGTCTTACCAATGAATTTCATCCCACCCAGATGCTTGCCGACCTTTTGACAATCAGGGAGCATTTTGGGCATTTGAATGGCATTCGTCTGACTTATATGGGGGATGCGCGATACAATATGGGCAATTCCCTGATGACGGCCTGTGCAAAGATGGGGATGCATTTTACGGCATGTACCACCGCAAACTATTTTCCGGGGGAGGAACTTGTGGAAAAATGCAAAGAGATTGCAAAGGAAACAGGCGGCAGCATTACCCTGACGGAGGACGTGGCAGCCGGCACGAAAGGAGCGGACGTGATTTATACGGATGTGTGGGTTTCCATGGGAGAGCCGGATGAAGTATGGGAGAGCCGCATAAGTGAACTTTCTCCGTATCAAGTGAACAAAAAGGTTATGGACAATGCAGGTGAACAGGCAATCTTTATGCACTGCCTGCCGGCGTTCCATGACCTCAATACCAAAATCGGCCTGGAGATGAGCAGGAAATTTGGCATAAAGGAAATGGAAGTGACGGATGAAGTATTTGAATCTTCCCAATCCGTGGTATTTGCCGAGGCGGAAAACCGTATGCACACGATTAAGGCCGTTATGGCTGCCACCCTTTGATTGCATGGTGAAGAACGATAAATTGGGGGTTCATATGAAGGCAGAAATTTTATCCCTGCTTCGGGAAACTGAAAATTATATATCGGGACAGGAATTGTGCGAACGCTTTCAAGTGACAAGGACGGCAGTCTGGAAGGTGATTAACGGGCTGAAAAAAGAAGGATATGAAATCGAGGCGGTGCAAAACAGGGGATACCGTCTGGTGTCGCAGCCGGATATGTTTGGCAAGGCGGAACTGGAGAGCCGTATCCGTACGAAATGGGCGGGCCGCCATATTGCGTTTTATGAAAGCGTAGGTTCCACCAATGCAGCGGCTAAGCTTCTGGCGGAAGAGGATGCACCCGCGGGAACACTGGTGGTGGCGGAGTCCCAGACGGCGGGTCGTGGCAGGAGGGGGAGGGGCTGGGTATCCCCTCCCGGCCATAATCTGTATTTTACCCTGCTCTTACGGCCCGAAATTGATCCGGACAAGGCTTCCATGCTCACACTTGTGATGGCGCTTGCCGTGAAAGAAGCGGTAGAGGAGGCATACGGCGCACAGGCAGGTATTAAATGGCCCAATGACATTGTCTTAAACAGCAAAAAGGTGACGGGGATTCTTACGGAGATGAGTTTGCAGGGAGAGTATATCCAGCATGTGGTCATTGGAGTGGGCATCAATGTGAAGAAGCAGGAGTTTGCCCCGGAACTTGCCGAAAAGGCTACTTCCCTGGAAGCGGAACTGGGACATCCCATATCAAGGGCGCTTCTTTTGGAAAAGGTGATGGAAAGGTTTGAAGAGGATTATGCTCTTTTTCTGGAGAAGCAGGATTTGTCGCTTCTTTTAGCCGCCTACAATGCTGCTTTGGTCAATTGTGACAGGCAGGTAAAGGTGCTTGACCCTGCCGGGGAGTATGTGGGAACAGCCCGGGGAATCAATGAAAAAGGAGAACTGCTGGTCTTGGATTCCGGCAATAAACTAAAAAAGATTTATGCCGGGGAAGTATCAGTGCGTGGTATTTATGGATATGTCTAAACAGGAAGAGAGTAAAAGGATGGTGCTCTGCGCTGCCAATTCTTATGAGATGAAATATTACTTTAACCGGAAATTTAACGGCATCCCGGATTCCATCAAGGATGAACTGCATATTTTGTGCGTGCTTTTTACGGAGGAGGTGGGAGGCATTTTTTCCATTGTCTTTGAGGAGGATGGAAGTGTGTCGCTGGAAACAAATGCCGATGATGATGATATTTACTACGATGAAATCAGCAGCGGTCTTATGGTTAGGGAAGTGCGGAGAAAAAGACAGGAACTGTTGGAAAGCCTGAGCCTGTATTACAGGGTGTTTATCCTGCATGAGGACATCAGTGCATTGATGGAGGAAAATCATGATTCTGGTAATTGACGTCGGAAATACCAATATAACCTGCGGTGTCTATGATAACGGAAACTTAAAAGCAACCTTCAGGATTACAACCAAGATTCCGAGAACTTCTGATGAGTATGGTGTGTTGCTGATGGAAATGTTGAAGATTCGGCAGATAGAGCTGGGGCAGATAGAGGGCAGCATTGCAGCGAGTGTGGTATCGGATATTATGCATTCCCTGACCGGCGCGCTCGTGAAATATACCGGCAATGCGCCGCTGCTTGTAGGGCCCGGCGTGAAAACCGGCATCAAAGTTTCCACGGAAAATCCCCGGGCCATCGGTGCGGACCGTATCGTGGACGCCGTGGCGGCATACGAGAAGTACGGGGGCCCGGTACTGGTGTTGGATTTCGGCACTGCAACCACCTATGATTTGGTGAGTCCGGACGGCAGGTTTCAGGCGGGCATTACGGCACCGGGGGTCAGAATCAGTGCGGAGGCTTTGTGGGAGAGGACTGCCATGCTTCCCAACATAGAAATCAAAAAGCCCAAAACCATTCTTGCCCAGGATACCGTCAGCAGTATGCAGGCAGGACTTATTTACGGTCAAATTGGGCAGACGGAATATATCGTCAGAAAGGTAAAAGAAGAAAGCGGCTACAATGATTTAAAAGTCGTTGCCACAGGCGGCATGGGAAGAATCATTGCGGATGAAACGGACAGCATTGATATTTATGACAGCTTTCTGACATTGGACGGTCTTTACGCCATCTATGAAAAGAACAGAAGACAGGAAAGATAACTATGAAATGGAAAATCGGAAATGTGGAGCTTTGTAATCAGGTGATTCTGGCTCCCATGGCAGGCGTGACGGATTTGCCGTTCCGTCTGTTGTGCAAAGAGCAGGGAGCAGGGCTTCTTTGCATGGAGATGGTGAGTGCAAAGGCGATTTATTATAACAATAAAAATACGAACGAACTTATGGAAATCCATCCGGATGAAGGTTCCGTATCTTTACAGCTTTTCGGCTCGGACGCGGATATTATGGCGGAAATGGCAAAAAAGGTGGAAGAGCGGCCCTTTGCCATACTGGATATCAACATGGGATGTCCGGTTCCGAAGGTGGTAAACAACGGGGAAGGCTCTGCCTTGATGAAGGAACCGAAACTGGTGGAAGAGATTGTATACAAGGTTGCCCGCTCCATCAAAAAACCGGTTACCGTGAAAATCAGGAAAGGGTTTGACGATGCCCATGCAAACGCCGTGGAGATTGCCCGGATTGCAGAAAGCGCAGGGGCGGCGGCCATTACCGTGCATGGCAGGACGCGGGAGCAGTATTACAGCGGCAGAGCCGACTGGGAATGCATCCGTTCGGTAAAGGAGGCCGTGAAAATACCTGTTATAGGAAACGGTGATATAACGGATGCCTTTTCGGCAAAAAGAATGCTGGAGCAGACTGGCTGTGACGGTATTATGATAGGCAGGGCAGCGCAGGGAAACCCGTGGATATTCAGGGAAGCGGCTGGATATCTGGAGTGCGGGAGGATTCCCGCAAGGCCTTCGGCAGGTGAAGTAAAGGATACTATCCGGAAACATGCGGCGCTGCAGCTTTCCGTAAAAGGAGAATATACGGGAGTCAGGGAGATGCGCAAGCATCTGGCCTGGTATACGGCGGGATATCCCAATTCCGCAAGATTCAGGCAGATGATAAACTCCATGGAAACAATGGAAGAACTTTTAGAGGGATTGGACAAAATATTTCCTGAATGAAAGTATAAAAAAAGGGACGGCGGCATATCTTCAATAAGCGGGAGGAACGGTATGGAAGAGATGGCTGTCGTTCGTTTTGTTTTGGAAAAAGAGGGAAGGGGAAAAAAGAGAAGAAGGGGAAAATGGGAGTATCATGTGGACATGGAAAGGCTGCATGTTTCGGGAATTGAACTTGTGTTGTATACTGTTTTTTTGCCGTTTTTCTGTTATAAAAAAAGGGAATGGACGGCGGAAAAATTTTCCGAATATTATAATGGACTGCCTATTCCGCCCCAGAGCAGGGAGGTGTATTATTTATATCAGGAAGAAGCGGGGGATTTTCTGGGTGTCAGTGCGGAGCCCATTTCCTATGATTGGCTGCTGTTTCTGATAAAGCATTATCAGATAACTTTTGACGCACTTGTTTTACTGTCCGGCGCAGAGATAGAAATGGAAGATTTTATCAGACGATATGTAAAAGACACCAGATATATCGGGATTGTCGCAAAAGAGGATGAGGATGTTCTGGAATTAAGGGAAAATTTATATCAGGAATACGGTTGTCTTTTGGATGTGGCTGAGGAAATGAAAAAACTGCATATACCTTCCGAAGGAAGGAAACTGGCCGTTTCGGGTGAAGAACTGCATGGGGCGGTTCCCTCAATGTTTAAAGGCAGCTGGGTATGGATAAGTACAAATACGGATGGGAAAAGTGCATCCAGGCTGTGTGCAAGGGCGAAAAGTGTAAGTTATATTGACATGAAAACTTTTTTGAGGGGCATCCGACCTTGACACTGTGCATAAAATTCAGTATAATACGTACGTTACTCTAGTGTACTGAAACCAAACCCAAGACAACCGAAAATATAGATACAGGAAGGCGTATATCATGGAATCCAAAAAAAATATTCTGACCTATGAAGGCTTAAGAAAATATGAAGATGAACTGCACGAATTGAAAGTAGTCAAACGTAAGGAAGTTGCCCAAAAAATCAAAGAGGCAAGGGAGCAGGGCGACTTGTCCGAAAATGCGGAATATGATGCCGCAAAAGATGAACAGCGTGATATAGAAGCGCGTATAGAAGAACTGGAAAAAATTCTGAAAAATGCGGAAGTGGTGGTTGAGGATGAAGTGGATTTGGACAAAATCAACATTGGCTGCAAGGTAAGAATTAAAGATTTGGAATTTGATGAGGAACTGGAATATAAAATTGTAGGCTCCACGGAAGCAAACAGCTTAAAAGGTAAAATTTCCAATGAAAGCCCCGTAGGAAAGGCTTTGATTGGAAGCAAACTCGGAGATACCGTGGAGGTGGAAACCCAGGCAGGCATATTAAGGTATCAGGTACTGGAGATTCAGAGGTCTAATTAGAGGAGTACAAAACGTGGAAGAGATACAGAACGGCAATGGAAGAAACCAACAGGCACAAAATAAAGGTCAGGAGCAGGACATCCATCAGCTTTTAAAGGTAAGGCGTGAAAAACTGGCTGCTTTACAGGAGGCAGGCAAGGACCCGTTTCGGATTACCAGATACGATGTGAGCCACCACAGCGCGGAAATCAAGGAAGGTTTTGATACCCTTGAGGGCCGGACCGTAACGGTGGCAGGGCGTATTATGCAGAAGCGTATCATGGGCAAGGCTTCTTTCTGTAATATACAGGATTTGCAGGGCAATATCCAGTCATATGTGGCAAGGGACAGCATCGGGGAAGAATCCTATGCGGATTTTAAAAAGTATGATGTCGGTGATATCGTAGGAATAAAAGGAGAGGTATTTAAGACCAAGACCGGTGAGATTTCCATTCATGCGGCCGAGGTAACCCTTTTGAGCAAGAGCCTGCAGATTCTTCCGGAAAAGTTCCATGGACTGACCAATACGGATATCCGTTACAGACAGCGCTATACGGACTTAATCATGAACCAGGACGTGAAGGAAACTTTTGTGAAGCGTTCCAAAGTTATCAGCGCCATCCGCAGGTATCTGGAAGGACAGGGCTTCTTAGAGGTGGAAACTCCAATGCTGGTGTCCAATGCGGGAGGGGCGGCAGCAAGACCCTTTGAAACGCATTACAATGCGCTGGATGAGGATGTGAAGCTTCGCATCTCTTTGGAATTATATCTGAAAAGGCTGATTGTAGGCGGTATGGAGCGGGTTTTTGAAATTGGCCGTGTATTCCGCAATGAAGGCCTTGACACCAGACATAACCCCGAATTTACCCTGATGGAGCTGTATCAGGCGTATACGGATTATTATGGTATGATGGATTTGACGGAAAATATGTTCCGCTATGTGGCAGAAGAGGTGTGCGGCACCACACTGGTTCCTTATGCGGAGGAAATGATAGATTTGGGTAAGCCCTTTGAGCGGCTTACCATGGTGCAGGCAGTAAAGCAGTATGCGGGCGTGGACTTTGACGAGGTGGAGGATACCGCAGCGGCAAAGAAGCTGGCTGACGAAAAAGGCGTCCATTACGAGGAACGCCATACCAAGGGTGATATCCTGAACCTCTTCTTTGAAGAGTTTGTGGAGGAGCATCTTATCCAGCCCGTGTTTATCATGGACCATCCGGTGGAGATTTCCCCCCTTACCAAGAGGAAGCCGGACAAGCCGGACTATGTGGAGCGTTTCGAGTTGTTTATTTACGGCAGGGAGATGTGCAACGCATACTCCGAGCTGAATGACCCCATTGACCAGCGAGAGCGTTTCAAAGCACAGGAAGCAGCCTTGGCAGCAGGTGACGAGGAAGCCAACACCACCGATGAAGATTTTATGAATGCACTGGAAATCGGTATGCCGCCCACCGGCGGTATCGGTTACGGCATCGACAGGCTGGTGATGCTGCTCACCAACTCCCCGGCAATCAGGGATGTGCTTTTGTTCCCGACAATGAAAACGCTTGGCGGAAAAGACCAGTAAAATCAAGGGTTTGCGGTACTTGAACTTGTAAACTACAACAAATTTACAACAATTTTACAACGCATAATGAAGAATAATGAGCGTTAATGAATAGTTGTACTCATAAATCCAATTCAATATTTTGTACGATAAGGACATTTTTCTAAAAGAAAATTTTAGGGAAGTGTCCTTTTGTTATGGTCAAAAAACAAAATAAGAAATGGAGGAAATGAACATGAGTAGTACAGCGTTAGGAGCAGAGAAAGCGATTATTTTTATCAGCGATGCACATGAAAAATTCTACTATGAGAAATTGAAAGAGGTCAGGTATCAGGACGTGTACCACAAAGCGCTTGTATATTGTCTTGGTATCAGCGATGACACAAGAAGAAATATCAACAGCATTTATAACTTTAAGACAGGCTGTGTAAAAACGGAGTGTCTGCATGAAGGCTGGCAGACCAGCGGGAGCTTAAAAGTAGTCAGGATGGCGTTTAACCTTTACTGCAATGGTACGCCGAGTGTCCTTGACTATGATGATGCGGAGGAACAGGTGGACGAGTGCAGACGGTACACAGTGGAAGAACTGT
>CAJTMB010000022.1 GCA_910577105.1 uncultured Lachnospiraceae bacterium | reverse complement strand
ACAGGTCACAGGTGCAGTCTGCCTATTACTTTCCGACAATAAGTTTACCCTATCTCAATATTATATTAGCTTGACTTCGCTTTTTTCAAACCTTATACTTGTCTGGTAAGCAATACCTTTTATTCCCTGACAGGAGCGGACAAAGCCATGAAAATCCTATTTTACGACATGGGAAGCTATACTTATCATGATTTCCTCCATTATCTGAAAAAAGCAGGCCATGCCTGCAAGACTGTCTATTACCATTTCCCGGATAAATTTCAGGATGAGTTTTTCTGTGAGCGTTTTTCCATGCACCTGACAGACGGGGCATATGATGTTGTAATGAGCGTCAACTTTTTCCCTCTGGTGGCACAGTTGTGTGACAAACACCATATCAGATACATTTCCTGGTGCTATGACAGTCCCATGGAAGAACGGCTGCAGGATTATTTTTCATACGAAACCAATTATATTTTCCTGTTTGACAGAATCGAGGCCTTACAGTATCGGGCAGCCGGATATACAAGGGTATTTCACCTGCCGCTGGCAGTCAATACCGAAAGGCTTGATGCACTTAACCCTCATCCGTCCCCGGCCTTCACCTACCGCGCTGATGTGTCCTTTGTAGGCAACCTGTATCATTCACCTTTGGAAACTCTTCTTTACTCGGCAGACGACTATGTCAAAGGGTATATTGAGGGAATCCTGCAGGCACAGCTTCGCATTTACGGCTGTTATCTTCTGGATGATTTGATTACGGATGATTTGCTAAACGCCATAAACAGTTCCTTTTCCAAAATAGGGCAGACAGACCTGAACCTGAACCGGCGCGGCCTGTCCTACGCCATTGCCACGAAAATCACCCATCTGGAAAGATGTTTCCTGCTGGAGCAGTGCGGCGAATTGTTTGACACCCGTTTCTATTCCTCCAAAGCCTGTGAACTTAACCATGTAAAAGCCTGCGGCCCCGTAAAATATGAAGAGGAAATGCCGCTGGTTTTCCGCTACAGTAAATTGAATTTGTGTCCCACCCTGAAATGCATCCAGTCCGGCATCCCGCTCAGGGCACTGGACATTATGGGGGCACAGGGCGTATTGTTGTCCAACTATCAGCCTGAACTGGCGGAATATTTTGAAAATGAAAAAGATATGATTCTCTATGACAGTATGGAAGATGCCATCGCAAAAGCCGCTTTTTACTTAAAGCAGGATGACTTGCGCAATAAGATAGCGCTGAATGGGTATCGGAAAGTCAAAGAACATTTCACTTATCCGCAAAGAATCAGAGAAATGTTTGATATCGCCGGAATCAACCGGTAATATGGCACATTTTGGCTGTTTCCGCCACAATATTACACAAAAGGCCTGCATTTTTATCCGCGGCGTCCTCCGTGTTCTTGTCATCCCATCCCTTTATTATGTTTAAATAAGGAATTTCCGGATAATTGGTGGAAAGATATCGGAAACAGGCAGGGCTCACACAGTAAAAAAACATAGCGATACTCAGCTGTTTTTCCAGAAAATGTTCATTGGGAAGGCTGTCCTCCAACAGGATATGTATTTGTTTGCAGTTTAACAGATTATAGGCAACGCCTCCCATCAGCGTACCCTGTTCAAAACCGGATAAATTAAAATTGATAAACAAATCCGGTTCTGCTTTTTTCACATCCGCAAGAGTCATTCCCTGCTTTCCGTTCTCCCATATTTCCACTTCTGCTTCTTTAAAGCTATTTTCCAGTTTTTCTTTCAGTATACAGACCAGTTTTTTGTCTTTCCCCGTTAATGTCTGCGCAATTATCACCTTCACCGGTTTTTCCCTTACCTTTCCGCAAAACTGACTTCTTTTGTTCCCGCTATTTTTGCCCCGACATGTGACAAATTATAAAACGTAATCCCCGGCGTAAGCGCAATCCTGTCCTCAATCCACTTCCTGTAAGCGATAAAAATGCTGTCCGCGTACACTGTGGAATCCCCGACGCCTTTTACCGGAAGCATGTTCTCCGTGCTTTTCACGCTTCTGTCCATGGTTCCCTTTGCATGGGACAGCCCGTTCGGATAAGACAAGTCCACACCCGCAAGATATATTTTTTTTGCCCCAAACCTGATTGCTGCCTCAATTGCCAGATGCGTCACCGTACCTCCGATTGCCCAAGGCTCCTCATTTTCCTTTTCTTCATGAACGCCCACAAGGGGAACCAGATATTTCTCCCCCTGATAGTTCGCAGCATATTTCCAGTAGGCCGTCACCGCAACCAGCATCGGCACTTTCTCCTCTTCCAGACCTTCTATCTGTTGATAAATCCTCTCCATAGGGTCTAAGACTGCTACCATATCCGGCACAATGCCATGTTCCAGCAATTTGCGAAACACGGTACCCACGCAAATTATTGTTTTCCTGCCCCTGTTTTCCTTCAAAAATTCCAGCGTATCATCCAAAGACGGGCCGGCAGCAACAATAATAAAATCCTTTTTCAGGGACTCAGGGTTAAATTCCGAAACCATCATGCCTACATTTCTGCGGTTCACCCAATAGTTCAGTTCACTTTCCACTTGCAGCTTTTTGGGTGTGGCAAACTGCATATATTTATCCTCCAGTTTCTGCCTTGCATCAGAAGCTTCCCTGTAAATTTCCGGAAGGAAAACATAATATCCCATATCTTTTTTTGCAGCGCACTGCAAAAAAGAATCCGGCTTTTCCGAAAGAATGATGTCGTATACACCCTCAGGCATCCAGTCCAGTACACCATAACGTTTTGCATAATCCACCATCCTGGCATCCTTTTCAAACACATGTATATGAATGGTTCCTTTCGAAATACCGTATAGCTGGTAAAGCAAATATCCAAGTCCCAGCCCCCGGACACAATATTCCTTTTTTTCGGGGGTAAAAATATATTCCGCCAGTTTTTGCGCCTCCCACATAGGGTCAGCTGCACTGTGAATATATTTATTATGCTTCAAATCCTTGAGCGTCAAAAAACCGGAAGCGCTGCTTTCAAACAGATAATCCCCTTCTTCATTTTCCACGCTGATATCCCCACCGCAGCACTTTATCTTTTCTTTAAGTAAAGGCAGTATTCTCTCTTCTATAATATCGCCCCGCATAACCAAATCATTGTCTATTTTAACCAGTGTCTGTATCGCATTCCATAATGCAATTCCTTTTTCTTTGTCAAACTGCAGATACTCTTTGCATACTTCACAAAGCGGCTGGAAAATATCATTACAGATTGCAATCATGTGGAACTCATCATGGATTCTGGCATACTCCACGGCCTTTTTTAACCGGCATGACAAATTCGCCTCCCTGTATATTTCCTCCAAAAATTCCTCTGCCATAAACATCCTCCGTTACACTGTTTTTCAAAGACTATTTGACTTCAACCAACAAAAAAATTATACTAAACCTGTATCGAAAACACAAAACACATTGCGGGAGAAACCAATGGACACATCCTCTCAGTTAATTACATCCACAAATGCATTTTTTACGGAATTGGAAAAAAACAAAGACGCTGTTAAGGCTTCCTGGTCCCATATCACACAAACAATCGATGCAGCGCTGGCAGCACACGACGACAGGGCTCTGTTGGCGCTTATCCCCTATATTGAACAGGGAGAAGGCACCCTTGCCTATGAATATATTGCCGAGTCCCGATGCATTCTCCGGATACTGCACATCATCCGTCTGGAACTCGCCTATCAGAAAGCTCCCTTTTTTCTGCATTGCACCGATAAAGACAGCCTGACAAAAAAGTATACCACTTCCTTGTTTGCCCTCCGCAGATTGTTTTTTCGACTCTCGCCCAATTCCATGGAAGAAGCGGCCAACCGGCTTTTGTCCAGTAGATTGTCCGTATTTGCCGTATACGTCATGACCCAGGAAGATTTGATTACCCCGGACAAAGTCCTTTACGATAAAATTGCCGAAATCTGCTTTTCGTACTGGGACGACGATGACAAAAAAATGTTTCTCTTATTGACAGCAAAGGAAAACCGCCATGAATGAAAATAAATTTTGCTTTATTTTATGTACCAATAACGAGATTCTTTTATCGGAATCCATCCATTATATTTCACATTTGATAATCCCCGATGGCTATACCACGGAATTGCTTACGGTCACAGATGCCAAATCCATGACCCTCGGTTACAATGAAGCCATGTCTGCTTCCGATGCCAAATACAAGATTTATATGCATCAGGACGTTTTTATACTAAACAGATACTTTCTCTCAGACGTGCTTTCCATTTTTGAGTCCGATGCTTCCATCGGTCTTATCGGCATGACAGGCTATACTTCCGTTTCCGCCGACGGTATCATGTGGCACGCAGAAGAAAAGCTCGGCACACCCTACAGACATAAAGACGTTTATCCCGATTTATCCGAATACCGGTATTCCTTGTCCGGCGACGGTTACGGGCCTGCTGCCCAGGTTGACGGTTTTATGATGGTTACATCCAAAGACTACCCCTGGGATTCCCAAAACCTGACGGGCTGGGATTTTTATGATGCCTGCCAGTCACTCACCTTTCTCTTAAACGGACATAAAATCGTTGTCCCCTTCCAACGCCACCCTTGGTGCATACATGACGACGGGGGGCTTCTTAACCTGACAGACTATAATCAGTACCGGCAGATGTTTATGCACACCTATCAGAAGTTTCTCGGAAAACATTATTCGGAAATCGGAAAACGGGAATAGTCATCCTGTTTTCCCCGCCGGTTACCGCCCGGACAAATCCGCTATAATCTGTCCCTCATATTCTTCATCATGAATGTCTTCCACAACATACCCTTCCGGATACTCGTTGTTGTATTTGTGATGTACCGCAGCCTTTTGGGAACTGCCGCTCCTCAAAAACCACTCATAAGCCAAATCCGCATGTCCGATATCAATTGCATGATATCCTGCTTTTGCCAAATCATATGCCAGAATGCTTGCCGTCGGTCCAAGGGCGATTAACACCGTCTTGTCCTTCGGCAGTTTTAATGCCTCTTCCAGAATGGCATCATACACATCAAAAGCGCTTTCCGAAGGACACAGAATCCTCTGGATGGACTTGGCATTGTCAAATAAATCGTTTCCCACACCCATCCGGGTCTTATCCCCTTCAATAAATACACAGTCTTTTCCATCCCAGATTCTTTTCTGGTTTTTAATTTTTTCCCACGACCCTGTACGGGAAATACATGCATGTGCATACAGCCTGTCTTTTTTAAGGAGCGTCATGTGCTGGCTGCGCGCTTTCACTATGTAAGAGCGTATGCCGTCAGCATCGTTTTCCGTCCTGTGGGACAAGTCTCCGTAAAAATCATTCAGCCCAATCAACAGATTTTCTTCATCCGACTGTACCACTTCCCTCAACCGTTTGGCAAGTTTTTCATCCTCACGCTGGAACCGCCATCGGGATACGCCAAACATGATTCCAAATTCGCCGTCACCAAACCTGGCTATGGACTTTTTATGCAGTACAATCTCATCAATGGTATCTTCCAGACTCATAATATCCGGTATCCCATACCTGCCCCGGGACCTTGTATCCAGAAGTTCATAAGGCAGATTACACAGCCGGTTATATAAAACAGCATTGTTATGGGTATTGTCCGCGACCTCTTCATTCATCCGGGATACTACCTTGACCACCTCGTTCAATGTCGTGCAAAGCGCTTGAAACGAGGTTTGCATATCTTCTATTTCTTTACGCAGGGCAGCATTTTCGGCTTCCAGCTTTTCCAGTGCCCCGGCGGTATTCTCTTTTATTTCTTCCACAATGGCTTCTCCTCTATTTTTGAGTTATCTTTGCTATGGTTTCCAGACAAGCCTTTCTGGTGTCGCCACAGAAAGCATCCGCTTCCGCTATATGTGCCGCGTCCGCCACAACCCCGAAAAAAAGACTCTCCAGCTGCTGGTAATCTTTCCACCCTGCTGCCAGCCCATACCTGCGGGCAAGGTCTGACAACGGCAGGACCTTGTTTGCCTCCTCAAAAGAACAGTAAAAACGAAGCAACGCCCTGTATAAAACAAAATTGGCAGGCACATTTTCCAGCGTCCATTCCTGGTCAAACCAGTAAATGACATTCCCTTCCCAGAACGCATTGCGGGGAATCATGTCCAGGTACCCCGTTTTCAGTATCGCACCGTATCTTTCTCTGTCCGGCACAATATCCAGCCCAAAAGTATATAAAATATTTTCCTCCCAGGATATTTCTTCCGAGGATGCCAGAATTTCCGCCTGAATCCGGTTCCACAGGTCATATATCTTTGCCGTGTTACCCTCCTGATAAGCGCTAAGCATAACCTCTTCCAGCGTTTCTGTCTGGGAAAAGACGGATACAAGTTCTTTACCACACAAGCTGCTTTCCCATACATGCAGCCCCCGCTGCCTTAAAGCCTTTTCATTTTCCCGGGTTTCTTCCAGATGCTTTCTGCCGGTTTCTCCTACAAGAGCAAACTTCACTACCTGCCCTGTCTTTGTAAATTTTGTGCCTACCTGATATTCCGGAACCCGCCTGCTGCTCATGCCCGCAAAGGTAACTTCTCCCACGCTTTCACCGTCTGCGCATTCCACCATAAAAGAATTGGCAAAAAAGCCAAAAACCCCATTATCGATAATATCCCCGTATATGGCCTTTTCCTGTGCCACAAGCGTGCTGTTATCCGGCACATAATAATACTGCATATTAAACATATTACCGTTTTGGGGCAGGCACGCTTCGGAGTAGACAACGGAGGGCAATTTATAATCGGGCATCGGATAATAGAAAAATGTTTGGGAAAAACCACTCTCCGCAATCAGCTTTTGCAGCCCGTCATGTGAAAAAGTCCTTACTTTCTTGGGGGAAATGGTGTACTGGTTCATCCCCTCAAAGGGCAGTCCGGTATGGTCCTCCCTCGCACCGCACCAGTATTTCAGTCCATACTGGTTTTCAATGGCGATTAACAGCCTGCCGTTTGGCTTTAACAGGGATTTTACTTTTTTGAGAAAATCCAGATACGGATTTTCTGTGTTGGTATAGCTTCCCTGATATTCCAATACCCCTATCAGGGTGATATAGTCAAATTTCTTTTCAAATGCTATGTCGTTTAAATTTCCTACAATAATCTCCAGGTTTTCTTTTTCCCTGCACCGCAAAAGAGTGCCTACCGCCCTTCTGTAGGAAAGTTCCACCGCCACAACCTCCCCGCACTTATCACAAAGCGTACCTGTCACAGCCCCCATTCCGCATCCGATTTCCAGTACGGAAGCCTCCGGCGAAAACGGATACCAGTTCAGAAGGTTTTTTCTTGTATGCGTCAGGTGATAGTATACCGACCAGCAGAAATTGTCCGCTATCGCCTGCACATATTCCTCCGGCTCATTTTCGGAAATAAGCTTGATTATCGTATCCTCCACCGCTCCCTCTGAATACAAATCTTCATTTTGGTACCATGTCAGATTCAGTTTGGGACATGGTTTTAACCGCTCAATCAGTTCCTCATACATTCAGACTTACCTCCGTACCGCATTTTCCGCTTTAAAAACCGCAATCTTATTTTACCATAGCTTTTCCCTCGTTTCAAATAATTCCACCATATCCGCCAATAGTTTTCCTTGATTGTCCCTGCCTGCCATGCTATATTGAAAATACAAAATAACAGACAATATTTCGTGAGGTTAAGGGTCATTATGACAAAAATTTCTATCGATATTCTGCTTGCAGTCGGCGAAAAAGGCGGCGTGGAAAACGTGGTAAATCAAAATGCCCTGTATTTACAAAAACAGGGATTTCAGGTGAGGGTAATCCAGCTGGTATGGGAAGGGGTCCGCTGGGTCAGTGAGGCCATCCCATTCTTCCCGCTGCTGGAAGGCAGGGGGACCTATTCACTGAATCAGTTTGCAGCAAGTTATACCGAATTTTTAAGCACACGGGAAAAGCCCGATATTGTCTTAGCGACCGCATGTCCCATTATGGTCGTGACTGCCAAAATGGCTGCCGCAAAATTGAACTTCCATTGCAAAATAGCCGCATGGCTGCATGCCCCTGTCGAAAGATATGTTGCCGCAGGATTTGGCGGATTGGAATGTCTGGAAAAAGCAGATTCGATACTGGTTTTAAATGAAAAGACCAAAAACATTATCCATGCGCATAACCCTGCACTCCGCACAATGCTCGTAAACAATCCAGTTAATTTCACCAGATGCAGTCTTCACGCAAACGTCAGCTGGGAAAACAGGACTCTTTTGTTTGTTGGCAGGCTTTCCGTTGAAAAGCGCATTGATGTCATTCTTCATGCGCTGCACCTTGCCCACACTTCCTGGCAGCTCATACTGATTGGAGACGGCGACGAGCGTAACCGGCTGGAAGCGCTCACAGCCTCATTGCAGCTGCAGGAGCGTGTTCACTTCACCGGCTGGAAATCCAATCCCTATGCATACATTACCAAGGCATCTGCCATGGTGATGGCATCCGAATACGAAAGTTTTCCCTTGTCGGCAATAGAGAGCCTTGCCTGCGGTATACCTGTCATCTCCACTCCCGTGGACGGCATTATTGAGCTTATCAGACCCGGTGTAAACGGCTTTCTGTATCCATCAGGCGGCAGCAGCGAACTGGCCGTCCTTTTAGACAGCCTTGCATCAGGAAAACTGCCCCGGATTTCTCCCGAAACATGCAGGGAATCCGTAGCCGCCTATGAAGAACAGCAGGTTCTTGCAGACTTCAGTCAAAAACTGACACAGGTTTTGGACAAAATATCCGTGATTATACCTTGTTATAATGTAGAAAAACAGCTTTCCCGCTGCCTTGACAGCGTGCTGAACCAGAAATTGCACGGCGTGGAAATGGAAATCATTTGTATAGACGATAAATCCACAGACAATACCCTGCATATTCTGGAAGACTATGAAAGCGCCCACTCCGAATATTTCCTGCTGATACCGCTTTCCGAAAACAAAAAGCAGGGATATGGGAGAAATACGGGAATGCAGTATGCAAGCGGCAGCTATATTACATTCGTGGACGCAGACGATGCCATCTCTCCCGAAATGCTGCAACAGCTGTATGACGAGGCGGCTGCCCGAAACTGTGACGTTGTGGAATGCGCCTACAAAGAAATTCATGACGGTGATGCGCTGTCCGTAAGCGGCAGCGGCCTGCCCGAATGCTTTGACATGCGCAATTCTTCCGTAAAAAGAAAGTACATCCTGCAATACGGATGGAAAACCGCCCCATGGGGCAGGCTGTATAAAAGTTCTTTTCTGGCAGACAACGAAATATACTTTCCGACAGATTTGTATATGGAGGATATTTATTTCTCAGAACGCTGTATGCTGTTGATGAGTTCCTACAGCAGGATTCCCCAAACACATTACTTCTACTGCATAAATGAATCCGGCGTCATGTTTGGTGAATCCATCCTCCGTCATTATATGCACACCGCGCAAATCCAGAATAAAACCACCGAAACGGTTATGGAACAGGCGCTCATAAATGACTGCCGCAGCGAATATGCCTACTTACATTTTTCCAAGGCCTTTGCCGAACCCGTCCAGCGAATGTTTTTGGATGAACGGTTTTTTTCCTATGATAATTTTATGTACCTGAAAGAATCCCTGCTTCATTTCTTTCCTGATATATTAGAAAATCCCTATGTCAAAAACGACCGTTCACCGGAGATGCTTCTTTACAAAGAACTGTTGGACAGGGATTATGCTGAACCGCTTCTCCGTGAAAGACTGCTCCGTTTCAGTGAAAGTCTGCAATAATCTGTGATGCATATGCTTCATCATGGATTTCTGCCACGACATATCCCCCCGGCGCTTCGTTGCTGTATTTTTCAGGCACCCTGTTATGACTGCCCCGAAGCATCCACTCATAACTCAGGTCTGCATGGCCGATATCAATTGCCTGATAGCCCGCAAGCGCCAAATCATATGCCAGCACGCTTGCCGTTGGACCAAGTGCAATCAGTACCAGCCTGTCCTTCGGCTGCTTTAATGCTTCCTTGTATATCTCCTCATACCTGTCAAAGGCATTTTCCGCCGGGCACAAAATCCGCACAATGGACGCGGCATTGTCAAATAGATTATTTCCAACCCCCATCCTTGTCTGAAAACCTTCTATAAATACGCAGTCCCTTCCCTCCCAGATTTGTTTCTGCCGTTTTACATGTTCCGGGGTTTCATTTCTCGATACATTGGCACAGGCATATTCCCTGTCTCTGTCCAAAAGGGCATAGTGCTTTTTCCTGACTTCCGGCGTCAGGTAAATCCGAACCCCATCCGCTGCCCTTCTCGTCCAGGTGCTTAAGTCACCGTAAAAATCATTCAGCCCGATTAATATATTTGCCTGCCTTGACTGCAGGGCCTCCTTTAACCGGTATGCCAGCCTGTCATTTGTACCCTGAAAACGCCAGCGCTGTTCTCCGAAGATAATACCGAACTCCCCGTCTCCAAACCTGGCAATAGACTTTTTATTCTCTATGATTTCCCTGAATGTATCCTCCTCACTCATGATTTTCGGATACCACAGATTGTCCTGAAACTTCCTGTCACTGATTTCATATCCGAGATTATCCTGTGCGTGGAACAGAATTTGAAAGTTCGTTTCCACTACATTTCTCAATTTTGCAACCTGCCCGTTTAAGTTGTTGAGCGCCTGCCGCAAAAGTTTGTTTTCTTCCCGCAGCCTGATAAGCTCACTCCCGGTGCCTTCCTCCTCTTTCTCCACCAGTTTTACATCTTTCGTCGCCACATACATAATGGATAAATTGTCAAAACCGTATTCCTGATAAAATTCCCTGCCAAACCATTTTTCGTCAAGTTCGTTTATATAAAATCCGGCCTCCTCCAGACGCCCGACAAAATCCTCTTTTCCGTACAGTCTGGAATGGTCTCCCTGTCCAAACCGCCTCCAGTTTTCTTCGATAGAGCAGTTCCACTTCTCTTCCGTATCGTGCTTTCCCACAATCAAAGGCACCAGCACCAGGCATACGCCGTCAGGCTTTAAGATTCTATACAGCTCCTGCATGGCTTTCGCATCGTTTTCCACATGCTCCAGTACATGGGAACAGACAATAATGTCATAAGTCTCATCCGCCACCATGTCCATATCCTGCAAATCCGCCTGAAAAGTAACGCCCTCCATCATCAAATCCGTAGATTCGTATCGAATGTCCTCCCTGCCCAGCGCATAACGTTCCATGGCAGGCGACGGTGCAACATGCAGCATCCTCAGCTTTTCCCCTTTTTCTGCATGCACCTCTTCCAGAAAAGCAACCATCAGCCTGTCCCTGTCATAAGCGCCGCACACCGGACATCCATAATTTTCCTTGCTCTCCAACTGAAAATCCGCATTACAATACAGAAAACCGCACTGCTTCCTGGTTTCCTCATAACCTGCCGGAATCGGCGTAAAAAACACATCGCTCTTACATACATTGCATTTCTTTGCCTTCTTTCCGATATACTCCTCCAGCAGTTCAATCATTTCAAACAGGCTTTCCAGCAGGGCAGCCTGCTCTCCGGCTTCCAGCGGTTTGTTTTCGGAAACCGCCTTTATCTGCCTGCACTTTTCCGAAAGCTCCCCCTGCATGGCAAACAAAATCGTACAATCGCACAGTATGGCGGCAATAGTACACACTTCGGTACCGGTGCTTTTCTCCCACGGTATGCCGCGCTCTTTCACATCAGGATACCATGCAAGTATTTTCTGTTTAAAAACCGGAAGCTGCCTGTAAACCTGCCATTTCATCTGATTGACTTCCTGTTTGCTGTACTCTGTTTTCTCCATTTTTATTTCCACACCTCCAAGTAGCTTCCTTCTTTAAATTCCTTCTGTGCAATTTCCAGCATTTGCCTTGCAGAAAGCTTTTCCTGATACTTTTTGTTGTCAAACAAATTCTTCTGGTCTTCCCTTACAAAATCACCCTTTTCAAAAGAGATGGCAAAAAAATCCTTACCAAGCCACGCATAGTCTGCATCCGATATCGTCTCCAGACTGTAAAACACACCGCCGTAACGGAAAGAATGCCAATCCCTCAGCCGGTAGCTTTCCGGGTGCCGCATTGCCACAAAAGTGCCGTAAGTTTCAAATTCACTGAAACTGTTTTCCTGCAGCCCCTTTTCGTCAATGGCATGTATTATCTTTTCCCAGAAACTTTCTCCCACGATATTACTGTTTGCCTCTATCTCCGAAAGCAGTTCCCGCATAATTTCGCTGTTCATCAGCATATGCTCCGAAATAAAAGATTTCTCAAAACACTTATGCAGTCCCGGAACAAGCTTTGCCATCGTTTCAAAATAAGCCCCGCAGTATTCGCTCTTCATGTCCAGATAAGGCTGAAGGGTTCCCGCCTTAAACATGGAAAACGGTGCGCAGGGTATGGTATCCCCATCCCACACGAGATAATAGGCGTCCTCACACATGCGGGCATACTGCATTTTTAAAAACTGCTGGTAATACCAGCCCGTAATCCCCCTGGGAAGCTCCTGTCCGGAAAGCACATCTTTTAACGCTTCCTTCATCACTTTATGCACGTCGTCAAAAGGCAGAATCGTGTTTTCCTCTATAAATCCGACTTTTTCTCCCAGTCCGGCATTTTGGACAAGCCGTCCCACATCCTCATTGCCCACAAAGAAGATACGCCGTGCGGGCAGATTTTCAGACAGCCTCCGATACTGGCTCTGCAACCTTTCAAAATCCTTTGCCGTAACCACAATCAATGCGTCATATTCCGGCATCCCCGCTTTTTCCAAAGGCTGGCCTGTCTTTTTCCCAAATACAACGCCGCGCCTGAGTTCGGCTTCCATATACGCTTCCAAAGTCCAGTCCGGACACATGTAGCCCTTCGAGGTATCCGTGTCAAAACCATAGCCCTTTAAAATATTTCGGATGCTTTCCTCATCCTCCCTGCAATGATAGGCACATACGGCACAACGGATGTTTCCGCATCGTGCAAGTGTTTTTTCCGCGCCTGCCAGAGCCGCTTTTTCAGCCCCTTCGATATCCATTTTAATAAAATTGATTTCTTCCTGTCCAAACAGCCCGTCGATGCTCACATGGCTGCCGGAATGGTAACTGTCCAGAAATCCGTAAATAAGCCGTACCTTTTCCCTGTCATCCCGGAAAGTCTGCTCCAATGCCTCAAACCATGCCTCATCCGCCTCAATGAGATACAGTTTCGATGCTATATCAATGCAATCCAGTGCAAAAATGCCTTCCGCCGCACCGGCATCCACTACCACATCCCCCTCTTTTACCCCGAATGTTTTATTGGCATAGCAATGCGGTGAACGCCCGTCCTGCTCCATTACCACGCTGCGGTAATAACCGGCAATTTTTTCCTCGTCCCATCCCCTTGGGAAGAACATCTTTCTTCCTTTATAGGGTATGTAAAACATGCCGCACCCGTCGTCCGGACATACCGTTACCGGCAGTTCATCATATTCCTTCACAAAATCATAACTAATCAGGTTTATCCTGCGCTCCCTGTCTATGTATTCTATGATGCCGGCGATTTCCGGATTGTCTGCTTTCTCCCCGTGCTTATAACGCCAGTAATCTCCGTTTGCCAGCGTATAGACTGCCTCGGATATCATATCCACGCCAAGAATCAGGGCATCCATAAACAGCAATATTTTTTCTATATCCGTTTCGCCCTCCCGGATATCCGCACCCAGTTTATCAAAGCGTTCCAGAACCTTGGCATACTGCTGTTCCGTAAAGGTACTGCGATGCACCTCCAACTCCGTGCGGACGCACTGCCTGATGTCCGCAATCGGTACCGAACCGGCCGGCAGCCTGCCGTCCGCAGCCGCCTCCCTTATTTTCACCAGCAAATTTTTCGTTTTATTCATGATGCCTCCTTGCTTCTGACGATTTCTATGAGCTTCCTCTTGTACACATTTTTTCCCTATGATAAAATGAAAGCAATATCACTTACTTCTTAAAGGCGGTGCTTTATGAGGACGATACAAATTCTGTTGCAGCTTATCAATTCCATTAAGACCAATCCTGCCGTTGCAGCCCTGCTGCCCTGGGAAGATATCCTGTTATGCATATCCGAAGAGCTTTCCTGCCGCACAGAACTTTATACCGCTGCCCGGTATGAACAGGTCAGCCGCCTTTTTGCCGGATTGGTGGAAGAGGCAAAGGCGGAAGCTGCCGCATACAATCCCGACGCCGTCATATCGCGCCTGCAAAAGCTTGTATTTGCACTTCAGGTTCTGCCCGAAACAGAACATGTGGACACCCTGCTTGAACAGGCCAATTTTGACCATGCCTGCCTGCGCCACTATCGGGATGACACCGTGATTGTGCTGGGTGATTCCCATGTGAATTTTTTTAGCGGCAACGAAGAGCTTTCTTTCATTCCCATAGGAAAGGACATCAATACCTGTCCAATTAATTCCCCTTATCCGTTTACCCCGCTGCACGCCGGCCCCTGCCTTGCCTATACCTGCAACCGTCCGGGCTCCACTTACGCTTTCCGGGAAAAGGCAGAATATTTGTGCCAAAAATTTTTAAAACCCCATACAAAAATCCTTTGCTGCCTCGGTGAAATTGATATCCGCGTCCATGTATTCAAACAGGCAGCGCTCCAAAACAGAGGTTATCAGCAAATTGTGGATGACATCCTTGCACAATATATGCAGTTTCTTCTCTGGCTCCAGACACAGGATTACAGGGTATCCTGCTGGGGACCCATCGCCTCCCAAAAAGAAAGCTGTCCCCTTGACCCTAAATTCCCGCGCAATGGCAGCGAAAAAGAGCGCAATCTTGCCACGGCCTATTTTAATGAAAAGCTTTCCGCAATGTGTGCCGCACATGGCATCCTTTTCCTGTCCGTATTCGGACAGATGGTTACACCCGACTATGAAACCCGTGAACAGTATCTTTCTTCTGACAGATGCCACCTGGGACAGCATGCGCTTTCCCTTGCAAAAGCGGAATGGCAGAAACTGTTTTAGTTTATTTTACCATAGCTTTTCCAGCGTTTCAAATAATTCCACGATATCAGCCAGCAGGTAAAGCCTGTCTGTTTCTGTAAGTTCTTCTTCCTCAAGTCTTTTCTCTATGGAATCATAACGCTGCCGCACCTCTTTCGGCATCGAAAATGCTTTTTGGAACAGTGCTATACTGCTTACCAGCTGTTTCAGTGTTTCCTGATTCTCTTTTGACCACAAAATCTTTTTTTCATACAGCCCCATGTATATTTGCAGAACCTTTTGTTTGAACTTCGGAAGGATTTCGAGCATTTCCATTTTCTGATAAACGATTTCTTTGCCCTGCTCCATCTTTTTCAGGTAGGAAACAGCCATTTCTTTCTCCGTCTGCGACAAATACTCTTCTGATAGCTGCTGAAGTTCTTCCATAAAAATGTCATGGCACAGCAAAGACTCTGCCTCACGGAATACAATATCCAGTTTATATTCCAGCAGATTTCTTTCCCTCAATGAATCCAGCATCTCCCTCACCATATAAAACTGGGTTCTGATTCTTTCTCCCAAACGCTGGTTCACACTGTTTGGCGAATTATTTACCTTGACCAACGGCTCTGCCACAAACCCTATCCTGTGATTTTTTGCAAAACGCAGGGAAAATTCAAAATCTTCATATGATTTTAATTTCTCATTAAAGCCATCCGCCTCTATAAAAGCTTTTGTTTCTATCAGCATAGTCTGCGTACTGATAAGCGGGTACAGCAAAAGGTAGGAAAAAATGTCTCCCCGCTTTTCCTCATCGGGAATCTTATGGGATGGTATAATGATTATCAGTTCTTCTCCGCGATAAAAACCAAACTCAGAGTAGACCATGGATACATCACTGTTTTCCAGCATAACTTTCATCTGCTTTTCCAGTTTGTCCTGTGCCCATTCGTCATCACTGTCCTGAAAAGCCAGATATCTGCCTTTTGCCAGTTCCGCCCCCAAATTCCTTGCCGCCGAAGGACCCATGTTCTTTTCTGCCTTTCTGTACCTCACCCTTTTGTCCGCAATGCTGTTTACATACTCCCCCGTTCCGTCATCGGAACCGTCATCCATGATAATTAATTCCAGATTTTCATAGGTCTGGTTCAACACACTGTCCACAGAAGCCGGAAGGGTATGAATTCTGTTATAGGTGGGTATGACAACACTGACTAAGGGCAATTCTCGATTTTCCATCCATTTTCTCCTTTTTGCTTTCCCTTTTTTACCTTTTTGTTGTAGTCCTTAACATAATACGATATAATCAGTCTGTATTACTTCATTATGATTCGCGATTGGTTTACAGACAGGGAGATTATATGAAAATACTTTTTATCAACTGGAACAGCTTCGGAAACAATGATTTAACAGCTGCCATGAAAGAGCTCGGCCATGAGGTCCTGCCATACCCTTTTTCCAAATCCATATCCTTTTATGACCAAAAATGGGAGCAGGCATTTATTTCTTTTCTTCGGACAAACAGCCCTGATTATGTATTTTCTTTTGCCTATTTTCCCATTGTCTCAAAAGCATGTGAAGCAGAAGGTATCCTGTACCTGTCATGGGTATACGACAGCCCCCATGTTGCACTGTATTCCTATACCATGCTCAACCGCTGCAACCGCATTTTTCTGTTTGACAAGGAACTCTGCCTTACTTTTCAAAGGTCCGGCTTTCCCCATATTTATTATCTGCCCATGGCGGTAAATCCTTCCCGCCTCGGCCGCATGCTTGCAAAGCAATCCGGAGAAACCATCCGGCAGTTTTGCAGCGATGTTTCTTTTGTTGGCTCGCTGTATTCCGAGCCAAAGCACAACCTATACAGCCGTCTCACCAAAATCAGTCCCTATACCAAGGGTTATCTGGACGGACTGATTCAGGCACAGATGCATGTATACGGCTATAACTTTCTGGAAGATGCACTCACGCCGGATATTATGGAAGATTTACTGAAATCCGATTACCCCATGCTCCCCGCCTCCGACAGCGTGGAGAGCAGTGAATATCTCTACGCACAGTATGTTTTCAACCGCCGGGTAACCGCACTGGAAAGGGAGAAAATTTTAACCCTTACAGGCCGGTCACATACGGTTGATTTATATACGCACGATGCAGCCGTATCCATTAAAGGCGTTCGTAACCACGGTCCCGTGGATTACTATGATACCATGCCCTATGTTTTTCATAACAGCAAAATCAACCTCAATATTTCCCTGCGCAGTATCCACAGCGGCATACCCCTGCGTGCCTTTGATATCATGGGAAGCGGTGGTTTCCTGTTAAGCAATTTTCAATCTGATTTTCTCGATTTCTTTATTCCCGGTGAAGATTTTGTTTTTTATGAAACGCCGGAACAGGTGCCCGCACTCGTCCAATATTTTCTGGAAAACGACGGGGAACGGAACGCCATATGTCAAAATGGCTATGAAAAAGTAACCCGAAACCATACTTACATGCAACGTCTGGAAGAAATCTTTTCGGTGCTTTAAGCGATGCTCTCTTCCACAATCCCTAACATATCGGTCAGTCTTTCATGAAGGGAAAACTGCGCCATTACTTTTTCATGTCCTGCCTTTGCAATGGCTTCCCTTTCTTCTTCATGCTGTAAATAATAGTCCGCCTTCTGCACCAAATCCGCCAAATCGGTATACATCACAATTTCTTTTCCATCCTCAAAAAATTCGGCTGTTTCCGGCTGGTAGTTGGTAAGGCAGAACCCCCCGGCGGCAAGAATATCCAGTACGCCCTGCCCGATTCCCGACTCTACCGTCTTAGGTGTAATATACAGATTGATTTTGCTATTCCGGTACAGCCGCGTTTTATTTTCCTGCTTACAGGTATAGTTATGAATGTTATGGTTCAGCTTTTCAGCTACACGCCTGTGCTCTTTTATGCTAATTTCTTCATTAATCAAATCTGCTGCAAGCTGTATTGGATAGTCAAAGTACATCTCCCCTTGCAAAATTCCTGCCTTTGCCAGAATTTCCCTTGCCACTTCTTCTTCCAGCATTTCCCTCACAAAATTATATCCGTATACCCTAATCTGTGCCTCCTCTATTCCATCTATGTATCCTTTTACATAAGCAGGTATCTCTTCTGATTCAAACCGGGTGCCCCTGTCATCCTGCGGGTATTCTTCCAGGGAAATATCGTATGCATATTCAAGGCCTTCCTCTTCAATCCCATCAAACACATCCCTGAAAGCAGCTGTATCCACAGCCAGCGGAAAGTGATATACATTTTCACATCCGAGCCCTGCCAGACGGTTTGCGCAGGCCCTGTCAAAACAGAAAAAATAATTGCACCGGTATAATATGGTTTTGGATAACAGCTCCTGCTGCGGGCAGTTGCCAATCCATGAAACATACGGCAGTTTCTTCATCTCACAGACGCTTGCAAGCAGGGGAACATAGTCCCCGGAAAACACCATGTGGATGTCTTCTGACTGCACATAATTCATGACTTTCATCACAAAGGAAGCGTCGGTATGACTGTTTTCAAATGCATCCCCAAATTCCACGCAATGTAACCCCATAGAGGCTAATATGGGAGAAAGGGAAGGGTTTGGGGCCGGACCGTTGTTGTAAAAAAGAATATTTTTTATCATGAGGGGTACCTCCAATTGTGTTGACCTTATAATAGCTGTATTTTGGCACTGCTCAATGCTTACGTGCACATTATACCATTACCTGTGTTTTTATGCAAAATACAAAATCGTGGGATACTAAACTTCTTTCCATGGGGATATAAATGTGCTACAATTAATAAAATATGTTTCAACTATAATGTCAGCAAGGAGCCATCTGCATGAACATACTTTTACACGACTTTGGTTCTTATATCCAACCGGACCTCATAACTTATCTGACAAGAATGGGGCATCATTGTAAAAACCTCGTTTATCCGCGGCCCAATCCCGTGGAAGATGCTTACTTTGAAAAATATGTTACGGCACACTTAAAAGACGGTACCTATGGCTGTGTGATGAGTACCAATTTTCATCCCCTGCTTGCCAGAATCTGCCATGAAAATCATATTAAGTATCTTGCCTGGTCCTATGACAGCCCTATCTCCAAGGACCACTTGGAGTATTACACACATTCTACGAGTTATCTTTTTCTTTTTGATAAGGCGGAGGTAGAGGAATTTCATAGTCTGGGAGTTCACAATGTTTACCATCTGCCGCTTGCCGTAAACACGGAAAGACTTTCCTCCATTCCCGTTACTGCGGCAGACCGGAAGCGTTTTTCCTGTGATGTCTCCTTTGTGGGCCGTTTATATCAGTCTCCATTAAAAAAAATCTTATCCTGTCAGGACGAATATACCATTGGATATATCAATGCCCTGACGGATGCACAGTTTAAACTTGTAGGCTTTCCTCTATTAAATGACGTAATTGATGACACCCTCCTACACCGCATCAATGACACCCTTACAAAGCAAGGTATTGTCTATCATTCGGGCGATGAAGAGGGAATTAACAAAGCCGCTCTGTCTCTTTGTATTACCAACCAGATTACCCACAATGAGCGCATAATTCTTCTTCGGTTGTTAAACCGTTTCTGCAATGTCCATCTATACTCTGACGAACGAAACGAACAGCTTTCCGAAGTTCCCTTCAAAGGACCTGTTACCTATTCCATTGAGATGCCTAAGGTATTTCGGCTTAGTAAAATCAACCTCTGCCCCACTGCCCGCGGAATCCGTTCCGGCATACCGCTGAGGATGCTGGATATTATCGGAGCAGGCGGTTTTTTGCTCAGCAATGCCCAACCGGAACTTACAGATTACTTCAGCCCCGGTATCAGTATTGTATGCTACGGAAGTGTGGAAGACGCTGTGGAGAAAGCAAATTATTATCTTTCCCACGAGGATGAACGCATTAGGATTCAACAAAATTCTTATGCCATAATAAAAGAGAAATTTTCCTATCCGGAAAGAATTGTCACAATGTTTCAAACCGCCGGCTTATAACACCGACGGTTTTTCTATAAATGCCATGACTGTCTTCAATATATCCTTTAGATTTTCCCTGTTGAGCTGTTTTTCCTCATCTGAAAGATGCTCCGATATGTAAAGCGGGGGACATTTTTTCAGGAACGGAACCAGCGGATATTTTGTTTTCCAGTTTCCGGCAATCACTTCACTGTCCGTAAAGAAAAAGCTGTGAATCCCAAATTCCTTTTTCAAAAAAAAGTCATACTGGGGAAGTTCTCCTATGAGAATATGAATCTGCATGGCAGCAAGGGTATTAAACCGTACCTGTTCCATCAACCCACGCCATTCAAAACCTGCCATGGCAAATGTAACCACAAACTCTTCTTTCAGATTCACCAGTTCGTTCATATATTTATCCGGTGAAGCATCTTCCTCCAAATAGCGTATGAGTGCTTCATACCCCATATTTTCCCACAATTCTTTTAATATCGAAATGGTTTCCCTTAAAACCTGCCTGTTCTTTTCTTCACAAAGAATGACCGTTTTTTTCATTATATTCTCCAAAAAATAAGGGCTGACCTAAGTCAGCCCTTATGGTAGTGTTGCAATGATTACTGAATCAAGGACAGTACGCCCTGGTTAGCCTGGTTAGACTGAGCCAACATTGCCTGACCTGCCTGAGCAAGAATCTGGTTGTTGGAGTACTTAACCATCTGAGAAGCCATGTCTGTATCACGAATCTGTGATTCAGCTGCTGTGGTGTTCTCAACTACGTTGTCCAAGTTAGCAATGGTGTGCTCCAGACGGTTCTGAACTGCACCAAGGTCTGCACGCTGCTCATTCAGAGACTTAATAGCGCTCTTAACAGTGGTGATTGCAGCTTTAGCGCCAGCCTGTGTACTACATGTAACTTTGCTAACTCCAAGACCGCTTGCGCTCATAGCGCTGATGTTCATGGTGATGGTGTTATCGCTAGAGTTCTCAGCACCTACCTGAAGAGTAACGCCGCTGAAAGAACCATTCAAAAGCTTTCTCTCATTGAAGGTAGAGGTTGTAGATACACGGTCGATTTCGCTAATCAGCTGTTTGATTTCCTTCTGGATGTAGGAATCGTCTTCACTCTGGTTTGTACCGTTAGCTGCCTTAACTGCCAGTTCGTTCATTCTCTGAAGCATGTCATGAACTTCATTCAGAGCACCTTCTGCTGTCTGTACGCAGGAGATACCGTCCTGAGCGTTTGCGGAAGCCTGTGTCAGACCACGAATCTGACGTCTCATCTTTTCGGAAATTGCAAGACCTGCTGCATCATCAGCTGCACGGTTAATCTTGTAACCGGAAGCTAATTTCTCAGTTGCTTTTGCCTGACTACCAGTTGTGATACCAAGCATTCTGTTAGAGTTCATTGCTGTAAGATTGTGTTGTACTACCATATTTTATTCCTCCTTGAATATTAAGCTGCTTCCCTGCAGCCAGATTTTCGTGTTTACTGCTCGTGTGAGTCGCACAATTCATACTTACAGTAAACTGTTGCGATAACCCTGTCAATTGTGCGGATTGAGTCGGGTTATTTCAGAAAGCTTTTAAAACTTTTTGTTTTATTTGCTTTACTTGTTAATTATATCGGAGAGATTTTGAATTACTTTAGCCCTAATTTAAAATTTTTTTGTTTTTTTTAATTTTATTATGCAAACACTGTTTAGCTGCGCAGGAAACATCATTTCTTAACTGCACTCCTCTTTTCAATTCAGATTATAGCATTCAACCGACGTTCCTTTTAAAAGGACAAAAGGCCTGTTAAGTTCTGATAAAAGTTTTTTTGCCTGTTCCTGTGCTGAAGGAGCCGCAACCATAATAATTGTATCCTGTGGCAGTTTTTCAATATCCTCGGGTTTCATAATATTGACCCCGCAATACTCTCCTTCCGCGGCAATATCAATTCCGGCAATCAGTTCAGCTTGCGGCACCTGTTTTTTCATAGCCTCGTCTAAATAAAATGCGGCAGATAATACGATTCCCCACACAGCATATTTAAAGGAGGCAGCCGGAAAAGGAATCTTTTTTACTGCATGAAAAGTCGCAGTATTATAATCTATTTCATAGATTGGTCTTTTTTCATTCCACATCTTCTCCAATTCTATCCTGCTGGCAGCCGCCCTGACCCTGTCAAAAAACACTTGTTTTATCTTTGCCTTTTCTTCCTCAAATTCAACGGGCAAAGGGTTCCAGTCAATATCTGCATAATGTTCCTGTGTATATGTCGGAATTAACCTGTCTATAAACCCAAATCGGTCCCCGAAATGCTTTTTAGCCAATACTACAGGTATTCCCATTGCCAGACAGGGGGAAGCAACGTGAAGTTTTGATGTGACAACCAACCGTGCCGTATCCCTCAGAAGAGCAATTCTTTCCTCGCCTTTTCTATGTTCTTCATAAGCATCCTCAACGGAAATCCTGTTACTGTTCCCGGGATTATTAAATCTTAATATATTTGAAAGTACGATTCCTTCCTCCCTTAACCCTTCAGGCATCATTTCCATAACGTCTTTCGGAACATCCAGAAAATAAACTTTATCAGCCCCTTTTGCTGTTTCTTCGTCTCTTCTTGGTAAGGTAAGCGTCAGACATCCTGTAAGATAAGCATCTACTCCGATACTTTTTAAATAGTCCACCGTGTATAAGTCCCTGCATCCAACGCCGCCGCAAGCTTTATAGTATGCAAGTTCGTCTGCCGGCAGTTCCCTATGTATATGAAGAGACATAGGAATTGCATGAACCTTGGAAGATGGAGGCATAAATCGTGAGTCATAAGCTAATTCTTCATAGTTACTTGCACTGTTTACAACACAAACGCATTCTTCTCCGTCATAATCCGCCATATCATATCGCGGAACCGGAATTATGTCCTCTTCCCTGATTCCCATCTCACGATATAAGTTTTTGACCGCATATGATTGGATTGGGTCTCCCAGATTCACGGGTCTGGTTTTCATATTGGTTTTTAACGGCTTTTGATAAAACATATATCCGTACTTCATTATTTGTCCTCCCTTTCTTTTAAATCCAAGCATACAAAACGGTATCTACATGCTTATCTTTGTGATGTCTTACTGCTAATTTATACTCAGGAACATATTCCCTGATTTTTTCTGCCAGTCTGAAATAATCTATTGCATTATGATAAATGGATATGGCAAGCCCCGGCCGTTCCCTTAAAATGGTTTTTTTAGCCCCAATCAATGCCTCATACTCTGCTCCTTCAATATCCATTTTTATATAACGAACGCTTTCTGTTTCCGGTACTATGTCGTCAACAGATACTGTTTCTACTGTAAATTGTTGCACAGGAGACACTTTGGCATATTTTGTCGTGCTTCTGAAGTCAGGAGAAAAACAAGCTCCCCTCTTTTCCGTTTCATAAAAATTAATAACACCTTTTTTATCCGACACTGCATACGGAACAATCAAAAGATTTCCATTCCAATATTTCCGTAGTGTCTTCTTTTTCTCTTTTAATGCTTTTATATTCTCAGGTAATGCTTCAAAAGTATATATTGTCGATATATCATCACCCAATTGGTTAACAAACCGGTCAACGGAATCTCCAATATATCCTCCCAAATCCAGAATAGAGCCTTCTTTCTTACTGTTTATTGCGGGCATATACATATATTGAATGTCATTCGTAATTTTCAAATCTGAGTAACCCGTATCTATTCCGCAAATTCTTCTATGTACCACTTCTTGAAAAATTCGTTTTGAATAATCGTCATGCAGCCAGCTCTTTATCTTTGTCATCCTGCCTATATTATCATATAGTTCATTTGAAATGCTGTTTAAAAAATCATTAGTCAAAACATTCCAGAAGAAAACCGTAAAATCACCGATTTCACTTAGTTCAGCTATTATTTCCTTAAAATACTTTTCGGCTGTGCAAATCAATACCACAATTTTTTCGGGCTCTTCCGAATATAATTTATTCGGTAAATACACTTTTGCCTGACCTATTGCCAAATCACATAGTTCATCATTGCTGTCAATGATATATTTCACAGGATATTGATTGCATATATCCGTACATGCTTTGCTTTTCCCCCATACTATCAATTCCTTAGATTTTATGGCTTCTTCAAACGCACATATTGTTTGTTTATAATTTGGTAATCGCATAATAAACCACTCCCTCGTAATTTTTATTTTCCTGCATTTATACAGCCTTAAAAAAAATATCGGCATTTTTTATAGCCCTTGTCTTTTCTGGCTGCTACACATAAATAACTTCCCGTTTCGGGTCCATCCAGACAAAAACTTTTTCTTTGTCCAATCCACAATCTGCATATTTTTCCAAAACTTCTTCATAACTATCCGCATGAAGTATCAAGGCATATTCCCGTTCCTCTACCAGTTCAAATACGGAAAGAGCCCTCTTTCCCATAAATGTTTCAAAGTTCACTTCTTCCATGCAGAAAGCGTCAATTTCCACTCCCAGATTGATAAGCAGCATGTACAGTTCCTGAGTTTTGGCAGAATCAAACCACAAAGCCTTTACACGCATTTTACCTACCTCCGGATTGATTGATAAAAGATTTTTCATTTTAGTCCTCCACTAGTTTTTTCCAATGGCAAAAATCCATATCCGAAGTTAAGCCCATATTTTTAAGCGTTTTCCTTATCTCATTGTAATAATCCGTTGATGTTATAATAACATAACATGCAGAAATATGCATTTGAATTTCATCAATCCGGTATATTTTTCGACCCAGACAATACTTTCCTTTTTTTTCCGGAGCAGAATCTACAAAACCAATAAGCTTTTCTTCCCATTCACTCCAATTATATTTCTTGAGCAGTTCTTTGCATTCCCTGCCTAACGGCCACATCAGTATATCACGCTCACCTGCCGTTTCCGGCTTTTTCATAACCGGCTGTATCATCTTAAAGTCTGTATCAACCTCTTTTGATAGCTGCCGCCATGCCATATGAATATTCCTCTTACCTTCCAGATGGTCAATGATTTTTTTGCTTGCGCGTGACCCCATGGCAATATATTGTGGCGGACGGTCCCACGAACATATCGAAATTATCTTTCCGGCCAGTTTTCTGACATCTATATCACTTTTGACGCTCTGCCGTCGAAGCCCGTCATACTCCCTGCACCTGTTCGCTACCTTATTCCACAGTTCCGTATTTACCCTTCCCGGCTCCACTATAATAACCTTCACCCCATAGGGCTCCAATTCCTTTGCCACCGCTTCACAATAACCGTTAATTCCATGTTTGGAAGCTGAATAATAAGACCATTGGGCCGCCGGCACGTCTCCGTTTACCGAAGATATCTGCACGAGAGTGCCTTTACATTTCTTTAAAAATGGGATGGCGGCACGAATAAACACCATGGCTCCAGTCAAATTGGTGTTTACAACTTCCTGCAGTTCCTCAAGCTTAACTTCCTCGGCAAATCCCCTAAGGCTTACTCCCGCATTGCTCACCACAACACTGATGGTTCCTGCTGCTTCCAGTGCAGTATTCACCACTCTGTCAACTTCACTGAAATTACACATGTCAACCTCATACAAAGTCAGTGCTTCAGGGTATGCCTCCAACAACGACCGTGCCTTTTTTTCATCCCTTAAAAGACCAATGACCCTGCATCCCCCTGCCAAAAGCTGCTTGGCCAGTTCATACCCGATTCCACTGCTTATTCCTGTTATCATCCATGTCTGTCCCGTTAACCCCTGATTCATATCCCTAAAATCTCCAACATTTTATCCGCAATTATGCGGTTACCGGTTTCTTTCATATGGAATTGGTCATAAAACATTCCTTCGTATTCATCCATCCAGCTTCTTGCATCCACAATACATTCTTTTATCTCATCTGACATTTTTTCTTCTATCTCCGCATAAACCTTTCTGGATATCCGTCCATACCTGTCATAAGCCCATTGCAGTTCTATATCCGGCAGCGCCCTGACCCGTTGTGTTGTAATTGACGGTGGAAATACACAGATATAACGAATTCCATACGACTCACATAACAGCCTGGACATGAAAATGTTGTCCAGAATGACATCAGATGTTCTTTTTCCTGCCGTATTTCCCCAGCAGATGGTATTAGCTTTTTTAGCTTCCCATTTGTCTTTCACTTGATTTTTTACCAGGGACAAAATCTTTTTCTGATATCCTGTAACAAACGGAGTCTTTATCCTTTCTCCATAACAACAGTCATTCTCAAAGGACAAATAATCAATTACCATGTCCGGTTTTAAAGGCAGTATATCACGCAGCAGTTTAAGCAGGCACTGCGATGTGGTATGCCCATACGTTGCACAAAGTAAAAAAGATACCTGCTTTTCTTTTTCCATCAGACTCTCATACAGCAACTGAGGCCACAGCTTCCATTCAAAACTTGTTTCATCCACCAGTGATGCACCATTTACCGCAATACGATAATCCGACTTATGGTTCTTACCAAGAAAACGGCATCCATATACATTATCTGATTTGGTGCTATATCCCATCGTCGGGTCCAGAGACGTATCTCGTGACAGTCTGGTTTGAAAGTGTGCACCTGAAATGAAATTGAAATTATCCACATAGCGAAACCCTTTATCAATCAGATACCCTGCCTGTTCAACCTGTCCCCGCTCTTCCGTCAGCAATATATACGCTTCTTCTTTTACTTCCAGTGCCTTCTCTACCGGGATTATTTCACCGGGCCGGATTCTTTTGTCCGGTTCCCCGTTCCCGATAATATCTAAATAAAATATCGGACATAATCCTATTGTGGAAAGAACCCTTCCGTAGTCAGCCGCCAAATGTCCGGTTCCAAATATTATAACTTTTCTATTCTTGCACAGCTGCTGCAATACAGCTATGTCAACTAAATTAATTCCGACCATATATTTGCCCCAACATTTTTATCGTCATCTTTTGTTTCACCGGCATTCGCTAACTGTAAAAAGGCAATAAATTCACTGATATCAAAAAGTGTGTCTTCCTTCATAATCTCATGCAGTTTATTATTTTTGTTTAATGTTTCTTTTACCGATGCTTCCAATAAACCGGAATTTTTTAAAACAAATGTAACTTTGCTGACCTTCAGGCTTTCTTTTTCAATTTTTATATCAATTGTTTTCCCTCTCTGCACATATACAGGCAGATAGACATACTGATTTGATTCAAAATAGAAACCACATTTATATTCCCCTTCCGCAAATGGCATTTCTATTTCCTTTACTTCTCTGGTTTGTACATCAATCTGTAAAAATGCACGGGCACACTCCGGAGAAATGATTACTTTATTGTCAGCATAAAAGCATTTAAGGAAATTTGAGTTCTGCGGTTTATATTCATCAAATGTAATAGCAATGGATTCCTTTGTGCCCATATCCCTGTTCCAGCATAATATGGGGTCGCCCTTTGCCCGCGGCGGCAGCCAGAATCTTTCTCCATCATAACACATAGACCAGGCGCCGCCTGCATTTCCTATTTTATGGATGATTGCTTTATCCGTCTCCAGCCTGTATTCCAGTATAATGTTGGAATTTGCAGAGGAAACATAATAATTATTATCTACAATCATTCCTCTCCGGAAAAAAAATTTGTCCTGAATATCCAGATTAATAACAGTAATCTGCCCCGTACCCTCATTAAGCTTTAGAATATATCCATATGTTGCCCCAACAAAATACACATATCCACGGTAACAAAAAACATCCCCAAACTTGAGTGTGCTTTTCTGTTTTACATTCTCCAATGGCGGAATGGGAATCTGGCTGATTTTACCGCTGGAAATATCATATACCGCAATATAATCCGCCGACGCCGGAGAAAAGTAAATCCCATTTTTCCCCTGCACTGCTGAAAAAAATAATCTGGAAGCCCAAACATTTGCATCCGGGAAAAACTTTATGAATTCACATTCTTCCGTATCCAAATTTATTTTAAACAAACCATTAATGCTGTAGCCGGATGCATATGCCGTTTTTTTATCAATTACAGCCACGGCTTCAAATTGCAGCCACGGCTCTTTATGTTCCCATAATTCTTTAAACATATTAGAATCACTCCTGTTTCATGCGGATGCTGTACTTAGTATGGATTTCCTGACTGCTTATATATTCATCTCATATGTGGATTCTGTAAGGAAAGAAATATCTATCTGTTTTGATAACTGTTCAAACCGCCTTGCCGTCGCCCTGTTCATATCGGCCAGTCTTTCCTCTTCAACATCCAGATACAGGGACTGCTCATAATAATTTTCCTTAATGTTTCCTGAAAATCCATCGAAACCCGCAAGTATATAGTTTTTCACATTAAGTTTACTTAACAGGTTAATACACATTAAGCCTGCATTATCCATAATGCAATTGTCCTCATTCAAATAACTGCTGTAATTGACAACCAAAAAATTATTCTCATCCTTCAGCTTAATGTTTGATGTTACCACAATCCTGATACCTGTATACTGTTTTAGTTCTTCAACATTCTTAAATCTTTTCAAATTGCTGATGTATACCATATCGACCGGTATCCCTGAAGGCAGAAAATTGATGCTGATGACAAAGCAGGTTCCGTCTGCCGCCATTTTTTTGATATCATTCTTATTGCCGCGAACCGATTTTCCAGGCGCAATAATTAAAACCTTCTTTTCTCCTATTGCTTCCCGGATTACCCGTCTGGCGTCCTCATCATCTACATAATGGTCCATATACTTTAGATATTCCGTTTCCATGTATTTTTCATCATATAAAGTTCTTTTTTCCTCATCCAGACCATTTAAAATCGTATTGATATCATGCATATGCAAGGTCTGGCGGTTCAACAAAAAGGACGCATAATTGGGATGGCACCCGGCCACCGCGGCTATGTAATAAGCAGCATCATATCCCCACTTATAGATTGCTCCCAGCGGCCTGATATATTTATCCAATATATCCATCAGTTCCAGATTATCATAGCGCGTTCCAAAATTCACATTCAAATACTGTATCAGCAGTTCCGTGTTAAGGTTCCCGGCTCCCCTTCCCATTCCCAAAACCGATGCGTCTATAATAATATTTCTGGGACTATTAAGCTGGGCAAGTTCCTGTGCATTTGCAAATGACATCTGTAAATTATTGTGGGAATGAAATCCCAATGCAATTCTTTTATCAAGGTTGTGGTCTATGATATAAAACAGCCTTATAAGGTCATTTTTATACATCATTCCCAATGTATCTACCATATAAAAAGCAAACGGCATAAGATTATTTACCCTCTTAATCAGGTTAATAAGCGTTTGGTCTTCGTATGTTGTTGTTCCTACAGGCTGCATAAATACCTTATATCCTTTGTCCATTAATTGCCTGCCGAAAGCAAAGGCCTCTTCAATCTCGTGTTCATGGAACGTCAGCCGGATACCATCTATTGATTTTCCATTATAAATATCTATCTCGTCACAGGATATTGCTCCGCATTGTACCATCGCGACGTACATCAGGTTTTTATTTTTCTTTCCAATGACATTCTGGAGCTGTCTTATGCTTCCAAAGAGGGATACATCAGGATTTTCTTCCCCTGACTTTAAAAATCCACACTCAATAATATCTACCGCTGCCTTTGAAAGACCCCGGATGATATCCTTAATGGCCCCATTTCCAAATAGGAAATTGTTCACATATCCGCCGTCCCTTAATGTGCAGTCCAGCACGCTAATTCTGTTCATTGCTTTCTCCCAGTGCCAGCTTCTTTCCAATCATTTCTCTTATTTTTTCTAAATCTTTGGGTGTGTCAACCGATAAACTATGTGCATTAACCTTTGTCATCCTTACCGCCACACCATGTTCCACAAAACGCAGTTCATTAATATCTTCAATCGCTTCGTTTATTCCAACCTGTGTTTCCGCAAAAAACTGTAGTGCTGCCAGATTATATGCAAGAACACCAACATGCTTATAATATTTGTATTGCATGGAAGACTTTGGATAAGGAATCGGACTTCTCGAAAAAAATAATGCCTTCGAGTCGTCATCCGTAACAACTTTTATATTGGTAAAGTCCACCACCTCTACAGGGTCACAGATTTCGGTCATTAAATTACCGACATAAATTTTGTGGTTCGGCAGTTCCTCCGGAATAACCGCTTTTATAATTTGGGGGTCTATGAGAGGCTCATCACCGTTAATAACAACATATAAGTCCGCCTCTATATTGCACGCTGCCTCATACACTCTTTCCGTGCTTGTTTTATGGTCAGTACGCGTCATTATAACGGGAATTTTCAAGTCAACACATGCATCTTTTATACGCTGTTCATCAGTCGCAACATAAACATCAGTAAATTCCGTAACTTGTTTGGCTTGATTATACACCCACCATATCATAGGCTTACCGCATATATCGGCCAATGGCTTACCCGGAAATCTTGTTGAGTTATAACGGGCAGGAATTACTCCGATTATTTTCATACTGCAATATCACCCCATCTCTTTCATTTAGAACAGCTCGTTTACTCCTACGACCTGATAACCATGTTCCAGTTCTTCAATCTGCTTCTTAATCTGCGTCTCCAGATGCGGCACCGCAACAATACACAAATCCGCATCCACTGTATACATTTCTTTATGCCTGATTACGGGTATGCCCTCGATTTTGTCCGCCTGCATATAATTATCTATCAAAACAGCCGTCTGCTGCCTAATTTCCGGTATCCGCAGCAAAATTTCCCGGGTAATCATTCCTGCTCCATAAATAATCAGACGCTTACCGCGTATTTTATCCAGCAAGTCCCGGTTGTTTTTGTTGAAGCGTTGTTTCATCCAATGAAGCTGCGTATATTGCTGCCCTTGTATCGAATCCGTAATTTGCTGTCCCTGATACAATATAAAATAAAATTGCTCCAGCTTTGACAAAAATTCATTGGAAATACTTTCGTTTTCGCCAAATAATATGCTCATTAATGCCCGGAATGCTATGACACGGTTTTTCGGAGTATCAGATATTTCTTTAATATATTCCCTATCAAGAGAAAAATCCATATATTGCTTCAGATATCCAAGGGCTTCTCCGGTATCCCCTTCCTTTTTTGCCACCAATCCCCTAAAGAGATAAAATGCTCCTATATCCTGTCTTGGAAAGGTTTTGATTTTTTCATAATGCTCCTCACCGGAATTGTAAAGAGCATTTAGCAAAATACCTGCATCTATATCGTCTTTCAACAGAAGATTATAATTATCCACTATACATTGCCCCTGATAATAGGACGCCATATCTGATTTCTTTTTCATTTCTGATTCATCGAGTTTTACCGGAAGATTTTTTGCCTCACATACCAAGGCCTGTATATCAAGAGCAGCCTTCACCCGGGAATCAATATTAAACGACATTTTTGCAAATAAGAAATCTTCACACCGCCTGCGAATTACTTTACTCCAGTCACATTCCTCATCTGCAAAAACATCCTTTCCAATATTTGCATAAGAGGTGTCTGCCGCCAGTTTCGGATACTTTCCTTTTAGATAAAATTTTGTATAGAGATACTCCGTTACCTCACAGATTTTATCTGCCGTATTCTCCCATTCAGCCAAAAGATACCTTTTATATTCTTCCGTGCATCTGACTCCATCCGGAAGATAATTCTTTGCCTCCTGATACGGAATCACGGCGCCTGATGGAAGAATCTGCTCCCGGATAAGATTCAAAGACTTCCATCTAATATCATAGACATCCTCGCTGGGCAGCCCATCCAGGACTATCAGCCCCTTATCCGCAGCATACGCCCCCACAAACGCAGTAGTGTGCATACAGATTACCGTATGGCTTAAATCTATGAGTTCTTTTAAGTCCCTGTGCTCCGTTAACATCACCAGATTATCCGGCAAACCGGCTCCTGCTTCTTCCCGGATAACATCGTACAAATGTCTTGTGTTTTTATGACTGAACACCGTATCATCCGGCAGAAATCTTGGCTTTATCCACAATTCATAATCCGGGTATGTCCTTGCGATTTCCAAAAGAACATCCGCCAGTTCCTTTTTTCCAACCGCGCCAAACGGATAATATCCACTGTCAATAAAAAGGAACATTTTTTGTTCCTGTACGGAAGCCTCCAGACTGTCGTATTTTGGTTCCCCTATTTCAATCCGGCAGTAATTCAAGTATTCATCATACCGTGAAGCCACTGTGGCATTGGCGGCTACAAAGCAAAAATCCCCGCCCCATTTTATCTGACGGTCAATACAATAATTATATGTGAAAACAGGTTTCTCCACAAACAATATCTTTTTATTAGGCCACCTGCTTCTTGCCTCGCTGAAAATAATATCACAGGAATCAAGAACCATTTCATCCAATTCCTCAAAAGGGTGTATCATAAATTTTTCATCAAACCAATGCAGGACATTTTCCGCATAAAAGGTTGCATAGATAACCACATCATGTCCCCTGTCCGCATAAGACTTTGCAATTCTTGCCAGCGTTTGATTTGCGGCATCCTTTCCCGCAACCATTAATACCCTCATCGTCACACCTCTACATTGATTTATTTAGTCCGGAGTCACGTCATCTTCATCATATTGATATAAATCATTCATTTCTATTATGGCATTATGGGCTGCTTTTCTTGCCGTGACCGGCGGATACATTTTCCAGTCCACACCAAAGCAATAATATAATACTGCCTCATAATTTGGGGGAGCCAGAAAACTCCTTCCCTCAAACTCCATTTCAATCGCATTGTTGTAATTATCCATGTCAACAAGCGCAACCTTATATGGATTTCTGTCCATGGCAATCCAGAATTTCAGGTTTTTATCTTCTTTCCAAAAGAAAGTTGCCGCTTTTAAAAACTTTTTATAACATACTTTATTTCCCGGTCTCGCAATCAGTTTATAGTAGAAGCGTTTCACCCGCGACGGCTCACTGTCTGCACCAATCGTTGCCCAAAGAGCGGTTCTCCAGAACCTGCATATTCTCGCATGAAACCAATCTATAAAGGAATTTGGCGCTGCGGGATACATGGGAAAAATATCAATAAACACACCTATCTGCTTCTTTAATCTGCCCCTTCCGGGTTTTGTATACAAGGTTCCTTTACGTTCCAGGTGTTTGAAAATCAGATGATTGTTTTCTTCACTTTCAGGCGTTCTGTAATAATATTTTTCCTCATCTAAATCATTTTTTATGGCTTCATCCAGCTTTACATAGTCTTTCCACGGCATTGTCACATCAATATCATCATCCCATGGAATAAAACCCTTATGTCGTACCGCACCCAGAAGGGTTCCAAAGCTTATATTATACTTAAGTCCGTTTTTCCTGCATATCCTGTCAAATTCAGTGAGAAGCTCTAATTGTATCAACTGCACCCTGCGCAGGTCCTCGCATCCGTTTAAAAGCAGTTGGCTCTTATCCTGCCTTACTATCATTTCAATCGTCTCCCGAGGAAAACATTTTTCAACCAAGAATGCCGAATCCACCGCCACATAACACGCAACACCACAGAAATGAGTGCGCTTTACATTCTGCCATGTTTGGGCCATCACATCGAAGGAACCCTTTTTCCCTTTTAAAACTGCCGGAAAATAAAGAACATATTTTGATTCCGGATTTGCCCCCAATCCTTTGACAACCTCATCAATCGCATATATGTCCCGTTTTTTTCTCAGGTAATTGGCAGTAACTCTCCTCTTTGTCATTTTCACATAACTGCGTAACGGATTTTTGGGGAGCACGGCACGCGCATTCCACACTCTCATTGCAAGCTTATATTTTTTATAGTTATCCTCCCATTCCTTTTGTATCACACCCGCATAAAAAACAGGGGAGATAACCAATCTCGTCCCGTAGTAAAATTCTTCTTTTTTACGTCGTTCACCCAGTCTGACACGCGATTGCCTGACAAACCATAAATCAACCGTTTCAAACTGTTCCGTGTTTGTATAATCGTGCAGGGAAAAACCATCATTATCTTCACAATATTTTATTAATTCTTCTTTCAGTTTACAAAAATGCGGATATAACAACGCTACCGTTATGGTTGGTACTGATTTGGAAAATGGCACTTCATTCACATAAGCTATCAGCGTACCCGACGCAAGTGTATATTTCAACTGGTTTTTTGTACATAACCCATCTACTATCTCCAGCAGTTCAAGCGCCATCCTATGCGCTCTGTTTAATTTTTCATCCGCCATTTTCCATTATACCTCCAATCCATAGCAGGCCATCATTCTTCTGGCGCCGTCCGCAAGCGTAGTACGTGCACTCCAGCCAAGACTCTTGATTTTTTCTGCGTTTCCAATCACAACCGACAAGGCGCCTGTTACCTCTATGGTGTTTCTCTTTTCATAATCAAATACCACATCTATTTTCCGGTCACGAACCAGTGATGCCATAAGCTCTGCAAGTTCCAATACAGACGCTTCGCCTTTTTCATCCACCACATTATATGCCTCACAGGCTTTACCCTTCTGCAACACGGTAAGCATTCCTTCAATGGCATCCGTAATGTACAGGAATGTTCTTATTGCACTGCCATCACTTTTCAAGACAATCTGATTGCTGCGAAGCATCTGGGATATAAAATCAATATGTAGCCGTCCATCATCCAGTTCAAGTCCCGGTCCCACAATCTGAAAAGGTCTGGCAATCACGACCGGAAGGCCGGTTTTTGCATGATACAATGCACACAACGTTTCCGCAGCCCGTTTCCCACATGAGTAGGCATTACGCACATTCAGACCGTCCAGCTTTCCCATATCACTTTCCTTCAGCCTCCCTGTAGAATCCATGCTGCCATATATGTCGACACTGCTCATCAGCAAAAAACCTTCGCACTTCTTCCTTTGGGCAAGCTTTAGCATATTTCCGCAGCCCGTCACGTTTGCGTCGAATGTCGCAACGGGGTCCTTATGACGAGCAAAAATCCCTGCCGGGCTGGCTCCATGAATAAAAAAGTGAATTTCCTCTTCGATGTCAATTGGCTCACAAACATCCTGAATCCATAAGTTAAAATCTCTGCGCCCAAGATAAGCCTCAAACCTCTGCTTTCCTCTTTCCTCGCTGCGGCATAAAGCAATCACCTTTATATTGGCGCCCCTTGTATCATTAAGGGCAAGGAAGGTATGAACAAAATAAGCCGGCACATATCCATTAGCCCCGGAAATCAAAATTGTTTTCCCATAAAATCTTTCCCAACACAAATCAGCCTCAAGAATCTTTGCCACATCTTCCTTAATGATTCTTTTCTGCTTCATATCTTCTCTCCTGCTCTTCAAAAAGTCCTAACAGAGATTCCGCAATCGCCAAGTCCTCCGGATATGTCACTTTAATGCAAAATCTGTCTCCCAATACCATAGCACATTCAACGCCAAGATTTAAAACAAGTTCACTGTCCTCCGTAACATCAAGCCTGTTATAGTCTTCATCTTCCATATAAACCTTATGTCCTTCCAGCAATACGCCATACCTAAAAATCTGCGGACCCTGTTGTATGTATAATTTCTTTTTCTGCAGAGTTCTGTTTACCTTTTTACCATCATTGCTAAATGTAATTGCATCGGTCGCTTTCACCACGGTAATAGATGCATCATTGCTCCTTATCTGTTCATATTGTTTATCAATTGTCTTTTGTGAAACAAACGGACACACTGACGTCATAATTATAACAGTGTCACGCGGCTTGGCCGGAAGAGCCAGAAGTCCCGAATATACAGATTGTTGGCGTTCCTTTCCCGGCGTCGCGAAATACTTTAATTTGGTAATTCCATATTCCTTTGACCAAGCTTTTACCTTTTCCTGTTCACTCTCATGTGTAACAACACATATTTCATCGATATTATTATTTTTCTGTGCTGTCTGTAGCGAATACACAAGCATAGGAATACCCGTCAGTTCCACAAACTGCTTCATAACCTTTGCATTTCCGAAACGCTGTCCTTTACCTCCAGCTAATACAATTGCATAATTCATGCCTTTATCTCCTTCTCACAAAATCCTTAGTTTATTCCCGAAAATTCATACTGCAAAGGTTTTATGCCCGTTTCCTCCTGCAATATCACTTCCTGCCTTTTGTAAAACGGATACTCATGGGCACCGCCGCGGCGTACAAGGTTTAAATAGTTCCTGTATTTTTTCCGTAAAATAGCATCATACAATACCGGAACCGGAATCTTTGTATTCTCAAATGGCAGCATGACAACTTCCTGATAACAGGCTTTGGGAAACCGGTGCCTATCTTTTTTCAATCCCAGCGGCATCATGGCGATTTCTTCTGCTTCCTGCTCGTTATATAAGGAAAATAACTGCTCCATCAGCAGATAGAGCTGCTGTTTTACATTACCCTTCCTGTTAATACTTGCACTGCATAATTCCTCAATCCGGCAAAGCTGCCCCTCAAGCGCGGTGCTGCCAAGATATTCACTATCCATGAAATCAGCCACGCCTCTGATATAATCAACCATGGCAGTGCGCTTTGCTTCCTCCTCTTTGTTCGCAGAGATAAAATCCATCGAAAAGATATCAATCCCGGAAACATATGGAAACCCATGAAACTTTTTCAGATGTGCCTCATCAAAGCATATTTGACGTCCGTTTACAACCCGTGTCAAAAACTCATAGCAAATCTCCCCATTATATTCATTATGACAATTCACCAAATTGTAGCACTCCGGCAATTCTGTTCCGGCTACGGAAAGAAACTTATTGTAATCCGCCCTTTTCATGCAGATATCCAAGTCATCATCCCATGGTATAAATCCGCCATGCCGGACTGCACCTAAAAGCGTTCCCCAATCGGCAAAATACTGTATATTGTATTTTTTACATACTTTATCTATATCTTCCAAAATTTCCAATTGTGCTGCCCAGGCCCTTTTCATCATCCCCGGCACGTAAAATCCATCCCTTACCTCATCCTCAAAGTATGACTGTAAAAACTGCATGATACGCCTCCATCTCCCCAGTGATTTTCCATATTCCCCCACCCCGTCACTTATAATCAGGAAATCAGGTTTACTTTTTGTATCATCACCGGTTTCTCCTGTCTTTGAAACAGACGGATTATACTTCCGCCATCCCCAAAATATGCATCGCACAAGACTGCGGCCCGGTCTTCTATGGAAGATTCATCATAGATGCCCCATTTTTCTTCACAGAATTTTTGCACCAGTTTTTCATATTTCTCATAAAGTTCAGGATGCCGTGAGGTTAAAACTTCCCCGACAAGGCTTAAAGGCTGTGGATACCACCAAAGGACTGTTTCATCCTGCTTTGCCTTAAATACCTCAAACACTGTTCGCAATTTTTCAAGATACTGTTCCCCGTATTGCAGTAAAATGCTCACGCTCGTGCCATACAGAATAGCTGTTTTTCGGATTCCATCCGGTTTTCTGAGTACTGTAATCCACTCTGCCGGTATGTCCATGTTTTCCATCCCTGACCGCTTTTCCTTGTCCCGCTTTGGAGAACCCAGTCCCAAAATTTTATTTTCCCATAATTCTCTGGTATTTTCCCCTGCCGTTTTCACCAAAAAATCTATATAAGTCTGCCGCATGGATTCTGACTGCACAATTACTTTATCTGCATTTAACACTCCGGGCATCTTCACAAAATTTTCCATGCTTCTGAACGCCCGTTCATCGTCTGCATTTATTTCATCCAAAATGAAAGGGGGAATATAAATCAACTTCTCCGTGTATTTTTTTAGATTCCGGGAATAGAAGAAGGGATAAACGCTTATTGCATGATTGTATTCATCATATGGATTCTGGATGAAAATCATATCTGGTCGATGCCATTCAAAGTCAAATTCATCATACTTGGTAATTGGAACATTATCCGGAAAGCAATCGGCATCATACCGGAGTTCCTGAAAACTCCCGTTAAAACTTTTATAATAATACGGAATCGGTATTACATAAGTGTCACAGGCCGAATCCGCTTTTGCTGCTTCCCACACGCTTTCCAATGAATCCCACAAGGAAGCCTTACAGGGAAGAAACACTGCTTCCAAGCGTCCCTCTATGTCATATCGGATACTATTTTCAATACATGTCATGGAATTTTGCAACATTTGATATACCTCTTCCGCGTTTACAGAAGAATTTTGACCTGTCTCCTCATATACCCTGTAAATCAGCTCACAATAATCCTCCAGACTGGATATGACTGCAGTACCCTCCCCTTCGGCCTGCTCAATTATCTCACCCAGCCTGATAGCCCCTTGCTGGCACTGCTCCAGTAGTGTCATGGCTGTTTTATAGTCCTTAATTTCCAATAATTTTTTAATTCCACTGTGTGCCTTGCAAAGCACCCCCGCCAAATCTTCAGCCTGCTTCTTCTCCGCTTTTCTCATAGCCTACCTTCTACTTTCTTATAAACACTTAATGAAACTTAACGCCACCCTGTTTAAAATGGATGGCGTTAATATATTTGTTCATTTTATTGCTTACTGTCCAGAAACTGTGGCGGAACCACATTGGAATTATTCATATTTTTATAATAACCGTAAGCTGCCTTGGATGCCTGCCTGCCTTGCCTGAGCTGGCTGCGCTCATTGGTAAAATAAGCTTCAATCAAAGCCTTATTGCGTGCTTCCTGTGCCTGAACAGAAACACTTTTTTCAGTTACCTGTTTCACAAGTTCCTGAAGTTCTTTGATTTGCTTCGCATATTTATCCCTGTTTCCTTCCAGCTGCTTTGCAACATTGGCATAGAGAGTTTCAAATCCCTCATCAAGTCTGGAAACCTGCTCAATTAGTTTGCCCTTTTCTTCCACGGCTGCATCAAACTCATCAAGCTTTATATCCTCGCTTTGAAAAATTTTCCTCTGCTTTTCATTATAAGCCTGAATCTCATCCAGCACCTGAAGTTTCTTATGCAGGGATTCCTCCAATATTTTGAGATAATTACCCATCATATAGCGCCTTTCACACGGTTAATCCGCATCACTTCTTTCCACGTATCCCTCATGGAACGAAGATGCATGCACACCTCAGCCATGATTTCTTTATCCTTGCCTGCATTTGCCTGCAAAAGCCTTCTTGCCAAATACTCATACACCCTGTCAAAGTCCTTTGCCACCGGATAACTCATATCCAGCGTCATTCGGAAATGGTCAATTATCTTCTCAACTTTTATAATATTATTGTGCGCTTTCTGAATATCCTTTTCTTCAATGGCGCTGATTGCAATATTACAAAATTTAATTGCACCGTCATACAACATCAACACCAGTTCCGCCGGTGAAGCGGTCAGAACCTTACTGTTATTGTATTGCGAGTAAGCATTGGGCAGCGGCATTTCATCAACCTCCTAATAAACTGGTGACTGCACTGGCATTCTGCTGCATCTTCGCCAGAGCCGTCTCCATGGCGCTGAATTTAGCATACCATTTATCCTCGTATTTTGCAAGCTTATCTTCCAATTCTGCAATTTTACTGGTGTAATCATCATAGTCAGACTTCATTTTCTTGTCATCGTAGAAGTTACCGAAAGTCCTATATCCATCCACCGACTTTGACAATTCACTCATTTTGTCATACATATTTTTTGACAACTCTGTGAAGAAGGAAATAACCGTATCCGGGTCACTGGAAATCATACTCTTTAATTTATCCGGATTGCCTGAAGTATTTCCATCGTCCGGGTCACCGTCAATATGGTATGCATTCTTCTCATTGTCGGGAGATTCAAAATAACCTAACGTATTAATACCGAAACTGGAGAGATACATCATCTTTCCGTTCACTTCGATGCCGCTGGACATAATGGACTTCAAAGCGGAACTTACTGTGGAAAGATTGTCGTCACGGCGGAGCAGGGAATCCTTGATTTTTTCTTCCCACTCTTTAATATCGCTCTCTGACATAGCTTCCTTTTCTTCATTGGTTAAAGGCTCATAACCTTTGGAAGAAGCCGCATTGTACATTTTATCCATCTCGTTGATGATGGTATTGTACTCTTTCAGGAAATTTTTCAGCATATCATAGATGCCGTCCGTATCATTCTGCGTTGTAACCGTGATTTTTTCACCGTTTGTTTCATCCAGTGCCGTAAATGTAAGACCGTTAACTTCAAATGTATTGTTGGTGCTGGTATACATTGCATCATTCAGATAAATAACTGCATCCTGTCCTTCTACCTTGGTAGCTTTTTTGTTTGCATCCGCATTTTCCGTGTCAAGCCCTAACGCTGCCAGAGCCTGAGCTCCCGCTGCATCCTTGCCGGTAATCGTAAAGTCATTAGCCTCACCGGATTCCTTGGAGCTGACATAAAATCTCTGCTGTTTTGCATCAAAACTGGCATTAACGCCCGCACTCTTTAACTGGGTAAGAACATCGGAAATCGTGGTATCCCCATTGATTTCAATGTCAACGGATGTCTTTCCGTCCTTTGTCGCAATATTGATGGTTCCGTTTAAACTCTCAGCGCCTTTTATATCACTAATCTTGGAAAGCGCCGTTAACTCACCATTGTTTCCTTCCAATTTTGCGCCGGTCAGATAACCTGTCTTTGCCAGTTTTTCTATTTCAAGAGACTGAACGCCATCTACTGCATTTTCACCGGTAATTACGCTGACCTTGTTGCTGTTGGAAACTTTTGTGGTCTTTTTTGCATAATCTGACGCAAAACGCATATTGGCAAGGAACTTTTTCTGCAGGTTCTGCAGCTTGGTATTCAAGCCTTTCCATGCATCCTGTTTCCAGTTCAGTTTTGTCTGTGCTTTCTTGGTTTTATCAACCTTTGTTTTTCTTGATTCTACTAACTGTTGTATAATACTTTCTGTATCCATTCCGGACATCAATCCGGTTAACCTCATGCCTGCCATACTCAGTCCTCCTATCTTCTCTCATCCACAAGAATGCCTGCCAGTTCCCAGACCTTGGCAATCATATCCAAAGTTTTTTCCGGCGGAAGTTCCCTGATTACTTCTTTGGAATCCTTGTCAACAATTTTAATTGTTATTCTGTTAGTCTTTTCGTGAATGCCAAATATAGCCTCTGAATTTGACATCTTCTTATTCAGCGCCTCTACAGCTTTCCTAATCTGCTCATTACTGGGCTGTTTGCCCTCGCCGCCTTTTTCATTGCCGGAACCACCCTTGTTCTGGGCATTGTCCACAACGCTTATGGTGTTGTCCACCTGTTTAACGCTATCCTGGGCAGAAACGTCCGTGTATTCCGCTGAGGATTTAGCCGACTGTGACACCGGCTTTGTCTGTACCTGGCTTTGTGCATGCACACTCATAATACTTCCTAATGGTTCAATTGCCATTTTAGTCACCTCCGTGTGAAATCGTCTTTTCAGTTTTCTAAATTTTTTATCGGCCAACAATGCCCATAAGTTTATAGTTAAACACAAAAAAACTGCTGCCGGCATACGGATAATTCCGTCCAAAGCAGCAGTTACCTTTCCCTCTTCATTTTTCCATTAACCTTTCCCAAACGTCTCCATTTCCTCTATCACCTCTAACCCAACCTGTTTTTTAGCATACGGATATCCCCACTGTGTACGGCCACTACTTCTTCCGTCAGCTTTTGTCGTTCTTCCAAATCATCAAATCTGGTAATTATGGTACTGACATTAATGATTCGGTCCTTAAATGGAAACAGCAGACGTATATCTTCTTCATTCTTTAATGCAACTTCATATACCTTCTGGATTTCTCCCTCAAGTCCGATTTCCACATTGTCAATTTTAATATCCAAATTGTCGACCTTTGCTTCCAGATTGTCAATCCTTGTTTCCAGATTGTCAACTTTTGTTTCCAGATTATCAAACCTTGCTTCCAGATTATCAAACCTTGCTTCCAGATTATCAAACCTTGTTTCCAGATTGTCAAACCTTGTTTCCAGATTATCAAACCTTGCTTCCAGATTATCAAACCTTGTTTCCAGATTATCAAACCTTGTTTCCAGATTATCAAACCTTGTTTCCAGATTATCAAACCTTGTTTCCAAATTATCAAACCTTGTTTCCAAATTATCTATTTGATTTTGTATGCAGTCTAATTTTTGTAAAATCAATTCTGTATCCGTCATGTTATCCCTCCTTTCCATTATACTTCTCCGCCGGCATGATATGTGGAAGAGAGTAATACCATACTACTTTATAGACATTGAAATGTCAATACAAATTTTGTAATTATTTAAACGTTATTTCGTTAACCTTGCAAAATATGAAAGGAGTCCATGCAACGGACTCCTTTACCTGCGTTTTTCTCTATTTTCCAAGCAGATTTTCCAATGCAGCAAGGCCTGAAGTATCCGCAGAAGCCTTATTGGCATCCTGAATCTGCACATAAACTTCTTTGCGGTAAATGGGTACTTCTTTCGGAGCAGAAATGCCGATTTTAACCTGGTCGCCTTTTACTTCCAGCACCGTGACTTCGATATTATTGTTGATAATAATTGCTTCATTTTTCTTTCTGGATAAAGCCAGCATCTACTCACCCCCTTTATTCGCCTGTAAAATATCATAAATCGGAAATTTTACGGCATACGTATCGCCTTCCACAATCACCTGACACGCTTTTCTGCTTCCGGAATTAATGATAATCGGTCCTTTTAAATTGACCGTCATCTTTGTTATGTCGGACGGAACCGTAACCGTAACCAAAACCAGAAGATTATCACTGTTTAACTCTCCCAGCTCCTGCAACAGTTCATCTTCCACCTCCGGATTGTAATCCGGACACACTACAAGCGGATCCATTACCGGCATGGCAAACCCCGGCTCCTGTATGGACTGGAGCCAGCGAATCCCCGAATCCGTTCCCCTGTCCGCATCATATATCAACGCAAACTGTTTCAAGTCAGGAAAACCGATAATCCCCCCTGTAAAGGTAATCATCCTTTCCTCTAAAATATCCACTTCCCCAAAGATTTTAGTGTTTACCTTCATATTTTCCTCCATTTCGTTCGTTTAAATGAAATTCAGAAGATTTGTCTGTGCAACTTTTCCGGTTGCCATCAACGCTGCGGAATATGTCAGTTCCGCACTCTTCATATTAATAATCACATCCGTTATATCAATATCTTCATTTTCAGACTGCAATGTCTCAAAGGTAGTTTTCTGGTCCCTCATCCTGTTTTCAATCAACTCCAGTTTGGAACTTCTCGTACCGCAGTTTGTCAATGCCAGATTGTTGGCATCCAGATATCCCTGCATGGCAGTGATACCGCCCTCAAACATTCTCTGCATTTTATCCTTTGCATAGGACAGGGCTTTGTTGGCTGCTTTCAGCCTCAACTGCAATGTTGTCCTCTTCGTGTCATCCGTTTCATTTTCCAACAGGGATGCCAGCTTTTCTGTCACTTCCTCAAGCCCCTGCACTTCTCCCAGCACATTGATTAAGTCATCTACTTCCCTGCCGACTCCCGGCTCAAAGCATTCATCCGCCGTCGTATTAATCCGAATTGTCTGGTTAAATCCTACGTCATATTCTATTACCTGCTTCTTATAATCAGTGCCTTTGAGGTAATCTTCATTATAATCTATGGTATTGCCGTCTTTGTCCTCTGCGGTGCATGAATAATAATGCTCCGGCCGCAAGTCACCCTTCTGCCATTCATTTTTCTGATAAGTAATACGGATTTCACCTTCGTTGGCGGTGGCAGTGGTTGCCGAATCCTTGTAAGTCATCATTTTACTGTAAACATTTTCTCCCAGTACCATTTCCCCGGTTTCCGGTATAAAATAAACCTCATCCGGATTCTGGCTCGCCAGTTCGTACGCCGTAGGCACATCATAAGAATGGCAGACATTTACGGGATTCACCACATCCTCTGTTGTAATATTTCCCGCAGCATCTTTGCCGGTCACCCTTGTGATAGTCGGAACCATTCCGTCACTCAGATTATTATACGCCAAACGGATGCGATGCACTTCAACTTTATCCACGTCTGCTTCCGCAACATCTATGTCAGCGTAATTGGTCTGGTTGATATCGTTAATATCCACAACATCGCCGTTTGCCAGCTGTGCCGTAGTCTTAATAAAAGTCATACTGTCAATCGCCGAATTATCAAGCTGTTCGGTGATGGTATATTTGGTGTCATCCGCTGCCAGAAAACCGATGGACGTATCCGTCCTGTATCCTGCAAAAACAAAGCGACCTGCATAATCCACATTTGCTGTGGAATAGATTTCATCCCTAAGCGCCTTTAACTGCTCTAAGATAATCTCCCTGTCCTTGGAAGTCAAATCTCCGTTAGCTCCCTTTGTACACTGGCCAATCATGTTGGTGAGAATCTGGGCATTATTTTTCAGAGCACCTTCCGTCACATCCAGCCAGCTCTCAGCATCGGGTATATTCTTTCCGAAATACTGTGTCACTTCCGTCACATTGCTCCTAAGACGCAGTGCACGAATTGCAATAACCGGGTCATCCGACGGCTTATTGATTTTTTTCCCTGTGGACATCATCGTACTCAGCTTATCCTGCATGATTTTATTATTATTGATATTCGTCAGGTTATTATTCTGCATAATTTTATTTGTAATTCTCATGTATTTACCTCCATATCACGCTACACACCGGTTTCCAATATCAGCCTGTCATAAACTTCTGTCAGAGTCTGAATCATTTTGGATGCCAGATTGTAACCATTCTGGAATTTTACCAGATTAACCGCTTCCTCGTCTTCATCCACGCCGGAGATGGAAATCCGCTGGTTATCCACACTTTGGACAATGCTCTGATAATTTTCACAGAACGTATTGGCATTTCCCGCGTTCAACGCCACATCCGAAAGGATACACTCCAGAAATTCCCCTGCCTTGCAGCCTCTGTAGTTCATCTTTTCTTTATCATTTATCATATCCTGAATTTCTGTCAGGACATTATACTGCTCCACACCGTCAGAAGACTTTTTCTTGGTTGCAAGAAGGTCAGCATCCTCAATCATTGCCGCAAGGACAGAGAAATTTTTGGCTGTCATCTTGTAATAGCTGTCATCCCCCACGCCCACCGTCATGGTGCCTGATGTCTGTTTGTCATAACGGAACATTGCTCCAAAAGAGTACTGTTCACCGCCGGTTGCCATTTTAGCGGCAAACAAATCATTGCCGGGGTTCTCGTATGCATCATAGCCGCTGTTTAATATATCATTGAACTTCTGGGAAAAAGTACGCACCCATTCGTTCATCTGCTTCATATAGTAAGGAATTCCCTGATAATCAATGCTGGTGCCAATTTCCGCCACCTTGCCCACCCTGTCGTTGGTCAGATTTCTGTCATTTAAGCTGTTGTCCGACAACACAAATGTATATGAATAAGTAGCATTACCGGCTGCGTCATAACTGCAGGTATAAGACCATGAATCATAGTAATACTGCTGGCTGCCCAGACTGATAATCCCGCCTGTGTCGGAAAGGTTACACTTATTCAAATCCTGCAGATATTTGTGGGATACCTGTACCGTCACGGTATCATGCGCTTTCACACTGCCATCAGCGGCAGTAACATCGGTTCTGCCTGTTGCGGTAATAGTACCGCTGAAGTTCTCTGAATTGTTGCCGTCTCGCATTTCCACCAGCCCCTGTAAGGAGCCTCCCAGCGTACCGCTGTATATGTTAAAATCCTGACCGTCATCCCATACGATATCATAGAGCCCCTCTATATCCGTCTGGTTCACCTTCTCATTGCTGGTTCTTGCCACACACTCAAGCTGCCTGTATTCGCTGGTATCCACCAAAAGCTGTCCCCCGCCAATCTTTACCAGAAAACGGAACGCTCCTGTCTCCCTTTCCGGATTGTTTGCATCCGTAATGGGAATCTCCTGCGTTTCAATATCCACTATCTGGGAAAGCTGGTCCAGAAGAACCGTTCTCCGGTCTCTCAATTCATTGGCCTTGGGACCGGAAAGTTCAATTACATTAATCTGTTTGCTAAGGGAAGCAATCTCATTTGCAAGGGAATTAATTTCATCCACTTTCAACTTGATTTCCTGATTAATATCTTTCTGTACTTTTTCCAGATTTCCTGACATCCCGTTAAAATAGTCCGTCAGGTCACCGGCATAACCGATGAACTGCGCCTTAGTGGTGGTACTGCTCGCATTTTTCAATACTGCTTGCAGTCCTGCCACGGAAAACTGGTCAAAAATACTCTTAAAATCCGGCGCCGTGATACTGCCTTTAAAATAAGTCTGAATCTGTGACATATAATACTGCTTGATACTGTATTCACCCAGAGTAGTGCTGGCATCCCAGTATTTGTTGTCATAAAATTCATCCCTGATACGCTCTATGGCAAGTGTATCCACACCTGCTCCCGCACAGCCGTAAGTCTGGAACACCCTCAAGGCATCGCTCGCCTGTTGTACCACGTGCTGCCTGCTATATCCCAGAGTCTGTACATTGGCAATATTGTTTGAAGTTGTATTGAGCGCCGCATTTGACGCCAAAAGCCCTGTATATGCTGTGTTTAACCCAAAAAATTGTGAAGGCATCTCTTTTTCCTCCTATCATTAAACTGCCAGTGTATTGATGACATGTTCCAGCATTTCACTGATAACATTGATATATCTGCTGGCTGCATTGTATGCATTCTGGAACTTAATCATATTGGAAAGTTCTTCATCGGAAGCTACTCCCACAACCTGTTCACGGGCGCCGAAAGTCGCCTCCACGGTCGCTTCCTGGTTGGCATAAATACTTTTAAACACATCACCGGTATTTCCTACCTGGGAAACCAAATCTGTATAATAATCCACCAAAGTCGTCTTTTTCTGCACATTGGGATTTAAACGGTACGACTCTTCCGTAAAAGCTGCCTTAAGCGCTTCGCCCGTTTTGTAATCCGCCTTGCCGTCCGCCAGCATAAATCCCAGCATGGATGACTCCTGCAGAAGGTGGTTGTTTATTTTCAAATTATTAATGGTATACATGGTATCCGGAGCGCTGTAATCCTCTTCCATGTACTCCCATGTTTCATTTCCTGCCCCGTCAACCTTTTTCACATAACCATCGGTTGTCACTTTCTGGAACAACTGCAAAGGTGAGCCGTCCCTGTCACACAGATATCCGCGGGAAGGGTCGCAGGCATCTGCCAGCACTTTATTGATAGCGGTTGCCACATTGTGTATCAGCTGGTCAAACTCTGCCTGAACATTCATGACTATGGACTGGGAAATGCTGTCATAATCCTTTTCTATGTCGGAATAATTTGCCCTGTGGTCCCCCCTTGCAAGCAGGCTTGCCTTCAGTCCGCCGATATCGGTATCCATGGTTGAGGATACTGTCTGCTCCAAATCAAACACCTTTGCATGGGTAATATCATAGTTCTTGGAGCCGTCCTGCATAATGGTGTATTCCGCATTCTGGGGCCAGAACGGTGTATAGAAGCCTGTTGTCGCATCCTGATGCAAACCGATTTCGTAACACATTTCTCCTTTTACAAAATCAACTCCCTCCAGCTGCACGGAAACATGCCCCAGAGAATTCTCGGAATAACTCATCTTGCAAAGTTTGCTGAGCTCATCGAGAATCTGGTTCCTTGCGTCACGAAGGTCATTGGCGTGCTCCACGCCGCCGCATTCAATTCTGCTTATCGCTTCATTTAACTCCAAAATCTGCCTGCCGTATTTATTAATGGTATTTACTTTATCTTTGACCTGTATGTTCAGATTGTCCTGATAGGTGCACAATCCGTTATAAACAACTGAAGCACGGCTTAAAAACTCAGAAGAGCGCTGCACCAAAAGACCCTGATTCACGGAACTGGACGGGTCCTTCGCCAATTCCTGGATAGAGGTCCAGAGATTGGTCAATGAAGTCTGAAAATCCTTGCCGTTCATCTCACCAAGCAAAGTTTCCACTTCATCCAACACTTCCGAGGATACTTCATAAAACATACTGCGTCCTGATTCCTTGCGGTATGTTTTGTCAAGAAAATAATCTCTCACTTGTCTTACTGCGGAATAATTCACCCCGAGACCATACTGCTGGTTGGACACAGCGGCGGGGTTTCTGGATAGGGTAATGTAACTCTTAGAACCCAGAAGACTTTGTTGTCTGGTATAACCGGTTGTATCTACGTTTGTTAAATTATGCGCTGTTGTGTTCAGCGCATTTTGTCCTGTCTGTAAACCGGATGCTCCAATATATAAACTTCCCATCAGTGGCATATTATCACCTCACGTCATTGAACCTAACTTTTTGCATCAAAGCCACTCCTGTCGACGCCCATCAGATTTCCTGCACTGTAAGCGCCTTTATTGTAGTTGGCTGTTTCCGGCGCCGTCTTCATCGCCTGAAGCAGATTCATGTCAAATTCCACCATCTCAAGGGAATGGGCAATCAATTCTTTGTTTTGATTGTTTACCTGCTGCATATCCCCCACGACTTTTTTCAATCTGTCATGAATTTCCGCAAGCTTCTTACTTTCGGAAGGCCTGCCCTCAAGTATCTGAATCAGATTCACCAGTTTTAACTCTTTAACATCCTTGTTCATAACGTTGGCAATATCCTTAATCACCTCTGTCCTCTTGCTTTCCAGGTGATTGATACGGCTTACCACATTTTGCTCTTCATCCGTGATTTGTTGCAATACCTGCAAATCCCCAGCTACAATTACCGGGGTTTTCTTCATTGATAATCCCAGCAGTTCTTCATACTCCGTACTTTCCTGCTCCAAAATGCTAATCAGATTTTCTACGAGACTCGCCACCGGGATTACCTCATTTCTTCATACTTTGCAAATAACTTATCCGCAAAACTGCTTGTGCTTACTTCGTAAGTTCCAGCAGCAATGCCAGCCTTAATAGGAGCCGTTACGTCTTCCCTGACATCAGGGCTTGCAGCAACTGCGGTCTTAGCAGTCTGGATATCCTTTCCAAAGCTGCTTATCTGCAACTGGTCCGAAAAATTTACTCCAGAACTCTTTTTAACCTGTCCCGGCTTTTTGGTATTATAAAGCTGTTGTACCTGATTATACGCTTCAATACGCATACTAGACTCCTCCTTTCCTTGGAACTTATAATTTACTACATAATATATATCGTAAAAAAAGGGATGAACTTTAGTGTTCATCCCAATTTTTTAAATCAATTTAAAAATACCTGCCTTTTTCTGAAGCGCATCCGCTATATCCTTCAGCCGGTTTGTAGCCTCTAAGACACTGTGCATGGTGGCCGACATTTCTTCGGTGGAAGCCGCCGTTTCCTCTGTTGCCGCCGCATTTTCTTGCGCAAGAGCCGTAAGATTTATCAGCTCCCCTGCAATCTGTCCTTTCACTTCCTCCAGCTTATCCGTTCCGGCCTTAATGGCATGAATGCTGGAAGCAGAACCCTCAACGCCTTCGTGCATCCGGTCAAATACCGTCTTGGTATCCGTAATGAGACCATTTTCCGTGGCAATAATTTCCTTCGCTTCACCCATGGTATCAACCGCTTTCCTTGACTCTGCAAGCAGCTGCTCTATAATGGCATCAATCTGTACCGCCGAAGAATTGGACTGCTCCGCTAATGTCTTTATCTGCTCCGCAACAACGGCAAATCCTTTTCCCTGCTCGCCCGCCCTTGCTGCCTCGATAGAAGCATTCAACGCCAGAAGGTTGGTCTGGCTGGCAATCTGGGCAATAAACTGCGCCGCTTCTTTTATTTTTTCCGCTGCCTCATTGGTGGCATGTGTCTGCTCATTGATAACCATGATTTCTTCTTCAGACTGTTCAGAGGCTTCTTCCAGTTTCCTCAAGACAGAAACCCCGTTATCCCCCAAATCCCTTATGCTGTTTATTAACGTTTCAAAGTCCGCAACCGCCTTTGCGGACTCCTCCAGCACTTCTCCTATTACCTGTATGCCCGTCGTAATGGTTTCGGCAGAATCAGCCTGTGTAGTTGCTCCCTCCGCAATATCCCCCACGGCTCTTGCAACATTATCGGATGCTTCACTTGTCTGCAGGGACATTTTCTCAAGGTTTTCCGCAGACTCCTGCAAAACCCCCGTGGCATCCTGCAATTCCCCGGCTATTTCCTGCAATGTTTCCTGTAAAATTGCCACATCCTTGGCTATACTGCCGATTTCATCCTTTCTTTTCAAATCCTTTGCAGCGGATTTTGTCGTCAAATCTCCTTCCGCCGTCACTTCCAATACTTTCATGGTGCGTTTCAGGGAACGTATAATGCGCTCCACGGCAATCACTACCACCACAAGTGTCAGGAATATATTAATACCCATGATGCGCCCGACACTTCCCAACAGCGTCCCTGACAATTCCTCATAGTCTTTCGTCCTGATATAGACAAAAAAGAACAGTTCGCCTGTGACAAGAAGCAATGGCAATAAGGATAAGGTTAATATTTTTCCTCTCATTTTCATATGTAATCCCTCTCTTCTAACATTTTTACCTATGGTACTATATTACCAAATATGATTTCATAACACAAGAAAAATTCCTTATTTGTTTAGCATTTTCTGCCAAAAAGAGGATACTTTCTAAGTTTATTTAGAAAATATCCTCTAAGAATCGATTATCTTTTATTTTGCTTTTTTAATCAAAACAATCCCGCATACATACAGGTTTTTTAGGTTGTACTCCGCATCGTCGGGATTTTAAGTCAATTTAATTTAAAATGGCTTATTTCCCTTTAACTAGCCGCTTTTCCGCATCTCCACCACAGCCATATAACGCTATTTCATTGATTAAAACCTTTGAATTTGTCGTACTCTTGTCGTATGGCACACAAGTTGTCGTACCCTCTGTCAGTCCTAGCCGGACTCTTTCCTAAAATACATCCAATTTGTGTGCTAAATTTTCAATCGCTTCCTGTTTCTTTGCATCGGTGACTTCCGCATATATGTCCATCGTGGTTTCAATATTAGCGTGTCCCATTATGGACTGGATCACCTTTAAATTTGTTTCATTCTCGCAAAACCTCGAACAAAAGGTATGCCTCAAATGATGACATGAAAAATGTGGTATTAGCACTGGCTCCCGGTGTTGCTTGGAAGCATTAACCACTTCTTCTGCATTGTACGATTCGTATATACGCTTGATTGCCCGGTTGATAGACTGTGGATTGTGGACGTACCCAAAACGGTTCATAAAGATAAAACCTTTCATCCCGTCAATCTCCGTTTCGTTGAATCCATTTTCCTGTTGGTCTGCAAGCTCCGCCCGGAGTGCATCATAAACCGCATCCATCATCGGAATACTGCGTATACCCGCTTCTGTTTTTGGGAGTGATATAGAAAACGTACACATCGGGTGTTCCTTAAATTCTCTGCTGTAATAAACCAGACTGTGGTTGATGCTGATTACACGTTTTTCAAAATTTACATCTTCCCACCTTATCCCGATTGCTTCCCCAATCCTGCACCCCGTCCCTAATAAGAACTTAAATAAAGATGTCCAACGGTAATATGTAGGATTGCTTTCTATATAGTTTATAAAGGCTCTCTGCTGTTCCAGAGTTAAAGCGTGTCTTACGCCATGATTTCTCCCCGGCTGTTTTTTGATCTGCGCCATAACCCCGTCACTCGGATTGTTGCGGATAATATCATCCCGCACCGCCAACTGGAATGTTGGGTGAAGCACCGTATGGATTGTTTCTAATGTGTTAATCTGCATTTCCTTTTCTTTCAGCAAGTGCTGGTAGAATTGCAACACATCAGAAAACTTTATCGCTGCGATTTTCTTCTTCCCAAACCCATTACGGATAAAACGGTCATACATATATTTGTAGTTCCTCATGGTTGTTCCCCTGAGTTCTGACTTTGTAGATATATACCTGTCAAAAACAAAATTGACCGTTGCACTGCCAGCCACATAAGTATCCAATCCGTCTAACTGGTCTTTAATCAGTTTTTCCTCCCTCTCACGCAGTTCCATAATATCTTTAGAGTAAATGCTCCGGCGTTTTCCTTCCGGATCGGTATAAGTATAAACATACTTGCCATCGCAACTGCGCTGAGTTTCACCCTTCCTTAAAACCCTCCCTTTATTATCCTTTCTTGATTTTGTCATCTCTGCTCCTTTCTCAAGGAAAGAGATTTCGTACTAACTACTTATCGGTTCTTCCATTGCATACTGCAAATCAATCCCCTTTTGTAGCACCTGCGTTATGGTCATGTCATGTTTGGACGCATATTCCCTGAGTTTTGCGGCTTCTTCCTCTGTCAGCTTCAACCCGATAAGGCTTTTTTTCGGATTGTCAGACTTTGGTCTGCCTGTCCTCGCCACAATATACACCTCCATCCATTTCATAATCATTATACTTTCAGTTTAACCAAAAGTCAACACTTATTTTCGGTTATACGAAAAATCTTTCTGCTTTGCATATACGCATCTTGACTATTTCACACGAAATGATTCTAAATACTGGTCAAACGTATCTAAATCAACCAATACCATTCTATCAATTTTCAATATTGCGCCTGCATCTTTCGCCAAAGACTGAAATTTATTCATTCCCATGCTGTACATTTCTGCGCCTTCTTTATATCTGACTAACCTCTTTTTGTTAATCGCCTTCGGTATTCTCTGCATCAAAAATATCCTCCTAATTCTTTGCACAGCTTTATCTGCTAATAAACAGGCAGAATACGCTTCTTCCCATTTATTAGCAGATAAAAACTGCAATACAGGTGGCGGCTCATTACGCCGCCCACATCGGTCTTGCACCGTCATTTCATTGACCGAGCTGCGGCTTCCCCACAGCCCGGAAGTATCATTATCACAGATATGCTTCATCGCCCCATGTAACTGCTACATATTTTGCCCGATCTCACTCGCTCCTTACCTTTGCTTCAATGTCCTGCTTCAACATTTCCTCACGTTTCACCCTGTTATAAATCAGGGCAGGTACGTCATGGCGCATCTGCTTAGTGGCTCTGCATATCCTCACGTCCTGTATGCAATACAGTATTCAGTTGTCAAGGTTCATGTACGCATACCCCGGTCAGACAGCGGAAAGGGACACCGCCGACTTTTTGTTATGCGACTTCAAAAGCCAATATCTTTGTAATCAGCTTCGTTTCCAATCTGCGACGCAAGGTTTCATCAACACAGTAATGCGGTATGCCGCATTCGTCATAGAGTTTTCTTGTAGCCAATGCTGCAATGTAACCCTCATAATGCTTCAGAACCCTGTTGATTGCTTCCACATCGCCGGAAGCCGCTGCCGCTATAATATGGTAGGGCAGCAATTTTGAACACTTACTTGATTTCTCCATTTCTGATTCCTTCCATAATCTTTTTTAATGCCTGTAGTGAGCTGACACGATGATGATGAATGGTACTCCTGACCAGATTCATGTGTTTTGCGATTTCCGTATCAGACATATCCATGAAAAAAGACAAAAGAATTACATTCCGCTTTTTCTCCGGCAGATACTTCAACGCTTCGCTGATAAGCTCGTCCTTTACCTCGATGTCATAATCAAGGACACGAAATATTTCCGATTCATCTATGTACTCATCCACAGTATTCAACCGACTCAACTCCTCCTCCGGCACTTGTGACAAAGAAATTTCATGCCGTCTCCGGTACTCCATTTCCTTTTCATAATTGACCTTTTCACCATGCAATACCATTTTGCAGAAGCTGTCAAACTGATGCCTAACGGTCTGTTTTCTTTCGGAAGAAGATTGCTCCATAAGAGTTCACCTCCTTCCGTATCCAAATGGGACAGAGTGAAATGGTTCTCCCTTTCACCCCATATCCCAATCGGGAATAGGCAAAACGTCGAAAACTTTGCAAATATTTGAAAAAGTTTTCAAATATATAAAAAACGCCCGGACAGGTACAAATCCTGCGGACGTCTTTTATCCCATAATATGAAATTATAGCTACATCTTTGTAATCTCTGACACTACCTTCAAGGGTGTTCTCTACTGCCTCGTCTGTTAAGATTTTTTTAACCGTTTATACCCGGTATCCCCTCTTAGATGTAGTTGTTGCATGGCACTCCCCACGCAATCACAAAGCAAAAAGACACTTGAAAAAGCCTTTGCCGGATTGCGTTTTTTTTACAATCCCAAAGGATTTCAAATGTCTTGGTAGTGTTATACACTATTTAATTTTAATCTCTAACACTTTTCACTTTTTGAAGGTATCGTTATACACTACTTAAAAGAAGTCACAGGAGGTGAAAAAGTGTCAAACATGACTCCCACTTTAGGGCAAATAATGAAAAAAGCTCGCCTTGAGCAGCGATTCACACAAGAAGAAATTGCAGAACGCATCGGCTGTCATCCCCAATATTACAAAAATCTGGAAAATGACAAGGGTACGCCGAGTATTCAGCTTTTTTGTACCATCATGCGTACATTAAACATATCTGCTGATTCATATGTTTACCCAAATCAAAACATAAACGATCCATGTTATCAGAAGATCATACAGTTACTCGGTCAATGCAGCCAGTACCAGCTTTCCGTTCTTCTTGCAACCGCAGAAGCTCTGGTATGGGATAATCCCACAAAGAAAAATGATACATAGAAAACATAGATTTTCTTATACTGAAATGTAACCACTTCTAATTCTTTTATAGTTTTTTTATAATTTTTCTTGCCTAATTATAGATTTGACTGATATGTTACATTTAAAAGGCTCATATCCGTCTGGAATGAGCCTTTCTTTCATTTTAACTTTTCTATTGCTCTCTCAATTTTTCCGTCCGACTCTAATAGTCCCAAACCTGATAATATCTGCACACAATCTATAATTCCCTGACAATATGCTTCCTGCTGTTCCTCAAAAGACACCGCCTGTATCTGTTCTATATAATTGCAGATTGTTTTCTGTTGCAGTTCAGATAAGTTCTTTTGTTCCTTCTCCCATATTTGCCTAACTATTTTCAGGGCTTTCTTTTCTTTCTGGCAGCTCTCCAAATGAATGACAGAGTTCCTCTTAATGTCCTCACAGCGTAATTCTTTTAGAAATAATGATACTTTTACCCATACCTGATTTTCCATCTTTGATTTCCTCCTGTTCAAAATTTTTATTTTCATATTGTAACGCAAAATGAGCAGATATTACCATCTTGCCCTGTAATATCTGCTCATTTTGTTCTTTCGCTAAATTTGTAACCCACTCCCCATACAGTGATGATATATCTTGGGTGTGCCGGATCAGGCTCTATCTTCCGTCGAATTTTGTTAATGTATGCGGTCATGTTCCGTTCATCAAAAACATATTCATTATTCCAAACAGCATCATAAATCTGCTCTTTGCTGAAAACACGCCCT
>CAJTMB010000021.1 GCA_910577105.1 uncultured Lachnospiraceae bacterium | reverse complement strand
GAGTAATCTTATCTTACATCAGTTTGGAGGTTTACACAAACTTTGGGATAGTCCCTTTTGTTACCCTCTATACAAATCGGGAAATTGACTACTGATATATTCCTAAAAATGATGTTATTTTTCCATAGGTGTATTCGCCATCTATCAGTCCAAATTCAGGGTCATAATATTTACCGTCATACAACAGCGTCCAATGTGTGTAACCTGCATTTGTATGCACTGTTAAAATAGAATACTCATATGGCACAGGATTTTTCTTTGAAATACGTGTATTTTTTTCAGCATGTTTCACCCCATAAAAATCCAATATTTCAATCAGTTGCCCTATACTCGTAGGTCCGTTTGTTTTCATATCTTTCATTACTTCCTCTATATCTTTACTTGTAATCATTGCAATACATGCCTGACCACAGGTTTCAAAAGTGGGCTGCATAACCAGTTCCATTTTATCTTCTCCTTCCCAATTCTATTGTTGACTGTCATCATTACGAGAAATATGTAAAGCTGTCTGTCCTTGAAACACTGTCCACATGAATATATACATCCATGCAGGTAATCCTTTCTTTTTCATATACATGCTCAAAGCAGGATAAGATATCCTTCTTTGGCTTTTCGCGAAACCCATTTGCCTGTAAAAACTCCATTATTTTTTTATAGGCATTTGGAATACGCCCTGAAGCCGCTGCAAAGGGATCATGTATTGTAATTACTGCATAATCCGCTTCATTCTGAACAGCAAATTCCACGCCCGGACAACTTGTTTCAAATCCTTCCGGTAAAATATAAGCTGCTACATATCCACGAAGACCAAACCTATTTTGCAGTTCGGATATAGCAAAGGGAAAATCCCATCCGATTCTCATTGCATCCGGCTGAAAATCCAGCAGACCAGACCGTCTAGCCCAATTTTCCATATAGAAATTTACATCATCTTCCGGATTTGGCGTAAGCATCACATATCTCGCCATCTTAAACGCTTTTACCTTTTTTACTATGATTTCCGAATAAACCTCGTCACGATTATGCATATCTTCTTTGACCAAATCATCCAATTTGCAGGAAAACACATCACTTAAAGCAACCAGTTTATCCAATTCGGGGATAATTTCATCCGTTTCCCATTTAGATATTGTCTGACGGGAAACAGACATCATCTCCGCTAACTGCTCTTGTGTAATCTTCTTTTGTTTTCTCAAGTATTGAATATTTTTACCTAAACTCATAGAATTTTCCTCCCAAGCTCATATATTGATAAAACCGTAGCTTTATGTTACCATAACCATTAAGGAAAAAACACCAACTTAAAAACGCAACTCCAGCGAGAATTGTCAACTGGAAGTTTACATTGTTTCTGTCAAATCCCGATTTGTCTTTAACAACACTAACAGTATACCATGCCATTAAATATAATTTCACCTCTTATTTAGACGAAGTGCGGAGCAATTCCTCGCTCCGCACTTTACTATATCTATATTGTCAATTATATCTTTTATAAAACGGTATGTTTCTTCATCCGCATAACCTGTTTCTTCTGAAACCGGCTTATCCTTTTCCCCAAACAGTTCCTCATAAGTATAAGTCACCTCTTTTATCTTTTCTTCTGACTCGTAAGATGCCTCCCGATATGGTTTTGTTAATTCGTCATATTATTCTATACTTTATTCTCATCTTATTTTCTATTCCATTATTTTTTACGTCCACATTCTTCCCCTCCCGTTATACTCTCACCGCCGCATTCTAATAATTCCCCAAAAACTTCCTCCAATGTTTTTAACGGAAGGCCATTATCCTCTACCATATCAAAAAACGGCTTTGTAATCTCAATCCAGTTTTCCTCACTTATATTCACGTTTTGTAAAATATCTTTTACTCTTACCTCATAGTAAGGATATTCCGGGTCCAAACTCTTCTCCAAAGCAAAAACTTCCTGAAAACTGCCGTCATCGGTTAAGACAACCAGACTATCACGCATTACATTTGCGTGCAGGCCGTCATGATACCAAATCTGCCCCGCACCCACCATCTTTTTAAAATAACAGGCTTCCGTCTGATAAAGAATCCTGCATTTGTCCAAGTCTTCTTCGTACTTTATGAGATACATGCATCCTTGCTCAATTGCCAATTCCGGCCTTCCATCTCCATCTAAATCATCATAATAATACAGATAAGGATACTCCCTCGTCTCTTTCTCCCTCAGAAGTTCTTCAAATTCTATACTGGATTTCCATAAATCATTGTAATACTGTACCCCTGCCTCGCTGATTATGGGAATTTCATTCTTTAACATCTTGAGATATCCTTCCAAATATACCAGATTTTCCTGAGGTGAAATATTTAAATACGGTTCGTTTACAGTAAAATCCATCGCTTTGACAATTTCAGTCAAATCATTTTCTCTGATATCATCTGTTTTCATATCTTTTAAGCAGCCTGAAAACCCGACGGCAATCAATATACAAATTAAAATCACAATACTATTTCTTTTCATCTTCACTTTTATATTTTTCACAATACTATTTCCCATAAACATTCCAAGTCACTATATGCAGAATTTCTATCGTACCGTCTTCTCTTACAGAAACATATTCCTGCGTCTTGTCCATCCACTCTTCCATGGAACATATCGTATCCTGTACCGTCCCCGAATATCTCTCAAAACCTTCGGCGTCATTGTATTGGTACAAATCGTCCTCATCGCATATTCCGTTTCCGTTTACGTCCTCCCATTTGAAATCCAAACGGATATCCCTGTTAGAAGAAGCTTCCTGCCTTGCACTGCAAAAATACGCATTACCGTCCTGAATGCTACAATACAGAAGTTCTCCGCTTTCCAATATTTCGTAGCACCGGTTCTGCCCATAATCCTCCGTAAACCACAGAAACAGCTTTCCATTGCGATACACAATTGCATAATAGGTATTTCCTGCCCGTATATGTAACTCCGGCAGACCGTCTGCGTCAGTATCATAGATGAGGTATTGCAATGCCCCCTCGTCTTCAGGATTTATCGTTTCATCAAACAGGGCTTCAACGGAAACATTGTACCATATCGTATCAATGGATACGTTTCCCGCGCTTCTTTTCCCTTCCAGAAAACCCATATATATTTTTTCAATCTCATCCTTACCTATATCCGGTTCCCGCTTTGGGACAAAATCCTTACCAAAAGCCTCTTCAAAGCTTACCAGAGGGACCGGATGATTCATGGCATATAAAAACGGCTCCTTCAATTCCTCCCACTGCTTTTCGTCTACGGAAACGCTTCCTTCCACATCATCCCCCCGTACGCTGATGGTATAGATAACTTCCTCCTCATAATACTGCGCTTCAAAATTTATCTGCACAGCCTTTGTCTCCGCGTCCCCTTCAAATACATACCGGTATCGGGTCAGCCCCGCGCCGGACGGCACATAACAGCCTATCCGGTTAGAGCCAAGCAGCCTCGAGCCTTCGGAAAGCCCGTAATATAAAGTTACCCTTTTCTCTTCGGGCAAATATTTCCATACGCAGACCCCATCGATGCCAAGGTCCATCGCAAGTTCGGGGAAACCGTCCCCGTCATAATCTATAAAACGGTATTTGTCTTTTTCATTTTCCACATATTCTACAAATTCCCCATCGCTCATGCCGGATACACCACGGAGTATATCCCTGAAAAAAATAGCCCCGTCGTCCTCATACCGGATTGGAACGCGGTTGGCAATCACATCATAAAACGCTTCCTTATACTCCTGTTCCAGTCTGCTTCCGTAAAAATCGGGATTAACAGGATACTCCCTAACGGTAAAATCAAAATTCTTTACATACTCATAAATTGCTTCCGGTTCTCTATATGCCGGATTTTTCACCTCTTTATCAAGTTCAAGCCCGTCAATGATAACTGAAACTTTTTGCCATTCCGGATAGTCAGGATACAATTTCAGATTCCTGTCATTGTCGCTGCTCCACACACTGTCTTCCTTAACTTCAACAAAATTTTTACTTATCTCTTTTCCTTCCTCATAAAACAACTCCCAGTACCCTGTAGCTGCCGGATAGAGTCCTTTCTCTCGCGGCATCTCATAAAATTCCGTTTCCGAATAAGCATTCTCCAGCCTCCGTATTCTCTGCCATTCCCCATTTTCATATGAATACATTTCATATACGGCGCCCTCCCATTTATCCGTTCCCACCGCTGCCATCAATACCTGCTGCTCCTCATTCCACAGCGGAAAACCGGTAAAATAACTGCCATATGCTTCCGTCTGGGGCAGATACTTTTTCTCATAACGGCTTTTTTCCGCATTCCATATCAATATGCGAAAATACGTGTTATGATAGCCGGTGCCATGATTTTCTCCCGTACAGAAAGCAATATCCTCGCAGCCGTCACCGGAAAAATCAGCAATCCAGAAGGTTTCTTCAAATGTAGCAGGGAAATTCATAAATATTTGCTCACAAACGGCATTGCCGCCCTCATCCCTGACCGTAAGACGGTAATCCGCCATGCGTTCAAATTCTATACTATGCAGCCTTCTGTATATGGGACTGATTCTTTCAAACGTAATTTCACAGGTTTTATCATCCATAGAAATTTCTTCCCGCCAAACCTCATGAGGCAATGCAAAAACCGTATCCTCTAACGCCTCCTCCCCCGAACAGACTTCCCTTATGTCATTCCAGTTCCATTCCTCACCACTCTCAATATGCCGTTCACTGTGAAAATCCATCCCCACGATTCCCTCCATACGGGCAGGAAAACAAACGGGAATCAAAACCTCCCGGATAATATAATCCGGTTTGTTCGCATAGGTAATTGCAATACCGGATGCATCCGCCCCTATATCCAAAATAATTTCATAGGAATCCGGCAGATAAAAATAAAAATCATCCCTCCTGTCATGGACTGCAATATAATCTTTATCCAAACTCCAAATCTCGCCGTCGATTTCTTCCGAATCCGTACGGTAAAACTCAAATGCATTGTCTGCCAAAAGGACGGTTCCCTTTTCCAGAATCTCCCTCAAAGGCTCACAGGGCTTCTTTTTATTATCAATAGCCATATGAGCGCACCCCACCAGGCCTTGTCCTGTTTTACCTGCATTTCTCCCATAGATTCTTATCCCTGCGGCACATACACACAAAAGCAACAGGATGCATAACAGTACACATGTCCTTACATTCTGCTTCATTGACAGCTCCTTACATTTAAAGAGAGGATTATTTTATCGTATAATAAGCTCCATTTACATCCACTGCTGAAAAAACATACTTTCCATCCGTCGAAATGCTCACAATGTTTTTCAGTCTAAGCTTCTCAAAGGTAAGCGTTTTCAGTTTCATATCCTCTATGGTCAAAACAGAGGGAAGTCTCGTTATATCCGGGTTTTGCCTGACAAAAAAGCTGACATCTTCTGTCCCGCAGGTAAGGTACCGGCTGATAAAAACCTCCCCTGTATCTGTTAAAAAGACGGTATTTTCCAAACCGGACTGCATGGCAATAATGCGTGGACAGTCCGGTGCCTCCCCATCTGTTTTCAATATATCTGCCACGGGTACCTCCACAAGCTTTCCCCCGCAACTTTCCTCGCCGTCCTCCGGATTTGCAAGAGCGCGCAAATCATCGTGGTACTTGATTCTGTCACTGTCCCAATACCACAACGTGCCGTCCGTTTTACCGATAAACACCGTATAATCGTCTGAACTTACCAAATCAACCCCGCAAATCCCCGGCAATTCATAGTAAACCGTATATCCCAGTTTCGTGTTTTCATTTAATATCGTGAGTGCTTCCAATTCCTCCGGGTGATAGTAGCTTTCCTGTCCCGCCGCATCAGACCCTCCATCCCCTGAAGACGGAAAAATAAATGCGTATGGAAAACCATATACGGCGTCCCCATACTCCATAATGGAAAAAACCGTCCCGTCTTTTCTGAGAAAATAATGGTAATTTCCCGCCCCTGCAAAAATACGTTTTATATCCTTTCCCAACTCCTCATGCTGCCCGTTAAATATTGTACGTACATCAGCCTCGGGACCGTTGATAAAACACTCCAATCCCATTGCATACAAATTTCCGTCCGCATCCAGTGCAAACATAACGTTCGCTTTCGCGTCAATATCCACTATATTTTTCAGCCCCTCCAGCCTGACGGGCGTATATTGCCTCTCTTCCGTATCCAGAAACATGCTTTCCAATTTCTTTCCCCATGTATACACCTCCCCTGTTTCCAGCAGGGCATATACATTCCAGCGCCCGTCTACGATTTTTACAACGCCTTCAATCCCCTCTACCTTTTGGGGATACTGACAGTAATCGGTATCCATGCCCAGCTTTCCGGCTGCGTTATGCCCCCAGCTCCATATGGTTTTATCCCGGCATAAAGCAATCTTATAAAAGTCACCCGCAATCAGGCTTACAATCTCCGGCATTTCGTCATCATAGTCGGAATGCCAGATTTGTTCACACAAAGTTACCCACTCTGCCTGATTCCGAATTTGTTCCCTCCCCTCTTCATCTGTAAAAAGATATTTCCTTGTCCCTGCAAACCACTCGTCTTTTGTACACGGATTTCCGTCAAACATAAATGCATCGTCATCATCATACAAATAATTCTGATTGACATCCGTCCAGGAAAACTTTAACTCATTGATACGGTTTCCCGATTCATCCATTTCAAAATAGTAATAAGAATCCCACTCATCGCTCCTGTAAATAAAAGCGCCGTTATTGAGAAGGATATATCTCGATGGACTAGAATAGAATGCATCCAGTTCAAACATTTCATTATCCTTGCAGGAGTAAATGGTATACTCCCGTCCCGATAAAATATGAAGTTCGGGAATGCCGTCCCCGTTTACGTCCACAATCGCATATTCTGTGCCGTATTGTTTTTCAGGCTCGCCTGTAGGCGTTATCAGGTAATAAATATCTATTTTTCCTACCTTCCGCTCTCCCGTCAGAAATTCCTGATACATCCCAAGCGCCTGCTTTTCCTTTTGTGCTTCATGGTATTTGGACAACAGGACTGCCATGCTGCCTGCCAATACCAAAAAGAGAACCATATATAAATATTTCTTTTTCATTTGCGGAATCTTCTTCCTCATTTTTTTCAGTACGTTTTCCCATATTCTCTATTTTATCAGACTGCGGCTTTATTGGGGGCTGACATTTTCAAACAAATCATTCATTTCAATCTCTCCCACCTTTTCCAGCCTGAAATAAGATTCATTTGTCTCTATTATGACATCATCTTCTATAATGATAAACTTAAGCACTTTTCTTTCCTGCGCTGCCCCCCGGCTATTGTCCTTTTCAGAACTTACGGCAATCCCGACGATGCCGCTGCACCCTTCATATCTGTTATCTTTCCATGCTATATTCAAAAATAAGTCTTGCTCCATATCCTCAAAATCAGCCAAATAACAGGCATACACAGGCCGATACTCCGGTCCTCCCCCCATGACCCAGGCATCTTCCGAAAATATAATAATATCACCATACAGACCATCCCAGCATATTTCCCGTGAATTGTCCCATCCGACAAATTCCTTTGCCTGCCAGATTCCAAATAACCTGTCTTCTATTTGAACCGAAGCGGGTTCAAACTCATGACTATATAATTCCGAATAAACATCAATAATGCTTTGCGTATCCTCATTATTGTTTTTCACGCTATGGCTTTCAGCAAAATGCCTGCAAAACCAAACAACACATATAATAATTATAATAAATATTAAAATACACAAACCCATATATCTAGCTTTTTTCATTTGATTTCCCTCTGTGGAACAAAGTTCCAAGTGTGAAAAAAGCCTGCTACGCAGACTTATTATTTCTTCACGAATAGAGACAAAAAGTCTTCTATAATTTCTTTTCACGACGATTGCCGATATAAGGGCCATCTTGACATTTCCCTGCAAGTTCATAGCCGGCAGAGGCGTAATAATCATTCAAAACCGCATTATCTACAGCACAGTCTAAACGCACACATCGTTTTCCATGCAGTTTTGCTATGTTCTCCACCTCCGCCAACAAAAGTTTTCCTATTCCTTTTATCACTGGGTCAGTCACAAGATTATGTACATAGAAAGCAGAAGAATTTATACGGTCCGACCATCTCTCATCGCTCCGGAGTAATACCACTGCACCCGCAATTATATTGTCCACTAAAACATACAGATTTCCAAGGGCTTGCTGCTCCTGATAATATGATTTGGGATAAACGGTTAAGTAGTCTGTAACATTCCATTGCTGAATATTTTTCTGATTCATCCATTCAATACGTTTTTCAAAAAGTGAAAAAACAGAGTCTATTTCTTCTCCTTTTGCGAGTCGAAACACATACGCCATACCAAACTCCCATTTCCAACTACCGATTTATCGGTAAATGATTACCTTCACTTATCAGGCACACATTTATCTTCTCTCTTCTACGGAACCTGATGCACATCGACCTGCGGAAACGGAATGACAATCTTCGCAGCGTCAAGCGCATATTTGGTGTTCTCCGTGAGCCGCCACTTCGCCTCCCAGTAATCCTCCTTTTTTACCCAGCAGCGGATGCCTAACTGAATACTGGAGTCCGCAAGGGAATCCACAAAAACAAACATTTCTTTTTCTTTCAGGGTGGCGCTATCTTCCTTAAGCATACCTGTCAGCGTCTCTTTCGCTTTTCCGATATCCGAGTCATAAGCTATGCCCACAAAGATATCCAAACGCCTTTCATCCGCCTGTGTCACATTTGTCATGCTGGTATTGGCAAGCGTACCGTTTGGCAAAATGATGACACGGTTGTCAGGTGTGGTCAGCTTTGTGTAAAAAAGCTGGATTTCCGAGACTGTGCCTTCGTTTCCCCCATTGTCCTCCTTGATGTAATCCCCTACCTTAAAGGGCTTTAACAAGAGAATCAGCACTCCGCCGGCAAAGTTGGAAAGGCTGCCTTGAATGGCAAGTCCGATTGCCACACCGGCAGAACCGAGCAGCGCAACGATGCCCGCAGCGTCCACGCCGAATCCCGATGCAATCATAAAAACCAGCACCACATACAAAACCGCTTTTGTAAGGGAATCCAGAAACTGGATTACCCCTACATCCGCATTTGCCCGCTTTAAGGATTTTTTCAGTATACGGCGGAGCAGCTTGATTATCTGGACTCCTATTAAAAACACAATGACTGCCAGCACTATTCTGATACCAAGTCCCAACGCCTTTTGGGGCAGCTCCTGCAAAAATTCCGAAACTGCTCCCGGCTCAAGTACGGGAAGATTCATTTCCTGCTGTAATGAAGTTTCCAGTATAATACTATGCAAGACTATTCCCCTTTCTTTTTGCGAACCTTTGTTTTCGGCGTTTCTTTGGAAGCTGACTCAGTAACCGGCTTGGATGCGGCTTTGGATGCTGTCTTAGGTGCGGCCTTAGGTGCAGTTTTGGACGCCTGTTTATCCGCGGTTTTCTTAGGCGCATCGGGCTTAAAGGCAAGAATACTCAGCGACAGGGGCGCCATCTTGATATTGATGGAATAAGGTCTCTCATCCCATTCTTTCTTAACCGCCTTTTTGATTCTGGCATTTACAATTCCCGTTCCGCCAAACTGCTCCGCATCCGTATTGAGGATTTCTTTATAACCGCCTTCCAAAGGCACGCCTATCTGAAGGGTTGCGGACGCTCCCGAAAAATTAGCCGCAACCACCAGTACATCCTCTTTCTTTTTTCCCCGGCGCAGATATGTGAGGTAACATTCATTTGATGCAATACTGTTAATCCATTCAAATCCTTCCGGGCTGTTATCCAGTTCATGCATTGCCGGATTTGTGCGGTACAATTCGTTTAATGCCTTCACCAGGTTGGAAACACCCTTGTGCTCCGGATACTCCAAAAGCTCCCATTCTACCTGACGGTTTTCATTCCACTCGTCAAACTCACCGATGTCCTGTCCCATAAAAAGAAGCTTTTTCCCCGGATGCGTCATCATGTAAGCATAAGTAAGCCTCAGATTGGCAAATTTCTTTTCCCGCTCCCCGGGCATCTTACCAATCAGGGATGCTTTTCCATGAACCACTTCGTCATGGGAAAATACCAGCATAAACTTTTCGCTGTATGCATAAATCATGCTGAAAGTCAGTTCTCCGTGATGATGGCTTCTGAAATAAGGGTCAAAACGGATATAATGAAGGTAATCGTTCATCCACCCCATATTCCACTTAATGTCAAATCCCAGCCCGCCGTCCTGCAAATCGCCTGTAATCATGGGGAACGCCGTGCTTTCCTCCGCTATACTGAGCGCGCCGGGATTGCGTTTTTTCATGATAGAGTTCAGATGCTTGATAAACTCTATGGCTTCCAGATTTTCATTGCCGCCATAAATATTGGCAACCCATTCCCCGTCATTCTTGCCGTAGTCCAGATAAAGCATGGACGCAACGGCGTCCATACGGATACCGTCCGCGTGGAACTTTTCCACCCAGAAAAGCGCGTTTGCAATCAGGTAATTCTTCACTTCCGGACGTCCATAGTTATAAATCAGGGTGCCCCAGTGGGGATGTGAGCCCTGTCTCGGGTCAAAATGCTCATACAGGCAGGTGCCGTCAAAATTGGACAGTCCGTAAGTATCCCTCGGGAAATGCGCAGGCACCCAGTCCAGAATCACCCCGATGCCTGCTTTATGCAATTCGTTTATAAAATACATAAAATCCTGCGGCGTGCCGTATCTGGCAGTAGGCGCATAGTAGCCAATCACCTGATATCCCCAGGAGCCGTCAAAAGGATGCTCCATCACCGGCATCAGTTCTATATGGGTGTAGCCCATTTCTTTGACGTATTCTATCACTTTAGGCGCAATTTCCCTGTAATTGGCATACTCCTTGTCTTCTCCCGGAGCCACAAAGCTTCCCAGATACATCTCATAAACGCTCATGGGTGACTCCGGCTTCTGAAATGCTTCTTTTGCTTTCTGCCAGTCTTTATCCTCCCACGCAAAACCGCGCAAATCCGCTACCACGGATGCCGATTCCGGCCTGAGCTGTGCCGCATTACCGTAAGGGTCTGCTTTGAGATAGGTAAGTCCGCCCTTTAATTTTAACTCATATTTGTAATTGTCACCGACTTTGGCTCCGGGCACAAAAATCTCGAAAATACCGGAAGGCAGCCTGCGCATCTGATGAACCCTTCCATCCCACCTGTTAAAATCGCCGACTGCACTGACTCTCTGCGCTCCGGGCGCCCATACTGCAAAATAAACGCCTTCCTCCCCATCTAACGTCATAGGATGCGCCCCCAGTTTTTCATATATGGTATAATGGATACCGTGGGCAAAAGCCTCCTCATCCTCTTTTGTAATCAGAGGCGCATGTCTGTATGCATCCTGCCTGATTTCCATATTGCCATCCTGATACGTAATAATATACCGGTATGCCCCCGGCTTTTTTATGGACAGCCAGACCGCAAAAAATCCATCCTCATCAGCAAGCTCCATGTCCTTTTCCGTCATATCGGCAAGAAACTGTATCTGCACTTTGACTGCACCGGGACAGAATGCCTGAATCAAAGTCCCGCTGCCCGATGCATGGGGTCCAAGCAGCGCATGGGGATTGGCTGATTCCGAATAGATAATTTCCTCAATCGCCGGCCAATTCATCAACTTGTACAATTTGTTGTTCATTTTGTTACCTCCTCTAACCTAAACTGTGAATAAACAGTCCGCTTCTTAATTTGGGTTCAAACCATGTGGATTTAGGCGGCATCAAAAGCCCCGCGTCCGCTACTGCAAAAAGCTCTCCTATGGAAGTGGGATACATGGCAAACGCAGCCTGCATGTCCGTGTGTACTCTTCTCTCCAATTCCCGAAGCCCTCTGATTCCTCCCACAAAATCAATCCTTTTATCTGTTTTGGGGTCTCCTATTCCCAGAACCGGGCTTAAAACATAATCCTGAAGGAGAGAAACATCCAGCCCTTTCACCGGGTCCGTGCTTTCGAGCCCTTCCTTTGCGGTAAGAAGATACCAGCAGTCCCCGAGGTACATTCCTATCTGCCCTTTCCTGTCAGGCCTTACCGCATCCTTTCCCTTCTTTGAAACCTCAAAACTTTCGGATATCGCTTTTAAAAATGCCTCTTGTGATAGGCCGTTTAAGTCTTTTACCACTCTGTTATAATCCATTATCATCAATTCACTGTCTGCAAACAAAACAGACAGGAAAAAATTAAACTCTTCCTCCCCCGTATAGCCGGGATGCTCCCGCCTTCTCTTTTGTCCCACTTTTACCGCCGAAGCGCATCTGTGATGTCCGTCGGCAATATAAATGTTTTCCATTCCGGCAAAAATGGAGGCAATTTCCTGCATATCTTCGGCTTCGTCCACCACAAAGACCCTGTGCGCAATCCCGTCTTCCGAAATAAAATCATACAACGGCGTCTTCTGCCTGTTTTTTTCAATAATTTCCTGTAAACCGGCGCTGTTGCGATAAGCCAGAAAAATCGGCCCTGTCTGTGCATTTAAAGTATCTACATGGCGGATGCGGTCCTCCTCCTTATCCGCCCTTGTATTTTCATGCTTTTTAATCACGCCGCTTTCGTAATCATCAATGGAAGCGCATCCCACTATGCCGGTCTGCTTTCTCCCCTCCATTGCAAGCTCATACAAGTAAAAACAAGGCTTTTCCTCTGTAACAAATTCTCCCTTTGCCATCTGTTCCAATAGCAGTTCTTTTGCTTTATTGTAGACCCGTTCATCGTAAGTGTCCACATCATCCGGAAACTGCGTTTCCGCCCTGTCTATCCGCAAAAAAGAAAGGGGAGCATCCGCCACGGCTTCCTTTGCCTCTTTCCTGCTGTACACATCATAAGGCAGCGCAGCAATGCTTTTCTCCAATCCTTTTGCCGGTCTGATTGCCCGAAAAGGCCTTATCTTCGCCATGTAAAATCTCCTCTTCTTCATATTATTTCTATTATTTTAACAAAAATTGCTATACATCACAAGTAATTGGTGATAAAATGTGTAGAAGCTTTTTGAAGCAAATATTATGTAAAAGGATGTGGTTATTTGACAGCAGAAGACAGAAAAATACTGGCTCGCATCAACAAATACGCAGAAGAAGTCATGGCAGACATAGACCCCCAGAAAGTGCAGGTTTCCGCGCAGTTAGACAAGCTCCGCCCTATACTACAGGAAATTGCCGACGAACAGGGCATTTCCCTTGAAGAGTTTTTCATCCGTTATATGGACATGCAAAGTGAAGCCGCCTGTTTAAGCGACGCAAAAATGCGGGCTGATTTTGACAGCCAGTATAAACCCGACGGGGAACACCCATTTTTTTATCGTTAATTCACCGTATTCCGTAAACCCTTTTTTACAAAAAGCCTGTCATTCCTTTTGGTCTGACAGGCTTAAATTTGTAAATGGTCTTTATTCTTCTTCAGTTGTCAGATAGATGACTCCCATCCAGTAACAGCCATACAGTTCCGTTTCCTCCTCCAAAGCATTGCTGACATCCCGTCCTATCCGGTAAAAGGTCCTGTCATCCAGGCCATATTCTGTGCGAAGAAGGGCAAACCCTTTTTCTTCAATCTGTTCTGCAAGTTTTTCCCCGATTTCATCATAATCGTAATACAGATTATGCAGCCGGTAAAATTCACGTCTGCCGTTTGTGGCAATGTAATTTCTCATGCAGCTGTCCAGAACATAATCGGAATCCTCCGTCAAAGTACGGCTTCCCGCCTCATCCGGCAGATTTAGCAAAGCATTGGATAAAAATTCATTGTCATTGTTGGTGACATCAAGAATTTCCCATTCCCCGTCTATCCTCACTTTATTCCACGCATGGGGAAGATTGCCTTCCAGCACTCCGGTTACCACCACACACTGCAGGCCGGCCGCATCTGCCAAAAGCTTAAAAGCGCCCGCATACCCTGCACACACACATTTGCCATTGATTAAAGCTCCATATGCCGTAAAAGAGTCGTCATATTTACTGTCAACATATGCAAAATTATTTTCCTCTGCATTCTGCAGAGCCATTTCATCATATTCACAAGTATCACAAAGGTATTGATTGATTGCCAGTTCTTTCTCCAGTTCCGACATACTCGGCTTGATAATCTGTGCCGTTATCTGTGCTACTTTCTCTTTGATTTCCTCTTGTTTTCTTGCTGTCACTTCCGCATTATCATCATATGCCACCTTCACAGCCGTTCCGTCACGGTTAATTTTATATCCGGTAATGCCTAATATAAGCGGATTCTGGTAATAAGCTTCCAAAAATGCGTCCTCCAGCATGGAAATATCCGCTGCTTCAGGGAACTGTGACACGTCAATCACCTTGACGCCGGCAAGCATATTTCTGGCAAGATACTCCGAGAGCGCACAGTTAGCCGTAATCTCAAAATCCACTTCCCGGATTTCCTTGTCCGCTGTTTCCTTTATGTCAAACTCAATATCCGTATTTAACGCAACATCGCCCCCGCGTTTTCTGAGCATGTCTTCCCGTTCTTCCAGAAACCGTAAATCCTTTTCCAGATTACTCTCATCATAGTCTACGATGAGGGCAACATCCTCAAAAGGCGTTCCTTCTATGCGGTAAGGGATTTTTAATACACTGATATTTTTTCCCTCCAGAAAATTCCCTTCCTCATCCGTGTATATATACCTGTCTTCCACTACCATGGCCTGTTCGGTGTCATAATCAATCAGCTTCATGGCTGTCATGCCGTCTGCCATGGTAACGTAACCGTAAGACATCGCCTGCTCCACGGAGTCGTATCCCTTGTAACTGTAACCGTTTTCCACCCAGGTGTCATAAGCGATTAGTACAGGGATATTCTCCTGAATATCCAGAATATCCACACTGTTGCTCATCATTGACGTACCTTCCCTGCATACGGCAATCACACAGTACTGGTAACGGTTATTTTCCTTCAAAATTGCTATAGGCTCTTCCCCATATTCTTCTATGGTTCTTTCTCTGCCGTATCCGTACCAGTCATTCTGCGCAACAGAGTAATTCCGAAAATCATCGTTGGTGGTGACCGAACCATACTCGGGAGACGCGGAAAACCATTCGGTATCAGTAGTCACCTCCATAACCGACAGGCCGCCATCCTGCCCGTAATCGTCGCTGATGGTATACCGGCAGACGAAATATTCCTCTGCACCTGCAATCTCATTCCATGAAAAATGTACCCTTCCGTCATCCGTATAAGAACAGGAAAGCTTTGGTGTATCAGGAAGCTCCCCTTTCACGGTCACTACCTGAACCTGCGGTACATCTCTTTTCTCTCCCGTCGCAAGGTCATAATAGGTGGCAAGATACATCGTACTCAGATTACCCCATGCCGAACCCGCATCATTGGGAAAAAATTTCACATTGTCATGGTGATACCGTTTTACCACTTCCATACTCAGTCCGTTAAGCCAAATCTGACCGACAGGATAAGAAGACGGCGTCATGGTGATGGTGCCGGTTTCCCTGTCATAATCCCATCCGTTTCCTACCAGATGTTGTAACTGAGGGTCCTCATACAGACCGATAATTTCCGTCCAATACTCCACATCAAGGTCATCCACGGAAAATCCTGCCTGCAATACAATATTTTCCGTCCTTCCGATACCGGTAATCGCCGGACCGTAAGTATAACCGTATGGGGAGGGCTTGTCCTGATACTTGTCCTTCGTCATGCTGGCAAGGTACATGCTCGTCACATAACTGCCTTCCCCATACGCCCCATCCGTTTCGTTTTCCCTTACCGGTACTTCTGCCGTATCTTTGGTGTCCTCCTTCTCATCCCTGCTATCCGCAGAAAGCACACCTGCCGGCTCAGCGCCTTTTTTTATGGAAAATCCCAGTGCGAAGCCGCCTCCGAACATCCCCATCAACAACGCAATACAAAGAAGTATAGGCAGAACCGTACCGCCTTTTTTCTTTTTTTCCAACAGAAACATAAACAATCCATTATCAATTTTCATATTCTTTTCGCCTTTCCGTCTGTTTACTGTGCCAACAAATGCTGCATGTAAATTATGAAATGGTTTTTATCCTTCTCCTCCGATTCCACAATCACATAATCCTCTTCCTTGTACGCTGCCATATAATTGCCTTTTGATGTAACTGCAAACCATACCTGCCTGCCTTCTATCTCTTCCGTCCATGCCGTTTCTTTTCCAAACTCCACGGGAAGTACACTTGCATGGCTTATCAGGATATCATCTTTCAATGATGCGTTGTCCGCGTTTACACTTCCCATATAAATTCCGGGTTCACCGGAAGACTTTTCATTTCTGAAACCTGCCTGCCAGAAAATACACAGGCTGATAAAAAGCAATGCAGCAGCGGCAGGCAGATATTTTATTATACTTAACTTTTTATTTTTGGGAGTTTCCTGTTGTGCTGCCACTCTTTTTTTGGTAAGCGCTATCAATTCAGCCGGAGCATGCAGGCCGTCCAGTTCTTCTGCATACTGCTTTTTTAAATTCTCTTCCTTCATAGAACATCCTCTCCTTTCAGCCGGATTCTAAGCATTTCCCTTGCTCGGAACAGTCTGGATTTAACCGTAGATTCTTTTTCTTTTAAGATAATTCCTATCTCTGCAATGCTCATTTCCTCATAATAATACAGATACACAACACTGCGATAGCGTTGTGGCAGCGCAGCTACGGCTGACGTCACCGGTGAATCTGCATTCTCAACCTCTCTAAAAGCCTCCGTTGCTTTCACATCCGGCTTCTGATTGTCCTGCTCCAGAAAATGCACCTTTTTTCTGTAGGCGCTTGTCTGCTGTTTTCTGGCACAGTTTATGGTCACCCTCAAAAGCCATGCTTTTAAGTGTTCTTCCGATGTGATTCTTTCCCTGTAACGCACCAGACGCAGAAATACCTCCTGAAACACATCCTGGGCATCTTCCCTGTTGCCCATTTCGTTTACGGCCAGCCGGTATACCATATCCGCATATTTATCTATGATTTCCTCTGTGGTTAGTAATAAATCCCCGCTCATTCGTCTCTCCATACTGTATCTGTCTTTACATAAAACAGTATACCTTACGGGGAATAAATTTCCAACACTATTTTGTATCGGGTTTCCGCATTCTGCATTGCGGAAACTTCAATATTTTATAAGAAACCCTGTTTATTCCTCCCGCACCTTGCCGTTGTGCAGGATATCTTCCACAAGTCCAAATACATTCTCCGTGCTTTCCGCTGTGGCCGATGCATGTATAAAGTATAAATATCCTTTATTCTCAATGATATACCATTCCACCCTCTCATCACTTAATTCTCCGCGAACGGTATAGCTTAACTTGATTGCATATCCCAGACAGGTCATACCATAATCCATCACCTCCACATTTTCTGCCCTGTCCCCAAACAGTTCCTTAAAAATTGCTTTTCCCTGTTCCGTATCCTCTGCCATTTCTCTTATATCAATATTACCTTCTCCCACATACTCCCTGCGTATGTTGATGAAACAGGAGACATTTCCGGCAGCATCCTCTTCTGGTAAAAACGTAAATGTATTCGCAGTATCACTGTAATAATAATCCTGATGCCATCCCTCCGGCAGTTCAAACATAAGATAGCCCGTGGAAAAACTGTTTTTTTCGAAACCGCCGCCTGCCAAAAATTTGTCCAGCTTCTTCTGTGCCGCTTCGGCATCCCATTCAATGTCAAATCCGTAAAACATTTCCAGTTCTTCAATCAAACCGTCTGTCTCTCCGTTTACCGTTTCAGCGTCAAGCGTCACCTCCACGAAGACCCTTGTATCCTTATCCAGCTCTGCAAGATAATAGGTGCAGAATACAGGTATATACTTTTCCAGCCATGTATCATGCATAAGATATTTGACAGTCACCCTTATTCCGTTATCAGTCCGGACCATCTCAGAAATTTCTATTTCCTTGTAATAGGTATTATAAAATTCATCAAACATATATGACAGAAAAAACTCCATATCATCCTCAAGGGAATATTTCTGCCCTTCACCACTCAGAAAAGTATAAGCGGGATTTAATGAAACCCTGAATTTTATACCGCTTCTCTCCGAATATGCCTCATTTTGGTTGACACTGGAATAGTCGCCGTCGGGAATCATCACCAGAAGCTCCCGGCAATTATCCTTCCCATCCTCTACGTCTTCTGTGACAAGGACCGCGCTGCTCATATATACAAACCCGTCAAAGTCCTCCGGAAAATCATTTCCCAGCACCACTTCCTGCTGTGCTTTTTCTTTTGTTCCTGCCAGTCTGTTCTCTATTTGGGCGGAAGTACTGTAAAAAACAGAAACAATCCTTTCTCCCATACCACAGGCGCTGAGAAAAGCTGCCATAAGAATAACCGCCGGAAACATTATCCATTTCCTTTTCATTTTCCCCTCCAGATTTCTCCTGTTATACGTTTCATATAGAATACCCTTGACAACTGCATCAGGTTGCTCAAAATCAAATAAAATTTTCAACACTATTTTAACGCTCTTTTGGTTTTCCGTTTTCCAGAATACCTTCAACATAACCTATCCCATGCAGGTAATACCATAATCCGAAATTTCATAATTCCTGACTCCCGGTTCTTCCTAATTCATTGTGTATCTGCTTTATAATAATACCTTGCAGTAACAAAAAAAGTTGCACAAACAAAAAACCGAAGGCATTTTCTGCCTCCGGCATCTGTCAACACTCACTATTTTACTACCCTTACACGGAATACGCCGTCTATTGCACTAAGCTTCTCCACGATATCGGGTGTTGCCTTGCTTTCCACATCCAGCATGGTATATGCAACCTCTCCTCTGGATTTGTTCATCATATCGCTGATGTTAATCCCATTTTCGCCAAAGCATCCTGTAAACTTGGTAATCATGTTTGCAATATTTTTATGGAAAACAGCTACCCTGCCCACATTGGTACATACGCCCATGTCACAATTCGGATAATTGACGCTGTTTTTGATATTGCCGTTCTCCAGATAATCCATCATTTCTTTTACTGCCATAACCGCACAATTATCTTCGGACTCTTCCGTGGAAGCGCCAAGATGAGGAATAACAATACATCCCTTCGCTCCTGCTGTCACCGTGTTGGGGAAATCCGTTACATATTTTCTTACTTTTCCCGATTCCAGAGCATCCAATACGTCCTTTTCATTTACAAGCAAATCCCTTGCAAAGTTCAAGATTACCACACCGTCACGCATCAGTGCGATGGCATCCTTATTCACCATTCCTTTGGTGGAATCCAAAAGCGGCACATGAATCGTAATATAATCACAGTTCTGATAGATGTCCTCCACATTCAGCACATGCTTCACATCCCTGCTCAGGTTCCATGCCGCATCCACCGAAAGATAGGGGTCGTAACCGTAAACCTCCATGCCAAGATGTCTTGCCGTATTTGCCACCTTAACACCGATGGCGCCAAGCCCAATGATACCCAGTTTTTTTCCGAGAAGTTCCGTGCCCGCAAAATTCTTTTTCTCTTTTTCCGCCGTCTTTGCAATATTTTCGTCGGAAGCATTGTTTTTTACCCATTCAATGCCGCCCGTCACATCCCTTGCCGCTAACAGCATACCCGCAAGCACCAGTTCTTTCACACCGTTTGCATTGGCGCCCGGCGTGTTAAAAACCACAATTCCCTTTTCTGCGCATTTATCCAGCGGAATATTGTTTACGCCTGCGCCTGCCCTTGCCACGGCAAGCAGATTTTCCGGAAGCTCCATCTCATGCATGGAAGCGCTTCTCACCAATACGCCCTGTGCATTTTCAATGGCATCCGTCTTTGTATATTCACTCGTAAAGTTCTCCAATCCTACATTGGAAATAGGATTTAAACAATAGTATTGAAACATAATTTTCACTCCTATGCGTTATTCTTTTCAAATTCTTTCATAAATGCAACCAGCTTTTCCACGCCTTCGATAGGCATGGCATTGTAAATGCTTGCACGCATACCGCCCACGGACCTGTGTCCTTTCAGGTTTACAAAGCCTGCCGCTGCCGCTTCTTTTACAAATTTTGCATCCAGTTCTTCATTGCCTGTCACAAAAGGCACATTCATCAAAGAACGGTCTTCTTTGCGTACGGTTCCCTTAAACAGGCTGCTTTCGTCCAGAAAATCATAAAGAACGGCCGCTTTCTTTTCATTATATTCCTTCATGGCTGCAAGGCCGCCCTGCTTTTTCAGCCATTTGAACACCTTGCCGCAGATATAGATACCGTATGCAGGCGGTGTATTGTAAAGGGATTCATTATCCGCATGTATTTTATATTTGAACATGGTCGGCGTACCGCAAAGCACGTCCTCCGTAATCAAATCCTCCCTGATTATCACAATTACCACGCCGGCAGGACCGATATTTTTCTGCACGCCGCCGTAAATCAAACCATATTTGGTTACATCAACAGGCTCTGACAAAAAGCAGGAGGACACGTCTGCCACAAGGGTTTTCCCTTTGGTATTGGGCAGTGTCTTAAACTTGGTACCGTATATGGTATTGTTTTCACAAATATAAACGTAATCAGCGTCCTCACTGATGGGAAGGTCTGAACAATCGGGTATGTAGGAAAATGTTGCATCCTCGCTGGAAGCTATCTTGTTGGCCTTTCCATATATGGAAGCCTCCTGATACGCCTTCTTTGCCCACTGTCCGGTTACAATATAATCAGCAACCTTGTTCTTCATCAGGTTCATAGGTATCATAGCAAACTGGGAACTTGCTCCCCCCTGCAGAAACAGAACCTTATAATTGTCGGGAATATTCATCAAATCCCGCAAATCCGCCTCCGCATCTTTAATTATTTTGTCATAGGTTTTGGAACGGTGGCTCATCTCCATAACGGACATTCCGCTGCCCTGATAATCCAGCATTTCATCTGCCGCTTCTTTTAAGACTTCCTCAGGCAAAACTGCCGGACCTGCTGAAAAATTGTAAACTCGCACGTTGATTACCTCCTCATTTTTCGTATAAATATACTCATTTTCACCTTTTTATGCGAACATAAAGTTTATTGTAAACTCTATTGCCGCTTTAGTCAACTAAAACTTTCTGGTGCCTCCGTATTTTGCCTTGCGGCACCCCCGGCGTGCATTTGATTCCATAAAGGACCGTGTAAAAACGCTGGTACTTAGAGGTTGTTTTTCAACCTCTTATGTACCACTGCGTTTTTACCCGAGCGGGAGCGCGTCCTGTTGGAACAAATACACGCCGGGGGTGCCGCAAGGCAAAATACGGAGTCTTTAGATTCCAAAGCGGCAGTTTTAATAAAACATCACAACCGGTACGCCGATTTCCAGCATATCATAAAGTTCCCCCATCACGCTTCCCGGAACGTTGATACAGCCGTGGGAACCGCCTGTCTTATATATTTCCCCGCCAAAATCCTTCCTCCATGAAGCGTCGTGGATACCGATGCTTCCTTTAACAGGAACCCAGTACTTGACAGGGGATGCATACCCTTCCCCTCTCAGCACCCGGTTTCTCTGCATGTTATATACATAAAAAACCCCGCTGGGCGTCCCCATCCTGCGGCTTATATTGCCGGTTACTATATCCGTTTCCAGTTTTAGTTCCCCGTCCTCATAATAGTACAATTTCTGTGTGCCCATGTCCACTTCAACATAGGTATCTCCGATGTCGTTTTTTCCCCGGACGGCTGCCTGCTGTATATAGGCAGGAACATGGACTTCCTGTTTCCCTTCCAAAAAGGCTTCCGTCAGATAAGCGATTTCCGCCTCCCTATCCAATTTATTGCCATAGGTGCCCCCTTCTATCGTGATAATGTCCCCTCTGGTACTGTAAAAATCCCTCACACTCCCATAGGTATCATATTCCAGACAGAGTGCATCTATAAACGCCGTAATTCCTTCCTCACTGCAAACCGGATTTCCGTCCTCATCCAACAGAAAGTTCCCGTTTTCATCCAACGCAATAAAATTACTTGTAAGTTCAGGAGTCAGCGCAATCTTTCCATCTCCCATGTCATATTGTATGCCACAGTTCTGGAATGCCTCTATCTTTTCCCATAATACAAGCGTATCCTGTTCGTCCTGTGTATACGGCAGATTGGCATAACAATCCGACACATCCATAAAATACCTGCCCTGCATAAGCATCTCTGCCACCCGGTTCCTGACAGCCTGCAAATCAAACACATCCTGCTTGCCGTTATAAAGCACATATCCCTGCTCCAGACGGATTTCCACTGTGGGCTCTTTTGCATTTGCCTGCTCTATGCCGCAGTTTTCCAAAGCCTTTTCCAAAAGGAGCATATCGAAACCAACTTCCGGATTTATCGTTTCCCGGCCGGGCTGTATCAGACTGCCCGCCCACACAAAGGGATTCTGCCCGTCCTGAAGTTCATGCAGCGGATTTGTATAATCAATATAAAAACCGATATCGGACAAACTGATTTCATATTGTCTGCCAAGCGCATCCTGTATGACAAATATGTCATTATTATATTGACCTTGCAATTCTTCATTTATTACAGTGACGGACTTTCCTGTGCAGTATACGCCATTGACAAAAGTCCCCGGATTAAATCCTTTGCTGTAATAAGCCGCCATTGCCAGATACCCTGCGGCTGCCACGGCAATAGCGGCTATTACTGCATATCGTAATTTGACATGAATTTTAGAAGTACTTTTCACGCTATAAATCATCCTCATCAAAAGCATCACTGATGGGCGCTCCGGCCGGCACCATAGGAAATACCTTATCATCCTCCGGAATCACGCACTCGATTACCACCGGCGCATTCATGGAAATGGCCTTTTCAAGAGCCGGCGCCACTTCTTCCTTTTTTGTCACCCTGATGGCAGTACAGCCCAGACCTTCCGCCACTTTACAGAAATCCACCTTGTCATTGAGAACCGTCTGTGAATACCTGTGGTCATAAAAAAGTGTCTGCCACTGACGCACCATTCCAAGCACATGGTTATTGATTACCACCTGAATAATGGGAATATGATACCTGCTTGCAGTTGCCAGCTCATTCATATTCATACGGAAACAGCCGTCACCGGCTATATTGATGCATACTTTATCAGGACATCCCGTTTTTGCCCCGATGCATGCCCCAAGGCCGTAACCCATGGTTCCCAAGCCGCCGGAAGACAGAAAGGTACGCGGCTGCGTATACCGATAATACTGTGCCGCCCACATCTGATGCTGCCCCACATCCGTACTGATAACCGCTTCCCCGTTGGTTACGCGGTCAATCTCCTCGATTACATAAGGGCAGGACAACTGCTCCTTACTGTATTTTAAAGGATATTTTTCTTTTAATTCTTTTATATGCGCCATCCATTCGGTATGTTCCATCTTGTTTACACGGGCAATCAATTCCTTTAAAATACATTTTAAATCTCCGGTAACACCGGCACACACCGGAATGTTCTTGCCGATTTCCGCCGCATCAATGTCAATGTGGAGTACCTTCGCATTTTTGGCAAAAGTTTTTGGGTTGCCAATTACACGGTCTGAAAAACGGGCTCCCAGAGCAATCAGCAAATCACATTCACTGACCCCGAAATTTGAGGTTTTGGTGCCGTGCATACCAATCATGCCCGTGTATCTTTCGCTTCTGCCGTCAAACGCGCCTTTTCCCATCAACGTGTCACACACAGGTGCGTCAATTTTCACCGCAAATTCTTTTACCTGCTCTGCCGCACCGGAAATAATCGCCCCGCCGCCCAGATATATATACGGCTTCTGTGACTTTTCAATCAGTTCTGCCGCCCTGTCTATATCTTCTTTCGTATACCGGTTCAGCACCCGTGGCTTCACCGGTACTACGGGCGTATACTCACAGGTATTCGCCGTGACATCCTTCGTGATATCCACCAGCACGGGACCCGGACGGCCGGATTTGGCAATTTCAAATGCTTTTCTCAGAGTGTCTGCCAGTATCGAAATATCCTTTACAATATAACCATGCTTGGTAATGGGCATGGTAACGCCCGCAATATCCACTTCCTGAAAGGTATCCTTGCCCAAAAGGGGAAGGTTTACATTGGCCGTGATAGCCACCATGGGTACGGAATCCATATAGGCTGTCGCAATACCGGTAACCAGATTAGTTGCACCGGGGCCGCTTGTCGCCATACAGACGCCTACCCTGCCTGTTGCCCTTGCATAGCCGTCCGCCGCATGGGCCGCGCCTTGTTCATGTGAAGTGAGAATATGGTTGATTTCATTGCTGTGTTTGTAAAGTGCATCATATATGTTTAAAATGGTACCCCCCGGATAACCAAAGACGGTATCAACCCCCTGCTCCTTTAAACATTCTATTACAATTTCCGCACCAGTAAGCTGCATCGTTTCATCCTCCCAGTTCCTATTGATTATTATCCGGCATTTCCAGAATTGCGCCGCGGTTTCCGCTGGTTACCAGTTCCCTGTAACGGGCAAGGTATCCTGTTTTAATCTTTGGCTCTCTGGGCTGCCATGCATGGCGTCTTCTTTCCATTTCTTCATCCGATATTTTTACATTCAGGGTATTTTCCGGAATATTAATGCTTATGATATCACCCTCTTTTACCAGTGCAATGGGACCGCCCACTGCCGCTTCCGGTGAAACATGCCCGATGGAAGCGCCCCTGGAAGCGCCTGAAAAACGACCGTCCGTAATCAGCGCCACGGAAGAGCCAAGACCCATTCCCGCAATGGCGGAGGTCGGATTTAACATTTCCCTCATGCCCGGACCTCCCTTCGGCCCTTCGTATCGGATAACCACAACATCCCCTGCCACGATTTTGCCGCCTTTGATTGCCTCGATAGCATCTTCTTCGCAGTCAAATACCCTTGCAGGGCCTTCATGCACCATCATCTCAGGTACAACGGCAGAACGTTTCACCACGCCGGAGTCCGGTGCAAGGTTTCCTTTCAGCACAGCAATCCCGCCTGTGGCAGAATAGGGATTTTCCACCGTCCTGATGACGCTTTCATCCCGGTTTACCGCATTTTGAATGTTTTCACCCACTGTCTTACCCGTAACGGTAATCAAATCAAGGTTCAGCAGATTCAGCTTGGAAAGTTCCTTCATAACGGCATACACGCCGCCTGCCTCGTTCAAGTCCTCCATATAGGTAGGTCCTGCCGGCGCCAGATGGCAAAGGTTTGGCGTGATAGCGGAAAGTTCATTGGCAATGTCGAGGTTTAAGTCCACGCCTGCCTCATGGGCGATTGCCGGAAGATGAAGCATGGTATTGGTGGAGCATCCCAGTGCCATATCCACTGTGAGGGCATTGCGGAACGCTTCCTCCGTCATAATGTCGCGGGGCTTGATATCTTTTTCCACCAGTTCCATAATCTTCATTCCTGCATGTTTTGCCAGCCGGATTCTCTCGGAATATACGGCAGGAATCGTGCCGTTGCCGCGAAGTCCCATGCCGATTGCCTCTGTCAGGCAGTTCATGGAGTTTGCAGTATACATACCGGAACAGGAACCGCAGGTAGGGCAGACTTTTTCTTCAAATTCACAGAGGTCTTCCATCGTCATGGTGCCTGCCGCCACGCTGCCCACTGCCTCAAACATGGAAGAAAGGCTCTTTTTCTCTCCCTTTACCCTTCCCGCCAGCATGGGACCGCCGGAAACAAATATGGTTGGAATATTTAACCTTGCAGCCGCCATCAAAAGGCCGGGCACATTCTTGTCACAGTTGGGAATGCAGACCAGACCGTCGAAACCGTGCGCCATCGCCATACATTCCGTGCTGTCCGCTATCAAGTCCCTGGTAACAAGACTGTATTTCATACCGATATGCCCCATGGCTATGCCGTCACAGACTGCAATGGCCGGAAAAACCACAGGCGTACCGCCCGCCATTGCCACTCCCATTTTTACGGCATCCGCTATTTTATCCAGGTTCATATGGCCGGGAACAATCTCATTGTAGGAACTTACAATCCCGATAAGGGGCCTTTTTCTTTCCTCCTCCGTATAACCCAATGCGTTAAACAAACTCCTGTGCGGCGCCTGGCTGGCCCCTGTCTTAACAGAATCACTTCTCATACTTTCCTCCATTCCGCCCCCGGAAGGACGTTATATTTTTTCATCTAATAACGGTTATCGAATACCCTCGTAGATTTCTTTTCACTTCTGGGAAGCTCCCCGACTTCCACCGGCATAACCTTCACCAGAATCCCTATTTTATATTTGAACGTTTCCGTAATTTCTCTTTCCAGTTCATACTTGTTTGCACCGGCGTCGGCCTCCACAAACAATGTGCAGATATCCTTGCCTTCCATATGGTCTATCATAAACTGATATTCACTGGATGCTCCCTTTATGCCCGATAGCAGCTCATCTATCTGGCTGGGGAAAATATTGACGCCTTTCACCTTCACCATGTCATCCGTACGCCCTAAGATGGTATCAATACGCGGGAACTTACATCCGCAGGGACATTCTCCCAGTATCACCCTGGTTAAATCATGCGTGCGGTACCGGATAAGGGGCGCCCCCTGCTTCTTTAATGTGGTGATTACCAGTTCCCCCACTTCACCGTCCGGCACAGGTTCCCCGGTTTTGGGATTGACAATCTCAAAATAGATATAATCCGTCCACATGTGCATCCCACATTCATATTCACAGTTCATGCCGATGCCGGGACCATATACCTCTGTCAGTCCGTAAATGTCGTAAAGCTGCACGCCCAGTTCACCTGCAATGCGCTTTCTCATCTTTTCTCCCCATCTTTCGGAGCCGATAATGCCTTTCTTCAAATGAATTTTATCTCCAATGCCCCGTTTGGCAATCTCTTCCGCCAAAAGCAAAGCATAAGAGGACGTTGCACACAATACGGTAGATTCCAAATCCATCATCATGCGCAGCTGCTTATCCGTGTTGCCGGGTCCCATGGGAATCACCATTGCCCCCAGACGCTCCGCGCCGTTTTGAAATCCGATGCCTGCCGTCCACAGTCCGTAACCCGGTGTAATGTGGACACGGTCCTTTTTTGTGACGCCTGCCATCTCATAGCAGCGCTTAAACATTTCCGCCCAGTCACTTACATCCTGCGCGGTATACGGAATAATAACCGGCGTACCTGTTGTGCCCGAAGAGGAATGAATCCTTACAATGTCTTCTTCCGGCACTGCCTGCAGTCCAAGCGGATATGCCTCCCGCAAATCCCCCTTCCATGTAAATGGCAGTTTCTCAAAGTCTTCCTGACTTTCTATGGCATCCACATCCACATCCTTCAATTTTTCCCTGTAAAAGCAATCCTTGCCCGTCAGATTTTTCAACTGTGTCTTAATCAGGCTAAACTGCTCTTTTGTCATTTTCATGGCATCACTTCCCCTTCTGTCATATGTACAGCCTTCAGGTTTATTTCTTTAAACTTCTCGGGCAGTTTTTTTTCGATAGCATTTTGTAACTCTTCTATATTCATGGACAATGCCCCTGCTTTTACGGCCGCTGCCAGCAATACCATATTAAGTACTTTTGCCGAGCCGCATCTTTCACAGACCGCATCCCCGTCCACCAGTATCAGTTTCTTTACTTTTTTTTGCAGATGGGAAAGCATCACTTTTCCGTCATAATCACTGCCCGTAAGGGAAGACGTCACCGGTTTCACTGCCTTTTTGTTGACTATCACTGTGCCGCCTTCTTTTAAATATTCCAGACACCTGACCGCTTCCGCAGGTTCAAAGGCAATCAGCACATCTGCACCGTGTATGGGGATAATCGGAGACTTTATACTGCCTCCCACCCGTACATGGCTGACTACGCTGCCACCCCTCTGCGCCATGCCTATGGTCTCCGCCGTCCTGACATTCTCTCCTTTTTCCATGGCCGCAAAAGCTATCATTTTGGAGGCAAGCACCGTTCCCTGCCCGCCGACACCGCACAGCAAACAACTATTTGTCACAGGCTTCACGCTCCTTTCCCACACCTTCAATAGCCCTTACCGGACATATCTGTGCACACAAGGTACAGCCGTAACACAGGGAAGGTTCTATCATTACCCGGCCATCCTCCATGACAATGGCAGGGCATCCCAAATCCCGGATACACTTCTTACATTGGACACATTTGTCCTGATTTACCGAAAATCCGGCAGCCGGTTTTGCCACTGCAATGCAGGGAGCCTTAAAAATAATGGCCCTTACGCCCTCACATGCTGCGGCCTCTTCCACAGCCTTTAACGCTTCCTGCCCATGAAACGGATTTACCGTAACAACATGGGATACTCCCATGGCAAGCAGGATTTTCTCTATGCTGACCTTTTCCGTAATCTCCCCCATCATGGTTTTTCCTGTGCCGGGATGGGGCTGGTGTCCCGTCATGGCCGTGGTGGAATTGTCAAGCACCACCAGAATAATATCCGTCTGATTGTAAACGGCATTTACTACTCCCGTCATGCCGGATGCAAAAAACGTGGAATCACCTATAAAAGCAAAATGGAGGGTATCCGGTTCAACTCTTTGAAGCCCCTGCGCAATCGTGACATCCGCTCCCATACAAAGGCAGGTATCCACCATATCAAGCGGCTTTGCGTTGCCCAGCGTATAACAGCCGATATCTCCCGAAAACACAGCCTTTCTCCCATTAACTGCCTGCTTGACGGCATAAAAAGATGCCCGGTGCGGGCACCCCGCACAGAGAACAGGCGGTCTTACAGGAAGCACCGGCCTGTCTGCACAAGTTCCGGTATTGACACATAATTCCTCCACCGTCTTTTTGTCGAAGAAATCTGCAAGCAGGCACCTTGCCAGCTCCACGGAATTTTCCCCTGCATGCGGCGCCGTCTTGTCCATTTTTCCGTGTATTTTTACAGGAAGATGATGCTGCCCGCACAGAATCAGCAATTCTTTTTCTATAACAGGGTCTAATTCTTCCATGCAGAGTACCTCATCCACCTGCTGAAGGAACTCCAAGGCAAGCTTTGCCGGAAACGGGAACGGCGTACCGATTTTCAAAAGGGAAAAATTCCTCTTTTCATATCCGTCCATGGCAATGGCTTCCCTTACATAGGCGTAGCTTATGCCGCCTGTTGCAATGCCTAACCGTTTCGTTTTTTGGACATCCCCGTATACTTTATGCTTGTTTCCCATATATTCGGAAAACAAATCCCCAATCTGCGGGTTGCGTTCTTCCATTTTCTTATGGTTTAAATAGGAGGTTCTCGGAAAAATCACAAACCTTCCCGTATCCTTCACAAATCCTTTCGGAATATTCCTGTGCCTGCCCGCGGCATCTATCTCCATGGACGCGCACCCGTGGCACACCCGTGTGGTGGGTCTTAACAATACAGGGGTATTGTACTTTTCGGAAATGGCAAAAGCATCCTGTACCATCTCGAATGCTTCCTCAGGGGACGCCGGGTCAAACACCGGAATCTTCGCAAAGGAAGCAAAGGTTCTGGTATCCTGCTCCGTCTGGGAAGAAATCGGTCCCGGGTCATCCGCTGCAACAATCACCATACCACCAACGCACCCCACATAGGCAAGGCTCATTAACGCATCCGAAGCCACGTTTAATCCCACCTGCTTCATGGTTACCAACGTCCTTGCGCCGGCGTAAGAAGCGCCTGCCGCAACCTCTAACGCCGCTTTTTCATTGACTGACCATTCCACATAAATGCTCCCGTCATTTTCCCTTGCCACCGTTTCCAGAATCTCCGTGGAAGGAGTTCCCGGATATCCTGCCACCAGATTTACGCCCGCCTGGATTGCTCCCATGGCTATGGCTTCATTTCCCATCAACAACTGCATATGTATCCCTCTTGTAAGTTAAATTCTCTCTGCAATCAGGCTTCCCATCTCAGAACAGCCCACCTGCTTTAACCCTTCCGACATAATGTCGCCGGTACGGAATCCGTCGGCAAGCACCTTCTTCACCGCCTCTTCCACGGCATCCGCCGCAGCGTCCAAATCAAAGCTGTAACGCAGCATCATAGCCGCACTTAAAACCGTGGCTATGGGATTGGCGATATCCTTTCCTGCAATATCCGGCGCCGAGCCATGACTTGGCTCATAAAGTCCGAATTTGGTATCGTTTAAGGAAGCACTTGCCAGCATCCCGATAGAACCTGTCACCATGCTCGCCTCATCGGAAAGAATGTCACCAAACATGTTTTCCGTAAGAATCACATCAAACTGGGAAGGGTCTTTTACTAGCTGCATGGCACAATTGTCTACCAGCATATGCTCTAAGGTAACCTCGGGATAGTCCTTTGCCACCTCTTCCACCACGGCACGCCACAATCTGGAAGAATCCAGCACGTTTGCCTTATCCACGCTGGTAACCTTTTTCTTTCTCTTCATGGCAATATCGAAGCCCTTTATCGCAATTCTCCTGATTTCGTTTTCGTCATAGGTCAGAGTGTCAATGGCTTTTCGCACGCCGTTTTCCTCAACGGTCTTTCTTTCACCGAAATACAGACCGCCCGTCAGTTCCCGCATTATCATAATATCAAAACCCGCCGCGCTGATTTCTTCTTTTAAAGGGCAGGCTGATGCCAGTTCTTTGTATAAAAGCGCTGGACGCAAATTGGCAAACAAATTAAGCGCTTTTCTGATTTTAAGCAGCCCTGCCTCGGGACGCTTTTCAGGCGGCAGCTTATACCACGGGGACGTGGAAGTATTTCCGCCGATGGAACCCATCAGCACCGCATCTGCCGCTTTTGCCTTATCAATTGCTTCATCGGTAAGGGGAACTCCATGAACGTCAATGGACGCTCCTCCCATCAGTATATCAGTAAAATCAGGCACAAATCCAAACTTTTCGCCCGCTTTTACCAGCACTTTCTTTGCTTCCGCTATAATTTCCGGTCCGATGCCGTCGCCCGGAATACAGGTGATTTTTAAATTCATGTTTTCCTCATTCCTGCGCTGCTTTATTGCACAAGGCCATAGCCATGGCCTGCGAGTTTGTGCAAGCAGCGCGCAGGCACAAACCTCGCGATTGAAAATTTAAATTTTCAATCTGAAATCCTTCTTTTCTCTTCCTGTTTTTATCCTAATCCTAAAAGTCCCAAAACCTGCGGCGCAAAGACTCGGCCAGCGGATTCAGGGACTTTCGGGATTACAAATAGCTTTTTATGCCTCGCCGGCCTTTTCCACACGGCTGATGGCAGTTTTTTCCATGGGAATACGACAGTTTTTGTTATTGCCGAACTCTACAATAACCATGTCATCATTGATATCAATCACAATGCCGTAAAATCCTGATGTTGTCAGGACACAATCCCCTGTTGCCAATGTGGAAAGCATGGCTGCCACTCTCTTCTGTTCTTTTTTCTGCGGTCTCATAAGTAAAAACCACATACCGCCAAAAATGGCCACATAAACCAAAATAATAAAAATAGTGCCGGTTGTTCCGCCTGCTGTACCGGCAGCTCCCGCTGCAGCATCAGCACTGAGTAAAATGCTCATATTCTGTCCTCCTGTACGCCTTATCCATTAATCATACACAACTTCTTAACTTTGGGCAAGTAGTTTATCAATTTTTTTCTTTTTGTACGCCGCAAATGCTCCCGCATCCAAAGCGTTTCGGATTTCCTCCATCATGGTGTTATAAAAATACAGATTATGCAACACACAAAGCCTCATACCGAGCATCTCCTTTGCTTTCAGCAAATGCCTGATATATGCCCGGGAATACCGCTTGCAGGCAGGACACCCGCATCCTTCCTCAATCGGTCCATCATCCAGTTCGTACTTTGCATTAAATAGATTGATTTTTCCATGATTAGTGTAAAGATGTCCATGCCTGCCGTTCCTTGTGGGATACACGCAGTCAAAAAAATCGACGCCCCGCTCCACGCTTTCCAAAATATTCAGCGGCGTTCCTACGCCCATCAGATATGTGGGCTTGTCTGCCGGCAGAAACGGCACCACCTCATCAAGAATGTGGTACATTTCCTCATGACTCTCCCCCACCGCCAGTCCACCGACTGCATAACCGTCCAAATCCATATCCACGATTCTTTTGGCATGTTCTATCCGGATATCTTCATAGACGGCACCCTGATTGATACCAAAAAGCAACTGCCTTTTATTGATGGTATTTTCCAGCCCATTCAATCTTTCCATCTCTTTTTTGCAGCGCGCCAGCCAGCGGGTAGTGCGTGCAACGGACTCCTGCACATATATCCTGTCAGCCTTTGCACTGGGACATTCATCAAATGCCATGGCAATAGTGGAAGCTAAATTGGACTGTATCTGCATACTTTCTTCCGGTCCCATAAAAATCTTGCGGCCGTCAATATGGGAATTGAAATATACGCCTTCTTCTTTAATCTTCCTAAGCCCTGCCAGAGAAAAAACCTGGAACCCTCCCGAATCCGTTAAGATTGGTTTGTCCCAGGACATAAACTTGTGCAGTCCTCCCAACTGTCTGATAATCTTATCTCCAGGCCGTACATGCAGGTGGTATGTGTTGGATAACTCCACCTGAGTGCCGATTGCTTCCAAATCCTGTGTGGATACGGCTCCTTTTATGGCCGCCACAGTCCCCACATTCATAAAAACAGGGGTCTGAATCACTCCGTGTACAGTATGGAACTCACCCCTTTTGGCCCTTCCCTCCTGTTTCAGCAAATGATACATCTATAAGTCCTCCCAAAACTCTTCCAGGGTAATGCCTTTCTGGGTAATCACCGTAGCCGCCTCAATGCCTACATACCGAAAATGCCATGGCTCATATTCAATGCCGGTAATGTATTCTTTGCCCTCCGGATAACGCAGGATAAAACCGTATTCGTAACTGTGCTCTGCCAGCCACTTTCCTGTATCCGTATCTGCAAAACCGGCATTCAGGTTTTTATAGGTGCTGCTATAAAAATCTATGGCAAGCCCAATCCTGTGTTCACTGGCATTGGGTGACGTCACTGTCATGGAAGCTGTCTTGTAAGCATCCATGTAAGACATTCCCGCCTCCATGTAACGGTTTATCTTACGGTTAAACAGATAGGTCTGACGGTTATAATCCCGGTAAGGAGAACAGATAACCAAATCCACACCGTCATTTTTGGCTGCCTGCATCATGGCAAGCAAATCTTCCAATATTCTTTCATCACACTGCATGTTTCCGGTGATGGTTCCCAGCGGAAAAGCATAATCATCCGGTATGGAATGCTGCTTGTTAATCAAAATCAGCCTCCAGTCGTCTTCGTCAAAATCATAGGAACTGTAATCCGCTTCCTGTGAACCTTCTGTTTCATTTTCCACCATTTCCCTGTAGGTGCTGTTATTCTCCAGAATCTCTTCCAACGTATAGGTATCCAGCTCTTCCTCTTCCAGAAGCGCTACGTCATCATAATTCTCCAGACTTTCTTCATCTGCTTCAATGGATGCAACTTCTTCTGTGTTAATTTCCTGCTCTGCGGCCAGCACAACTCCATCCTCAGACACCGATACAGGCCCATTCTGCCTGTCAAGGCTCTCCGTAGAGGCAAAACTGCTCCCCACCACGGAAAAAAGCAACAACAAAACAGCACAGGAATACCGTTTGCCATTAGCGGTAATCTTTACCCCTGCGTGATATACAGATAACACTGCCGTCATGTAAACCAGTACGGCACCCCTTAACCATTTGTGCTTTTTTGCAACCCCGGTACAACGGGATATAAATATTTCTCGGAATGTTTTTTTCATAGACAAACCCATCCGTGCATATTTCAGTACATTATGTACTATAATATCACACTTTTTTTCATATTGCACTATTTTTTTTACAAAATACCAATATATTTTTATTTTTATATTGCACCCGCATGTATTTTTTTGTATAGTGGAAAAAACATGAATTTTCAGGAGGCTGTTATGGCTGGTTCTACATATGGCACTATTTTTAAAATCACCACATGGGGCGAATCACACGGAAAAGCGCTGGGCGTTGTCGTGGATGGATGTCCGGCAAACCTTCCCCTCTCGGAAGAAGACATTCAGATTTATCTGGACAGACGAAAACCGGGCCAGAGCAATATCACCACCTCCCGCAAAGAGGCGGATTTTGTCGAGATTCTTTCCGGCGTATTTGAAGGGCGCACCACCGGAACTCCCATTTCCCTGCTTGTCCGCAACACTTCGCAGCGCTCTGCCGATTACAGCGAAATTGCTTCTTACTACAGACCCGGCCATGCAGATTATACCTTTGATGCAAAATACGGTTTTCGCGACTATCGGGGCGGCGGCCGCTCCTCCGGCAGGGAAACCATAGGCAGGGTGGCTGCCGGCGCCATTGCCGCAAAGCTGTTAAAAGAAATAGGCATTACCGTCACCGCATACACCCGCTCCATCGGGCCTATAGAAGCGGATTTGTCCGTCTTTGACAGAGACGCCATATTCACCACCCCGACTGCCATGCCGGACAAAAAAGCTTCCGCACTGGCAGAAGCTTACTTACAGGAAAATATAAAGAAATTGGACTCCACCGGCGGCGTCATGGAATGCATCGCAGAGGGAATACCGGCCGGCATCGGAGACCCGGTGTTTGAAAAACTGGATGCCAACTTAAGCAAAGCCATCATGTCTATCGGTGCCGTAAAAGCTGTGGAAATCGGGGACGGCGTACAGGTTTCCAAAGCAGTCGGCAGCCAGAATAACGATGCATTTTACAACAACGGCACATCCATAGAAAAAAGAACAAACCACGCCGGCGGCATTTTAGGCGGCATCAGCGATGGCAGTCCCATTCTGATACGGGCTCATGTAAAACCCACTCCCTCCATCTTTCAGGCACAGGAAACGGTGAACAATGCAGGCGAAAACATCTCCGTCCGGATAAAGGGAAGGCATGACCCCATCATTGTTCCCAGGGCCGTCGTCGTCATGGAATGTATGACAGCCATCACTCTGTTAGATGCCCTGATGGTAAATATGAGCGCCCGGACAGAAAACCTGACAAAATTTTACAATCCCGGGAAACTGTGATATAATGGCCGCAAAAGAAAGTGACTGCAAAACAGGCAAAGGAGTTTACTTATGGACCCAAACTTAAATAACTATAATTATTACAATAACTACAACAACAATTATCCTCCCGCAGCGCCGCCCGAAGAAAAAGGCATGTCCATTGCCTCCATGGTTCTGGGCATATGCGGTTTTCTCGCCTGGTGCCTTCCCATCTTCGGATATCCTGTTTCCATTGTAGGACTTGTCCTTGGAATACTTGGTATCAAGAAAGGCGGAAAGGGAATGGCGACAGCAGGCATCATCATGTGCTCCATCACCCTGGCGCTTACCCTGGGCAATTCCATTTTAGGAGTTTTTCTGAGCACAATGGGATTCTTGTTTTAATGAACCGTTGCCCCAAACGGCATCAGCGCCAGTTTTGCAAGCTTAAACTGCTGCAATCCAAAAGGTATACCGATAATGGTGACACACAACACCAGACCGATTGCCAGATGTTCCAGCGCCAATGGAATGCCGGATATCAAAAGCCATATGATATTCGCAATAAGCGATATTGCGCCACCGCCGTATTCGATTTCTTTTCCAAAAGGAAAAAAGGACAACCCGGCAAATTTAAAACACTGCAAACCAATCGGTATGCCTACTACGGTAATGCACCAGAGACATCCGGCTACCAGCCAGCTTAATCCGCTGATGCATCCTCCGAATATAAACCAAAGTAAATTTCCCAAACACCCCATGTCTTATCCTCCTGACATTTATTTTACATTCATTATAATTTTAACTATACAAAAATAATAGTATGAAATGCTGCACGTTATTCCTTATAATATGCATATGTATAAAAAACCCTTCAGGCATTTGCCTGAAGGGTTTTATGCGCTGTTCGCTTATTCTTCTACACCTTTTGATTTGTAGTATTCGTTAAATTTCTGGGAAACAGCTTCCTTGGTATCATAAGAGATGCCCGGCAGTTTTCCTCCCCAGGTTTTTTCTGCTTTTGCAAAACCTTTTTCAAATGCTTTCTGCATTTCTTTCATTTTCTCTACATCATCCCCAGCCAAAGCGCTTGCAAAATCAAAAATACGGGATGCAGTCTGGTTCACACCATAATAGCCATCCTCTGCTATGTCTGCCTGTGCCTGCGCTCTTGTTGCAGGGTCAACTTTAGCCTTACCGCTTGCTAAAAATTTCCAGATGTCATTAGCCTGTCCGTAAGCATTGGTCTGCTGTGACATCATCTTGTGCACCATGGAAACCAGCTGGCTCTGTCTTGCCTCTGCGTCTGCCTGCATCTTGGATACCAGGGATGCCCTCTGAGAAGCGCTCATCTTATTGATAGAATAAGTAGCTTTCTTGTCTGAGCCTTTAGACTCTTCATAGACTACACCTGAACCATTTGCACTTGCAGAAGTTTCCGGTTTTTCTGTAGCACTTGTTTTTGCCGCATAATCGCTTGTATATGTCTGCGCTGCGGTATTGGAATTTACTCCGTTTACACCCATCTCTTTTTCCTCCTTGACAAATTTTGTTGCAAATCCATTTGCATGTATATAATTTCACTTGTTATATCGGCATCCTGTGAAAAATAGTTAACCCTCAACTTTATAAAAAGTAATACAGTTTGGTCTGGTAACATGAATTTCCGGCGCAGACATCATCATAACCTTTTTTTCCATGTCTACTTTAAAAAATGTCATGGTATTGGAACTGTGATTCAGGGAAACAAGATGTCTGTTATCCGGGAACAGCGCCGCATCTTTCGGGTATTCTCCGCTGATTGGCAGGCAAAATTCTTTTTCCAAAAGACCACTCTCCTGATTTACCTTATAGACAATCACTGTGTTCTCTCCTGCCGTGGAAGACAAAAGATATTCATAATCATCAGATATGGTAAGCGCACTGGCAGAAGAACCATAGTCTTTTTTGCTGGTTTCCGCTGTTGCAATTGTCTGAATCCGTTCAAAATACGGATTGCCGTCTCTTTCCTCATAAGTATATACCGTGACATTACATGCAATCTCATTTACAATATAAATAAATCTGCCGTTTTTGGATATTTTAATATGTCTGGGGGAAGACTCAATATCCCCCCGCACCACATCAGCTATCTTCAAAGTGCCTGTAAAGGAATCCAGCCGATAGACATTGACATGGTCCATCCCCTGGTCTACTACCAGCAGATACTTATTATCATGTGTCATTCTGGCACAATTTACATGCGGCCTGAAATTCCGCTCTCCCGCACTGCCCAGCCCTCTCAGATAGATTTCGTCGGTAATACTGCCAATGGCGCCGTTTTCCTCCAGTCTGAGCACGGTCAGTTTGCCGTCATGATAACCTGCCACGAAAAGATACTTGTCCTCATAATCCGTTGAAAGATAACACCCCCTCATGCCATTGATGGGGGCATAATTAATGAGTGCAAGCCCGCCGTCTTTTAATATGGTATATGCCTCTACCCCGAAATCCGTAATGGAATACAGGTATTTCTTGCTTTTTGAAATAGTAACATAGGATGAATTGGTTATCTCGACCTGGTCCTTTTCCATAAACCTGCCGCTCTGCATATCCACATCGTAAATCTTAATACCATGCTTATCTCCCATTGTATAAGTAGATACATACGCCACATACTTGTCCCTGTTCATGCCCATGCTGTTTCCTCCGTTTCTGTCCTTGCCGGCATTCCTACGCCCTAATCCTTTAAACCCGCCGGCAGATAAAAGCCGGCGGGTTATCATACTACTTATTCAATACTTCTTTTAATGCATTGATTACCTGCTCCGGCTCATAAGGCTTACAAATAAATTCCTTTGCCCCATGTTTCAAGGCTTCCATTAATTTGGAAGACTGGCCTGCCGCTGTCACCATAATAACCTTTGCCTGGGCATCAAATTCCTTGATTTCCTTCAAACAGCTGATTCCATCCATTTCAGGCATGGTAATGTCCATGGTTACCGCATCCGGTTTCAATTGTTTATATAATTCAACGCCTTCTCCCCCATTGGAAGCTTCTCCTGCCACTTCATGACCCAAGCCCTCAATAATCGTTTTCAGCATCCTTCTGGACATCTTTGAATCATCTACAATTAATATTTTTGCCATTCCTTTTTCCTCCTATTACCGTCCGCAAATTACAAAAACTGCTTTCTTTCCGCCTGCAAAAACAGGAATACTGCACACTTTCATCTCCTGAATTACGGAAGCCGTTGTAAATATCACCGGCGGCAGCAGTTCAGAATCAATTCCCTTTCTGCTCAGCGCACTTGCATAAAGACCATTCACACAGTTTAAAAATTCACCTGCAGCATCCATCGTATCTTCTTTGTCCAGGTTTTCTTCTCTGCAAAATGACGATGCAATAACACTCAATCCGCCATCTGCATCTTCCAATCCGATTTCCAGTTCCTTTAACCCTTCCACCGGCTGTGAAAAACCAACAACCTTCTGGAAAACAGCATCTTCCACGGAAACAGAATCCTGTAATACAGCCTTTCCAATATAAACATGTCTGTCAACACAGCGTATCAGGGTCCTGACAAGCACTCCGGTGATATCCTGAAAACAAAGGGCTTCCGGAGGCAGGAACAACGGTACAATCCTTTCCGGTTCATCGCTCTTCAAATCTTCCATATCAGATTTGGTAAATCCGTTTTTCTGCTGGAAACCGTTCATAACCTCTTCCAAATCCTGCATCTGCAATATTTCCTGATTAACCAGTTCCTGTGCAAATGCCAGATAGGCATTGCCCTGCTTCTTTAAGAGATTGCCGATTTGCTCTTCCGACAAATACCCTCTCTCCACAGCTATATCGCCAAAACGTTTATCTACGGTAGCCTGATAGCGGTTTACCTCTTCAGCCTGTTCCACAGTCATTATTCCCTCTGCAACAGCCAGCAGGCCCATTTTTACCCTGACTTCATCAAGCTTTGCAATAACACCCTGCAACTGTTCACGGCTCATCCTGTCTGTCTCAACCAAATAGTTGCCCAATATGTACTCTACCATACCTCTCTCCTTTCTCTACGGCCAGGTCTGCTTCCTTTCCTATCCGTCATTGTTTTTATTATATATAATATTCAGATATTTTTCCAGTATATTATGCATTTTTATTAAAACAAATTTAAAAGGGACACCTCCCTTTAGGAAGTGTCCCTTCAGATACTTTTTACTTTTCTTCACATCCGCAGGTATCACCATTGGAATAATTGCTTCTGGTCCAAGGGGGAGGCATAATTCCGCAATCCCTGTCACGGTCTCTGTCTCTGTCACAGCCGCAATCCCTGTCGCGGTCACGGTCTCTGTCTCTGCCACAGCCACAATCCCTGTCGCGGTCGCGGTCTCTGTCACAGCCGCAATCCCTGTCGCGGTCGCGGTCTCTGTCACAGCCGCAATCCCTGTCACGGTCACGGTCTCTGTCGCAACCACAGCCACGGTCGCGGTCTTTTTCGCAGCCACAGCCACGGTCACAGCCACAGCTATTGCCGCCGCACATGCCGCAATTACAGAACAATAAGAAAAAAATAATCCAACTACACATATTATTTTCTCGTTTCTAAGTTGTTTACTTTATCTTATTCCCCTCTCCCGTGAAACGTGACTGTAAGAATTTTGTTTTTATATAACGGAAAGTTTCCTTTTCCCCCTTTTCGTCCAGCATATGCAGAAGCAGCTCCAGATTTTTCTTTGTAAACTCATGCATGGGCGCAGGCTCCTTCCTGTTCTCGTAATACCGTAACGGGGAACCGTCATTGTATGTTTTTCCCTGATATACCTTGCAGGCGGCTATCCTGTCCATCAGCATTTCCGCAATATATCTCCTGGGCATGGGCGCAGGCGCCATGCCGCCGGGTCCTCCCTGCAGGGAATAATCTATCCAGTATTCGTAATGATGCTTATTTCGTCCTTTATGATGCAGCCATGCAGAAGAATATCCCACTGCCTCCCTTTCTGCATTGTTTGGGCTTCTGTTTCCCTGATAAAACTTTACCCCCGTCCAAAATTCCGCAGGACTGTATTTGGAAAGGTCATGCAGTAATCCCTGGCGGTACAATCCCACCGAAAAACAACCCTTGCAGACCAGCCATTTATGATAGGTTATGGTTTTGAAATGTTTCAAAACATTCATACGTCATGCATCTTCCTCTCTTTGGAAGCGGTTTCCTTTACACTTTGGAACAGACAGATACACCTGCCCGGCAAATCCACTTCCGTCCCTTCCCAGTCTGCCGGTTCTTTCTCAGTATCTTTATCCGTCGTGATGCAGAGTTCCCACCTCATGTCCTTTGGCAGTCTTGGCAGGGCAAACCTGTGTGATTCCCAATGCATATTATATGCAACGTAAAAGAAATCGTCCGGCCTGTTTCTCTCCCGGTATGCATACTTTCCGCAATACATGACACCAAGCTGTCTGCTGTAATTGGAAGTATCCGGTTTCCACGGTGATTCCCCGTGATAGGAGGCATCGGGATATCCGCATGCACCGTAATCTATAAGGCGGAGTTCTTTCTCCTGCCTTAAAACGGGATGCATCTTCCTGATTGCAATCAATGCCTTTGTAAATTCGTAAATTTCCTTTCCAGTTTCCAGATTTTTCCAGTTTAACCAGGTTATTTTATTGTCCTGACAATAGGGATTGTTGTTTCCCTCCTGTGAATTCCCAAATTCATCCCCCATATATAAAAGAGGGGTTCCCTGTGATAAAAATAGCAGCATCAGCGCATTTTTTATTTGTTTTTTCCTAAGGGAAACAACGGCCTTTCTCCTGCTTGGACCTTCCTGCCCACAGTTCCAGCTGGCGTTGTAATCGCTGCCATCCTTATTGTCTTCACCGTTCGCTTCATTGTGTTTCCTTTCATAAGAAACCATATCCATTAATGTAAAGCCGTCATAGTTGGAAAGATAGTTAATCTGCCCGCAAAAGCCGGGATTGTTCCGCAAGTGGAACATAAGCGCCGGCAGCATTCCCTCATCCCCCTTTAGAAAACGGCGCATATCATACCGGTAATCGTCCCTGTAGGATGCCAGAAAACGCCTGCGGGAATCATCCTGCCAATTTTCCTGCTTTGCTTCCGGGAAACTATAATACCACAGCTTTGTCCCTGCCAATGCAAAGTCCTCGGCAAGCATCCTCGTATCTATGCCTTTTCCCTTTAAGTGAAAACCATCCACATGATATGTCATAATCCAGTAACGCAGGATTTCAGGAATCTCCCGTGTCTTCACCGATTCGGTAAAATAAAACTGCATAATGATTTCCATATTATTCCGATGCAGCGCTTTTACCATATCCTTAAACTCCGTCACAGCATCCTTGAAACCGGCATAGCTGTTTTTGGGGCTGTAATAACAACCTTCCGTATACCCCCAATAATTCAACTTCTCACAGCCCTCACTTCCGTTTTCGGCAAAAGGACTTTCGAGGTTTTTTTTCATCTCTATTTCCGAAAACTCATAAGCAGGCTGTATCTCCAGCGTCGTTATGCCGAGTTCTTTCAGATAAGGAATTTTTTCAACAAGTCCGCGGAAAGTCCCCCTTGATGATACTTTGGAAGATGCATGTCTGGTAAATCCCCTTACATGCATACAATAGCAGACGCTTTCCGAATATGGTATACCGGGCGGTCTGTCTCCTTCCCAGTCATAATCATCCGTCTGTAAGAGCGCCGGGCGTACCTGTTCTTCCGGGCTCCTTTTTTCCCCGTAAACATACCTGCCCAAAAAAGCGGTTCCCCTGTTATCGGTCACCAGTCTTTCCTCTTCATAAAAACAATACGCCATACCGGAAAACGATATGCCGCTTATATGCATACAATGAATATCCCCTACCCTGTATTCTTCCGCAAACGGAATTCTCTTCCATTCTTTTAATTCTTTTGAAAACAAAACCACTCCGCAGTCCGGCAAAGGACTGACAAATGAAAAATTCGCCCCCTGCCTGTCACATCTTCCCCCCAGCGGATATGGCGTTCCTTTTGAAATTATCATATATAATAGCCTGTCCTTTCTTTCTGCTTGTACATGTCCTGTGTCTGGGCAGTATATATAAATTATTATATCATATTTCCATAAAAGAAATAAAGAAATAAATTGAAATTGTTGCTGTGGGGGCTGGAACTTCCGCATTTTGCATGGCGGCGTCCCGGGCAGGCATTTGATTCCATAAAGGACCGTGTAAAAACGCCGACCCTTAGAGGTTGTCTTGCAACCTCTTATGTGCCGCTGCGTTTTTACCCGAGCGAAAGCGCGTCCTGTTGGAACAAATGCCTGCCCGGGACGCCGCCATGCAAAATGCGGAAATTTAAAACTTATTTGGAAACCGGACAAAAATTTGATTGTATTTTGTGACCCATTATACTAAAATGTAAGAGAATATGTGAACAATATCATATTCTACCAAGGAGGCTTTATGAAAGCAAAAAGTATACTGAAACAATTATTGTTTCCCATGATTGCAATTGCCGCATTATTGGCTGTCATTCTGACTACCGTGATTGTTGCCGTGTTTACAAATTCTTATGCAAACTATATTGATGCCAGCAACATTGAGAAAAGTAATCTGATGTCGGGGGAAATTGCCGCATTTATGGACGGCGCATATGGCATTACGGAAGAATTGTCCGTTAATCCCAGCATCCTGACCATGGATACTGCCACCCAGACCCCGATTCTGGAGGACTGTGTTGCAAGAAACCCTTATCTGGAACTTTTGTATATCCAGGGCACGGACGGTATGCAGACCGGACGTTCCTCCGGCAGCCTGGCGGACCGCTCCACCAGATGGTGGTTTATACAGACCATGGAAGAACAGCAGCCTTTTATTTCCAAATCATATTACTCCGTCAATACGGGAATGCCCTGCGCTTCCATCTTTTTTCCCATGTATAAGGGAAGCAGTTTAATCGGTATCTTTGCCGTTGATATCCGGCTGGACTATTTGCAGGGAATCGTGGAAGAATTTTCTGATTCCCAGAAGGGGAAAATCAGCTTTGTCATAGACGGGGAAGGCATTGTGGTTGCACATCCCGACAGCGCGCAGATTGAAAACCTCTACAATTATAAAGACCTGACAAAAACCGTTTCCGACAAAGATGCTGATGGCAATCCAGTTACGGATGCGGACGGTAATATCCTGACCGTCGAGCAGCCACTTGCCGTTTCCGATGATTTTAAAGGCATGGTTGCAGAAGTTATGGCAGGCAATTCCGGCAGCAATACGGTCAGCTACGAAGGAAAAACTTACTATGCCAGCTACACTCCCATTCCGTTAAAAGGCAATTCCGATTCCTGGTCCATTATCACGCTTCAGGAAAAATCATCCGCCATGGCTATGGTATACAAGGTCATTATCCTTTCGGTTATCGTGGCATTTGCCGCCATTTTAGCAGTAATTCCCATTATTACAGTGCTTGCCGGAAAACTGACAAAACCCATTGTTGCACTGACAGCCTTTGTAAAAGATGCCTCTGACGGCAACTTTACCAACAAGGCAGATGAAAGCCTGCAAAATGAAATCGGCAGCCTGTCAGGAAGTTTCAATAAGATGATTTATAAAATTTCCGGCATTCTCACCAAAATGACCGCTTTTTCATCCGATGTCATACAAAGTTCCGGACGTTTGAAGGATATTGAAACCAATGTGGACTCCATCCATCACGCGGCAGTGGAGATTTCCAAAGGTACAGAGGCGCAAAACAATGACGTCGCCCATGTTGTGAAACGTGCCGGGGAATTGGAAGTAAAATTCCAGCAGTTAAAGGAAAAATGTTCCCTGCTGCTTGAAAATGCGCACAATACCATTATTTCCAGCCAAAGCGGACAGGAAAGCGCCGGTGCGTTAAAAGAACAAAATGGTAAAACGGAAACATTGATAGAAGAATCTTACCGTAAAATAAAAACCCTGGAAGAGCAGTCACAGAAAATATCCAATATTATTGATACCATAAATAATATTTCTTCACAGACGGAACTTCTGGCATTAAATGCCTCCATAGAGGCTGCCCGTGCCGGGGAACAGGGAAAAGGCTTTGCCGTTGTGGCAGAATCCATCGGTAAACTTGCTGCTGATTCCACTGCTGCAACCGCGGATATAGAATCCATTATTGACGCCCTTTGTCAGGATGTCGAATGCACGGTTTCCAATATGGAAAGCATACAGGCGGATATCAGCAGCCAGACCCTTCTGGTAGACGAAGTCCAGAATACCATTATCGGTTTCCGTACACTTGCCGAACAAACCAGTTCATCCGTCAGAAATATCGAAGAACTGGTGAACGAAATGCACAAGCTGGACCGCTCTATGGTTCATGCCGCTGACAGAATCCGTGAAATATCCGAAAATACGGCTTCCCTGGCAGATAAAATGGGTGAGGACATCGAATCTCAATTAATGGGAATACACCATGTCTCCGAACGGATAGATAATTTATCCCTTGTTTCCGGAGAAATTGCACAGGAAATGACACAATTTCAAATAAAAAAGCACGAAGAATAAGGAGAAAAAAATGAGTGAACAAAACTTTGCCGAAGAAGAAATGACAGTAGACCTTGAACTGGAAGACGGAACCAATGTTACCTGCGCAGTGATTACCATTCTTTCAGTAAACCAGAAAGAGTATATTGCTTTACTGCCCCTGGATGAAAACGGAGAAAACCAGAATGGAGAAGTATGGTTTTACGGATATAAGGAAAACCAGGACAACCCAAACGAGGAACCGGAATTGCAATATATTGAAGATGATGAAGAGTACGAAATCGTGTCAGATGCTTTTGACGAATTTTTAGACAATCAGGAATTTGACGAACTGGTTGAAGAAGAAACAGAGTAAGCTTTTAAAATAGGATTCAAAAACCGTGAAGGCAGCCTTGGATGTTCCTTTGTACCTGTAAGATACAAGATATCCAAGGCTGTTTTTGCGCGGGTCATTCCCACGAAAAAAAGCCGCCGTTCCTCTTCTTCCGCTGCCATATCCGGCATTATGCCGTAAGGAATGATACCCTCATTAACATTGGGAATCCCCACATAAGAAAACTCAAGTCCTTTGCTTGCGTGCATGGTCATAAGCTGCACACCCTCTCCATCTTGTCCGTCTTGTATCCTGACAGCATTCTCTTCCTCCTGTTTTATGAAAGAAAGCCAATCCTTAATATCCTCAAATTTACCTGCTTCTTTTTGAACCGCATCCAAATATTCTTTCCAGTTCTCATACACTGCAATCCTGTTTCGGGCCTTCTGTTTCAGCCACCCCTCATACCCCACGACGTAACGCACCATGCTGATGGCAAGATACGGCGACATAACCTTTATCTTGTCTAACAGCCTGCCCAACCGCCTTAATGCTGCTGTTTCTTCCGGTCTTCCATACCTTTCACTGTCCCGAATCATTTCCTGTAAATCAACCATTTCCTTAGTCAGCAGTTCACGTCTGACACCTCTGTCAGGTTTGTTGAGAATCCTCAGCCACAGTTTTCTTTCCCTTTTCCCCGCCGCAAGCTGTAAGTATGCCGCAATATCCTGTACTGTAAAATGGGTACATTTTCCTTTTTTGGGGCTTTTCACTGAAAAAGGGATTCCTTCCTGCACAAGAAAAGGAAGCAGGGATTCTATTTCTCTGTTTGTCCTGAAAATAACGGCCATTTCCCCATAGGGAATCCTGTCGGAAAGCCGGGAAAGCCTTGCCGAAAGATATGAAAACTGGCTGTTTTTTTCTGCAAACGGCAGGATGGACACCTCCCTCATATCCGAAAATCTTCTGTCACTGCCGGCAGCAAACATATTTTTGGGGAAGCGCTCTTTATTTTCTGCAATTACCCTGCGGGATGCCGTGACAATGCCCTCCCTGCTCCGGTAATTTGCTTCCAGAAAAATCTTTTCCGCGTCCGGAAAATCTCTCTCAAACTGCCTCATTATCCCCGGACTGGCTCCCCTGAACCCGTAAATTGCCTGGTCGTCATCCCCCGTCACAAATAAGTTGCGATGCAAAACGGAAAGTGATTTAACCAGCTCATATTGTACACTGTTACAATCCTGAAATTCATCCACCAGAATCTGTCCAAAGCGTCCCTGCCAGTATTTTTGTATTTCTGCCCTTTCCTGAAACAAGGTCCTGCACCGTACCAGCATGTCATCAAAATCCATCTTTCCCCTTACCGCCGCCTGCCTGTCATACTCTGCGGCAAGATAACGGAACATATCATAATCCATATTATCCGGAAACGGCAGCTTCGCAGGGGGAAAACCGTTTTTATACAGACTGATGCAGGACAGTACATCATCCGCCATATTCTCTTCCATATTCTGTTTTCTTAAAATCGGAGTAAGGAGGAAACGTTTTTCCTCAGAATTAAGGATACAATCCCTATTGACAGGATATTGTTTCTTGTAGATTTGAAAAAAGACTGCATGAAAGGTGCCAAAGACTACCGGATAAACCTTACCGCCCATTTCCCTTATAAACCTGCGCTGCATGGACAACGCCGCTGCTTTTGTGTAGGTAATCACCAAAATGGTGCCCGGTGGTATATGATGCTTTTCTATCAGATATTTTACCCGTTTTACCAACGTGAAAGTTTTCCCGCTTTCCGGTCCCGCAAGGACAAGGCAGGGGCCGCCGTAATGCGTAATTGCACGGCTCTGGGCCTCATTTATTCCCAAACATTCACTCCTTTCGTTTTGCCCTGCCGCACCTGTGCACATGATATCCCCGGCTTTACTTTCAGCCTGTATGGAAATACATGCGCACAAACCAAAAACGGCAGATAAAGGGCTCAACTTTCTTTTTGTAACTTTTCTATCCCAATGCGGATTCGTTTCAGGGACTCCTCTTTTCCGAGAATTTCCATAATTTCGGTAGCGCCTGCGGGCGTCATTTGTCTGCCGGATACCGCAGTGCGGACGGGCCACATCACAAAACCGTTTTTGCAGCCCTTTTTCTCCACATAGGAAAGCAGGGTCTGATACAAGGCATCATTGGAATAATCCTCCTGTTCTTCCAACAGGGGAAGCAGTTCGGTAAGCACTTCAAGAGAAGAAGCTTTATCCGTCTTCATTTTTTTGTGTGTATACATTTCCACATCGTAGGACGGCAGTTCTTTAAAGAAATCTACCTGCCCTGCAATATCCGGAAATACCTCTATCCTGGTCTTTACCATAGCTGCAATTTTCTTTAAATCAAATCCGACTCCCAGCGCCTCTTTAAGGAACGGCTCTGCCATGGGGAAAAAGCTTTCCATATCCATTGCCTTTAAATACTCCCCATTCATCCATCTGAGTTTTACCATGTCAAATACCGCGGGAGACTTGCTGATTCTGTGGTAATCAAACTCCTTAATAAGCTCCTCCAGAGAAAATATCTCCCTGTTGTCCTCAGGGCTCCACCCCAAAAGGGCAATATAATTGACAACAGCCTCTGCCAGAAATCCCTGTTCCATCAAGTCTTCAAAGGAAGAATGGCCGCTTCTCTTACTCAGCTTTTTGTGATTTTCATCCGTAATCAGGGGAAGATGGACATAAACCGGCACCTGCCACCCAAAAGCCTCGTAAAGCCTTGTATATTTGGGGGAAGAAGAAAGATACTCATTGCCGCGCACCACATGGGTGATATTCATGGTATGGTCATCCACTACATTTGCAAAGTTATATGTGGGATATCCGTCCGACTTTATCAAAATCATATCGTCCAACTCACTGTTATTGACCGTAATATCCCCATAAAGTTCATCGTGAAACGTGGTAGTTCCCTCTGTGGGATTGTTCTGCCTGATAACGTACGGCAGTCCGGCAGCCAGATTTTTTTCCACATCTTCCTTGGAAAGGGAAAGGCAATGCTTATCGTAAATCATAATTTCCTTGCCTTCCACAATTTCCGTTTTCAGCGAAGCCAGCCTATCCTTGTCACAAAAACAATAATAGGCCTCGCCTTTATCAATCAGTTCTTTGGCATACTTCAGATAGATACCTGTTTTCATGCGTTCACTCTGCACATAAGGTCCAACCCCTCCGTCCTTATCCGGCCCTTCATCATGCTTAAGTCCCGCTTTTTCCAAAGTACTGTAGATAATCTCCGTGGCGCCTTCCACAAAACGCTCCTGGTCGGTATCTTCAATGCGGAGCATAAAATCGCCATCCGCATGTTTTGCTATTAAAAATTCATATAAAGCGGAACGCAGGTTTCCCACATGCATTTTTCCTGTGGGACTTGGTGCGTACCTCGTCCTGATTTTTGTCATCACATTCTCCCATCCGGGCCTCTTTGCCCATGTGTCTTTTTTCTTCACTTATTGTATCGGCTTTTTTGCAAAACCGCAACCGTTTCTTATCGGAATTTGCATTATTGCTCCGGCACTTTCCTGTCTGCATCCGCTTTGAATCTGGCCACTTCCTTAACTGCCTGCTGCAACGCTATATTGGTTCCCGCACCTGCAATGCATCCGCCCGGACATGCCATCCCCTCTATCAGACAGCCGTTTTTCCTTCCCGCCTTTGCCAAAAGCAGCATTTTTTTGCATTCTGCAAGGCTTTCCGCGTGTTCAATATGCACCACTGTTCCCGGGTGATACTCTTTAATGCAGTCTTCAATGGCGCTTGCCACACCGCCTGCCACACCATATCCGCGTCCCGCCGATGTGGCATCGTGCATTTCATCCATCGCCTTTATTTCTTCCAGCAAAATTCCCCTTGCCTCAAACATACCCGTCAGTTCCTCAAAGGTAATGACAAAGTCCACATCAGAGCGCACCGTTTTACGGGACGCCTCCAGCTTTTTGGAAGCGCAGGGACCGATGAACACCACGCTGGCATCAGGATGTTCCTGTTTGATAATCCGGGCCGTCGCCACCATGGGAGTCAGCTCATTGCTGATTTTATCAATGGTTTCGGGAAACATGTTTTTGGCCATCATGGACCAGGATGGACAACATGAAGTTAGGGCAAACGCCTGCCTGCTGCTTGCCACTTCCCTTACATAGTGCTCTGCTTCCGCCATACAGCCCAAATCCGCCCCGATTGCCGTTTCATAGACATCTTCAAATCCAAGTTCCTTTAACGCTGTCTTAAACATCTCCGGCGTCACTTTGGGACCAAACTGCCCCACAAAAGCAGGCGCAACCTGTGCAATGATTTTCCTGCCGGACTGCATGGCACGAATCAACTGGAAAATCTGGGATTTGTCTGCAATCGCCCCAAAAGGACAGCTAACCATGCACTGACCGCAGGAAACACAGATTTCATTGTCGATGGTTGCCCTGCCGTGTCTGTCATTCTTGATTGCATTTACACCGCATGCCTTGGCACAGGGTCTCTCCTTGTGGGAAACCGCATCATACGGACAGATATCCTTGCATTTGCCGCATTTAATGCACTTTTCCTGGTCTATAAAAGATTTGCCGTTTACCATGGTCATGGCTCCCACCGGGCAGACTTCCCTGCAGGGATGCGCCACACAACCCATACAGGTGTTAGTGACTTCGTAATGGTTTTCCGGACAGGCATTGCATGCGGAAGGAATTACCTGCATCAAAGGCGGCTCATAATACTTTTCATCAATATTGCTCTCTTCTATCCCTTCAGTCAGATGTCCCGGCCTGTCCCTGTTTTCAGGCCTGAGCGACATTCCCATCGCCAGACGGAGGCGTTCCCTGATAATCGCCCTGTCACGGTACACGCTGTCCCAATAGGATGATTCATCATAGTCCACTATTTTATAAGGCAGTGCTTCCATATCATCCTTTAAATTTGTGGATGTATAGGCAAGGTTTGCAACCTCCTTAAATACTTTTCTTCTCCCCTGCCTGACCGGGGTGTCTATTCCTCTCATACTGCTCATACTGTTTCCTCCTGCTCTTTATATAAAAAGACTTCCTATCTGGAAAACCAGCGTAGCGGCTGCCCATGCCAGCAAAATCTGGAATGCCATTAACCCAAACGTAAATTTTGCGGACCCGCTTTCTTTTCTGATGGCAGCCACCGCTGCCACACAAGGTACATATAGCAGACAGAACAGCATCAGACAATACGCATTCAGCGGTCCAAACGACGGATTTACCGCCTGTAAATTTGCCACTATGGTTTCCATGCCTGCCGCCGAGTTGGCGTTTGTTGCCCCAAAAAGCACCGAAAAGCTGCTCACCACTACTTCTTTTGCGGAAATTCCGGCTATCAGCGCTAGCCCTACCTGCCACATACCCAGTCCTGCCGGAGCAAGAAAGGGCACCAGAATACAGCCGATTATCGCCCCAAAACTGTCCGCGGGATTATCCACCATGCCCGTTACCCCGAAATTCAGGATAAACCATATCAGAATGGAGGCGATAAATATGGTAGTTCCGGCTTTTGTCAGATAATCTTTTAATTTATTCCAGACATAAATTCTCACAGTTCTGGCATTCGGTTTCTTATACTCGGGAAGCTCAATTAACAGGGAATTATTTTCATGCCCCTTTTCCGCTTTGTTAAGTACATGGGCTGTCACGATTGCTGCCACCATACCGATGACATAAAAGGAAAAGGCAACCGCTCCTGCTGCTTTGGGAAAAAACATCTGGGAAAAAATAACATAAATCGGCAACCTTGCTGAACAGGACATAAACGGCGTAATCATCATGGTTTTTCGCCTGTCCCGCTCTGTTTCCAGCGCCCTCGACGCCATAATGGCAGGCACGGTACATCCAAATCCGAGAATCATCGGCAGAAACGCCTTGCCGGAAAGTCCCACTCTTCCCATAATGGAATCCATCACATAGGCAACCCTAGCCATATATCCGCTGTCCTCAAGAATTGCAAGCGCAAGAAACAGGATAAAAATATTGGGAATAAAGGTAAGAATCCCCCCCACACCCGCTATAATGCCATCCACAATCAGGGAAACCAGCCAGTCTGCAGTGCCAATTGCTTTTAGCCCTTCTGCCGCCAGCGCAGAAATGATTCCCAAACCTTCCTCGAAAATACCCTTCAGTAAATCTCCCACCGCAAAAGTCAGAAAAAATACCAGTCCCATAATACATAAGAAGACAGGAAAACCCAGCCATTCACTGGTAAGCAGCTTATCCACCTTATCCGTCGACGCCTCTTTTTTATTTTTATGGAAAAGCGCTTCTTTCACCACGGACTCTATGTATGCATATTTACAGCTGATGATTTCTTTCTCATAGCTCTTGCTTCCGATATGCTCTGTGGAAATCGGATGCTCCTCCAGAACTTCCTCATCGTTTTCCAAAAGCTTTATGGCATGCCACCTCACGGAAGAATGTGTAGGATAATGCGCCTGCATCATGACTTCCAGCTTTCCGATTTTATTTTCTATTTCATCAGGATACTGTAAAATATACTCCGCATTCTGCCCTTCCTCATAATGGTGCACCACAGCATGGAGAAGAATGTCCAACCCTGTCCTCTTCGCCGCTGAGACCGGCACCACCGGAATATCACCAAGCATCTCTGGCAGACGGTGCAAATCAATCTCCATACCCCGCTCCTGCACAATATCCATCATATTAAGGGCAAGCACCACCGGTTTTCCCAGTTCCAAAAGCTGAAGGGTCAGGTAAAGGTTCCTCTCAAGGGAAGAGGCATCTACAATATTTATTATGACATCAATGTCATCGTTCATGACACACTTTCTTGTCACTTTTTCTTCAATGGTATAACAGGTAAGGGAATAAATCCCCGGCGTGTCCACCAGACAGATGTCCATCCCTTCATAGGAAGTCTGTCCTTCCACCTTCTCTACTGTCACTCCCGGCCAGTTGGCCACTTTCAGTTTTGCCCCTGTCAGGGCATTAAACAGCGTTGTTTTCCCGCAATTCGGATTGCCCACACAAGCAACATGAATTTTGCTTTTATGCATGGCTTCCTTCCTCCCTTATTTCAATATTGGCGGAAAGATGCCTGCCAAGCGCCAGCCGGGTTCCCCTAACTTTTATAATCAGCGCTCCCTTTTTCTTTCTGTTTAAAACTTTAATCTTTGTGCCGTCATTCAGTCCAAGCGCCTGCAGCCTTCTCGTGACAGCCTCCTCCACAAACAATCCTGCAATGGTATATTCTCTATTTTTTTCTGCTTCGTACAGTGTCATTTTTCCCTCCGGTTAACTCAAATTTCAAGCTACACAGTAAAATTATATGCTGTTCGCTTTTGCTTGTCAACGTTGACAACTTACTTGTATTACCTCATTTTGCCCGTCGGCAGCCCAGGCAAAAAGAGGAACACAAGAAACAGCATATGCTTTTGATAAGTAACCGACGGCGCGCACCCTCATAGAATAATAGTAAATAAACTTAAATTATGAAAGGATGTCTTATGCAGGACTATACGCTTGATGAATATTTTGACCGTTATCCGATAGCTATGGCTTATGTTCCCTGGCAGCATCTTACCAGAATTTATGAAAACCTGGAGGAAGCTTTTCATGTCGGTACCATATTTCCTGAACTGAACAAACCCTTTACGGGAAGGAGGGTAATCACACGATGAATGCTTCCGAACAGAACCGGATGCTGAAAGATATCAGCATCATTGATTTTACCCTTGTGGATTTGAATGAATATCTGGATACGCACCCCTATGATAAGCAGGCAATGGAATATTTTAACCATTATGCCAGAATAAAAAACCAGATGATGCGGGATTTCTCCGCCCGCTATTATCCGTTGACCGCTGACCTGTCAACCGATACCAGACAATGGAATTGGGTGCTTTCCCCCATGCCGTGGGAGAACATTTCCCAGGAAGGAGGATGTAACTAATGTGGAGTTATGAAAAAAGATTACAGTTTCCCGTAAACATCAAAGAGCCGAATGCCAAACTTGCACAGGTGATTATCTCGCAGTACGGCGGGCCTGACGGGGAGATGGGGGCAAGTATGCGTTATTTGTCCCAGCGCTATGCCACACCTTACAGGGAGGTTGCCGGACTTTTGACCGATATCGGCACGGAAGAACTGGCCCACCTGGAAATGGTAGCCACCATAGTACACCAGCTCACACGCAACCTCTCCATGGAAGAAATAGAGAAAAGCGGTTTTGCCCCCTACTACACAGACCACACCATAGGCATATGGCCGCAGGCTGCCGGAGGCATCCCCTTCAATGCATGTGAATTCCAGAGCAAGGGTGACGTCATCACGGACCTCTTTGAAGACATGGCGGCAGAACAGAAAGCCAGAACGACCTATGACAATATCCTGCGCCTGATTAAGGAGCCGGATGTCTGTGAGCCTATCAAATTCCTGCGCGAACGAGAAATTGTACACTTCCAGCGTTTCGGTGAAGCCCTCCGCATCACACAGGACAATTTGAACGGCAAGAACTTTTATGCTGTTAATCCCGGATTTGATACAGCAGAAGGGGATGGAAGCTGTTCCCCTAAATGCGGCTGTCAGCAGAAATAAGAGTCACCAGACACTATTGCCGCCTCTTTTTGCAATATCCTTTTCAAAAAGGGGCGGTTTTCAATTGTAATGATAATACAGCGAGGTTGATTATGCAGGAACTCATTATTTTGCTAATGAACAAATATGGCTACCTGGCCATTTTTTTCTTAATTACCATTGAAAACCTTTTTCCCCCCATCCCTTCCGAAGTCATCCTGACAATGGGAGGCTTTATGACTACATATACTTCTTTAAGTGTTGCCGGTGTTGTCTTTTTTTCCACTATTGCCTCTCTTTTCGGCGCCATCATCTTATACTATGTGGGGAAATTTTTAAACAGGGAACGCCTGATGCGCATTGCTTCGGGAAAAGCAGGCAGGCTTCTTCATCTGAATCCTGCCGATATTGACCACTCTATTTCCTGGTTTCAGAAAAAAGGAAATAAAACCGTGCTGTACTGCCGCTTTATTCCCATACTTCGCAGCCTGATTTCCATTCCTGCCGGTATGAGCGAAATGAAACAGGGAACATTTCTCCTATACACCACCATTGGAAGCGTTATCTGGAATCTGGTGCTGGTTACCCTGGGCAGCTTTTTAGGCGCATCCTGGCACTCTGTTGCCATCGTAATGAAACAATACTCCCAGGTTACCAAAACTGCCCTTATGCTCATCTGCGCGGCTGCCGTTTTATATTTTTTAACTAAAAAACAAAAAACGAAAAAAGCCGGCAATTCATGATTTTATATTTACAACTGCCTTAGAAATGCTATAATAAAATAAATTTAGGTAAATACATGATTTTTCAGGAGGCATGTTGAGATGAACAGTGTAAATGGAAATATCTGGCACAATATCAATGTTAAGAGGGTCACTCCCACAGATTTTATCTGCGTAATTGAAATTCCCAAAGGAAGCAAAAACAAATATGAACTGGACAAGGAAACCGGTTATATTATCCTGGACCGCATCCTGTATACTTCTACGCATTATCCCGCCAATTACGGTTTTATTCCACGTACTTACGGTGATGACGGCGACCCGCTGGATGTCCTTTTGCTTTGTTCCGAACCTGTTGCACCGCTTACCCTGGTAAGGGCATATCCCATCGGGGTCATCTCCATGCTTGACGGCGGTAAAAAAGACGAAAAAATAATAGCCGTTCCTTTTAATGACCCTACGTACAACAATTACAAAGATATTTCCGAGCTTCCATCCCATGTCATTGAAGAAATGGAGCATTTTTTCACCGTGTATAAGGCCCTGGAAAATAAAACCACAGATATCAATGAGAAAGGCAACCACGAAGAGGCGATTCAGGTAATTGAACAATGTCTTGACAATTACATTAATAAATTTATCAGAAGCTGGTAATAAACAGAGGGCGGCAGGAATAATACCTGCCGCCCATAATACATGCACAACCAAACTGATAATTTACTACCGCTCATCCCCCATAAAGAACAGCGCAATGGTTCCGGGACCGGAATGGGTGCCTATCGTAGGACCAATGGGGCCAATCAGAAATGACTCAATGCCAAAACGGTTCTTTATTTCATCCGCAACAAACCTTGCATCTTCCAATGCATCTCCATGACTGATAAAAACAATATCATTTTTGTCCTTGCAGGCCCCCATTTTCTTTTCCATATAATCTACCAGCCTTAACAGGGACTTCTTTCTTCCCCTTACCTTATCAATGGGAATCAGGTGTCCTTCCGTATCTACATGTAAAATCGGCTTAATCCCCGCAATCGTACCAATAATTGCAGTTGCTTTGCTCACCCTTCCGCCCCTGTACAGATGATTTAAATCATCCACTGTAAATACATGGACAAAATTCTGCACATGTTCCTGCATCCAGTCCGCCGTTTCCTCCAGGCTTTTTCCTGCCTGCTGCATTTCCACCGCCTTATGTACAAACAAACCTTCTCCCATGGAAGCACACAGGGAATCTATCACGATAATCCTACAGTCGGGATGTTCTTCCATTACCTCTTCTGCCGCAATGCGGGCGCTGTTATATGTTCCGCTCAGTCCGGAAGAAAATGCCAGATATAAAATCTTTTTATATCCTTCCGCCAGATATTTTTCAAAGTAGTTTTTGGACTCCTCCGGATTAATCTGGGAAGTTGTAGGCATCTTACCCGAACGCATCAAATCGTAAAATGCCTTCCATTCCAAATCCTTTCCGGTATCTCCCCCATAAGCCACATCATCCATCACATAACACATATTCATGCACGCAACACCATGTTCTTCCAAATATTCCTTAGGCAAATCAGCCGTTGAGTCCGTTACAATTAAAAATTCCGCCATCCTAGACCTCCAATGATTTCTTTAGAAATGCTTTGCAATTTTTTATATTTTATCACTATATACAAAACAATTCAACGTTTTTCAACACTGTGATAGGGTAAACTTATTGTCGGAAAGTAATAGGCAGACTGCACCTGTGACCTGT
>CAJTMB010000020.1:9874-59100 GCA_910577105.1 uncultured Lachnospiraceae bacterium | reverse complement strand
GGTGTTAAAGGATTATCTGCGGTCAGTGTAACATATGTTTGACAAACCTACAAAATCTATCGTCTTACCAACGTGTATATATTGTCTATTCGCAATATGTTGCGAATCAAGAATCCATGTTTTCGTATAATCTCCAACACCATATATTCCAAAAGAGTCAAACATACAATTCTTAAATGAATCATCAAAATTTGAGCATTCTTCATCAAACAGAAAAATCCTACACCTACTTAGTCTATCTCCATATAACTCAAACTTTTTTACTTTTTCATAAGTATTTGGCAACTCAAGAATATCTGCAATAGCCATTTTAACGTACTCATCTATTGTTTCTGATTTCCACATCTAATCATCCTATCTGTATACTTTATCGTATCGAAGCTCTCTCAAAAGTTGTAACTCAGTTGTAAAATGTATCTTTCTTCTTTCCCAATCCTTTATTTCTAAAGGTTTTTCCCATGATTATCAACTCCTGCCAGAGCAAACAAAAAGTACTTTAATCATTTTTTCTTTTTCCTTTCATTTCTTGGTATACCTTGGTCCTAAAAAATGGTAATCTTATTCATTAATTTGTTTATTTAACAATATTTCTTCTTTCAGTTAGTAGAAACATTATTATATTCTCACTTCAAATCCCCCTCCCCCACATACCTCCTCCGATAATACTCCACCGTCCGATACTCAAGAATATCCTTCATCTGCTTCCTAAAGGCCCCATTGTCTATCACACCGCCCAAATCTTCCCTAATTGCAAGGGCATAGCCCTCCTTTTCCACAAAAAACCCTTTACCGGATGATGTCAAAAACCGGATTGGCATGTTTTTTGCCTTGCTCAGATGCTGCTTATCCGTCATTTTCCTGTAATCCGAATAGGTTATGCCGGGCGCAAAATCCTTCCAGTTTGTCCCGTTGTTAAAAAACTTCTTCCAGCTTTTTAGGACATCTTCTTCTGTAACCGCCAGACGCACATTACCGTCATTATAAAAGCAGTATAAAATCGGCATCTTATAGACTTTCTGCATATCCGTGGTTTCAATTAAAGACAAAAAGTCTTTGCCGATTCCGGAATACACTGTTTTTTCGTCCGACGATAATTCATTCATTTCATTTAAAAAGTCCATGTATCTTCGAAACGGATTTTCTTTGGCGTGTTTTATGCAGTACTGATATATTTCGTCGTCCATATAGGTAAAGAGGTCCATACGCGTGGGAACTTTTCCGTTAAACAAATCCTTAACCCTGTAAAATTCCTGCTTAATCCTTTCCTGAATGGATAATGACTTTTTCTCCAATTCCTTAAACAAATCAATTAACCGCATATCAAAATCCACTATACAGTCGTCCGGATAGTCAATCGTATTATAATCGTGGCTGCTTCTTTCGGCAAAGGTATTTTCTCCGCACAAAAGTAAAGGCGCCCGCCCGGCCTTTTCATAATTGCCTATAAAGTCAAGCACATTAAGGTACTCTTTTCCTTTGCACCTGCGAAGGCCTCTTCCAAGCTGCTGCAAAAACACAACAGGGGATTCCGTCGGTCTCAAAAACATAACCATGTCAAGCGCCGCAATGTCCACGCCTTCATTAAACATATCCACACAGAATATAACATTTATCTCTCCATTCCGTAGTTTTTCAACCGCCTTGTCCCTGTCTTCCGAAAACCCTCCATCAGCATCGCTGTATACCGCAACTGCCGAAATCCCACGCCTGCAAAACTCTTTTGCCATCTCTTCGGCATGGATTCTGGAGCAGCAAAAGCCAAGCGCCCTTTGGGAGCGGTATTTTCTATAATACTTATAAATCAGTTCATAACGCGTATCGTTTCCGATATAGGTTCTGTTTAAATCCGTTTCCTCATAACGGCCTTTCACAAGGTGCAGCACGGAATAATCTGTCTCATCAAATATGCCGTAATAATGAAACGGCACCAACACGCCTTTGTTAATTGCTTCTTTCAAAGATATCTCATATGGCACAATATAATCACAGATTTCGTAAATATTTTTTCCATCCATTCTTTCCGGCGTGGCAGTCAGCCCCAGCAAATACTGCGGCTTAAAATAATTTACAATTCTTCGGTACTGTTCGTTCACTGCATGATGAAATTCATCAATTACGATATAATCAAAATAATCCGGGGCAAAAAACTCTTCTGTCAGATACTCTTTCCTTCCCAGGGTTGCTACAGACGCAAATATTACTGCCTTATCCACATCCTTCTGCCTCCCGTTGAAAAAACCGTAATCCTCCGATTGCCGTACATTCTGAAAGGATATCGCTGCCTGTTTTAATATTTCCTCCCTGTGCGCCACAAACAGCACATGTTTATACTTTTCCGAATCGAATGCGGCAAGATATGTTTTTCCTATGCCGGTTGCAGCCTGAATCAAGCCTTTCGCCGCACCTTCCATTCTGCTGTCTTCCAATGCGTACAAGGCTTCTATCTGCACTCCTCTGGGCTGGTATAAAACCTCCACTTTTGCGTCTGCATCCTCTTTATTGTCATATCCCGACAAATCTTTATAAACCGCCGGTTTATGCCAGTTTTTGGAATACCTTTCCAGTTCTTTATCATCAACCACAATGGAATGGTTTTCAAATAAATCAACAAAGGTTTCATAAAATAATATAAAATTTTTATTGTCATCAAAACTGCTGAAACGGTAATTCCATTCGATTCCGGAAGTCAAAGCGCTTCTCGAAATATTGGAAGAACCAATATAAATTTCTCCGGCATTTTTATAATGAAATATATATGATTTGGGATGAAAAGAACGCTCCTTATCATTATAAAATCTAAGGTCTACCCGTTCACCTAACTCCTTTTTTATCAAATACAACGCCGAAGGCTGGGTGATTCCAAGATAGTTTCCCGTAAGTATGCGGATTTGGGCGCCACACTCCAGTGCGGTTTTCAAGTCATTTAAAATCATCCTCACTCCGGATTCCATGAGAAAAGATACAATGATGTCTATTTTATCCGCCCTTAGCATACTCATTTTTAACTGATAATATAAAAAACGGCTTTTGTTCCTGTCACCGGTCATTACATCCGTAACTTCTATCTGTAGTTCATCGGTTTCAAACTTTTTTGCAAAATCAAATTGAGCCATTTTTCTTCTCCTCTTCCCGGTCGTACGTCAGAAGTTATCCATTGTTCCTCTATACTCAACCCTTCTATCTGCCGTAAAAATTTTTCAAAGGATTCCTCCGTCATATCCGTAAAAAAACGCCCATTTCTGTCCCCTGAAAAAGTCCCGTATTTAAAAGAAGTATAGATAATGCCATTTTCCTTTAACGCAGCAGCCATTTTCCGCATTACATCTGCCAGTTCGAAATCCGGCAGATGCAATATGGAAGAACACGCCCAGATTCCATCATATTTTTCTGTTTCCGCCAACTCACTGAAAAGCATATTTTTCACTTTGATTCCCGTATATTCACTTGCCAGTTCACATAACCTTGCGGAGCCGTCCACTGCATCCACATAACACCCCTGTTCAAGAAAATACTTTGTGTCACGTCCCGAACCGCATCCAAAATCAAGTATGTACGCATCATTTGGCAATCTGCCCAGAAACATATTTTGTATTTCCGAAAAGCCTACATGCAAAGTACCCTTGGCAAACTCTTCGGCATTTGTATTATAATAGGATACTGTTTTGTTTATTTCCATAAATGTTTTCTCATCCATCTCAGTTTGCATACGTTTTGTCTGGAAATTCCTGTAAAAAATACGCTTTCCTATTTTCATAATCAAGTGAAACATCTTTTTCATGCGTGCAGATTAAAATATCCACTTTTTTCACTCCCCCACAAGCCTCCATTACATTAAATGTATCACAAGAAAGATTCTTTTTCTATAAAAATTTTCTCCTCTTACCTTTTGCACCGGACTTCTTATTGTTATCTGATTCTCTGTAAAACCTCCTTAAATCCATCAGACAATTAGCATTTTTCTCAGAAAATATCAGCATTTTAATCACTTATCTTCTTTCAACGCTTACCTTATTTCTTTGCTTTCCTAAATAGGTACAACCCTAACGTTTCCAAAAGGATTCTACCTTCGGTGCGATTACTCGCACATCACCTTAGCAGGGTGACACCTTAAACCTCTTGCCATCCAACGTATAGCATGGACACTGCAAGCAGAGTGGGCAGGATTGGACTTGAACCAACAGAGCCCGAAGGCACCAGATTTACAGTCTGGCCCGCTACCAATTACGGTTTACCTGCCCATAGGGTGGCCGACGAGACTCGAACCCGTAACCGATGGAACCACAATCCATTGCTCTGCCACTTGAGCTACGGCCACCATAATGACTCCCGCGGGACTTGAACCCAGCATTTTCGGCTTGAAAGGCCGATGTCCTAACCCTTAGACTAGGGAGCCGTATGCGAGCCATCACTGACCCGCGTTATTCATTTTTTCATGCAGACATAACTATCTGCATATCCGTCATAATCAAAATATCATCGATTCTGACGCCTAACACTGATGCCAAAACTACCAAATTGTCGATTGTCGGCAATGCTGTTCCGTGCTGCCACTTGTAGATTGCCTGCGGTGTCGCAAAACCAAATACATCCTGTAAATCCTTTACGGACACGCCTGCTAACTTTCTTAGTCTATTGATATTCTGGCATGTTCTTACCATGTCTATGGTTGGAATAGCCATGATTCCTCCTTTCCGGCTATAGCCGGACTGGAATTATCTCATGTTCTTTCCAAACTTCGCCGGCTCTGATGCCTTAAAATTATAAATAGGTTTTAGTACTTCAATGACTTCTACGGACTCTCCAATAACATCAATAATGTCACTTAAAGACTTATATGCCATAGGAGCTTCATCCAATGTATCTTCATTGACTGAGGTGGTGTAGATTCCCTCCATTTCTTTCTTGTAATTTTCCAGCGATAACGACTTACGAGCTCCCGCTCTGGACATCACTCTTCCGGCACCATGGGGTGCAGAATAGTTCCATTCCGGATTTCCCTTACCAACAGCAAGCACACTTCCATCCCTCATATTTATTGGAATCAGCACTTTTTCTCCTTTATGGGCTGCAATCGCGCCCTTTCTCAATATCATTTCACCTGTATCAATATAATTATGAATGGTATGAAATGTGTCTGCCGCTGTAAATCCACATCTATCAAGAATAATTTCTGCAATCAGTTCACGGTTTCTCTTTGCAAACTGCTGACAGATTTCCACATCTGCTAAGTAGTCCTCAAAATATTTTCCATAGAGATAACACAAATCTTCCGGAATTGATGTAGGTCCATTTGCCTTTTTCCATGCAATTTCCTTCAATGCAGCCTGGATTTCACTACGTCTGCCTTGTTCCTTGTAGGTACGGATAATTTCATCCCTCTGCTCAAAATAGTCTTCCATGCCACGGTTCAAATCAACTGCAAGTCTCTGATAGATTTCCGCCACTTGTTTACCAAGGTTACGGCTTCCGGTATGGATAACAAGATACTTTGTACCGTCTGCAGCCTTATCCACTTCGATGAAGTGATTACCGCCTCCCAGGGTTCCTAAGCTTCTCTCTAATCTCTTACTGTCCTTCAATTCCCTGAAACAACGAAGCTGCTGCAAATCAAAATGCTCCTGCCTGCCCTGCCATACATTCATTCCCGAGGGAACAAAGTGGCATGCTTCATCCAGCTTCTCAAAATCTATCTCGATATTGCCAAGATTCACTGTATACATACCACATCCGATATCCACGCCTACTACGTTCGGAACTGCCTTGTCAATAACCGTCATGGTTGTTCCGATGGTGCAACCTTTACCTGCATGAACGTCCGGCATAATTCTTACCTTGGAACCGTCAGTAAACTCGTAATCACACATTCTTCGGATTTGATTGATTGCTTCCTCTTCGATTACGGCAGCATAGCATATCGCTGTATTTACTTTTCCCTTAATTTCCAACATAGCTTTCTTCCTTTCTTCAAATGAATAAAAATACTGCTGTACCATTTGAGCCAACTTTGCATAAAAAAATATCGCCTACCCATCATCAAGGTAAGCGGTACGCTAAGAACATGTTTATCTATCATCCGCACAGTACTGTCACGGCAGTGCGGTATCCAAAACACAATTTCCCCGTTTATGCTTATCTATAGATGAGCGCATGAAACCAAATCCCGACTCATGTTCATCGAGATGTGCCGACCGGCAACTTTCACTATAGAGGCAATACAAACGATTCATTGTAGTCATGTCTTTTTCCTTTCCGGAACCTATATCGTTCCGCTTTTCTCTTAATTACATCGTCATCATAGCATGAAAAGTTGAGTTTGTAAATTATACTTGTGGTATAAAATATACACCTTCTTGAAGAAATCGCCCGTCAGCATACTCCGATTTGCCGTGGCATACAAATAGTATTATTATCATCTATTCTGATGTACATGTAAGTGTTCAGCGTGACACCGATGGCCGAATGGCCCCTGATGTATTGCAGTGTCTTGGAACTCATGCCGCTGTTTGCCATGTTGGAGCAAAACATGTACCTGCACATATGGGGCGTCACATCCGGCATCTGTACTTTATAAATCTTGTTGTACTTCTTTCTAATGGGTGGCATATTATTTCGTTTTCTGATGGGCTTTCAGTTCAACAATCCGGAATTATTATTTACTCATAATATTCCAATGAATAATCTCGTTCCATAAAAATATAAGTATCATCTATCAATTTCATGCTCGCATCTCTATATATCTCAGCTTCTTTTTGATTTAATGCACTACGCGTTCCATTTCCCCACATGTTTCTGCTATCTGAACCGGGCGGTAGCTCGTAATCGTCTAACCAATCGGTAACCAAAACTGTGCGAGCCGTCTCAATCAGAGATTCAACGCTTTTTGTATAAAGCAGCAGATTATCTTTATCCTCTTGATATACGCATTTATCTTGCATCCAAACCATTATATTTTCAAACTCTGTTTTCCATACACCCCGGTAAGTATCCTGCAGTGCCCTACGGTCAGCCTCACACGAAGCGTTTTCAATACGGGGCAAAAAATAGGCATCGATTGGATTTGAATATTCTTCTCTTTCCAATACCATCGATTCCTCATAATAATCACAGCTTTCTGTATATTCTTCCTGATTATGTTCAGATAAAGCAACCTCTGTTTCAACATTATCCTCTGATTGAACATTGGCATCTACATTCATACTACATCCTGTTGCTGACATTAATACACAAACATACAAAATACCAATCCAATATTTATTTTTCATAAAATAACCTTCCAAATACCAATCAATTGTTTTGTTTAATTCTCTCTTAAATTCTGATTTACCATCGGTTCCAGTATACGCTATCTCATAAATAATGTATAGTTGGATTTCGGAAAACTTGTCGAACGGAAACAGTTTGCAATACAAGATGATTCCGGCAGGGTGCAAGAATCCCCTTCTGTTAATGGTTTTAACACACTGCGAAACTACACTTTATCAGAATCCTTTCATTTTCCGCAGGCACTAACTTTTTTCTTCCTGTCTATAGCTGTCAGTAAACCTTACGTTGCTCTATCATTAACTTCCATAAAGTATAATATCCCTCGACCTCATAATACCCCGGCATAATAAATCCAACCATTGTGTTGTCCGCATAAATAGCAACGGAAAAAGTGGTATCATAATATACCCATGCCTGCACCAACGAATGAACAGTCGATGAAACGAAGGCTTTCTGACTCTCAGCAATTTTCAAATGAAAGCATTCTTCGTAATTTTCAATTCGAAAGAGGAAATCAGTTCCAGTATGTGCTTGAACCGCTGACAATTTTCGTCTCTCCATTTTCTCTTTCCGAATAGATTCTGGTGGTTCCCCACCACTGTGCGCTTCTATCATCTTCTCTGATATCATAAGAGTAGAATGCCTCCACATCCAACTCAGGATACCTTTCCACAAGTTTTTCAAACGCTTCCGTTATCTCTTTTTCATCCGCTTGCAGGGAGGTTTTCAATATTGTGCCTAAACGCTCCCATGCAAACACTCTGTCCGAAAACTTCTGTGAAAAATACGCTTTCACATTTTCAAATACGAGTGAAGCGTCTTTTTCATGTGTGCAGATTAAAATATCCATTGTGTCCTCCAAGCATAAAGATGTTTACTTTTTCGTTCCGGTTCCCGGCAAATCTTTTATTAACGGCTGCAAGGTCTGAAAAGTCTCGCTTACCAGAACACCGTCAGGATACAATTTCATCAGTTCATTATTGACCTGCTGCCGCACGTTTTTTAATCCGTTATAATATTTAAACAGGCAGTTACCCGTAACAGATAACTGCCCGATAAATCGGATATCAGGTTCCTAATTCCTTGATTTTATATGTCCTAAAACCCAGCATGTAATCGGTTTGAAGATAACATAAAGACAATATCCGATTATTCCGCCAGTCACATTCGTTATGATATCCGTGATATCCGAAGACCTGAAGCCGTTGATGAGCGGCTGCAACAGTTCAATACCCAAACTCATCAAAAAGCAGAATAAAACCGTTCTGCCAAATTTAGCTGTTTTATTTTGGGTAAGCGGAAACAGAAAACCAAACGGGATGGTCATGATAATGTTCAACATTACCTGCCTGAAAAAATCTCCCCTTCCCTTTAATACATCTATAAACGGCACCAGATTCATAGGCGAATACGGATGGTTCAAAGCAAACGGGATAGATGTTATAACGGGCATCAGGGTAAAATAAAGCACAAAAGAAAGATATATATACATAAGTGTATTGACAAGCAATACCTCTTTTCCTTTGGTTTTCCACTTGCCCCAAAAAACAAACACATATAAGAGCACCAACGCAATAAAATCTATCAGGTATTTCATCGTAATCCTTCTTTCAAATCCAGATTTGCCGATTGTATTTTATCACAAACCCTATTTCTCCGCTACCCTTTTCTCGCTTTCCAGACCTTGGCCAGAATATCCTTCAGCACCAGCATGGCGTCCAATTCGTTATATCCGTATTCATCTTTCAGTTCATCCAGCATAACGCTCAGCCTTGCTGCATAGTTTGCTGTGTTGACCTCATTCTGATAGCGGAGCAGAATCGGATATTTCTTTCCCCATGCACTTGTCCAGTCAATTTTGGCTTCCAGTTCTTCGCTGGTTGTTTCAATGATACGCTCGATTTCTTTGACGTCTGCATCAAATGTAATCAATTCATCTAGGGATACATTGTATAACATTGCCATCCGTTTGGACTGACGGATATCCGGCAGCGTTTCATCTGTTTCCCATTTTGAAATTGTCTGCCTGCTGACACCCAGCTTTTCCGCAACTGCCTCCTGTGAAAGACCGCATTTCTTCCTTGCATGAAATAAACTGTTACCCAAATTCATTCCAATCACCTCTTCCTTCTTTGTAAGGGTGTTTCGCACCCAAAACTTGTAAGGCCAGTATACCGCCGGACATCTTAAAATACCACCAATCCTGTTTTACAATTGTGCACGTTTTCTTAACAAAACCGCAGAGATAAAAAGCGTCATCCGTTGTCCCCGCACCATCTTGCAATATCCGCAATTAGTTCCAGAGGCAGCGGTTCTTCATAGGGAAACCGGATGGCTCCTTTGCTGGTCTTGTATTCGCCCAGCCTGTCTGCAAACGCCTGCACCGCCTCCGGGCCGGGGTATACGCCAATGTGCTTTTGGAAAGCGGCGAACTGTATCAGATTATGCTTTTTCCAAAAGGTAGGCATACTCCACGATATCTTTTCCACCGCATCCGGCAAGGCCGTTTCGATGGTATGCTTTATCTGCCGCAGGTACGGCTGCACCTCTGTTGGCTGGCTGCTTATATAGGCTTCGATTGAAGCTGGTGCTTTACCGCAAAAATGCTCCTGATTTGTATTTTTGAATGTACGGTTACATTTAGGACATTTCCACATTTTCTTTCCCTCACTTATTGTGCAGCAGGCGTCTAAAGCTTAAATTTCCCCACTTCATTGTCTAGTTTTTCCGCAACTCCAAGATTGGCATTTGCCTGTGATTCAATATCACCGACATCATTGGTCAGGTTTACCGACATTTCCGCCACATTGATGACACCCATCGTACTCTCCGTCACCGCTATCTTTATGGCTTCCACTGACTCTTTTATGCTTTCCATGCCTTCTTTAATCTGCTCGCTCTCCGTTGCAAACCGCTGCATCATCGCATTGATGTCTTTCACATCATCCTGATAAGAAGCGCTGGTTTCCAGCAGCTTTTCATATCCGCTCATGGCGGTTCCGTTCATAAACCCTATCATTTCCTCAGCTTCTGCCGCAAGTTCGTCCACCGCCTGTATCACCTTCGCCGTCACGTTCTGTATTTCTTCGGCGGAATTGGCGGAGCTTACCGCCAGTTTTCCGATTTCATCCGCAACCACGGCAAATCCCCTTCCTGCCTCTCCTGCCCTTGCCGCTTCAATGCTTGCATTTAAGGCCAGCAGATTGGTCTCCTCCGTGATGCTGATAATGTTCGTGGTAAGCTCTCTAATCTGTTCCACTTCTTTGGATTTTTGTATTTTCTGCTGCAAAAGAGCTGCCATTTTTGATGCCTGCTCCCTCGTATCCCGCTGCGTTTCCATCGCCATATGGTATATTCCTGACGCCTTGTCCATAATCCTGCCGGTGGATTCGCTGCCTGTTCCGGCTCCATGGTAAATTCCTTCTATCAAATCAAACGCCCGTCTTATGGATTCATTGATTTGGTCAAGGGAAGCGCTGGATTCCTCCATTGCCGCACTCATTTCCTCCATTGTGGACGAAATCTCCGAAATACTCATTTTGGCATTGGAGAGCCTGCCCGCCATGGTCTGGGAAGATTGCATTAAGCAGGAGGAATTTTCGGATATGGAAAGCATAATTATCCGGATATACTGCAACAACTCATTTACATTGTCTGCAATCAGTTCCATTTCATCCCCGGTACGGACATCCAGTCTCTGTGTCAAATCGCCTTCATGGTGCGCCAGCTCATAGATTTTGCCGTCCACCTTGCGCATGCTCCTGATGATTGCCCCCACTATGACGTTAATGATTACAAGGGCAAAAACCAGACAGATAACGGCAATCCGCACCACTTCCATCCATGTGTTATGTAAGCGCTCCACCACGCCGGACGCATCATAATCACAGCCGACAACCGCCACCGTTTTTTCCCCGGAGGCGTCCTTGATGGGCATGTATGCCGAAATCAAATCCCCGTCTTTTGTAGAATCTATAAAATCCTGCACATACGCTTCCCCGTTAAACACACCCTCCAATTCTTCATAGGGCACTTCAAACGGTTTGCCGAATGCAGCATGGCTTTCCGTACTGTCCGTATCGATTCCGTAATATACCTGACTGCCATCCGTATACAAGGTATACAGATACCGAATCCCACAGTCCTCTTTGACAGAGGTCATGGAAAAGAGAAGTTCCGTATACCGGCTGCCACCCTCATCCTCCGGCAAAAGACCGGAAAGCAGTTCTCCGTCAATGCTCCTCGCCGCAATCGAAGCCGCCATTTCTGCTTCCTCCACTCCCATCGCCACAAGGCTGCTCTTTATTCTCAAATAAGAGCATGTCCCCATTACCGCACACAGCATAATAATCAACAGACTGGCCGGTAAAAGGACCTTCACACGGACACTCATTCTTCTCGTTTTTCTCTTCTTCATAGCGCACCTCCTCTTGTAGTGCTTTTGTTATAACAGAAAACCCAAAATATCGGTCTATGCCGGTATTTTGGGTTCCCACACATCCTATATACCCAGTATACATCAAAAATTAAATACTGTCCAGAAAATACCGATGCAGCCCGGTATCTTCCGTGAGTTCCGGATGAAAAGCCGTCACAAGCTGCTTTCCCTGTCTGGCCGCTACAATCCTGCCGTCCACTATGGCCAGCGTTTCTGCCTTACCGTACACTTCCGTGATGTACGGCGCACGTATAAAGGTCATGGGCACCCTGCCCAAATCCCCGCATATTTCTTCGGTATTAAAACTGCCAAGCTGCCTGCCATAGGCATTTCTCTTTACGCTGATGTCCATGGTTGCAAAACAATGCCCATCCTGCTCCACTTCTTTTGCCAGTAAAATCAATCCGGCACAGGTTCCGAACACCGGAAGCCCCGACGCTATCCTGTCACGGATTGGCGCAAGCATTTCCAAATCAAGCAGAAGCCTTTTCATAACTGTACTTTCTCCTCCTGGCAGAATCAGACCGTCAAAATGCCTGTCTAAATCCTTTTTTGAGCGGATTTCAAAGTGATTGACGGACAACTTATCAAGCATCTTTTCATGCTCTGCAAAAGCTCCCTGTAACGCCAAAACTCCTATTTCCATGGTTACTTTCCCCGCTCTGCCATGAGCAACGCAATTTCCTGCTCATTAATACCCACCATGGCTTCTCCCAAATCGGCGGAAAGTTCTGCAATCAATCCGGCATCCGTATAGTTTGTAACGGCTTTTACAATGGCTGCCGCCCGCTTTTCAGGGTTGCCGGACTTGAAAATGCCTGAACCGACAAACACACCTTCTGCGCCGAGCTGCATCATAAGCGCTGCATCTGCGGGTGTCGCAACGCCGCCTGCCGCAAAATTGACAACAGGAAGCTTTCCGTTTTCGTGGACATACCGAAGCAGCTCCACCGGTACCTGCAGCTGCTTTGCCGCTTCAAACAGTTCATCCTTACGGAGGTTATGTATCCGGCGGATTTCGGCATTCATGGCGCGCATATGGCGCACTGCCTGCACCACATCCCCCGTACCCGGCTCTCCCTTGGTACGAATCATGGACGCCCCTTCCGAAATCCGGCGCAGCGCTTCCCCCAAGTCCCTTGCACCGCAGACAAAGGGGACTTTAAAAGCTGTCTTGTCAATGTGGTAAAGGTCATCCGCCGGGGAAAGCACTTCGCTTTCATCAATATAATCGATTTCTATAGCCTCCAGAATCTGCGCTTCCACAAAATGACCGATGCGGCATTTTGCCATAACAGGGATGGATACTGCTTTCTGGATTCCCCGAATCATTTTGGGGTCGCTCATCCGTGAAACGCCGCCTGCCGCCCTGATATCCGCCGGTATCCGTTCCAGCGCCATGACTGCACAGGCCCCTGCCGCCTCCGCAATTTTTGCCTGTTCGGGTGTGGTAACATCCATAATCACCCCACCCTTTAACATCTGCGCCAACTGCTTATTTAACTCATATCTGTTTTCCTGCATATTTTCTCCATTCCTTTCCCATATAGATTGAAAAGAATTGCAATCCCTTTATGGGTAGAATACTATCTTATATATGGCATCTTGAAAATATCCAGTTTTTGTTTATTCGGTAATGCCAGTTTGATTTACGGCTTACTGCACGGAAACCACCTTATAATCCTGGGCCTCCACCGCGTTCTTCAGCGCTTCATCCGATATCCCGCTGTTTAATTTCACCACCGCACTGCCTTCTGCGTGACTGACCATCGCTTCCTGTACTTCGGGAAGCGCCTCCAAGCACTTTTTCACCCTTGCCTCGCAGTGACCACACATCATTCCTTCGATTTTCAATGTTTTTTCCATCTTGATTTCCTCCGTTTTCTTTTCTTTTTCTATACTTATTTGTGAAAATGGAACTTCCCTTTTTCCACGCCTGCTTTTTTTCGGCGTATGGATGGGTACCAGATTCAGCCTGAGTGCATTTGTGACAACGCAAAAGCTGGACAGACTCATTGCCGCTGCGCCGAACATGGGATTTAACTGCCAGCCGAACACCGGAATCCAGATACCGGCGGCAAGCGGTATGCCGATAATATTGTAAATAAACGCCCAAAACAGGTTTTCATGGATGTTTTTCAGGGTCGCCCGGCTGAGCCTGATTGCCGCCGGCACGTCGCTCAGCCTGCTTTGCATCAGCACCACGTCCGCCGCGTCAATGGCAATGTCCGTTCCGGCGCCAATGGCGATGCCGATATCCGCCCTTGTGAGGGCAGGCGCGTCATTGATGCCGTCCCCCACCATGGCCACCTTTCCTTTTTCCTGCAAAGTGCGGATGACATTTTCTTTACCGTCCGGCAATACCCCCGCAATCACTTCATCCACCCCTGCCTGCTGCCCGATGGCAAGGGCCGTCCGCTCATTGTCACCCGTCAGCATCACCACGCGGATGCCCATATCCTGCAATTCCTTGACAGCTCCGGGGCTATCCTCCTTTATGGCGTCGGCAACCGCAATAATCCCAATCAGGAGATTGTCCCTTGCAAAAAACAGCGGCGTCTTTCCTTCTTTTGAAAGCCTCTCGGCTTCTTCCCTCATCTCTTTGGAAATCTCTGCCTGACTGCCGATAAAATTGGCATTTCCTCCGCTTATCAACGCTCCTTCATACCCGGCTGTCAGCCCGTTCCCCGGCAGGGCCCTAAATTCCGTGACTTCCGCATCTTTCACTCCTCTTTTGGCGGCATATTCCAGAACTGCCCCTGCCAGCGGATGCTCGCTTCTTTTCTCCAGGATGTATGCGAGAAACAAAAGTTCTTCTTCTGTTACGTCCTTTGTTGGCAGAATATCCGTCACCACAGGCTTTCCACTTGTAATTGTCCCTGTCTTGTCAAGCGCCACAATCCGCATTTTTCCGGCTTCCTCTAGGGAAACGGCTGTCTTGAACAGAATCCCGTTTTTGGCGCCACAGCCGTTGCCTACCATAATGGCAACCGGCGTGGCAAGACCCAAAGCACAGGGGCAGCTGATTACCAGCACGGAAATTCCCCTTGCCAGGGCAAACCCGATGCTTTCCCCCACAAAAAGCCATGCAAGGATGGTGACTATTGCTATGCCGATTACCGCGGGGACAAATACTCCGGACACTTTATCCGCCACTTTTGCAATGGGCGCCTTTGTGGCCGCCGCGTCACTCACCATCTGGATAATCCGGGAAAGGGTCGTATCCTCCCCTACCCTTACAGCCTCACATTTGATAAAGCCGGACTGGTTTTGTGTTGCGGCGGATACCCTGTCCCCTTCCGCCTTATCCACGGGAATGCTCTCCCCGGTAAGCGCCGCCTCATTTACTGCGCTGTTTCCTTCCACGACCACGCCGTCCACCGGAATATTTTCACCCGGGCGGACAACAAAAATATCGCCTTTTTTTACCTGCTCGATGGGAACTTCCGTTTCCACGCCTTCCCTTACGATAACCGCTGTCTGGGGGGCAAGCTTCATAAGGCCTTTCAGGGCATCCGTCGTCCTGCCCTTTGACCTTGCCTCCAGCATTTTTCCCACGGTTATCAGGGTCAGAATCATGGCGGCAGACTCAAAATAAAATTCGTGCATATAGGACATAACGCCTGCCATATCCCCTTTTGCCTGTGCATCCGTCATGGCAAACAAGGCATAGGTGCTGTAAACAAATGCCGCGCCTGCTCCCAGCGCCACCAGTGTATCCATGTTCGGAGCGCCGTGCAGAAGGCTTTTTACGCCGCTTACAAAAAATTTCTGATTGATAACCATAACAACAACCGTAAGCAATAGCTGCAACAGCCCCATTGCCACATGATTGTCTGCAAAAAACGCAGGGACAGGCCAGCCCCACATCATATGTCCCATGGAAAAATACATGAGTACCAGCAAAAACCCTATGGAAGCATATAACCTCTTTTTCAAGGCAGGCGTTTCCCTGTCCTCCAAAAGTGCTTCCCCTGCTTTTTCTCCCACCGCCTGCTTTTCTCCTGTTTTTCCCTTTCTGGCTGCGCCGTATCCGGCCTCCTCCACCGCCTTTACAATTTCCTGCTCCGCCGCTGCCCCTTCCACTCCCATGGAATTTGTCAGCAGGTTCACCGAACAGGCTGTGACGCCCGGTACTTTGGAAACCGCCTTTTCCACCCGCGCGCTGCACGCCGCGCAGCTCATTCCCGTTACCGTATACTGCTCCATGCCGTCAGACCTCCCTTTCTCTACTGTGGTTTCCGCAAGACAGAGTTTTTAAATAGAAAAACTCTATATTTCAATCTTCCCACTTTCCGTCTATTTCATGAGTTTTTTTAAGACGACAAGCAGTTCTTCCACCGTTTCCTCTTTTCCCTCCCTGATATCCTTTATCACGCAGGTTTTTATATGATTGGCCAAAAGCACCTTGTTAAAACTGTTCAGGGCTGCATTGACCGCCGCCACCTGCACAAGGATGTCGGTACAATACACATCCTTCTCCACCATCCGCTTAATGCCGCGTACCTGACCCTCAATCCGGTTCAGGCGGCGAATCATATCATGGTATTCCTTTTCGGGCCTCTCCTTTGTTTTGGGGCAGCAGCATTCCTTTTTCTCTTCCATCTCATTTTTCTCCATGCTTTCACTTAATATTGACTATATTATATACCCCATGGGGGTATATTTCAAGTGTGGAATGAACAAAAAAATATTTTACGGTATGCTGCAAAAAATAGTGAAACAAAACGGAATGAAGACGAAAGATATAGGTTTAGATAATTTTTACAAACATTAGATATTTGTATCGCATGATATACTAATATATTTATCAATCAACACTACTCTAAACATTAAATCATGCATTATCTGAACCACCCCGCTCCAATGGCCTTCTAAAGCCAAACCCGAATAGCCGGACCAGTTCGCATATATTTCCTTTCGTTTTATCTGCAATTCACTCCACTTATCTCCATACTTCAAAATATTCTTTTTAAGTTCCTCAAAATGCTGCCTAAACGGCGACTCTCCTTTTAACATACCCATTCGCGCAGACAGCTCATAGAATTGAAACCATAAAAAAGCATTTTCTTTTTCAAAACTTTTATTTACCGGCCAACATACATTACCTAATGGCGCAACAAGTTGTCCTTTACTTTTATAATACATAGATGGTAATGGTAACCATTGGTACATTTTGTTGTATGCCATTCTGAGCATTTCCATATTTTCTTTCGTTCTCCATGATTCCGTAAAAGCAAGTATGCGTAAATGATATATAACCGGTATGTATTTCCCCTCATGAAATATTAGCTTATGATTCTTTCCCTCATATACCAAATCTTTATAATGTTCTGCCTCAGCAATATTTCTAAAGCCAGTTAACGCATCATCCACCCATTTAGAAACAAATTCACTATTATTATATCCGGCTTGAGCATATAGGCTTGCACGTATCATCTCATATTTAAACACATCTGCCGCCCTGCTTTTTTCACATTCCTTTCCCCATCCCGGACATGCCATAACATCTAATGCTTTATTTATTTCCTCATTTTCAGGCGTTAATCCCATCTCAAGTAAATAACGAAGGCACCCTTCATGCGTCCACATTTTACTTCTTGCAGGCGCTGTATGGAGTCTTGTCCCAAAATACCCATCAGGCCTCTGCCATGATAAAACCATTTGTACTTTTGGCTCTGAATAGATTAAGGTCTGATAATACAGTTCCTCTTGTTTGTTTAGCTCTTCACGCTTTATCTCTTTTTTAACACGGTAGACTATAGCCGGACAACCTTCATTCATTAATTGCTCTGTAGCCTCATTCATTGTCGCACTACCCTTTCCAATAATTATCTTCCATCCCAAATCAATCTTTGTTTTTCTCACATAATGTAAATAATAAGTTTGATATTCGTTCCGTACAATCCATTTCCCTTATCTCACTTTTTCGCCACTCATCCGATAGCGGAAAATATACTTTATCATGAACGCTTTTGCTCATATCCCATTTCCCACTTTTATTCCTATTTTCATTGAGCCAGTCAACTACATAGCTAAATTTATATTTTGCATACACATATTTTGAAAGTAACTCGATTGCCGCAAGATAATAACTGGCTTTCTTGCTTTCAAAAACCGAAGGTAAAACAGCAATTTTGTCATGATATATGTAATATATTCCGTTATCCCGATTGATAATATAGTCCACTACAGTTTGCTGTGTATTCCGGTCCAAACAGTCACACACCAGAGAAATCGGATAAAAGTTTACAAAATCAACAAGTCTTCCGCCATTAGGTTTCAATCCTAAAATATCCGTATATGCCGCTACGTACTCCTCATATATAAACGTTCCATTAACAAATGAACTTGAAATAATATCCGCCCATTTTTTTGCCACTTCGTTTGCCGCCGGATTATCATTTGTAAACCTTCTTATCCAAGTTGAAAGAATTAAAGAAGTAAAAATATTCCAATCATGTACTTTTTCCCTGTAATCGGGAATACTTTTTTTCCCAATCAAACAATCATTCATATACGTAACTGCTTTCTGTATACATTCATCTTCCATGGTATATCCTAAACGCTCTAATCGTCTTAGCGCTTGTTCGGTTGTATGGTTATTTTTAGCAGTAGGTTGAGATAAGCTATGAAAAGTCCCCCACTTCCCCTCATCATCTTGTGATTCAATAATTTCTTTCGCCCATTTAGTATCCTTATACACCATAAATCTCCTCACTATCCAAGCCTCCTTTTGGAGGCAAAAAAACAGGACCGCTTTAGCAATGCCAACCGTTTTGAGAGCTAATTCAGTCCTGTTATAACAACCCCATGCAGACCATCTTCCGGTCTGCATGGGGTTCCTATTGTTTATTCTTTAGCGGATTACATCATGCCGCCCATTCCGCCTGCGCCTGCCGGCATTGCAGGTGCGTCTTCTTTGATATTTGCCACAACGGACTCGGTGGTAAGCAGGGTGGATGCCACGCTTGTTGCGTTTTGCAGGGCGCTCCTTGTTACCTTTGCAGGGTCAAGGATGCCATCCTTCACCATGTCAACATAGTCTTCCTTCAGTGCATCAAAGCCCATGCCTGCATCCATCTCTTTTACTTTATTTACGATAACGCTGCCTTCCAGTCCTGCATTTGCCACAATGTGGTACAGGGGAGCCTCCAGCGCTTTCAATACGATATTGGCACCGGTTTTCTCATCGCCTTCCAAAGTGTCGCGGAGTTTTTCCACTTCCTTGGATGCATGGATATATGCGGAGCCGCCGCCGCAGATAATGCCTTCTTCCACAGCTGCCCTGGTTGCTGCCAATGCGTCCTCCAGACGAAGCTTTGCTTCCTTCATCTCGGTTTCCGTTGCCGCGCCCACACGGATAACAGCTACGCCGCCTGCCAGTTTTGCAAGTCTTTCCTGTAATTTTTCCCTGTCAAAATCAGAGGTGGTTTCTTCCACCTGCTTTTTAATCTGGGAAATACGTGCCTGAATGGCTTCTTTCTCGCCTTCGCCATCCACAATCACGGTGTTTTCCTTCTGTACCTTAACAGATTTGGCACGTCCAAGCTGGTCCATGGTGGTGTCCTTTAATTCCAGGCCCAGTTCGGAGCTGATTACCTGACCGCCTGTTAAGATGGCAATATCCTCAAGCATTGCTTTTCTTCTGTCGCCGTAGCCGGGAGCCTTCACTGCCACTACGTTGAAAGTGCCGCGCAGTTTATTTACAATCAGGGTGGTAAGGGCTTCGCCTTCCACATCCTCTGCGATGATTAACAGTTTTGCGCCGGACTGCACAATTTGCTCAAGCAGGGGAAGGATTTCCTGAATGTTGGCAATCTTCTTATCCGTAATGAGGATATAGGGATTGTCAAGCACTGCTTCCATTTTGTCCATGTCGGTTGCCATGTATGCGGAAATATATCCTCTGTCAAACTGCATACCTTCCACCAAATCCAGCTCTGTCTGCATGGTCTTGCTTTCTTCGATGGTGATAACGCCGTCATTGGAAACCTTCTCCATGGCGTCTGCAACAAGCTGTCCTACTTCATCGTCGCCTGCGGAGATGGCAGCTACCCTTGCAATATGCTCCTTACCGTTTACCTTGGAACTCATTTTGGCAATGGCGTCCACTGCACAATCGGTTGCCTTCTTCATGCCCTTTCTCAGGATAATGGGATTGGCGCCTGCCTCCAGGTTCTTCATACCTGCATTAATCATTGCCTGTGCCAGTACGGTAGCGGTTGTGGTACCGTCACCGGCTACGTCATTGGTCTTGGTTGCCACTTCCTTTACAAGCTGGGCGCCCATATTTTCAAATGCATCTTCCAGTTCAATTTCCTTTGCAATGGTAACACCGTCGTTGGTAATGAGGGGAGCGCCGAAAGATTTGTCCAGAACGACATTCCTTCCTTTGGGTCCCAGTGTAACCCTGACAGTGTCTGCCAGCTGGTCTACACCTCTTCCTAATGCTGCACGCGCGTCTGCGCCGTATTTAATTTCCTTTGCCATAATAATACGCCTCCAAAAATATTTTTATTTACTGTTTACTGAATAACTGCAAGAATATCGCTCTGTTTTACAATGATATATTCTTCTTCCTCAATCTTTACATCAGTTCCTGCATACTTGGAATAAATAACCTGGTCTCCGGCTTTCACTTCCATCTTTACTTCCTTGCCGTCCACACATCCTCCGGGACCTACGGCAACAACCTCTGCCTGCTGGGGTTTTTCTTTATTCTGGCCGGGAAGTACAATACCTGATTTGGTAGTTTCCTCTGCCACTAACTGTTTCAAAACAACTCTGTCACCCAATGGAACTAATTTCATATTGACTGCCTCCTTACATTATGCATCTTATTTCATTTTATTAGCACTCATTTATATTGAGTGCTAATCGCTAAAGCATATATTAGTTTTATATGCATGGGTTTGCAAACGCATTCACATCGGTATATCTTTTATTTCCATGCACTTATCTCGTTAAATCTCTTCTTTTCTCTCGTTTTCTCATTTTTCATCATATAGAATGATTTAATATTTATTTTAGATTCTGTTTCCCAAAACTTTTTATCTGGCTTTTTTCCTGCCTGTTAATGCTGCCGCCCCGGCATAAATGGCAGCAACGCCGGTAAACAAATACCCCATCACCAGATTTTTAATGAAATTGCCCCAAAGACCATATCTTTCCATATAAAGGGGCATATCCGCCAGCACTTCAAAATAGGAAAAACCTCTGCCAAACTCTTCGTTTAAACTCTTCCAAAGGGAAAAGCCATAAGAAGCATATGTAGCCGGAATAATAATCAGAAGACCGAAAACCAGACTGACAACGACGCCAACGATATCCTGCTCCCCGTTCAGTTTTTTATATCCTGCCTGTGCCAAAACGAAAATCAGGATGGCAATCCAGCCGCTTATGAATCCCAGACAGCCGATGCCTGTCCAGATAAGCCCTCCAAGCAGCGCGCCGCCAAGCGCTCCCAAAATGCCCAGCCCGCGATGTTTTTCTTTGATAACCGGGGAAGACACACCGCTGTTTGCATATGTAGTATAATTACTGCCCGTGGTATAGCCTGCAAAAGCATCCGCCCCCGATTGGAAACTGTACCGGGAATCCATGTTTCCTGCATTGTTTCCGTTGTTCATATTGTTTCCGTTGTTCATATTGTTTCCATTGTTCATGCCGTCTGCATTGTTCACGTTTCCTGCATTGTTTGTGCCATTCATGTTATTGTAATCCATCTTTCCCTCTCCCTCATTGTTTTAAACACATTTGATTTCCAGATAACCTAAAAGATTGCCCATATCATACTCTTCCATGACGCCCAGGTTGGGGTCATAAAATTTTCCGTCATACCCTACCAGATAATGACAGTAACGGCCCATGCGCTCCATCATGATACAGCACTTGGGCAGTACACAGTCCGCCCCTTCCGTATAGGTAATGACGTCGCTGTGGTCAATGCCGTAATAGTTTAGGGCAGATATCATGCGGCCCATGGTACCCTGCCACTCCCTGCAGTCCATGACCCTGATGACATCCGCAATGGTAACGCCAGCAAGCATGGCTACGCAGGTCTGCCCACAGAGACCGTCCTCCGGCTGGATGATTACCTGTACGCCATCCACTGTTCGGATGGGATTTTCAAAATCATAGGGACTGTTTTGGTCCATACGAATCAGGCTGCCTGAAATATGCAGGAGAATATCGTGCTTTTGGGAGATATCCACCTGAATGGCATCCTCATCCTCCACATGAATCTCATAATTTCCTTTTTCCCGTGGAAGCAGCTCACAGTCTATCATCCTGTTATCCAGTATCATATCCGCCTGAATCACATCACGCTGTTTGCAGACTTCCCAGACATTAAAGGGAATCCGAATCATGTAGCCCCGTTCTTTTTTCTCAATCTGGCCTTTAAAAAAATAGCGCATTGCCATACCTCCGATTCCGTTTTTTCCTGTATATAGATTGTAGCAAATTCTACAATCATTGCAAAGCATTTTATGCTTTTTTTTCGTGGGAAGGCGGGTATCCGTAACGCTTCTTGAACAATTTGCTGAAATGGTAGGCGTCGTCGTATCCCACCTGCTCCGCCACCTCCTTGATACTGCCCGCAAATCCCGATAAAAGCAGTTCCCGCGCCTTCTCAAGCCTTATGTTAATCAGATGCCTGATGGGAGTATCCCCTGTTTCGCTCTTGAATATCCTTGAAATATAGAAAGGACTGAGGTACATATTTTCCGCAATCTGGTCGAGGGAAATTTTTTCCGCGTAATGGTCCTCAAAATAACTTACAATCTGTTCCACCACATATTTCTTATTGATGGACTCAAAAGCATATCCCGTCTTTACCTCCACCGGTTTTGCCTGCTGCCTGACTATCAGAAGAAGCATCTGCATCAGGAAAGATTTCATCATAAAATACCTGCCCGGCCAGCAGACCGTATTTTCCGCCTCCATGGAGGCGCACAGTTTAAACAGTTTTTGCTTTAACTCTCCCGACGTGTGCAGAATACAGCCGCTTTCGGGAAGCGGCAGCGTGTTTTTGGGCAGGTTCTTAAAATAAATATCGGACGCCCCCACAAAAAACTCCGTAGAGGTATTTGCCATATCGGTTACAAAAGCCTGATGGCGCGTCCCGGGATTAAAAATCAGCAAATCCCCCTCACGCACCGTAAAGGCTTCCCCGTCAATACGGTATTCTCCCGTTCCCGACAATATATATGCAATCTCCAGACACTCCCGTGAATGATATTTCGTATCATCCTTCAACCGCCTTGCCTTCCATGTATATAAAAAGGTAGGATTCAAATCCTCTTCAAACAACTCAAAACGTTCCTGACACATAAATACTCCCACCTTTCTTTATGGATAGTTGCTGTGCTGTTGTCATTGTACACATGGTATATTCCAACACAGGCACGCTCCCGCTTCGGGAAAAACGCAGCGGTGCTAAGCTCGAAAATACCTCGCCAAGCACCGGCGTTTTTCCAGAGCCTGCTTATGGAATATACCATGCGCACAATTCGGATACAGCAAAAAGAGTTTAGCCATTATTGATAGATAACTATTCTTAACTATACCATAAAATACAGTTTTCTACTACCTGAATTTTTTCGGCAGGCGGGGGCGGCATATCTGTATCCATAAGGGGCCGTTAAAGAGGCGTTGGTCCTTGGTTTGCGTTTTTTGCAAACCTAGTACCACTACGCCTCTTTAAGAGTGCAAACGTGCCCCGGTGGATACAGATATGCCGCCCCCGCCTGCTGGCCGAAAAATCCCCTGCCTGCCGCCCCGCCCCCTCACCTTTGCAAAAAGATACAGGAATGCCACAAGATACTCCATTTCCTTTTTTACAAGGAATGCTAAGATAAGAAAAGTACCCTTTTTACAGGAGGTTTGCCATGACACCAATGAAATGGTTTTTCGGGTTTTTGAAAAAATACAAAAAACAGATGATATTCGGGCTTATCCTTACCACTTTTATCACCGCGCTCAATATTGTAAATCCTTATATTTCCGGTCTGATAGTGGACAATGTTATTTTAGGGGAAGCCTATGATTTGCTGCTGCCCCTAATCGCCTGTATGCTGGGCGTTGTCGTCCTGCGCGGCGTCATGCGTTTTCTCTATCAGGTTGTGTTTGAAACGGCCTCGCAGGGGCTTCTGTACGATATGCGCGACAAAGTATACCGGAAGCTTTTGCAGGAGGACTTCAATTTTTACAACAAAAAAAGGACCGGTGATTTGATGAGCCGGCAGACAGGGGACATGGAGGCCATCCGGCATTTTGTTGCCTATGTCATCTATATTTCTTATGAAAGCATCCTTTTGTTCGGTTTTGCCCTGTCCATGGTTTTTACCGTCAATGTAAAGCTGGCGCTCTGTATGCTGGTGGTGCTTCCTTTTACGGCTTTCACCACCTATCTGCAGTCCAAAGAGGTCAAACCGGCCTTTCAGAGAAACCGGAACTGTTTTTCTTCCTTGAATGCCTTCGTACAGGAAAACATCAGCGGAAACCGGGTGGTACGGGCTTTTTCCAAAGAAGATTACGAAACGGAAAAATTCAACAAAGAAAATGACGCTTTCCGCTCCGCACAGATAGCCGCCTCCCGGGTGTGGATGAAATACCTGCCTGTTTTTGAAATACTGGCTTATGCCTTAAATATCATCCTGATGCTTTACGGGGGCTTCATGGTTATCCATGGGGAAATCTCCCTTGGCAATCTGGTAACCGTAAACGGCTACCTCTGGATGTTAAACAATCCCCTGCGTATGGCCGGATGGCTGGTAAACGATATCGGCAATTTCGTCACTTCCGTGGAGAAAATTCATGCCACCTACAGTGAAGAGCCCTACGTCAAAACACCGCCGTCAGGCGTAGTGAAAAAACTGAACGGGCAGATTGAATTTAGGGATGTATCCTACAAGGCGGATGATGAAGATATCGTCATGGACATCAATTTTAAAGTATCTCCGGGACAGACCGTGGGAATTATCGGTTCCACCGGTTCCGGCAAATCCACGGTGATGAACCTGTTGTGCCGTTTTTATGACGCCACCTCCGGTCAGGTTTTAGTGGACAACACAGATGTCCGCGACATGGACCTTTATAACCTGCGGGACAATATCGGCATGGCGATGCAGGAAGTCTTTTTGTTTTCCGATACCGTTGAAGGCAACATTGCCTACGGACGCCCGGACTGTTCCTTCGAGGAAGTGAAAAAAGCCGCCATTATGGCGGACGCCAACCACTTCATCATGGCAATGCCGGAAGGATATGACACCATTGTGGGCGAACGCGGCGTTGGACTCTCGGGCGGGCAGAAACAGCGCATTTCCTTAGCACGCGCCCTGTTAAAGGAACCCTCCATCCTGATTCTGGATGATACCACCTCCGCTGTGGACATGGAAACGGAAAGCTACATACAGAAACAGTTAAAAAACATAGAAAAGAACTGCACGATTTTTATCATTGCCTACCGCATCTCTTCCATAAAAGATGCCGATTTAATTCTTGTAATGGATAAAGGCCGGATAATTGAACAGGGAACCCACGAATCGCTGCTTGCCCAAAACGGCTACTATGCCGCCGCTTTTTCCAACCAGTACGGGGAAATTCCCGAGGAATTTTTACAGAAAGGGGGCCGTTAAAATGGCAAGAAACAGATATGACATGGACGAAGTGCTGGAAGACAGCTTCGACATAAACCAGTTAAAACGCCTTGCCGGATACATAGCGCCTTATAAAAAACAGATGCTTCTGGTGGTGGCCCTGATGCTCTCCTCCTCCGCGCTCACCATGCTGGTTCCCATCTTTTTCCAGCGGATTATGGACGTCTGCATCCCGGAAAAGAACATGGGCGCAATTATATTTTACAGCTGCCTGACTCTGCTCATAGCCCTGTATTCCGCCTTTTCACTGCGTATGAAAATCAAAAATATGAGCGTTATCGGCCAAAATATCGTCCACGATTTGCGCTCCGACATTTTCTGCCGCTTACAGGAACTGCCTTTTTCCTACTATGACGACAGGCCCCACGGCAAAATACAGGTGCGCGTGGTCAACTATGTGAACAGTCTGAGCGATTTGCTCAGCAACGGCATTGTCAACACCTTCACGGATTTGTGCAACCTGTTTTTCATCCTCTTTTTCATGCTTGCGCTGGATGTGCGGCTGACGCTAATCTGCCTTTGCGGCCTGCCGGTGCTTGCCCTGGTCATTGTCTTTATCAAAAGAAGGCAGCGAAGGGCATGGCAGATACAGAGCAACAAGCAGTCCAATCTGAACGCCTATATTGCGGAAAGCATCAATGGCATCCGGGTTACCCAGTCGTTTGTGCGCGAGGAAAAAAACAGCGGCATTTTTAATCACCTGAGCAGTACATACCGCTCGGCATGGATGCGCGCGGTAAAATTTAACTTTACCATGGGACCCAGCGTGGATATTATCTCCACCGTCACCACCTCTTTCATTTATGTTTTGGGGGTGCGTTTCATTCTGTCCCCCCAAGCCCCCCTTACAGTGGGCGTTTTGATTGCCTTTACCGCATACATTGGCCGCTTCTGGCAGCCCATCAACACCCTGGCAGGCTTTTACAATTCCCTGCTGACCGCCATCTCCTATCTGGAACGTATTTTTGAGACCATCGACGAGCCCGTTCTTGTCAAGGACTCGCCTGAAGCGATAGAAATGCCGCCTATATACGGCAAAGTAGTGTTTGACAAGGTTTCTTTCAGTTATGAGGAAGGACACCGGATTCTGGATAACGTCAGTTTTACCGTCCGTCAGGGAGAATCCTACGCCATCGTAGGCCCCACAGGCGCCGGAAAAACCACCATTGTCAATCTGATTAGCCGTTTTTACAATGTGGATGAGGGAAGGATTTTGATAGACGGCGTGGATATTTCGGGCGTGACATTAAAATCCCTGCGCACCCAGATGGGCATTATGATGCAGGATTCCTTTATCTTTTCCGGCACCATCATGGATAACATCCGCTACGGCAATATGGACGCAACGGACGAAGAAGTCATCACTGCCGCCAAAACCGTCTGCGCCCACGATTTTATCATGGAAATGGAGAATGGCTACCATACGGAAGTAAATGAAAGGGGAAGCCGCCTGTCCGCCGGACAACGGCAGCTCATTTCCTTTGCGCGGGCGCTGCTTGCCAATCCCCGCATCCTCATTTTGGATGAAGCCACTTCAAGCATCGATACCGAGACGGAAATCCTGCTCCAGAAGGGCTTGAACTGCCTGCTCAAAGGACGTACTTCCTTTATTATCGCCCACAGACTGTCTACCATTAAAAATGCTGACTGCATTATGTACGTAGATAAAGGCGCCATTCTGGAGAAAGGCGCCCACGAAGAACTGCTGGAAAAGAAAGGGGAATATTACAGGCTCTATATGTCGCAGTTCGACTTTTTAAAAGCGCAATAACTATTCCAATTGTTTTTTCGGGTTCATCATTTTCCATACGGTGAACCCGAACAAAGTAACGGTAGTCATTACCGCAAGCACATCGGATACCGGCTCCGCCAGAAAAACGGCAAAGACCTTATCCTCCAGTACTTTAGGCAAAAAGTAAATAAACGGTATCAACAACATCAGCTTACGGAGCACTGCCAGAAACAGGGAATGAACGGCCTTTCCCATTGCCACAAAAGTCTGCTGGCAGGCAATCTGCGCGCCAAAAATACAGGAGCCCGCCATGTAAATCCGCATTGCCCACGAGCAGTACTCCACAAGAGTTTCATCCGGCGTAAAGATTCTGGCAAGCACCTGCGGCGCCAGCATGGCAACAAGCCAGAGTAAAAAGGTATATCCTAAGCAGGTGGCAAGCGTAATCAGAAATGCCTGCCGCACCCTGTCCATCTTTTGCGCGCCGTAATTGTAGCTTACTATGGGCGTCATACCCTGGCTCATACCCTGAATGGGCATCATGGCCGCCTGCATGACGCTGCTCAATATGGTCATGGCGCCTACCGCCAGATTGCCGCCGTATTTTAACAGGGAAGTGTTAAAGCATACCGACAGAACGCTTTCAGTTGCCTGCATGATAAACGGCGACACACCCAATGCCAGCACCGGCCCAATCACACCAAACCTTATCTTTAAATTCTTTCGGCTTATCTTCAAAATGGTCTTTTTCCCCGACAAAAAAGCAAGCACCCACACTGCCGAAACCGCCTGTGAAAGGACGGTTGCAATGGCTGCCCCTTTCACGCCCATGGAAAAGCCAAAAATAAACACCGGGTCAAGCACCAGATTCAGACCCGCCCCAATCATAACTGTTTTCATGGCGGTAGTGGCAAACCCCTGGGAGGTAATGAATGCATTCAGACCTGTGGTAACCTGCACAAAAGCCGTTCCAAGCACATATATGCGGATATAGTCAAGGGCATATCCTATAGTTTCCCCGCTTGCGCCAAAAGCTTTTAAAATCGGTTCTGCAAAAACAAAGAAAACAATCGTCAGTACAACAGACAAAAACAACAGGGTTGCCACGCAGCTTCCGAGGATTTCTTCCGCCGCATCTTTATCCTGTTTTCCCATGGCGATTGCCGCCCGGGGAGCGCCCCCAAACCCAATCAGAGCCGCAAAAGCGGATACCAGCATAAGCACCGGAAACGTAACGCCCACACCTGTCAGGGCAAGGGAGCCCTCTCCGGGTATATGACCTATATAAATTCTGTCAATTACGTTGTAAAGCAAATTGATAATCTGGGCGGCAATCGCCGGCAGCGCAAGGCTGAATAATAACTTTGCCACAGGCTCCGTGCCCAATTTGTTATTCTGATTCTGTTCTGTTTCCAACTGAAAACCTCCTGTCATTGCAATCCCAGCAGACCGGATGCAAACTGAAAATAAACCATCAAGGAAAGAGCGTCCACAATAGTGGTGATAAAAGGACTTGCCATCACAGCCGGGTCCAGCCCCAGTCTTTTTGCAAGCACCGGCAGCGTACAGCCAATCAGTTTGGCAATCAGTACGGCAACCACAAGGGTCAGGCAGACAACCAAAGACACCATAAGCCCCACCCTGTCAAGCAGCATCAGCTTTACAAAATTGGCTGCCGCCAGCGTAATGCCGCACAAAAGCGCCACGCGCGCCTCCTTCCAGATGATACGGAAAGTATCCCGATACCCGATTTCTCCCAATGAAAGACCGCGAATCACAGTGACGCTGGCCTGTCCGCCCGCATTGCCGCCCGTATCCATCAGCATGGGAATAAACATGGTAAGAACCGTACAGATACTTAAAGCATCCTCAAAATGCCCGATAATCTGTCCGGTAAACGTAGCGGACACCATGAGCAGTAAAAGCCATGGAATCCTTTTTTTAAATGTCTCAAACACGCCTGTTTTGATATAGGGCTTGTCCGAAGGCACGATAGCCGCCATCTTTTCAATATCTTCCGTGGCCTCTTCTTCCATGATGTCCACGATATCGTCGACGGTGATAATGCCCACAAGCCTGTTTTCATTGTCCACAACCGGCATGGTAGTGAAATCGTACTTTTTAAACTTGGCCGCCGCCTCTTCCTGGTCTGTCATGGTATTCAGTGCAATGACATTTTCATGCATGATATCCCCGATAATCTCCTCCGGGGAACTAAGAAGCAGGTAACGCAGCGCAACCGTGCCAAGCAGCTTTCTCTGTGAATCCAGCACATAGCAGATATTGATGGTTTCCGAATCCACTCCCACCTTGCGTATGCGGGCAATGGCTTCCTCCACTGTGAGGTTTTCTTTTAAATCCACATACTCCACCGTCATGATGCTTCCCGCTGATTCTTCCGGGTAGCGTAACAGATGGTTGATATCCCTTCTGGTTTCGGGACTTGCATTGGCAAGCAGTTTTTTCACAATGCTTGCCGGCATTTCCTCCAAAAGGTCGGTTGCATCATCGGCCATCAGGTTATCGATGATGCTCGCGGCATCCCTTTCCGACAGTGATGTGATTATCATCTGCTGGTTTTCCACCTCCAGATAGGAAAACACATCCGCCGCCAAATCCTTGGGAAGAATCCTGAAGACCTTGAGCATATCCTCTTCTTCCAGTCCGTCCAGAAGCACCGCGACATCCGCATCATTCATCTCCGCCATTTTCTGGCGCAGGGAAGTATACTGGCGGGTGGTCAACAATTCCTTGATTTCATCCATGGTAATTCTCCTTTAGTTGTAAAAGTGGTCTTCATGCATCGGGCAGGAAGAGGGTTGTCTGTGCCATGTTTCTTACTGTGCGACTTCATAAAAACCACCACCTTTCCAATAGGAGAATTGATTTGTAACAAAAAACAAATTGCTGTGCCGGTGTACTGAAATTTATCGTACCCTCTCAACACTTGTAATATCAAATCCAACTTTTTTGTATAGCATCAGAGCTTGTTCATTCCATTTGGCAACATGTAACGAAAATCAGCTATTTCATTTCCATAACATGCAACAGAACCAATTATTTCTTCTTAATTATTTATAAGCAGAAAAATATCCTTACTTTTTTCACTGATTTGTTTGTAATCACTTAAAAAATTATATGGCTCGATATCAAGATATTGTCTCATTTCATAAAAGCAATTATTATATATTTTCGTATATTGTTGAAAATATTTCCGCTCAAATGGAATACACAAGACATTATTTTTTCAATATCATCTTTCATATATTTCATTTCATATGCTATGATTTCCATACGGTAATACCCCCAACACTACAAAAATTATTGTAACACGTCTTTACGCTTTGTCAATGTAAGAAACTTCTTCCAGTATTTCTATTCCGGCTTTTCCGGAGGTGGCTTCCGTGAGTTCAGCGGATAACGGCTCTTTCCATTCGGCGGGGAACAAAAGCTGAAGCTGTACAACGTCCGTATAACTGCTTTTCTCGGGTTCTATGCCCCTTGCTCCCAGCAGATACAGTATTTTGCCTATATTGTTGTAATCCGTATCCACCCGCATCCTGACCCCGGCGCGCATCGTGCCGGTTTTGCAATGGGCAATGCCTTCTTTGACCGCCTGGGTATAAGCCCTTACCAGCCCTCCCGTCCCAAGAAGCGTGCCGCCAAAATACCTTGTGACAACCACCGCAACATTACGGATATTTTCACCCAGCAAAACCTCCAGCATGGGTCTGCCCGCCGTGCCCGACGGCTCCCCGTCGTCACTGCACCGCGTCAGTTCCCCTTTTTCCCCAACCACAAAAGCAGAACAATTATGGGAAGCGTCCCAGTATTTCTTTTTCATGGCGTCGATAAAAGAAACGGCGGCTTCTTCACTCTCCACCCTTTTTACCGTTGCGAGGAAGCGGGATTTCTTCTCCACAATTTCCCCTTCTCCCTCCTCAATTATAACACGATACGCTCCCTGCATACCCTCACACCTCTCCGGCCATTTATTCAAATCCATTCTAAAAAAGTATAGCATAAAACCCAAACATTTTGTTAACAATTCTAAATAAAAAAGAAAACCCTTTATTTACCAACCCATTTAGGGTATAATATCCGCAAAGGGCAGAGGCAAGCGGATAATCAGCCTCTCGCCAAACCGCCCTGCGGTCTGGCGAAAGGCCGATTATCCATTTGCCGAGCGAAGCGGCCCCGGAAAACCTCCGGTTTTCCGGGGTTCTGCCCGTGGATTGCCGCAACCCTCCCTACGGACTGCCGCAAGGCTTCCCTTAGGCATTACCCTCCGAATGTCCGCTAAAAGCCGGACATTCCCCAGGTATTCCACACCCGAATGTCCGCTGAAAGCCGGACATTCCCTAGGCATTCCACCCCTTCGCGTGTCCGCTGAAAGCCGGACATGCACCCCTTTCGGACATCCCCTATTACCCGGAATGTCCCCTCATATCAACTACAACAGAAAGGTGTACTATATTATGAATTACGGAAAAAAAGGAGTCCGTGCCAAGCAGAAGGAATTAAATTCCAAATCTGCCAAATGGGGACGGAAAATTGTTTTTACCGGAATCAAGGTGATGTTAATCAGTATCATAGCCGCCGGCATTGTCGGCGTTTCCGCAGGCATCGGCGCATTTAACGGCATCGTTGCCTCCGCGCCTGACATCGACGTAAATGACGTTGCTCCCGTTGGATTTTCCACTTTCGTTTATGACTGCGAGGGCAACCAGATTGACAAGCTGGTCGCAACCAATTCCAACCGTGTTCAGGTGACCATGGACAGGATTCCCCAGCATCTGGCGGATGCCTTTGTGGCCATCGAGGATGAACGTTTCTATGAACATAACGGTATCGACATCAAAGGTATCCTGCGTGCCGGCTACACCTTTATCAAATCCGGCTTCAGGCGGGCGGAAGGCGCCAGCACCATCACCCAGCAGCTCTTAAAAAATACGGTATTTACCAACTGGGTTAATGAAGAAGGCTTGATTGAAAAATTCCAGCGTAAATTCCAGGAGCAGTACCTTGCCCTTGAAATCACCAAAAAACTGAGCAAAGAAGAAATTCTGTTGCGTTACATGAATACCATCAACCTCGGGCAGAACACCCTTGGGGTACAGGCCGCCTCCCTCCGTTATTTTAACAAGGACGTAAGCGAGCTGACCCTGTCCGAATGCGCGGTCATTGCCGCCATCACCCAGAATCCTTCCAAGTGGAATCCCATCTCCCACCCGGATAACAATGCGGAGAGAAGAGCACGTGTTTTAAACAAAATGCTGGAGCAGGGGTATATTTCTCAGGCTGAATATGACGAGGCCATGGCAGACGATGTGTATTCCCGCATTCAGGAAGTCAATATTGTTGTCGCAAACAATTCCGTCAGTTCCTACTTTGTGGATGCCCTGACAGAAGAAGTTTACCATGATTTGATTGACGAAGCAGGTTACAGCGCGACACAGGCTTCCACACTGCTGTACAGCGGCGGTCTCAGGATTGAATCAACCCTTGACCCCAATATTCAGGATATTGCAGACCGGGTATTTGCAGACCCGGAAAACTATCCCGAGAACGTCAAATGGTATCTGACTTATGAACTGACCGTAAAGACCGCAGGCGGGGATTTTGTCAATTTCAGTAAGGAAATGATGCGTACCTGGTTTGTGGAAAATGAAGACAAAAAATTCAACCTTATCTTTAATTCCATTGATGATGCCTATGCCGCCATTGAAACCTATAAAGCGGCTGTCATGGAAGAAGGTGATGAAGAAATTGCGGAAACCATTTCCCTGACACCGCAGCCTCAGGTTTCCCTTACCATCATCGACCAGCACACCGGTTATGTCGTTGCCATGATTGGCGGACGGGGCGCAAAAGAAGCAAGCCGTACCTTAAACCGCGCTACTGCCACCACAAGACAGCCCGGCTCTACTTTCAAAGTACTCTCTTCTTATGCACCGGCCTTAGACAGCGCCGGTCTGACGCTGGCAACCGTATTTATTGACGCACCTTTTAACTACAACAACGGCACTCCCGTTAACAACTGGTATAAAAACCCTCCATACGAGGGCATCAGTTCCATACGAAAAGGCATTTACCATTCCATGAATATTGTGACTGTAAAATGCCTGACACAGATAACCCCGAAACTGGGCTTTGACTATCTGATAAACTTTGGTTTTACTTCCCTCACGGAATTGGAGGACTGCTATCAGCCCATGGCCCTCGGCGGTCTTTACACAGGCGTTACTAATCTGGAGTTGTGCGCTGCTTATGCAACCATTGCCAACAACGGCATTTACAATAAACCCAGACTCTACACCAGGGTACTTGACTCTGAAGGCAACGTGATTCTGGACCATACGGTTCCCGAAACCAGACAGGTGTTAAAGGAAACTACTTCTTTCCTCCTGACAAGCGCCATGTCCGATACCATTACAAGGGGCACCGGCACTTCCGTCAACTTTGGAGGCATGGCAATCGCCGGCAAAACCGGTACTACTTCCGACAATAAAGATGTATGGTTTGCCGGCTATACGCCTTATTACACGGCTGTTACCTGGGCAGGTTATGACAATAACGTGGAACTGAGCAGCAAAACCGGTGAAACCAATCTTGCAAAGAAGCTCTGGCGTGCGGTTATGGCAGAGATTCACCAATCCCTGCCGAACCAGAGTTTTCCTGTTGCAAGCGGCATTGTACAGGCACAGGTATGTTCCCAGTCCGGAAAACTTCCCATTGCCGGACTTTGCGATGTGGCAGGCACTGTCGTTAGTGAATACTTTGCAGACGGAACCGTTCCCACCGAGACATGTGATGTCCACTATGTGGGTGATGTTTGTGCTTACAGCAATCTGCCTGCGTGTGCGGACTGTCCGTTTAAACTTCCGGGCACCCTTACACTTATGCCGATTGAAGACATCTCCCTGCAGCCCGGTTCTGCCGTAATCACACAGAATCCCGACGGCACTACGAACACCTCGGCGCCGGTTACGAATAATTGTCCTCACAATGCAGAGTTCTTTGCAAATCCGGATTATCTGAATGTCATTGAGCAGCAGCGGGCGGAACTGCTGGAACGGGGATATAACTTCTATTACTAATAAAACTGCCCCGGATAACGTAATCGGTTATCCGGGGCAGTCTTCTTTTCTGCACATTTCTCTACAGGCCTTTTATTTCTCTTATCTTCTTTTCCAAGTCATGAATGCCTGCCTGTGCATTTTTTATGGCACGGCACTGCTTTGCAAAAATTTCTTCTGCATTATCTCCGAAATTTTCATAGTAAATCCTGCCGATTTCCGCATAATTCTTCTTGATAATTTCCTCACAGGTTCCTATCTGGCTTTTTAAGCTTGCAACTTCCGCAATCTCCTTTGCCTTGCCTGCTACCATCTGGCCTTTGGCTGTAATCGTTTCCTCCACCTTGTTAATAAAATCCATTTCCATGCCTCCTTTATTCTATTTCACTGCTTCCCAGTATATACAGGGATACCGGTTTCATTTGCATTTGTCCACTGACTTTCTTGGTCCTCTCCCATACATGCTTCTTCCACTTAAAAGATGAGTTCCCGTCTGCCAGTACATGCCATTTTCCTTTCGGCAGTAAAAGAATCGTTTCTTCCTCTCCTGCATAATAACTGATAAATATTCTCTTATACACTGCTTTGGGATAAGGTGCATTATCAATTAACAGATTCACCATATCTCCTTCCGCCTTCAAAACCTGTATATGGGACAGCGCCTCCATGGACTTATCCCTAAAAAATCCTATTTTTGCCCGCAGCGCAATCAAACCCTTATAATACTCCACAAGGTCATTGAATGCTACCCGCCTTTTCCAATCCAGGCAGTTTATCTCCACCGGTGATTGATAGCTGTTGTCATCCCCTCCCTTGGTTCTGCCGAACTCTTCACCTGCCTGAAAAAGCGGCGTTCCCATACATGTCATGATGATGCCGGCCGCAAGCTTATTTTCTTTCAGAAGCCGGCTATCCTTTATATGAAAATCATCCCTTCCTGCCGTCTTTACCAGTTTATCCCATAATGTGTCATTATCATGCACGGAAACATAGTTGATAGACTGTGCCGGGGACTGTGGGGAAAAGTCATGCCCTTTATTGCACCAGGCCAGTACGGAGGAAGCAATTTTCTTTTCCATATCTTTGCCTCCGTTTACAAATCCGGGACTTTCGCCATAGAATACGCTTCCCTTGACAGCATCCCTTGTGCTGTCATTAAAGATGGCAATTTTGTCATCAAGCTTGTCTACATTGGCCTTCACAGCCGGAAAATATCCCTCCTCTATGGCAGGGGGACGTGCCGTCCATGGTTCCCCGTACATCAAAACATGTTTATGGCATATCCGTTTATCCAGCTCCTGCCTGATTTCATTCATGGTACAGGTATCATGCAGTCCCATCAGGTCAAACCGGAACCCGTCTATATGGTATTCTTCCGCCCAGTAAAGCACCGACTGCCTGATAAATTTTCCCGCCATCAGTCTTTCACTGGCCACTTCATTCCCACATGCAGAACCGTCAGACAGTGTTCCCTCTTCAGTCTGCCTGTAATAGTAATAAGGGGCCAGTACCTGAAAAGCGCCGTCCGTCCTGTAAGTATGATTATATACCACATCCATTACCACTGCAATCCCCGCCTCGTGCAGCGCTTTTATCATTTCCTTGCACTCCCTGATGCGTACATGTCCATCATAAGGATTTGTGGAATAAGAACCCTCCGGCACATTATAATTCATCGGGTCGTATCCCCAGTTAAATGCCGGACCTTCTTCGGTTTCATCCACTGATGCATAATCAAAAAAAGGTAAAAGCTGCACATGGGTGATACCCAGTTCGCGTAAATAGCTTACCCCTGTTGTATGTCCTTCAAAGAAAGTTGCTTTTTCCGTAAATGCCAGATACTTTCCCCTGTGTCTGCGGCTGATTCCCGACTCTTCCTGCCAGGAAAAGTCCTTTATATGCAGTTCACATATGACCGTATCCTTATTTTTTTGTGACCAGTTTTTATCCGCCTCCCATCCTTTTGGGTTGGTTGACGCCAAATCCACCACCATGCTTCTATGCCCGTTGGCACCGCAGGCTTTCGCGTACGGGTCCGCACACTCCCTTATTTCTTTGTCCCGTTCCACTGCATAGGTGTAATAGACTCCCTCCAGATTACCCTCTACCGTACAAGAAAAAGCATAGGACTCCTCCCTGCTCATTTCTTTGCTGCCAAGGCATTTTGCACCATCCTCTTTATCCGTTCCTGTTTGATACAGGCATACGCTGACCGTGTCTGCCAAAGGCGCCCACACCCGAAAAACGGTTCTGTCTTTTTGATATTCCGCTCCCCATTTCTCTCCCGCACCGGCACATATTCTCCTAAATTCCTCTGATTCATAGAACTGCTTATATTCAAATGGTGTCATCGGTTTCTCCTGACTGGCTGTTTACACATTCTTCCCGTTTCTCATCTACGCCCCTGCCCTTCCTCAAAAGGCGCATTTCATTTTCCAAGTCCAGCAGCCGGTTAATCAGCTCCGCATTCGCCCGCTGTAAATTCTGAATATCCTCCTGCACAGGATTCGGCAAATCCACCTGATTCATATCCTCGCGGGGTACGGACACATTTCCTCTTTTTACCACTCTTCCGGGTACACCCACTACCGTGGAATTGGGCGGTACTTCCTCCAACACCACGCTTCCTGCCCCGATTTTGGAATTTTCCCCGATGGAAAAGGAACCAAGCACTTTTGCACCTGCGCTCACCATGACATTATTTCCCAAAGTCGGATGCCTTTTCCCATGTTCCTTGCCGGTTCCTCCAAGCGTCACCCCCTGATACAGGGTAACATTATCCCCAATTACCGCCGTTTCTCCAATGATAACACCATGTCCATGGTCAATAAAAAATCCTTTTCCTATCTTGGCGCCGGGATGTATTTCTATGCCGGTTTTGTGCGCGCCCTTCTGTGATATCCACCTTGCAAGAAAATAATGGTGCTTCTTATATAATTTATGGGAAATCCGGTAATAAACCATCGCCTTAAAGCTGGGATACAAAAAAACCTCCATATTGGAATGAATGGCGGGGTCCCGCTCCCGAATCACCTTAATTTCTTCCTTTATAAAGCGTATCATACCCATCGCACTTACTCTCTCCCTCTCCATACGGAAAAAGACCACTTCCGTTCGTTCCCGACGAATTTTCGTGGCCTCCCTTTCTTTTAGGATATGCAAATATGGCTTATTTGTCAACACCGGATTTACACGGACGCGGCGGACGTTTTGCCAAACGTGGGGTATTTATTGTCTATTCAAACAGTTCCTGCTCCTCTTTCACTGTGCCGTCTTTCATCGTCATAATCCGGTCGTACTGCTGTGTAAGCCCGTCCTTGATTCTGTGGGTCACGGTCAGAAGGGTTAAATCCTTCATATCCAGAAGTTCCTGTTCTATCTCATTTGCAGTCGCTACGTCAATCGCGGAAACACCTTCGTCTAAAATCAGAACTTTCACGTCGCGAATCAGCGCCCTCGCAAGCGCTATTCGCTGGCGCTCTCCGCCGGACAGCTTCGAACCGTTTTCACCGCAGTCTCCGTCCAACCCGCCCGGGATATTACCTAAAAATCGCTCAACGCCCGAAAGCCAAACAGCTCGTGCGAAATCCTCATCAGTAAAATCCTCTCCGAGGCAGATGTTAAACCGCAAGGTATCGTTAAAAAGGAACGTGTTCTGGTGGATGACGGTGAGAAGCCTGCGAAGCCCCTCCGGGTCGATATCGTGAAGCTCCACGCCGTCATAAAGGACAGCGCCCTTATAGTCCCCGTAGCAGCCGGTCAGGAGCCGGATTAACGTGGATTTTCCGCAACCGCTGGCCCCGATGAGCGCCACCTTTTCATTTTTATGTATGGTCAAATCGAGATTTTCAATGACCGGGATATCTTCCTTATACCGAAACGACAGCCCACAGATTTCTAAAGCGTCTTCAAGATGTGCAGGCTCACTGCCGGTAAATTCACGGCTTTTCTCGTCGATAATACCGAGCAGCAGCTTTATATTCTCCCTGTTACTCAAAAGCAGCGGTAGCATCTGGGCGTAGACTGTCAGGCAGCTGCTGAAAAAACCAAACAGTGAAATAAACAGCACAAGGGTGCCGACGGTTATGTCCCCGCGCACGGCCATTGTTCCTGCCACAAAAAATGTGACGACCCACGCCAACCTATCCATGAAGCGCCCGATATTTTCAAGCTCTGCTATCGTGACGCCCATCTTTTTATCCATGCGGGCCACATCCGAGCTTGCCTTTATAAACCGCCAGCGCAGATTCGGGAAGGCTCCATAGGAGGCAATAACCTCGTGCCCGTTCAGCGACTCCTTGAGCTGAACGCTCATGGCAGCGGCGAGCTCAACGCTTTCGGTCATCAGTTTGCCAAACCTCTTGTTGAAGCTCAAAGGCAGAATTATCGACAAAGCGCCACAGGCAAAGGACAGGACCGCCAAAAGCGGACTGTACCATATCATGATTCCCAGTACAACGACGGCGGAGACACCGTAGCTGATAAGATAGAATACCGGCCTTGTCAGGTTTTGGACCACAGTTCCGACAGTGCTGTTGATATAAGACATGTAGACCGCCGTGTCCTTCTCCGGAAAATGGGTGACGCTCCTTTTCATGACGCCGTCATAAAGGTCGTTTCTCAGACTCTCCCAGAATTTGGCGGTGAACCATTTCTCGGCAATACCGTCTAAAAAATAGCCCAATGCTATACCCATCACCGCGGCACCGGCAACCCATAAAAAATCCAAAAAGCCCGACATATTTCCCGACACGATGAGGTCAATCATCCGCTGCTCCATAATCGCGGACAGCGGCGTCAAAAGCTGCGTCAGGATACCGAGCAGGATTGCTGATGCAGCAAGTACAATATGCTTCTTAAAATACCGAATCAGTTACTTTCCCCCCTTGCCGCGGCCCCTTTTATCGCTGATGAGCCGGAGACCCTCCGTCCGTCCGGCCGCAAGATGCGCCGCCGTCAAAAGCGGAATGATTGCTCCGTTCACGTTTACGGCGTAAGTCTTTGTGTCGCCGTCCTCCGTTTCAATCTCCAGCTTATCGATAAGTTCAAGCTCTACGAATTGTTGCAGGATTTCCTCCGCCTCGCCCTGCGTGATTCCGGCGAGCTTCGCCAGCACGCCGACGGTACGGTGCCTGGGCACCTCGCTGTAAAGCCATGTAAGCATCGTCAGCGCGTTTGGCGACGACAAAAGAGAAAAGAGCCTGACCACCTCCTCGCCGGAGGAGGGAAGACCGGCGAAATCCCTCTCCCCACACCATGCGGCGGATAAAAACGACTGTCCCTCGGACAATATCGCTGTGATAAACCCATTCTCGGCGATGCAGATTGTCTCGCCCGGGCCGTCGTCGATGCTTTTAAAGTCCACAATATCCGCCACCTTGTCCAGACAGCTGTAAAGCGCCATCTTGCGCATGAGCGAAACGGTCCGCTCCATGCGTTTTTCTTCCGGCAATGAGGCGATATATTTCCTGACTGTCTCCTCCATGTCCTCGCGCCGCGCCTCGGTCCTGCCAAAAAGCGCGTCCACCGTCACGCCCAAAATATCGGACAGCGCCGGCAAAAGGGAAATGTCCGGCGTCCCCCCGCTCTCCCACTGGGAGACGGCGGAGCTGCTTACACCGATTTTCTCTCCGAGTTCCTTTTGCGTAAGCCCTTTTTCTTTTCTGAATTTCAGTATCTGTTCTCCTACAATCGAATAACTCATTGCATGCCTCCATTTAAGTACTGCTTGTATCATAGCACAAGTATTGCTTAATAACAACGAGCGCATTCTAAAGAGAAGTTAAGCGATGCTGTAGTCGCTTAAGAACGTGACAAATTCTGAATGGTAATACAGATAATAAACTGTTTCATTGGTGTGAGATTCATAAGCGAATAGAAAGGAAAAAGGTACGGAACAAGGCAATCAAGCCCAGTGTTCCGTACCTTTTTGTGATTGTAAGCGTGAGTTGTCGGTGTTGTATCCTTAACTAAATGAAACATCCATGATGTTACAGGTCTGCCCGTTATAAATAATACTCCTGTTCTTCTTTACGATGCTTTCTTTTAAGGAGCGGGCGATTTCACTCAGATGCAGCTTGTTTCCTGCAAGAAATGCAAAAATACGGGCAGCTAAGCCTTCAGGATGGGCTGGCGAATTACCGTGCGCAGTTTTTCCGTTGCTGTACGCCTGGGGTCGCTGAGATAAATTTCATGGTGCAGGCGGGATGCCGAAAAGTCCCCGGCATAACCCTGCTCCCTTATAAAATCGTTCATCATCCGTATGGTGTCCGGCTCACTGTCGTAGCTGCCGATATGCATACATTGTACGCAAAGTCCTTCCCGATAGGTAAAATATTTCACTTTTGAAAAATCTCTTTTCTTTTTCTCTATCGCTTCCCGGATTGCCCAGTCAAATTCTTCTTCGGTTACAAAATCCGGCAGGCGCATCATGGAAGTCCATTCAAAGCGCTCCTTATGGCCAAAGTCAATCCCCTGTCCGCCATCCTGTTTCCACAGTCCTTCCAGCGGCGGCACGACATAGGGAAAGTAGCCGTCAATTTTATGCTTTCCTTTATAACTCATTTTGATGGTAAAAGCAATGGCATAAAGCAGTCCTATCGCTTCCTTGTACTCCCCTTCCGGTTCATTGGGGTCTCCTTTTCCGTCAACAGCAATATAATGCATTTTTGGCACATCCACGATTCCCGGCTTTTTAGGGGGGAGATAAAATTCTTTGTATTCTTTCTTAAAATCAAATGCCATGTTAATTCTCTTTTCCACGCATCAGGCAATTTAAGTTGCCCACACGTCCTTTGATATTTTCCTCAAATTCTTCCTCCGTCATGGACGGGTCCTTTGTCGCCCTCCACACATCGCACGGCAAATCGTTGCACTCCGCACAGCTTTTATAACCATGCTTACCCACAGCACAGTCATAGATGGAGCACGCCTGTCCCTTAGGTGCATGAAATACCTTTCCGCAGACTTCATTGCATCCTTTGCACATATTTCCGTAAAGCCCGCACTGCATACATTCTGTTCCACAACAAGTCAGATTTTTCATTTTTCTCTCCATTCCGAAGCGGCATAAATTCTTGGTTGAATAAATTGCTATCGAGCAATTTATTCAACCTTTAACCTTTTTCCTCTCTTTTGGCATTGGTAATTCTTTGCAGGTTGCAATCACAAACTCTGTAAGAAACACACTGTCATCGATATCTTCCATCAAAAAATAATCCTTTGCTCCCTCATAAGGCGGCGCCTGTGGAAGCGCCGGCTGCATTTTCTTTCCTGCCTCCGTAATTTTGATAAACAACTGGTTATTGCAGATAAGGGCAAAAATTTTACCGTCACAGTACATACCGTATTCACCAAACATTTTTCGGTATGTGATGAGCCCTGCTCTGCTAAGGTTATCTGCTATGTACTGGACAAACTCGGGATTAGATGCCATTTTCCGTTCCTCCTTTCCAAAACCGGATTTTCTATTTAAAGGAATTATATTTCTCATTCATGTTTTGCATAATATGCCACAGCTTTATCCGTATGTCCTTTGGTTCTATCAGTTCGGCTTTGTCCCCAAACGTCAAAATCCAGGAAATCAGATTTTCCTCGTGTGTGTAGTCTGCGGTAAACATCAGCTTTCCGTCAGGCTGTTCTGCAAAGCAATCCATACCAAATTCTTCAATCAGACGCCATTTGCAGTCTGCGTCAAATAACGCCTTCACTTTGATGCCACCGGGAAAGATGCGTTCATTCCGCAAATCCGGCATGGGAACCTTCCGCTTTGAAAAAACAGTTTCCGATACCTGCAATTCTCCCATACGATTCAGTTTAAAAAGACGAAAACCCCCGCTTCCCTTGCACCATCCCCACACATACCAGCTTGACCACTTGAATATCAGGTAATACGGTTCTATCGTTCTCGCACTCTCTCCTTTTGGGGAAAAATAAAAAAACGTTAATTCCCGGTTGTTTTCTACCGCCATGCGTACCAACTCGATTTTCGGCGCAAGGGAGTCCTTATACCACGAAGACAAATCTATCAGCACAAACTGACTGCCCGTCACAAAATCCGAGGAACCGACAGACAGCTTTTCCATAAGCTGCGCATAACGGTTCGTACCGTTTACGCTGTCAAGGCTTCGCAGCCCGGCAAGGATATCCTGCATCTCCGCATTCGTAAACAGCGTTTTGTTGATTGCATAGTTCTCCATAATGGAGATACCGCCGTTTGCTCCCTGCCTCGTCACAATGGGAATCCCCGCCTTGCACAGATTTTCAATGTCCCTGTTGATAGTCCTTCTGGAAACCTCGAACCGCTCTGCCAGATATGGCGCCGTTACGGTTTCCTTCTGTAAGAGTACAGCCAAAATACCAATCAGCCTGTCTATTTTCATACGATTTCAACCTTTCAGCCATGCCAATACGGCAGAGGCTTTGATTTACTATCTGTATTATAATATACTAGGGGAAACAGGACAACTGTATGACATGTTTTCTATTATTTGTTTCTTCTATGTGTAAATTGAAGGGTGTCAAGCGGTAATCGCTGTAATGATTTTAAGATATATTCTGCTCCGGTATTGTTGGTGACATTAGGGCAGCTTATGCTTATGTTGTTGTTATACACATTCTGAGGGCTTGTCTGAATATGGGAAATGGCACTGTAACCGTCTGTTTCCAGATTTATGCCGTTGCTCCTAAAGAACGCCATTCTTGCATTGTTGACCATGTTTTGTTGCTGTTCGGGTGTAAGTACGAGTTCCCCGTGCTGCAATATAGCAGGAAATTCATCCGGTAAAACACCATCGCTTGCCAATTTCTTTATAAGTTCCAAGGACTGATTTACCGGTTTGCTTTTCCCCTGAACCGTAACATATCCCTCATCCAGTCCATTGTGGAACTTCTTTAATGTTACACTATGGTTTGACTGTGTACCCGCATAGGAAGAGAGATATTTTGACGCCTCACGTGATGAATCAAATCCTCTTGATAATTTTTCACCGGTTGCTTTATTGATAATGTACCATTTGCCGGAATTTGAAGAAGAAGTAGAAGAATCGTTATCGTCCCCGTTCTTCCCTCCGGTATCAGGAATGCTGCCTACTTTGCCACCACTTGTATTACCTGCAACTGCTTCAGCCTTTATACGGGCAGCATTGACTGCGGCATCCGCCTGTGCCTGTTGAAGCGCAATATATTGTTCTGTAAAGCTTCTTAAAGTATCAAGCCTTCCATTAAGCACTTGTGATTCCCAGTCGGCTCCAAGGACTTCAGCAGCAATAAGTTTATTCTGCTGTTTTTCATAAACGCCGGATATTTCATTCCATTTGCCCTTATATGCTTCCAGAGCGCTTATCTGGAAGTCAAGACTTTTTGTGGCGTTTTCCATCTCTCGTTTAAGAGATTCTATCTGCTCTTCAAGACGGAAAATGTTAAGTTGAAATTCTTTGTCGGCAAGGTTATTTTCGGCGTCACGAACAGATTCCATGTCTGCTTCATATATGAACTGCTCGCCATTAAATATCTTATTTACACGCTGGTTTCTCGCCCGTTCAGCTTCATACTGTGCCTTTTCAAGGTCAATCCGGGCCTTCCTTGCATCGTTGGCTTTATTCAGGGTATCAATTTCAGACTGGATGGCGTTAATTTTAACCTGATAGGTGTCCTCTATCGTTTCTTTTTGTTCTTTCAGCCTTTCTATTTCATCATCAATACTGTCAGTTACGGCATTTACCGCCCTGTCATAGAGGGATAATTGGTCATTATACATATCTTCTAAAGCGTCATAATAATCTTCAGCGGCTATCCTGCCATCATGATAATAATCCTCTATGATTTTTCGCCGTTTGCCGGTGTATTCTTTAAAGGTGATAATATTGGCGTCAAGCTGTTTTTCGAGATAATTTATTTCCTTGTCCAAAAGGTTTTTATAATCTGTTTCCGCTTCCTTTGCCGCTGCCGAAGAAGCGCCCTTGTTATTTTTGACTGAGAAATCAACCTCAACGTTTCCGATTTCGGAAAACTGTTTTTCAACATCCGCTTTTACTTCCTCCATCCTGTTTGCAATGGCAAGGGCAGCCTGTGTATGACCAGCCGCTGATTCTTTTTCATATGCGGCATTCAGCCCGGCAAGCATGGCGATTTTTTCCGTGGCTATGCCTGCTGCTTTGGCTAATTGGTAAAGACTGTTGATGTCAGAACCGGGGGTTAATGCTGTTTCATTGCACAACGCTTTCTTTAGCTGTAACAGTGCAAGAGCCTGTCCGCAGGTTTCTGTTGCAATCTGTTGCCATGTAAGTTTTTCAATTTCCTGTTCGGTTTTATCAGTCAGGTCAATTCCGGCATCAGCGCATTCTTTCTTTGCGGCGGCATAATCCTCATAAGTATAGCCAAGGGAGGATACCATGACGGCTTCCGCATTGGTAATGCCTGTGCTTTCCAGAAGGCTCTGCACCAGCCTGTAGTTTTCGCCGGAGCAGTCTGACAGGGCAGGGTTGAGCCCGTTTACAATGTCGGTGGCAAGCAGGTTGACGGCTGTTTTGACATCATCGGTGTTGGAAGAGGTGTCTGTAAGCACCCTTGCGAGGTTCTCGAAGGAGGAGTAGTCGATGTTTATTCCGTCTATTGCATTCAGGTCATCCAGTTTTGATTTTATGGAATCCAACATGGAGATATCTACGTTTTCAAGGTTAATTACGTCATCACCGATAAATATATCCTGGTATGCTGATTTGAGGGAATCAAACGCCGGTTTAAGCTGGGTGTTTAGCCGGTCTATTGTTTGGGAAAGAGATTGGGAAATGGGTTCATCCACTAGCATTTCCTTTGTCTTTTCAATCTCTGCTTGTAGTTCTTCAAATGTCATATTGCCAACATTTTTGATGGTATAAGCAATTTCCAAGTCCTCCGGAGTAAGTTTATCTATATTTTCTTGTCCAAATAATCCAGCAAGCCCCTGATAGTCCATAGCAGATACAAGATTCCGCTCTTTTAATAATGCTATCATTTCTTCAATAGTCATATTATAATCATGAGCAATGGAAATTAATGCCTGATACTGTTCGTTTTCTGCTCCTAAACCAAGTATTTCCTCTACGGTTAGTGACCTTCCGTTTTCATCCTTTAACCCGTTTAAAACAGATTGTACTTTGCCTTGTAAATCATTCTCATTGGTATCAAAAGCTATATTAAAATTCCATCCATTTACAATAGCCTTTAATGTTGGATACATATTTTCAAAGTATGCAGCAACATCTGCGTCCCCATTAGCAATGGCTGTAGACATAGCAGTTGATACTAAACTTGCATATTCATCAGCTGCTGCTTTCATTTTTACTTCATCACCAGAAACAAATGCCTCATTATACTTTTCAGCAGCATCGGTAATATTTTTAAAAGTATCAGCATATTTGGAATCGTCTGCCAAAATTTTTTCCTGAAGAATATATTGGTCATAGAAATTTTTATATTTCTCAGTTAATTCTTTATATGACTCAGCAGTACTTCCTACTTTATCATATAATTTATCAAAAGAATCATCATTGCCAATCAGATTTTGCAACGCTAATAACTTATTATATATTTCTTCTGCATTGCCGGAAAGCGATAAACTTGCACCTTTTGTATCTTCTATGGCCTCTGTTAATGAGTCAAAATCTCTTACGGCTTGAAGATTATCTGTACTAACCCTTATGTCTATACCAATATTTTCAAGTTCTGCAACCATTTCATCCGTGAGTTTATTCATATCAACATAGTCAACCCAGCTAAAAGATATAGTTTGCTCACCAAATTCATCCATCATCCTTTCAATATTATCAGTGCCTTGAAAGAAGTTTGCTACATCATTCCAGAAACCGCCATTATTAAATTCATTCTTTGTTTCCTGCCATTTGATGTTTGTGAACTTGTCCAATGCATCTGTTTGTCCATTGATTGCATCCGTAACATTTTCTATGACACTCTTTTCTGTTCCGAACTTGTCAATTAAATCGTCCTGAATAGATAGAAGAGACTTTCTGGCATTAGCAACATCTTCAATAGAAGAGCTGCTATCATTTATGGTCTTGTATGACTCTTCTATTTGGGCTTTATAATCCTCTATTTCTGATTTCGTGTCATTAAATGAATCGCCTAATTCTTTTGCCCTTTCTGCTACCTTACCGCTAACTTGTGAAAATTCATAAAATCCTGTTATCACTGCCTGTATAGCCCATCCACCCAACATAGTAATTGCGGAATTAAGAAGGATTGTTTTTAACCGCAGTGTATCCGTGTTGACGCCCGCCGCTTTGAGGTATGATTTGTAGCCTTCAATGGACGCAGGGGCATCTTGGGAACAGGTAGCAAGATATGCTTTGAACTGGGCATTGTTTTGTACTATTGCTTCGCCAAAATCATTAATATCTGCTTTACCTGTTACTAGTTCTGTATTCCATCCAGCAATAAATTCTTCCGCTTCTGAAAAGTGCTTTTTCATTTTCTTGATAGCGGTAAAGTCTATGCCAAAGATATTTCCCTGTATATCAATCTTTCTTTTATCTTTATTCCATACTTGAGTTATCCCATAGTCCTTATTGGCTGCCACCATTGCGGAATTGACAGCGGTAAGCATTACCGGAATCTCGCCAATGGTATCAGTCAACGCCTCAGCGCCTTGAATTAACCTGTCAAAAAATGAAATGCCGCTTATAATCATTTCTTTATTGGTCAGTGAATTTACAAAGCTGTCAAAGCTATTTTGCAGGGAGTTTAAGCGTCCTTCCCATGAATTAGCGGTTTTCTCGGCTTCTTCCAGCGCTGAGCCTGTACCTTGGGAAAACTCGCTTAACATCTTTTCATACAAATCCCATTGGCTCAGTAAACCGCTTAATGCGTCTGCATGGAGCTTCCCGCCCAAATCAGAGATTAAACCCTGCTTATCCGCACTGTTATCAGGCAGTGCATTATAGACTCCTGCCAAATCCTTCAATACTTCCATCGGATTACGAAGTACAGCCACTCCATCCTTGACATACTCAAGCTCTACCCCTAAAGAGCGGCATCTTGCTTCGACTTTCTTTAACTGCTCCTCGTCAATCACTTCTCCGTCAAACTCGCCACTGACCTGTTGAAGATTCAATACAATACTCCTGAATGCACGTCCAATTTCGGAACCGGCACGTTTGGTTGTGGCAATCATAGTGGCTTCCGCTGCTGTCAATTCATCAATAGCTACTCCCGCATTTGCCGCAAAGGAAGCTGAAACACGGGTAGCATCGGCGATATCGGTCAGACCGGCACTGTTACGGTTACTGATGTAGTTCGCCCCATCAAGGGCGGCATTTAATTTTTCAACACTTCCGCCATATTTATAGGCTGCATCCGTTGCTAACAAGTAATTGTTTGCATTTTCAGCAGTCATATCGCCGGCGGATTGTGCCAGCAAGGATAACTCTGCCAGTTCTTTAGACAGTTTTTCATAACCTGAGTCTGCCATCTCCTGAACACTTAACAGGAAGTTACCCGATAATTGCCCATATCTGCTTGCCGTTTTAAAGGCCTCGTCTCCAAGATTCTTGAGTTGCCTTTTAGTTAATTCTGAGGTTTTGCTAATCTTAGTCAAAATAGTGTCGTTTGCTTTTAAATTCTTTAGCGATTTGACAAAATTGTTTACTGCCATAGAAGCTATGCCAAAGAGACTGCCTATTTTTGTGATATGGGTCATCATATCTTTCATTTTTTGTCCGGCGCTTTTTCCTGCATATCCCGTTGCGGTCACTTCCGATTTAAACAGACCGAATGCATCCGTGGCATTTCTTAATGTTCTTTTATCATCTACAGAGTCAATAAGCTCCCTGATTCTCTCACTTTCTGCCAGAAGGACGCTTGATTCCCTTATCTTACTGTTCTTATTAAGGAAAGAGGTTAAGTCGTCACTAAGTTTTTCCTTCTTTAGGCTGACGTTTACGGATATCGGCGTTTTCTCAGCATATGCCTTTATATCTGCCATGACTTTTTGCATTTTCAGTTTCGTTTTATTACCGTCTATTTTTAATGCATCCATTTCATTAAAGGTCATATTATGCAGCGTATTGTCAATTTCCCTTTTAAGATTTTTGCCGTCAAGCTTTGCCTTTAATTTTACATAACTGAGTTTTGTTTCCAACTCCTTAACATATTGGTTGATTTCTTTTTTCGTATTTCCCTTTGCGAGCGTCCCTGTAAGCCTTAACATGTTAATGGTTTTCTCAAGCTGCCGGATGTCCGTATTGATTTGCTTTTTCGATTTTGCTTGTTGAAGTTTCGCTATAAGTTCAATCATAAATTCATTGTTGTTCAAAATGGTTTCCTCCTTAAATTAAGACATAATAAAAGAGAGATTACGTTGGCAACCTCTCTCTTAAAATCATTTGTTGTTCCATATTTACTTTTTAAAATTTCCTCTTACACCTGAGACATACTCTTTGGAATTGGTTAGTTGCAAAACCTGTCAGCAAACTAAATTTCTTTGGGACTATTTGCACCTCGCTGCTGAAACAATAAGGACAACTTACTTTTGGCGCTTCCTTGGGTTCTGCAAATGCACCAGGTACATAAGTGCGCAATATTTCTTTCGCTTTTTCTGAACTACCTGATGAATCTCTGGGTGGTGCCTTGAATTCTTTGATAAGAAAAAATTTATCTCCGTGTTCATTCAAATCTATCGGCTCATCTCTTAAACTAGCTGTTTTCCCATTGTCACTTTTATGTCCATAATACCACCACGTAATCCAATCCGGGTGTTCCTCTTCGGTCTGCATCTCTGCCCCACATAACGGACACACATCAGCGTTGCCCTGCTTTCCCATTAGATACATCCTATTGTAACTGCTACCGCACTTTGGGCATTTTACATTATCCTGCCCCATATCTACACCCCCTCATTGCCATTTTTTCTGACTATATTCATAGTACTATACGATTATCTCGTTTGCAAGCAATTTCATTATTATTATCGAACGTATTTTCTTTCTCTTATCTCCCCTCTAAGTTTCGCTATAAGTTCAATCATAAATTCATTGTTGTTCAAAATGGTTTCCTCC
>CAJTMB010000020.1:0-9774 GCA_910577105.1 uncultured Lachnospiraceae bacterium | reverse complement strand
TCATAGTACTATACGATTATCTCGTTTGCAAGCAATTTCATTATTATTATCGAACATATTTTCTTCCTCTTATCTCCCCTCTAAGTTTCGCTATAAGTTTAATCATAAATTCATTGTCGTTCAAAATGGTTTCCTCCTAAATTAAGACATAATGAAAGAGAGATTACATTGGCAACCTCTCTCTTAAAATCATTTGTTGTTCCATATTTACTTTTTAAAATTTCCTCTTACACCTGAGACATACTCTTTGGAATTGGTTAGTTGCAAAACCTGTCAGCAAACTAAATTTCTTTGGGACTATTTGCACCTCGCTGCTGAAACAATAAGGACAACTTACTTTTGGCGCTTCCTTGGGTTCTGCAAATGCACCAGGTACATAAGTGCGCAATATTTCTTTCGCTTTTTCTGAACTACCTGATGAATCTCTGGGTGGTGCCTTGAATTCTTTGATAAGAAAAAATTTATCTCCGTGTTCATTCAAATCTATCGGCTCATCTCTTAAACTAGCTGTTTTCCCATTGTCACTTTTATGTCCATAATACCACCACGTAATCCAATCCGGGTGTTCCTCTTCGGTCTGCATCTCTGCCCCACATAACGGACACACATCAGCGTTGCCCTGCTTTCCCATTAGATACATCCTATTGTAACTGCTACCGCACTTTGGGCATTTTACATTATCCTGCCCCATATCTACACCCCCTCATTGCCATTTTTTCTGACTATATTCATAGTACTATACGATTATCTCGTTTGCAAGCAATTTCATTATTATTATCGAACGTATTTTCTGCTGTTTGTTTACACATTGGAAGTGTAAGAAACCGGTATCGTTTTATTGGTATATCGTTCTATTACATTATATGGATGCTTTATAGGAACTGCCTAATGCTGTTATTGACATTACCTTAAAAAACTATATCTTACTTACTTTCTTGTCCCTCTGCTTATATATATTAGATTATGTAAGTAAATGCACCTTTTAGCTGACATTATACATAAAAATTTCATGATTTTTATTTGCCCTACTAATAATACGTCTGTCTTTAGGTACTCTATAACACACTTTATTTTCTACATTGCAAAAGTAAAAATTCATATATCCACAATAAACCATTAATCTCTCTTTATTTATGCTGTGCAGGATTGGTTTTTTCACATTTTTATTTGACCAGAATTTAATATTCAAAGATTCACCTTCTAACTCAACCTCCCAGTATCCTTTCTCCCAATTAACCGATTTACCCGGTTTATAATTGCCTAATTCATTTGTTCTATATTCCTCTTCTTGATTTTGGTAATATGCTATTACTGTTTCCGCTATAGTAAGCAGTGCTTCCCTTTTATCATCCACTAAATCATTATCCTTTTCCGATATCAGGTTGACCATATCATACTTCTTTTTCCCCTTTTCAATAGAAACAATATCTGTAATCGTATCTTCATATTTTTTTATTGTTCTGAAATAGTCGTCAAAATCGTTACTATTGATAAAATTTATACTTTTATCATATATTTCACAACTTATACTGCTAAATATTTTAATAAATGCTTTTCTTTCCAGTTCGTACAAAAACCGTTCAGATTCCTTTTTATAAATCTTCCCGCTTTGCGCTTTTCCAATTCTAAAATTTAAAGAATAGAACAAATGATTTAACAAACGTTGTTCTATAAGTTCCAAATCTTTTGATATATTTTCCTGTTCAATATTGATTTTGTGCCTGTACTTGATTATTTCATGTAACATTTTCTGTGTTACAAGACGCATACCAGGTTCCGTCTCTATGTTTCCCTCTTTATTCGTTTCAAAGGTTTCTTTACAATTCATGATGGTTTCAATAATAGCCTTGATGCCGCACGCATTTTCTTTAAAAAGTTTCTGGACATCATTTCTTTTTAACCATTCTAAATAATCTGTGTATGGAACTACCCTTGATATCTTGTTCTCAGACTGAATCCATGTCAATTTCGAGTGCCGGTCAAAATATGATATTTCTTTCCCATTTTTTACATCTGTATATGTTTCCGGTACATTCCTCCACAAAAATTTATTACTATTTTCCATTTCTCTCGTCAGGTAATATTTCATGTTTTGCAATAATGTAACTCCATCTGTAATATTGATGCTGCTTCCTGAAAGCCTGCCCTGAAATAATTTAATTAGAATTTCCTGCATTTCCTCTTCCAAATCAAAAGTATCGTACTCCCCTTCATGATATTTTTTATATCCGTGGGCATCCACTTTTTTCCCATTCTCATAACCTGTAAAAATATGTTTTCTGCTATAATAATATTTTGCTTTTCTTACCATATGATTTAAACACGGAAAGGAAAATATCACTTTTAACTTACGTTTATTACGCCTGAATTCTATTTCATCCTGAACTAATCCCGCATCCAAAATATTGTCTGTATGGGACAGTTTATATTCTTCTTCTAACTCCACTATCCGGCTAGTCTCATTTACATTTTTACCAACTTCCATAAATATTTCGTCCAGTGCCGATTTATCCCCTGACCGATATCGGACATAGTTTTGATATAATCTTTCCACATCTTTTGAATTTTTCAATGACGCTTACCTCCACAAAAAAATTATCCTTAATAACAATGTTTCACTTATTAATTCTGTTTTTTTATTGGATACAACACACAAATTTCACATAATCAGCATTTTCTAATACGCTCTGCTTGAAAAAAAACAATAAAAAGTTATCTATTAAAGCAATTCTTGACGCCGGTCATATTCCTGCCGGTATGGAATTATTTAAGGCAGGAAATGAGTCTCAATTAAAGACAATCTATAAATGGATTAATGAATCTGATGTATATATGCTTATTCTTAGTGGACGTTATGGCTCTATAGAATCCAATTCTGGTAAAAGTTATACTCAGTTAATTACCATACATACAACTCTTAATGAATTTATTCGTGACTACCATTTAATAGGTTGGATTCGCAATACCAGTGGGAATGATACTACTGAACTAATAAAAGAAAATAACACTTTACTAAAAGAAATAAATTTACTTAAATAGACAGATACAAAAACTCCAAGAACAGTCAAGCGCAAAAACAAAATATTTGAAATTCCATCTTATGCTATGCTGGAATCCAAAAACATGACAAAAATCACACCTAAACAAAATTCCTAACCTATCGCCCAGTGCGTTTGATGATGGGAAAACTAAGGTTTTGAACAACAAAAAAAGCCCTTGAAACTCAAGGACTTTTTGAAGCTGCTGACGGGAATCGGACCCGTGACCTCCGCACTACTAAAAATATTTTTTACTTTTGATATTTGTTGGTAGTGTTGAGGAAGTATTGATTTTATCACACTTTTCAATTCCCTTGTTGTGTATCTTCATGCAGTCTTTTATAGGTCCGTAAATGTTCGGTAACTAAATAGTATCCTCAAACTCAAGCATGTTATCCAAAGCATCCTCATTTTCTTCTAACTTTCGCGTTAAATGTTGCTTTAAATCGGTCATACATTGAACCAACTCACCAATCCATGTTTTTCTTATTATTTCTCGTACATTTGTATCATTTATAATGTTAATTATGTCTAAAGAATTGTTTAGTATATAATTTTTATTTTCTGTTAAATACGTAAATAATTTTTCGGAATATGATTGGTTACGTTCTCTTTTCTCTGGATTTCTGATTATATATTTTTCAGTAAAAACATGTATAAATGCTATTATTGAATTGTCAAAGTCTTCCGTGCTTTCCCTTCTTAACCATAAACGCAATTCGTCATTTTCATCACAATCAAATCTAATGTTATGTACTAATTCCTTGAAATAGAACCAATATTTATCTTCATCTGAAGTAATAGAATCTTCATAGTCTGATAATATCGGAAGTAAAATGTTCTTTTCAAACCTTTCTTCAATCATGTCATATAACATTTCAAATACATTATCTTGGCTTGCTCTTTCGGGTTCTCGTTTTATCATTTGAATACCATATTTCTGCAAATTAATATCGGATAATTCCTTCAAGAATACTGCTGTAAAATATTCTTGAAAAGACCGATGCGCAAATGTATAGGAAAAACCTTCTTTATATATTAAACATAAAGAATTAACCAAATCGAATATATAATTATCAATATCAAATTCAATTCTTGGTATTTTTATTCTTTTTAAAGTTTCCTGCAATTCTTCGTAAGTAAATTCTGTAACTCCCTTTATATATGTCATAAAACAAAAATATGCAAAGACTTTTTTGAATGAATCATATGACAATGTGCTTAACATTTCTCTTTTATATCCAGCTTTTGTTGCATCATGTTTTGAATATAATGTTTCAAATGCATTTGAATAAAATAAGTGTAGTTTTTCCGGAATATCGGCATAATTATCAAATGTCAGTAACATTATATTAAGTAATAGTGGATTAGATGCAAATGAAGTATGGCTCTCATATAAATTTGCTTCTAATTCAGCTATAAACCGTTCTTTGATACCACTTTCATAATTTATTCGATTTACCAAAGATACTGCTTGCTCTTTTGATAAAGGCAATGCTTTCAAAACAGTAAATCTTTGAAATTCAACAAATTCAGAATATGGGCGAGAAGATATAATAAAATAATTTTCTGTATATTTATCACAAAATTCATCTAATTTTCTAAAAAAACTATCTTTTTTACTAGATACAATTTCATCATATCCATCAAGTAAAAATAGGAAACAGCCTGAATTGAGAGCATACTCTATGTATTCCTTTTTTAGAGAGCTACCTAAGTTAGTTAATTTATCGAAAATTATATCTAAAATAGTATAGTCATTCTCCATTAAATTAATATCTTTTAATTCAATGAAAACAGGAATTAAATCTTTATTTTCTAATTCATTTATAAAAAGATGCTTTAATAATGTTGATTTGCCTATACCACCAGTTCCTTGTATAATAATAAAATTAGAAATATATAAAATTGTATTAATATTTTCAGTATTTACTAAAATCTTAGGTTTTTTTAGAAGAATGGGGGACTCAAAAAAGTCATAAATATACTGAGGCTCTGTTTTATATAAAATAGTTTTTATTTTACAATATTTATCATAGCTTTTTATAAGATATTTTGTAAAAACAATATCAAAATCAATTTTAAACTTTTCCCATTCATCTTTAGAAAATTTGATTAATTGCTTCATTAAAGGCTCTGCAAATTTTGCAATTACTTCTTTTACAATTTGATTTTCTAGAATATCCATGATTGCCTCCTAGGTGTACTTTTTTATAATTATAGCATTAATGACAATATAGTACTATAAAAATTATGCCTTCATTCTTAAAAACTCATCAATCTTATCACTTGCAATTCTCTTTTGTTCCTCAAAACTATGGGCATAGATGTTCATAGTGGTACTTGTTTGTGCATGACCTAATATATCGGAAATGTCCACGATATTTATTTTTTAATGATTTAAAAGTGTTGCACATGAATGTCTAAGTCCATGTAACGGAATCATTGGCAAAGAGGACCACCCATTTTGTTTTGCTTCATCACTGTAAACCACCCATTCATTATACCACTTCAAATGCCTTTTGAAATATTGGTAGGGTGTGCTTCTTCCCATTAAAGAACCGTCAGCTTGTATAAATAAATTACCTTGCCCTTTCCAATAATGTCTAATCTGAATTTTGTTAGATTATATTCTTTGTGGTACTGTTTCAGTAAAGGGACTATTTCTTTTGGGAATGGTACTGTACGGATAGAAGTATAAGTTTTATGACATTTATAACTCACACCATTTTCTGTTTTAGCAACCGATTTGTTAACGGTTATTATATTATTTTCAAAATCAATATCTTCCCAATGTAAAGCCAGTATTTCTGCTTTTGTCAAGTAAAATCTAAAAAAATTTTTCCTGTAGCAGAAACACTACCTAAACTTAACGCACTTGATAACACTTCTAAACCATACCATCACCTTCCTACCGAACTATTGCTGATACTTTATCCATCAAGGAAATTGCTGCAAGCCTATTTCGTTTTGTATCTTCTATTGACGTTATTCTCTCATACAGGAAAACCTCTTTTATCTATCACATAATAACTGCAAGGCTTGCCTGTATCAGAGGACAACGTGGTGTTTCCACCCCATTACCCTTCTGCTTCATCCAAAAACATTATATATGCTCTCGCCAATCCCCGAACCGGGTAACATACACTGGGACGGCTGATCCCTCACTACGTTTTCATTATGCCCATCCAGACGAAATCCGCAGGGAGCCACTCCCGGAAAATGCTTCTCACTGAAATTCCGGTGCTGTTTTATCTCATTATCTCTGACTGCCATGCCAGTAGGACAATCCTCTTCTCTTTACCTTCATGGGCAACAATGTTTTCCATTGCAGGCAACTCTTCGCACGAAATGGGATTCTGCCACCCCTTTATCCCTGCATAAATGCAGACAGATAAAAAGGCGTAAATAAAATCAAGTGTATGCGTGTCCTATTAAATTATTGCGGCCTTCTCAAGCCTGCAACTATCATAACTGAAAGGAAACTGTTTTCAAAGTGCAGAAATACACTATTTATAGCTGATATGTGCCACCTTGAAAATTGTTATTTTAGAAACAACCTACCTCAAATTCTATACAATAATTGCCAATGAACTGACACAAGAACTAGAATTAATATACGATACTTAGAAATACAAAAGGAGATTTTAAACTATGAACAGTACAAAAGCGCACATTAGAAACTATTTGGAATATTGTAAATCGCAAAAATGTCTTGATGCAAAAACGCTGAAAGCATACCTGATTGATCTACGACAGTTTTCTGAACAAATTTCCAAAATCAATATTACGGAAATTACTTCTGAAATATTGGAACAGTATATTTCCCAACTACATGAACAATACAAACCGAAGACCGTAAAACGCAAAATAGCATCGGTAAAAGCCCTGTTCCACTACTTGGACTACAAGGAAATCATTAACAATAACCCATTCAACAAAATATTGATACACTTTCGCGAGCCTGTGAAACTTCCCAAAACCATCCCTCTGCATACCGTTGAAACATTTTTGTACACAATATACAAACAGTGCAGAAATGCCAGAACTCCTTATCAGAGAAGAAATGCCCTAAGAGACATTGCCGTTGCAGAATTGCTATTTTCAACCGGGATGAGAATATCCGAGCTCTGCTCCTTAAAAGTAAATGATGTAAATTTACAAGACGGAACCATCCTTATATATGGAAAAGGCAGCAAAGAACGCCGAATTCAAATCGGTAATGAATCTGTAATCAAAATTCTAGCAGAATATAATGATGATTTTTGTTCCGAAAGACAATCCTGCACTAACTTTTTCGTAAATCAATCAGGGAAAGCACTGTCTGACCAATCAATACGAAGAATGATTAACAAATATACCTCTCTGGCATCCATTCAACAACATATCACACCACATATGTTTCGCCATACCTTTGCAACAAGCCTTTTAGAAGCAGATGTTGATATTCGTTATATCCAAGAGATGTTGGGACACAGTTCTATTAACATTACTGAAATATATACACACGTTACAGTTGCAAAACAACGAAACATTCTTGCTACGAAACACCCACGAAAGGATTTTGATCTATTAAGGTTATAGGCAATTCTGCTAATTTGGAATTGCCCACTAAAAAACGACGGATAATCAAGTGTTATCCATTGAATTAGTGAGAAACGGATAGCTAATTGAAAATTATCTGTCAGGTTGGATTATGAATGAAGCAAAATAAAGGATAATTCCTAATTATTGGGAATTGGTGGGAAATATAGGGTTATTTATTACTTGAAATGATAATTTGGGATTATCTATTAGCTATAATAATAGATATTTCCCAATTATTAAAAATAAATAGTGACATAACGCTAAATAAAGGATGTGAAATAATATGCCATTAAATAAAGAACAGTTTCTGAATCAATTTACGAGACAGGCACTAGATGAAAGAATATCACTTTTTGTAGGCGCAGGTGCATCTGCTGATATAGGATATCCATCGTGGTATAATTTATTTAAACCACTTGCCAAGGAACTTGGAATGACATTAGATGAATCAACAAACTATTATAGACTTGCACAATATTATTCCAATAAATTTGGGAGAGCGGAACTACGTAAAAGGATTAATGATATTATAAATAAAAATGAATTTCACAGTCCATTAATTAATGAACTCATTGATATTGGTTTCACAAATATATGGACAACGAATTATGATAATGTTTTAGAAAATAACTATAACAGTCGTAATATTTTATTTAATAAACTATTTAGAGATGCGGATTTGTCTAACATTGAACTTAATAAACGAATCAATATTTATAAAATGAATGGAGACATAACAAATCTCGATGGTATTGTTGCAACTCGCCGAGTTAAATCCATTTCTAAACTTTTTTGTATAGAGGATTTGATTCGTCGTGGTTTTATTTGATACAGATTATCCTTATCCTAAGGTCTATTCGGACTTTTGCTATCAAAAATCTATCCAAGCCATCCTATCACGGGTTTTGCTTGAGACTGATGAATGGGTGGCTTAGAAGTATTATAACACGATTCCATAAAAAATTCTATCCTAATTTTCCTTTTTTATTGTCTGCACAAGTTTTGCCGAAAGAATGTCAGGATAAAGGTCGTTTTGCGCCGTCATTAGAATATCATAAAACACAAAGAGCCGCAGTCGATGTCCGTTCGGGTGTCGGCTGAGGCTCTTTTTTGTTACAGCAAATCGTTCAGAAGGTTCATGCACTTGACTTTCTGTTGGAGATTTGCGCTGCCATAGACATTCAGCGTGAAGGACACATTTTTATGACCTAAAATCTCCGAAAGCGATTTAATGTCAAATTCCGGTATTTCGATTGCTCGTACTGCGAAAGTGTGCCGGATCTCGTGGAACTTTACCTTTTGCAGCCCGTTTCGTTTCAAAAAACGGGAAAAGAACTGCCGGTATGTGCGAGGTTCTGTTGGCTTGGTCTTGCCAGTCAAGAAGTAATGGTTGGGGTTTTCTGTATAGAACTTCTTGATAATGTTCATCAGCAATGACGGTACGGGAATTGTCCGAGCTGATGTTTTGGTCTTCGGTGGTCCTATGTGCAGATAGGATTCACCCTTTTTCTTGTCATAGATGCGCTGGACAGTTTTGTTGATGCTGATGGTTTTATCCGTCAGCGAGATGTCCTTCATTTGCAAGCCGCAAAGTTCACCGATCCGCACCCCGGTAAACAGTGCAATGAGAATGCCAGCGGTCTTCCTATTCAGGTTCATGTAGATGCACTGAATAAGTGCTTGCTCCTGATCTTTGGAGAGCGATACCACTTTCTTAACACCCAGCTCTTTTGGGTACTCTATCAAGTCCCAGTTGAGCAGCGGTATCGCCCTCTCCTTGTAGGCATACTCCATAGCAAGCCGAAGTACCAGGATAACATCTCGAATAGTCTTCACAGTGAGACCACCAGACTTGTCCAACCGCCCAGATTCATAGAGATACGATATGTAGCTTTGAATGTCCTGCTCGGTGATGCTGCCAATCTTCCGTTTCCCGAAGTGCGGTATCAAGTGATTTTCGGCTATTAGCGTGAAGCTGGCATGGGTTGACGGTGTGATCATCGGCTTCTTTTGATTTAGCCAAGTGTTCAACAGCGTCTTAAATTGTGTATTATTAGTCATATTGACCACCTCCACAGATATTATCTGATGGAGAAATAATCAGGGCATTATAAACCTCAAGTAACGGTCTCGAAAAGCGTCCGAAGCT
>CAJTMB010000019.1 GCA_910577105.1 uncultured Lachnospiraceae bacterium | reverse complement strand
TATGGAATCAAATGCACGCCGGGGCTGCCGCCATGCAAAATGCGGAAACTCAAGTGCGATATATATTGTATTGGGATTTTAAATTGCGTATAATAAGTTATACATATTTTGAACATGCGAAGAATGCAGAGTGGGAGGATAAAAAATGCCGTTGGAGGACAGAAAGAAAAAAAGAGTAAAAATAACCGGCATCATCTGGGGCGTATCATTTTTTCTGACGCTGGTTTATTATATTGTTAAAATAACCCTGCCTGAGGGCGTGGAGTATAGGGTGTGGCTGCAAAAAACAGGGGCGGTGTGGAATTTTCTGGTAATGCCGGTGGCTTTTTTGGTATTTTTGGTATGCCTGATACAGGGAAGCACAAAGATAAGCGCTGCCCTGCAAGGAGTTTTTACGGGGTTGGCGACAGGATTTTTTACCTTATATTTTCTTGTTGCAGCAGGTACTGTGGTAGTATTTGGGTGGAGTCTGGGGGCAGAGTGGCAGTTTGCGGACGGCATCATCGAAACCTGTACGGAGTACATGCAGTCCGTTCCGTCTTTCAGTACTTATCAGGAGGATTTGGGACTGTTTTTAAAAAAAGAATATGAGCCGTTATCAGACATCCTGCTGCTTTCCCTGGAAAAGAAATACGGCGAAAAATTTGCACTGGCAGAGGATTGGGAAGGAGAGCGCATTTATCAGGTATATCCGGTGTTATCACCGGAAACGGTATTTCGTGCGGAGGAAATGTTTGGTTATTTTTCGGATGAATACAAAATCATGAGGGCAAAGCGGCTGATGGAGGAAAAAGCGGCGGTAATCTGTCCGGACAGGAGTTTTGGTGTAGACAAATACCGTCCGGCATCGCTACTGGCTGACAGAATCACCATGGAATGTAACGGTATGGGGGATGCTAAGAAGTGTGCGGAGGACATTGCCGCTTTGATTGCTTATGTGCTGGAGGATGATTTCTTTGGGGAGTGGGACAGAAGTGTAACGCTTACAGTGTTATGTGTGGATGAAGACGGAAGAAGCAAAGATGTGACCATTTACTTTGGGAATCATGAAAAAGGCATGACAATAGCCGGGTACGCCATGGATTATTATACGGACGCCTCTCTTGTATACAAAGAATTGCTTTATCAATTTGATGTGCTTGACGGACTGAAGAGGGAAGATGCGGAAGGGGAAACAGAACCAGCCGTAAATCATGAAGACTCGTTTTATTTTGTGGAAGGCGCGTATAAGGCGCTGTACGGGCAGCTTTTTGCAAAGGATGGTTATCCCTATGACTGCCGTTACAATGCAAAAGGAAACTTTTACGCGTGGCTGTGCGAAGGGGAAGGAGAGCTGGAAAGTGCGGAGGGAACCTTCGATTATACGGAAACCGTTGTGTACGACAGGGAGTCAAAGAACGGGAAATGTCATTTGTTTGTCCATTACAGAACCTATTATCAGGACGGCGCGGAGTATACCACGGCCATCCTTGATATGTATGCGGTAGACATGGAAACCGGACGGGTATATGTATCCGGCCGCCATGCATGGGAGGACGTGGGAAGCGAAGAATACTGCGAGGCGACGGGAGAACCGTGAAGTGCCTGAAATACGGCATTTTTTATCGGTACTTTAGCTAATATAAGCGTCGCAAAGGGGCGGCATGGAGGTTGGGAATATGGAATCACAGGGGCAGGAAAAGGTAAGAATAAATAAATATTTGGCGGCAAACGGAATCTGTTCCCGCAGGGAGGCGGACAGGCTGATTGAGCAGGGCAGGGTAACCGTCAACGGCAGGATTGCGGTTATGGGCGATAAGGCGGACAGCGCGGATGTCGTAACGGTGAACGGTAAAAAAATCGGGGTAGAAAATAAAAAGGCAGTGTTGGCTTTTTATAAGCCTAAAGGCGTGGTGTGTACGGAAAGGGACAGACATGCGGAAAAAATCATCACGGATATGGTAAATTACCCAATCCGGGTGACCTATGCCGGCAGGTTGGATAAAGATTCGGAGGGGCTGCTCCTGCTTACAAACGACGGAGATTTGATTCATGAGATGATGAAAGGCTCCGGGAATCATGAGAAAGAGTATATTGTAAAGACGGATAAAGAAATAAATCCTGATTTTTTGGATAAAATGGAGCGGGGCGTTTATCTGAAAGAGCTGGATATCACCACAAAACCCTGCAAAACAAAGCAGACGGGCAAATATACCTTTCGGATAATATTGACCCAGGGAGTCAATAGGCAGATTCGCAGAATGTGCCAGACATTGGGATATGAGGCAAAGGCAATCAAAAGAATCCGGGTGATGAATATTACCTTGGATAATTTGCAGGCAGGAAAATTTCGGGAATTAACCAAAGAGGAAACGGCAATGTTATATCATATGTGCGGATTAAAAGAAAGGTGAAGGAGCAGGTGGCAATGGAATCCAAAAAGACAGACAGGATGAAGGAACTGGTTGCAATATTAAAAGAAGCGTCAAAGGCATATTATGCACAGGATTGCGAAATCATGAGCAATTTTGAATATGATAAGCTGTATGATGAACTGGTGGCGATAGAGGAAGAGACAGGTATTGTATTGTCTGACAGTCCGACCGTAAATGTGGGTTATGAATCGGTGGAGGAGCTTCCCAAAGAAAGGCATGAAAGTCCCATGCTGTCGCTGGGAAAGACAAAAAGCAGGGAAGAACTGCGGGATTGGCTGCAAGGAAAACCTGCACTTTTAAGCTGGAAACTGGACGGATTAACGGTTGTACTCACATATCGTGCAGGAAAACTTGCAAAAGCGGTTACCCGCGGAAACGGGGAAACCGGTGAAATAGTTACCAACAATGCCCGTACCTTTGTCAACCTCCCGTTGTCCGTACCCTTTCAGGGGGAGCTGGTTTTGCGGGGGGAAGCCGTCATTACCTATTCCGACTTTGAGAAGATAAACGCCCGGATACCGGAAGCGGAGGCAAAATATAAAAATCCGAGAAATCTTTGCAGCGGGTCCGTCAGGCAGTTAAACAATGAAATCACTGCAAACAGAAATGTGCATTTCTATGCATTTTCCCTTGTAAAGGCAGAGGGAGCCGATTTTGAAAACTCCCGGAAAAAGCAGTTTGAATTTTTGCGCAAACAGGGGTTTGAAGTGGTGGAACATATTTTGGTAACGCCCGAAACGATTATGGAAGCGGTTGCCGGTTTTGAAAAAAAGATAGAAGGGTATGATATACCGTCCGACGGACTGGTGCTTATCTATGAAGATATTGCCTATGGGCAGTCCTTGGGACGGACGGCAAAATTCCCGAGGGATGCCATTGCGTTTAAATGGGCGGACGAACTGCGGGAAACGACGCTTCAGGAAATCGAGTGGAGCCCCAGCCGTACGGGACTCATCAACCCGGTTGCCATTTTTGAACCGGTGGAACTGGAGGGTACCACCGTGAGCAGGGCATCCGTGCATAATCTCAGTATTTTGAAAAACCTGCAACTGGGCATCGGGGACAGGATAACGGTTTATAAGGCCAATATGATTATTCCCCAGATAGCGGAAAACCTGACATGCTCCGGCAATGTAAAAGTTCCCGAAACCTGCCCCGCCTGCGGCGGCAGGACAGAGATTAAAAGCATGAACGATACGGAAAGCCTGTACTGCATCAACCCGGAATGCGCGGCAAAGAAGATTAAGTCCTTTACGCTGTTTGTCAGCAGGGATGCCATGAATATAGAGGGGCTGTCCGAAGCCACACTGGAAAAATTCATTGCAAAGGGCTTTATCCACGAATTTGCAGACCTGTTCCATCTGTCGGCGCATAAGGAGGCAATCGTGGAGATGGAGGGCTTCGGGGAAAAGTCCTACGCAAATTTGATGGAAAGTATTGAAAAAGCAAGAAAAACCACGCTTCCCAAAGTGATTTACAGTCTCGGCATTGCCAATATCGGTCTGGTAAACGCGAAAATGCTGTGCCGCCAGTATGATGATAAGCTGGATGCGCTTATGTGCGCGGATGTGGAAGAACTGAGCGCAATTGACGGGGTGGGAGAGGTGATTGCCACTGCTTTTGTGGATTATATGAAAAAAGAAGAGAACAGGGAAAGGCTGGATGCGCTATTGGCGGAACTGGAGATAGAAGCGCCCAAAATACAGGAGGGCAGCCAAAACCTGGGCGGCATGTCCTTTGTTGTGACAGGCAGCCTAAACCACTATGCCAGCCGGAATGAATTGAAAGAAGAAATAGAAAAGCGGGGAGGAAAGGTAACGGGCAGCGTGACGGGAAAAACAGTCTGTCTGATAAACAACGATATTGCATCCGCTTCCTCCAAAAATAAGAAAGCAAAAGAACTAAACGTGCCGATTTTGTCGGAGGAAGACTTTATACAAATGTATTTAGTGTGAGAAGTACTTCTAAAACTCAGCAGCAGAGGCTGCTTCGTTAAGAAGTACTAAGTCTCACACTGGAGAATGCCTAAAATGCGGCATTCTCCGCACAGATTTGAGATTCCGCGAAGCTGCAACATGGAGGTTAGCGTGAGAGTGATATGAAAAGGATACTTATAATAGATGATGATATGTATATCGGGGATATGCTGGAGGAAGCGCTTACGAAGGAAGGATACGGCATTATCCGCGCCTATTCCGGAACGGAAGCCTTGCTTGTGCTCTCCGGCACGAAACCGGACCTGGTGTTGCTGGATTTGATGCTGCCGGGGCTTATGGGGGAAGAGGTGCTTCCAAAGATAAAGGGAATCCCTGTTATCGTGGTAAGCGCCAAAGCGGATATGGACAATAAAGTGGATATGCTGCTCGGCGGTGCGGTTGACTATGTGACGAAGCCTTTTTATACAAAAGAGCTTTTGGCGCGCATTGCCGTACACTTAAGGGAAAACGGCAATGTGCCTGTTGGTACGATTCTTACGTTTGAGGATATTACGCTGCACATGGACACTCATATGGTGTCGGTTGCCGGTAAGGAAGTCAGATTGACAAGAACGGAATTTGCCATTCTGAAACTGCTTATGCAGAATCCCACGCAGGTAGTGACGAAATCCCTGCTGCTGGAACGCATTGCGGACGAGACGCCGGACTGTACGGAAGGTTCCCTGAAAATGCATATAAGCAATCTACGCAGGAAACTGCGGGAGGCAAAGGATACGGACTATATTGAAGCAGTCTGGGGGATTGGTTTTAAGATGAGGACAACTTAAAATATTTACCGTTTCTTTACGGTTGCCTTTACCGCTTTCTTTACCGTTTACAGGTAGAATGGCAGTATCACGTAAAGGGAGGTTGATAATATGGAATATGTTCTGAGGACATACGCGTTGGGCAAGAACTACAAAAATTGCAAAGCGTTAAACGGATTGTCCATGAATGTACCAAAAGGAGCCATTTATGGCTTTGTCGGGAAAAACGGCGCAGGAAAGACAACGCTTATCCGTCTGGTTTGCGGATTGCAGGAGCCGGCATCCGGTGGTTATGAACTGTATGGCAGAAAAAATACCGACAGGGAAATTGCCAAATCGCGCAGAAGAATGGGGGCTGTGGTGGAGACGCCCTCCATTTATCTTGATATGACGGCGGAGGATAACTTAAAACAGCAATACCGTATTCTGGGACTGCCTTCTTTTGACGGTCTGACGGATATTTTAAAATTGGTGGGACTTGAAAATACCGGCAAAAAGAAGGCTAAAAACTTTTCCCTCGGTATGCGGCAGAGACTTGGCATTGCCATAGCGCTTGTGGGCGACCCGGATTTTCTGGTGCTGGATGAGCCTGTAAACGGTCTTGACCCGCAGGGAATTATTGAGATACGGGAATTGATATTAAAGCTTAACCGCGAGCGGCAGGTAACGGTTTTGATTTCAAGCCATATCCTTGATGAATTGGCCCGGCTGGCAACGCATTACGGTTTTATTGACAAGGGAGAAATGGTGAAGGAAATCAGCGCAGAGGATTTGAATGCCGCCTGCCGTAAATGTATCCGCATGGAAGTCACAAATATACAAACGCTTTCCCGTGTGTTAGACGGGATGAAAATAGAGTATCGTATTATCTCCGACAGCGCTGCCGATGTATATGCAAAGATAAACGTTTCCAAGCTGGCACTTGCCCTGGCAGAAGCAAACTGTGAGGTGGTTTCCATGCGGGAAAAGGATGAAAGCCTGGAAAGCTACTATGTCAGTCTGTTAGGAGGAAAAAACAATGCGTAAATTATTATCTGCAAATTTTATGCGCCTGAAAAAGGCGGGTTCCTTTTGGATGGGATTTCTTTTTATGTTTGCGACGGGAGTCCTTTTTCCCGTTATACGGTATACAGATATGAAAAAGTCAGGATACATTAATATATTGGACAATGGATTTTTTGGATGTGCCCTGTTTATCGGTATTGCCATTGCAGTGTTTGTCAGCCTGTTTATTGGAACGGAATACAGCGATGGCACAATCAGGAATAAAGTTGTCGTCGGACAAAAACGGTTAGCCATTTATATTTCAAACGGAATCACATCTGCCGTTGTGGGACTTTTTATGTGCGTGGCATTTTTTTTGCCCTATCTTGCCATAGGCATACCTCTGCTTGGCTTTTTTGCTGCTGACATAAAGTTGGTCATGTTTACAGCCTTGACGGTGTTTTTTCTGGCAATTGCTTATTCGTCTGTTTTTACATTGTTTACAATGCTGTGTCAGAATAAAGCGATAGTATCCGTGGTCTGCATCCTTTTTGCATTCGGTTGTCTTATGGCAGGAACCCTGTTAAACATAATGCTGGAGGCGCCGAAGACCATTCCCACATATACGATGGGTGAAAATAATGAGCCGATTCTTAAAGAAGAACCCAATCCCAAATATCTGGAAGGTACGAAACGGGAGCTTGTGCAGACTATTTATGATATTGTTCCCGGCGGACAGGCAATCCAATGCGTTTCGATGGAATTTGTAAACCCGTCTGTACTGCCTGTTTATTCCGTTATCATCACAGGTATTGCAACTGCCACAGGCGTGTTGCTTTTTCGGAAAAAAGGCTTAAAATAAAGGAGCTGTTATGGTTTATTGGTTATGGGCCGCTGTGTGTATTCTGGCAGCGCTGGTCATTGTTCTTTTCGTGAAAATCCATTTGATGCAAAAAACCGCAAGGGAAATAGAAACTGCCTTTGCCGACAGGCTCATGACCGACACCAATACGCTGATTGACATTTCCGGTGGTGACAGGCACATGCGCCATCTGGCAAACGCGATAAACAGGCAGCTTCGCATACTCCGTGACAAGCGCCGCAGGTATCAGCAGGGAGATGAGGAACTAAAAAATGCAATCACAAATATCTCCCACGATTTACGGACGCCTCTGACGGCTGTTTTTGGCTATCTGGATTTGCTGGAACAAGAACAAAAGTCAGAAGCGGTGGAACGGTATATCGGCATTATCAGAAACCGCTGTGAAATGCTGAAGCAGTTAACGGAAGAATTGTTTAGGTATTCGGTAATTCTCTCAAAAGAAAACGACATAAGCAGAGAACCCGTGGTTATCAATAACGTGTTGGAAGAGAGCATAGCGGCATTTTACACTGCCCTGAAAGAGCAAAATATTGTGCCGGCAATACAGATGCCTGACACAAAAGTCATCCGTTTGCTGGACGCTTCCGCGCTTTCCCGTATCTTCTCCAATCTTTTGCAGAATGCCATGAAATACAGTGACGGTGATTTGGATGTTATGCTGTCCGAATCCGGAGAAATTACTTTTGCAAACACTGCAACGAGGTTAAGTGAGATAGAAACCGGCCGGCTGTTTGACCGCTTTTTTACAGTAGAAGCCGCCAGAAAATCAACAGGTTTAGGTCTCGCCATTACGAAGACCCTTGTGGAACAGATGGATGGAAGTATATCAGCAAAATATGAAAGTAGCAGGTTAAGCATCCGCATTTCCTTCCCCGACAATACTTAGGAGTGCAAGTTTAAGGATTCCGCATGGGCGGCAGGGGACGGGAAATGGGTAACTATAAGGGGGCGTTACAAAGGCGTTGGTCCTTGCGCGGTGTACCTTACCGCGCTAGTACCACTACGCCTTTGTAAGAGTGCGAACGTCCCCCGTTGGATACCCATATCCCGTCCCCTGCCGCCCATGCGGAATCCGGAGATTTACGCAATCCCAAGATTCAAAAGCACCCTTGCCAAATCATGCAGATTAAGGTATGATATGCAATATGGCGCAGCCATAAAGAAATAATTGCGGGAAAAGAGGAAAGTGCTATGCCAATCAGGATACAGAGCGATTTGCCGGCGAAAGAAATACTGGAAAATGAAAATATATTTGTCATGGATGAAAAAAGGGCAATGCATCAGGATATCCGCCCCCTTCAAGTGTGCATTTTAAACCTGATGCCGGTGAAACAGGATACGGAATTACAGCTTCTGCGTGCCCTGTCAAACACGCCCCTGCAAGTGGATGTGACTTTTTTAAACGTAAAAAGCCATGTTTCCATCAATACGCCTGCCAACCACCTGAATAAATTTTACACTACTCTGGAGGAAATTAAGGACAGGAAATTTGACGGCTTGATATTTACGGGAGCGCCGGTGGAGGATATTTCGTTTGAGGAAGTGGATTACTGGGAGGAAGTCTGTGATATCATGGACTGGGCGGAGGAAAATGTGACGTCCTCCCTTTATATCTGCTGGGGGGCACAGGCGGCCTTCTACCATAAATACGGCATTCAGAAAAGAAAACTGCCGGAAAAACTGTTCGGTATTTATTCCCATAAAGTAGCAAACAGGAAAGTTCCCCTTGTAAGGGGCTTTGACGATATTTTTCTTGCACCCCACAGCAGGCATACGGAGACGCCCGCCGAGGCAATCCATGCATGTAAGGAGATAACGGTGCTGGCGGAATCGGAGGAAGCGGGCGTGTTTCTGGCCATAGCGCACGGAGGCCGCCAGATTTTTGTAAACGGACACCCGGAGTATGACCGCTACACACTGGATGCCGAATACCGCAGGGATTTGGGCAAGGGCCTGCCGATACATATTCCCTACAATTATTATCCCGGTGACGATTCGGGGAAAAAACCCCTTTTGCAGTGGCGTTCCCACAGCAATAACCTTTACAGTAACTGGCTTAATTACTACGTATATCAGGTGACACCGTATGTGTTGTAAAAAATGGAAAAAGGATTGGTGCAGTCATTCAGAACACCAATCCTTTTTATTATTTAACAATCTAACGTTATTCGTACAAACCGTCTATTCAGCCAGATTCTTCACAGCAGTGGAGAGCATCAGCTTGATACGGTTTAACTGGTTTACCTCGCTGGCGCCGGGGTCATAATCGATTGCCACGATATTGGAGTCAGGATGCTGCTTTCTGAGCTCCTTGATAACGCCTTTTCCCACCACATGGTTGGGCAGGCAGCCGAAGGGTTGGCAGCACACGATATTAGGCACGCCGCTGTGAATCAGTTCCACCATTTCCCCGGTCAAAAACCATCCCTCACCGGTCTGGTTGCCGATGGACACAATGGGTTTTGCGTATTCCACCAAATCCCGGATATGGGCGGGCGGCGTAAAATGACTGCTCTTTTTCAATTCCTTTGCGGCAGCGCCCCGCAGTCTCTCGATGGCCCAGATGCCCAGGGAGGAAAGCCTTGCGGCTTTTTTGCTCATACCGAGTTCCTCAGCCTTATAAATCTGGTTATAGAAACAGTACAGCATAAAATCAATTAAATCCGGCATGACGGCTTCGGCGCCTTCTGCTTCCAGGAGTTCCACCAGATGATTGTTTCCGGCAGGAGAGAACTTCACCAGAATCTCCCCAACGATTCCGACACGAGGCTTTTTTAAATCCTCCCTGATGGGAACAGCGTCAAAATCCCGGATAATTTCACGGCATAACCTGTTAAATTTAAAGAAATTCAAATGCTTTCCGGACACAAATTTCTGGACTTTTATCAGCCATTTTTGATGTACGGCGTTTACGCTTCCGGGTTCTGCTTCATAGGGACGCATCCGGTAGACACAGCGCATGAAGATATCACCGAAGACTGCGCCGTACGCGGCACGTATCAATAAGTCCGCGTTGATGTGGAAGCCGGGGTTGCTTTCGATACCTCCCAGATTCAGGGAAATGACAGGAATCTGGGCCATGCCTGCTTTTTCGAGGGCACGCCGTATAAAGCCGATATAGTTAGTGGCGCGGCATCCACCGCCTGTCTGGGACATAATGATGGCGGTCCTGTCAAGGTCGTATCTGCCGGAAAGCAGCGCTTCCATAATCTGGCCAACCACCAGAAGGGAAGGATAGCAGGCATCATTGTTAACATATTTCAGGCCCACGTCCACGGAGTGTTTGTTATCATTGTCCAGAACTACAAAATTATAACCGCAGGCATTGAAAGCCGGCTCTAAAATTTCAAAGTGAATGGGTGACATCTGCGGGCAGATAATCGTGTAATTTTTGCGCATTTCTTCCGTAAAAGGCACTTTATTAATGGAAGAAGGGTGCAGGGTTCTTTTTTTGTTCTGCTTTTCCCTGACACGGATGGCGGAGAGCAGGGAACGGATACGGATGCGTGCTGCCCCCAGGTTGTTTACCTCGTCAATTTTCAGGCAGGTGTATATTTTGCCGGAGCCGGAGAGGATATCATTGACCTGGTCGGTGGTGACGGCATCCAGACCGCAGCCAAAAGAGTTTAACTGGATTAAATCCAGATTGTCCACCGTCTTTACATAGCTTGCGGCGGCATACAGCCGGGAGTGGTACATCCACTGGTCGGAAACAATAAGGGGACGTTCCGGAATTCCCAGATGGGAAATGGAATCCTCCGTCAGCACGGCAATGTCATAAGAAGTAATGAGTTCCGGAATGCCGTGATTGATTTCCTGGTCAATATGGTAGGGGCGTCCGGCAAGGACGATGCCCCGTTTGCCGTTTTCTTCCATCCATTTGAGGGTTTCTTCCCCTTTTTCCATGATATCTTTTCTTGTTCTGGCCAGTTCTTCCCAAGCCTTAAAAACCGCATTTTTGATTTCGGTGGAAGGAATTTCCGCAAATTCCTTTATCAACGCAGAGGAGATGGTATCCTTATCCCGAAAGGACATAAATGGATTCCGGAATATTACTTCCCCGCGGCCGATTTCTTCCACATTGTTTTTAATGTTTTCCGAATAAGAAGTTACGATGGGACAGTTGTAATGGTTGTTGGCGCCTTCCACTTCATCACGCTCGTAGAAAAGGGCGGGATAAAAGATAAAGGGAACATTCTGTTTAATCAGCCAGGTAACATGCCCGTGTGCCAGTTTTGCAGGATAACATTCCGATTCGCTGGGAATGGATTCTATGCCCAGTTCATAAATTTTCCTGTTGGAGGCAGGAGAGAGTATGACCTGATATCCCAGTTCGGTGAAAAAAGTAAACCAGAAGGGATAGTTCTCGTACATGTTTAGCACCCTTGGTATACCTACCGGTCCCCGCTTTGCCTTGTCGGGGGCGAGAGGCTCATAGGAAAACAGTCTTTTTAATTTATAGTCAAAAAGGTTGGGTACGCTGCTTGCTTTTTTATCCTTTCCAAGGCCGCGTTCACAGCGGTTGCCGGAGATATACTGGCGTCCGCCTGAAAATTTGTTGATGGTCAGGCGGCAGTTGTTGGTGCAGCCTTTGCATTTTGCCATGCTTGTATCAAACTGCAATTCACAGATTTTCTGAAAAGAGAGCATGGTGGTATTATATCCTTCTTCATAACGCTCCCTTGCTATAAGGGCAGCGCCGAAGGCACCCATAATACCGGCAATGTCGGGGCGGATTGCCTCGCATCCTGCTATTTTTTCGAAGCTTCTGAGTACCGCATCGTTGTAGAAGGTACCACCCTGCACGACAATTTCTTTTCCGAGTTCCGAGGCATCGGAAACCTTGATTACCTTAAATAATGCATTTTTGATGACAGAGTAGGCAAGACCTGCGGAAATATCCGCCACGGACGCGCCTTCTTTTTGCGCCTGTTTTACTTTTGAGTTCATGAAAACGGTACAGCGGGTGCCCAAATCAATGGGATGCTTTGCAAAAAGGGCGGTCTGTGCAAAATCCTGAACGGAGTAATTTAAAGACTTTGCAAAAGTTTCGATAAAAGAACCGCAGCCGGAAGAGCAGGCTTCGTTTAACTGCACGCTGTCCACGGTGCCGTTTTTGATTTTGATGCATTTCATGTCCTGACCGCCGATATCGAGAATACAGTCCACATCAGGGTTGAAAAAGGCGGCCGCATGATAATGGGCAACCGTTTCCACCTCCCCGTCGTCCAGAAGAAAAGCGGCTTTCATCAAAGCCTCCCCGTATCCGGTGGAGCAGGAGCGCACAATATTTACCCCTTCGGGAAGAAGGGAATAGATTTCTTTAATGGATTTTATGGCGGTATTCAAGGGGCTGCCGTCATTGTTGCTGTAAAAAGAATACAGCAAAGAGCCGTCTTCCCCCACAAGTGCAATCTTGGTGGTGGTGGAACCGGCATCGATGCCCAGATAGGCATTGCCTTTGTAGGAAGATAAATCCGCCGTGCCTACCTGATGTTTTGCGTGACGCTCTTTGAAGGCATCGTAAGCTGCTTCATCCGCAAACAGGGGCTCCATGCGTTCCACTTCAAATTCCATTTTGATTTCGGAGGAAAGCTTGACTGTCATTTCCTCCATGGTATAAGAAATTTCTTCTTTTGCGTTTAATGCGGAACCGATTGCCGCAAAAAGATGGGAGTTGTCTGTATCTATAATATGTTCCTCATCCAGTTTTAAAGTGCGGATAAAAGCTTTTTTTAATTCAGATAAAAAGTGCAGTGGGCCGCCTAAAAAGGCAACATGCCCGCGAATGGGTTTGCCGCAGGCAAGACCGCTGATGGTCTGGTTTACCACGGCCTGAAAAATGGAGGCAGCCAAATCCTCTTTGGTGGCGCCTTCGTTAATCAGGGGCTGTATGTCTGTCTTGGCAAAGACGCCGCAGCGGGCGGCAATGGTGTATAAAGAATGGTAGTTTTTGGCATACTCATTTAAACCTGAGGCATCTGTCTGGATAAGGGAAGCCATCTGGTCGATAAAAGAGCCGGTACCGCCGGCACAAATGCCGTTCATACGCTGTTCCACATTTCCGCCTTCAAAGTAGATGATTTTGGCATCCTCGCCGCCAAGTTCGATGGCAACGTCGGTCTGCGGCGCAATCTCTTTTAAGGAGGTGGCAACGGCAATAACTTCCTGGGTAAACGGAACTTTCAGATGGTTTGCCAGGGTCAGCCCGCCCGAACCGGTAATCATGGGGTGTACGGTCAGATTGCCCAGCAATTCGTATGCTTTTTGCAAAAGCGAAGAAAGTGTTTCCCGGATGTTGGCAAAATGTCTTTCGTAGTCAGAAAACAAAATATTGTGCTGTGAATCCAGAATTGCAATTTTGACAGTGGTGGAACCAATGTCAATACCAAGCGTATATGTCATATGAATCATTCCTTTTTCTTTATTTAAAATGTAATTACAAACCAATGTTCATTATACGACAGTATATGACAAAAAGCAACGAAGTTGCATATGTTTCTTTGCCGGATAAGTTAGAAAATTTTTCTAAAATTTTCAAATTTTATGTGAAATGTTGCAGGATTGGTTTACTTTGGAAAAGAGGAATGATAGAATATATGCAATCGTTTATTTTGAAATGACAGGGAAATCCTGTATGACCAAAGGAGGCTATAAGGCCAATGAATAAATTTGAAAAGAAATTCGGAAAGTATGCCATACCGAATTTATCGACAGTCCTGCTTGTATGTTATGCGGTGGGATATGCCATTCAGTTTCTGAACAATGACTTTTTGTCTTACCTTACACTGGATGCCTACAAAATCATACATGGACAGATATGGAGGCTGTTTACCTGGGTGGTGGTGCCCCCTTCCATGGGAAATATTTTTATCACGCTTCTTATGCTTTATTTTTACTGGTCCATAGGGACGACGCTGGAGCGCACATGGGGAACGTACCGCTATAATGTCTATATTTTTTCCGGCATGTTATTTACGGTGCTGGGATGTTTTGTGGCAATGGGGGCAGGATATCTGCTGTACAAGGATGCATGGGTGCTTATGAATGCGGCAGGTTCCCTCTTTTTTAATACCGGTTATATCAATATGTCCATCTTTTTAGCGTTTGCCGCCACTTTCCCGGAGGCGCAGGTGCTTCTGATGTTTATCATTCCAATCAAAGTAAAATGGATTGGGATTTTGGATGCCGTGCTTTTAATGTGGGAGTTTATATCGGGCACCCGTGTGTCGGTGGGAGGAGCAATTGTGCTGGATGTCAGCCTGTATGCAAGGATTGCCATTCTATCTTCCCTGCTCAATTTTATTGTCTTCTTCTTTACCTACAGGAAGGGGATTATACGAAGTCCGAAACAGATAAAAAGACAGTATGAGTTTAAACGTGAGGTAAACAGAAATACCCATATGGTGACAAAGCATAAATGTGCCATCTGTGGCAGGACCGACGAATCCAATCCGGAATTGGAATTTAGGTTCTGTTCCAAGTGCAACGGCAATTATGAATACTGTCAGGACCATTTGTTTACCCATAAGCATGTGGAATAAAGGATGTGGACATGGAAAAAGAAGTATTGTTTGCTCAAAAATTAAAGGAAATCAGGGAAGTTGCAAAAAAACAGGGTAATGTTGTGACACAGGCACAGGTAGAGGAAGCCTTTGCTTCCTTTGCATTGCAGGAAGACCAGATGGAGATGGTACGGGATTATTTACAAAAGTATCATATCGGTATCGGTGTTCCCGTGGAGGAAGAGGAGTACTTAACGGATGGGGAAAGAAATTTTCTGGATTCCTATTTAGAGGAAATAGAATCTTTGGAAACGGTGGGCGACGGGGAGAAGGAAGCCATTATCCTGTCGGCCATGGCAGGGGACGCTGCGGCACAGGACAGGCTGGCGACCCTGTATCTTCCCAAAGTGGTTGATGTTGCAAAGCTGTATACCGGACAAGGCGTTTTTCTGGAAGACCTTATCGGGGAGGGGAATGTGGCGGTTGCCATGGGCGTTAAGATGCTCGGGGCATTGGAGCATCCCTGTGAAGCGGAGGGGATGCTCGGCAGCATGATGATGAAAGCCATGGAGGAATATATCGCCTTAAATGCCGAAGAAGGAAAAAAAGACCAAAGGATTGCGGATAAAGTAAACAAAGTGGCGGATGCGGCAAGGAAGCTTTCAGAGGAATACGGCAGAAAGGTAACGGCCGAAGAACTTGCGGCAGAAAGCAGTCTTTCGTTTAAGACCATAAAGGACGCCATACGGATGAGCGGCGCAAAGATTGAAGATTTGGAGGGCTTGCCATGAACAGGGAGGACAGGGATTACAAATATGTCATGCAGGATTTTTCCAACCTGTATCTGGGGGCAAGGTATACATATGATGAACTGTTGGAAGCAGAGGAAGTTCCTTTTAAAGTAAAAAGCATAATTAACCGTTTTGTAAAACCGGAAATTTCCGGGGAAAATTTATCCCTGGAAAGCCATTTATATTATATGGAAGAAAAAGATTTTGTCTACCAGACTTTCCGCCAGCTTAAGGCAAAAGTAAAAATAAGTATCCTGCAGGAAAAAACCGGACGGGGGAAAAAAACAGAAAAGCGGTATTATACACAGACAATTCCCTTGCAGGAACTGGTGAAGATACCTCTTCCCCAAAAAGAAGAGAAGGGGATAATGATACAGGAAATCAGTTTTTCAAAGCTGGCACTGATGGGATTGTAATCATATAAATCAAGGCGCAAAAAGCAGCGCAGAAATGAGGAAAAAATGAAAATTGAAAATGTGGAAAGCTATGAAATCGTGGAAAAAAGAACGCTGGCAGATTTGAACTCCGAGGGGTATCTGCTCAGGCACAAAAAGACAGGCGCCAGAGTGGTGCTTTTATCTAACGATGATGAAAATAAAGTGTTCAGTATCGGGTTTCGGACGACCCCTGTCAACAGCACCGGTGTTGCCCATATATTAGAGCATTCGGTGCTTTGCGGTTCTAAAGATTTTCCTATCAAAGACCCGTTTGTAGAGCTGGTAAAAGGTTCCTTAAATACATTTTTGAATGCCATGACCTTTCCGGACAAGACGATTTATCCGGTTGCAAGCTGCAACGATAAGGATTTCCAGAATTTGATGCATGTGTATCTGGATGCTGTTTTTTATCCTAACATTTATAAAGAAGAAAAAATATTTATGCAGGAGGGCTGGCACTACGAGTTGGAGGACAAGGATGCACCCCTCACATTAAACGGTGTAGTTTACAATGAAATGAAAGGGGCATTTTCATCCCCGGATGACGTGCTTTACAGGGAATTGATGGATTCTCTGTATCCGGATACCACTTATGGCTTTGAATCCGGCGGGGACCCTGAGGTGATTCCGCAGCTTTCCTATGAGGAGTTTTTGGATTTCCACAGAAAGTATTATCATCCCACAAACAGTTATATTTATCTGTACGGCAATATGGATATGGCGGAAAAACTGGAATATATCGACAGGGAGTACCTCTCCGCATTTGACAGGAGGGAAGTAGATTCCACAGTGCAGACGCAGGAAGCATTTTCCCAGGTCAGGCGCGTGGAAAAGGAGTACCCGATAGGGGAAGAGGAAGAAGAAAAAGGAAATGCCTATCTGGCATATAACATGTCGATAGAAGATAACTTGAATAAAGAGTTTTATGTGGCATTCCAGATACTGGACTATGCACTTTGCTCCGCACCGGGAGCGCCGTTAAAACAAGCCCTGACCGATGCGGGTATTGGCACGGATATCAGCAGTAATTATGAAAATGGCATTAAACAGCCGTTTTTCAGCATTATTTCCAAAAATGCGGATGCAGGGCAGGAGGAAGCCTTTATCCGTACGATTCATGAAGTGCTGGAAAGAATTGTGAAAGAAGGACTGGATGAAAAGGCGCTTCTGGCGGGAATTAATTTTTATGAATTTAAATACAGGGAAGCAGATTACGGCAATATGCCCAAAGGCCTTATGTACGGGCTTCCGATACTGGACAGCTGGCTTTATGATGACAGCATGCCGTTCCTTCATGTGGAGGCCAATGCTGTTTACGCCGCTTTGCGCGAAAAAGCCGGAAGCGGATATTTTGAAGGGCTTGTGCAGAAGTATCTGCTGGACAATCCCCATAAGTCCATTGTGGTGCTGAAACCCAAAAAAGGACTTACCGAAGAGAGGGATAAAGCGCTGGCAGACAAGCTGGCAGCTTACAAGGCAGGACTGTCAGAGTCGGAAATTTTAAAGATTGTGGCACAGACGAAGGCTTTGAAAGAGTATCAGGATACGCCGGATACGCCGGAAAATCTGGCTAAAATTCCACTGCTTGCAAGAACGGACATGAAAAAAGAAGCAGTAAGGTTTGTCAATGAAATGAAAAAAATCAATGATACGGATTTTCTGTTCCATGATTTGTTTACAAACGGCATCAGTTACCTCCGCCTGATTTTTAATCTGAATAAAGTGCCGGCACGGCTTTTCCCCTATATCGGCATACTGAAAGGCATCCTGGGGCTTCTAAATACGGAACATTACGGCTATGCTGATTTATTCAATGAAATCAATATCCTGACCGGGGGAATATCGGTAGTAAACAATGTATACGGCAGCATCCGTCAGGAAGATAAGTGCTTAACCACTTTGGAGATAAAAGTCAAGGTATTGGAGAAAAATGTTAAGCAGGCCATAGATTTGATGCAGGAAATCATCCTGACCTCTGATTTTACGGATAAGAAGAGGCTTAAGGAAATTCTGGCGGAGGGCAAGTCCAAAATGCAGGGACAGATGATTTCAGCAGGCCATAGTGTGGCGGCAAACAGAGCGCTTTCCCATGTATCACGGACAGCCGCTGTCAATGAAGCACTGTCGGGAATGGCATTTTACAGGATGGTGGAAAAGCTGGACGGTAATTTTGCCAAAGAAGCGGATTTGATTACGGCTAATTTAAAAGAACTGGCAGCTATCGTTTTCAGACCGGAAAATCTGATGGTGGACCTGACGGGAAGTAAGGAAATGGCAGAATGCCTGCCTGACATGATTGCCGGACTGATAGGCAGTCTGTATACACAGGAAGTGGAAGAAGGATGCTTCGAACCCGGGAAAGGGGTGCGTAAGGAAGGTTACAAGACTCCCGGGCAGGTACAGTATGTATGCAGGGCGGGCAATTTCAAGGACAAGGGGCTTTCATACCATGGTTCTTTAAGGGTTTTAAAGGTGATGATGGGATATGATTATCTCTGGAACCAGGTGCGTGTAAAGGGTGGAGCATATGGCTGCATGTGTTCTTTTGGAAAGTCGGGGGACTGCTATTTCGTATCCTACAGGGACCCGAACCTGAAAAACACAATTGATGTATATGAAAAAGCGGCGGATTACATTGCTTCCTTTGAAGCGGATGAGAGAATGCTCACGCAGTTTATCATCGGGGCTGTAAGTGAACTGGATATGCCGATGACACCGGCAGCAAAGGGGCTGTTCTCCCTAAGCGGCTATATGATGGATTTGACAGAGGAGGATTTACAGAAAGAAAGGGATGAACTGCTTGCCACAACGGCAGAAGACCTGAAAAAGACAGCAGCATACATCAGGGCATTTATGTCTGCCGATTGTCTGTGCGTGGTAGGAAATGCGGAAAAGATAAAAGAAGCACAAGATTTATTTGGCAATATTGAAAATCTTGTCAACTAACAGGTTTAAAGCAAAAAACAGGGAGGAATAAATATGGAAGGAGCAGGTAAAAAGGCAGTTGTATTTTTGATATTGGCTATAGTACTGGCAGGATGCGGAAGCAGCAGTTCGCCTTCGGCCTCGTACAGTCCTGACGGTGTGCAAAATTATGTAACGGAAGATATAGGCGGCATTTATGCAGAGGGGGAGTACAGCAATGACGGGTTCGATGCCGGTGCAGAAACTATGCCGTCGGATAGTGTACGCGCAGGGAGGAAGCTGATTCGGACCGTGGACATGGATGTGGAGACCATGGAATTTGATAATCTGCTCTCTTATGTCAAAGAAAAAACCCTGGAATCCGGTGGATATGTGGAGGCATTAAATGTCTATAACGGAAGCAGTTACAACAATTATACCGGTTATGGTTACAGGAATGACAGAAACGCCAGCCTGACCCTTCGTATTCCCAAGGATAAACTGGACGGGTTTCTTGTTGAGGTGGCGGATTACAGCAATATTGTCAGACGTAATGAACAGGAAAAAGATGTGACACTGGACTATGTGGATTTGGAGAGCCATAAGGATGTGCTTCTGGTAGAACAGGAGAGACTGCTTGCCCTGTTGGAACAGGCGCAGTCCCTGGATGAAATCCTTACCCTGGAAAGCAGGCTTTCCGATATCCGGTATCAGCTGGAAAGCATGGAAAGGCAGCTGCGTACTTATGACAATCAGATAGAATACAGCACGGTCTGCTTAAGCATCCAGGAGGTTGTGGAACTGACACCGGTGGAGGTGGAAGAAAAGACCACATGGGAGCGTATCGCAGACGGTTTTATGGACAGTGTCAAGAATATCGGATTTGGAATCAGGGAATTTTTTGTCCTGTTTGTTACGACGCTTCCTTATCTGCTTCTTTTTGCAGTCATTATCCTTCTTATGGTAGTTATAATTGTAGTCAGCGTACGGCGCGGCACTGCGAAAAGGGTAAAAAAACAGGCACGGCTTATGCAGGAACAGCAGGAATGCATGCGAAGGATGCAGGAAGCCGGCCGACTTCCAAACGGGCAGATGCAAACCGGTGCGCCTTTGGAAGGGCAGGCAAAAGAAAACAGGGGAAATCAGTAAATGAAGGAAAATGCAGCATTTAAATCAGGTTTTGTCACATTGATTGGTAGGCCCAATGTGGGAAAGTCCACATTGATGAATTGTCTGATAGGGCAGAAAATAGCCATCACGTCAAATAAACCGCAGACAACAAGGAACCGTATCCAGACGGTTTACACCTCTGAGGAGGGGCAGATAGTTTTTCTGGATACGCCGGGCATTCACAAAGCAAAAAACAAGCTGGGAAATTATATGGTGAATATTGCCGAAAAAACGTTGTCCGAGGTGGACGTGATACTCTGGCTGGTAGAGCCTTCCGGCTTTATAGGAGCAGGGGAGCGCCATATCATAGAGCAGTTAAAAAAGGTTAAAACTCCCGTTATCCTGGTTATCAACAAGATTGATACCGTTAAAAAGGAGCAGCTTTACGGATACATTGACACCTACCGCAAAGAGCTGGATTTTGCGGAAGTGGTGCCTGTATCCGCCCTGAAGGCCAGAAATACGGAAGAACTGATAAAGTGTATTATGAAGTATCTTCCGTACGGGCCTGCTTTTTATGATGAGGACACCATTACGGACCAGCCCCTGCGCCAGATTGTGGCGGAACTTATCAGGGAAAAGGCTTTAAGGCTTTTGGAGGAAGAAATTCCCCATGGAGTGGCGGTCAGCATCGAAAGCCTGAAATACAGGAAAAATATCGTGGACATCGAGGCCACGATTGTATGCGAGCGTGATTCCCATAAGGGTATTATCATCGGCAAGGGCGGCGCCATGCTCAAAAAAATAGGCTCCCTTGCCAGGCCGGAAATTGAGGATTTGCTGGAAAAACAGGCAAATCTTCAGCTGTGGGTAAAGGTAAAGAAGGACTGGCGTGACAGTGATTTCCTTTTGAAAAACTTTGGCTACAATGAAAAAGATACCTTCAAATGACGAATAGAAAATCAAAATAAGCGAACCCTAATTGTTGTAGTGCGAAGCAAGATTAAGGGGGCTTAAGATGAACGACGAAAACTACTGGAAGCAGTTTATGGCGAGCGGCCGTGTGGAGGATTATCTGGCCTATGCCGGCAGGGCAGGAAGCGAAAATGAGGTTTGCCAAAATACCTTTGGGGAACAGGAAGAAAAAGTGAGGGGAGAATACCCTTATGCAGGATTTATGCATGGTGACGGGAATGGTACTGAGCCAGATTCCTGTAGGTGAGTATGACAGGCGGGTATGTATATTGACGAAAGAAAGAGGGAAGATTTCTGCTTTTGCAAAAGGAGCGAGACGGCCTGGCAGCCGTTTCATGGCAGCGACCAACCCTTTTTCTTTCGGAAAATTTAAGTTGTATGAAGGAAAAAGTTCCTATACGATTGCGGAAGCGGAAATCAGCCAGTACTTTGAAAGTTTAAGGACGGATTACATAGGCGCTTATTACGGCATGTATTTTCTGGAAATCGCGGACTATTATACGAGGGAAAACAATGATGAAAAGGAAATGCTGAAGTTGTTGTACCAGTCATTTCGGGCATTGCTCCACCCGTCAATCGGCAATGAACTGGTAAGGTGTATTTATGAATTGAAGACGCTTGTGGTAAACGGAGAATATCCCGGCATTCTGCCGGATGCGGGGCTGATGGAATCCACGGAATATGCCATGCGTTTTATCGAAAAAGTTCCGGTTGAAAAATTATATACGTTTACGGTGTCAGAAGAAGTTCTGGAAGAGCTGCTTGCCGTTTCCGCCTTGTACCGGAAGCGTTTTATGGACAGGCAGTTTAAAAGTCTGGAAATATTAGAAAGTCTTTGTTGAAAAAAAATGGCAATTTCGCTATAATAAGGAAAGCGTTTTGAACAGGAGTCCGAAAGCGGCAAAAAAGGAGAGTATCGTATGCGTGTAAAGAAGTATGCCGGCAGACCGGCAGTCTTGTTTTCCATACTGTGCGCCTGTGTGTTTCTTGCAGGATGCGGGGAAATGGAAGACGGCGTGCAGGTTACCAATCTTCAGGTAGACAAAAACGGCAGGGTTACCAGCAATATAGTGGAGGACTTTGACAAGGATTTTTATGCAATAGACGCCTTGCAGGAAATGGTGCAGGCGGAAATTGACGATTACAACCGGATACATCCGGAAGCGGTGGCACTGGCGGATTTAAAGCCTTATGGCGAGGAAGAGGAGAAGGTTCTGGTTTCCGTGCAGTTTGCCACATGTGAGGACTATGAAGCATTTAACGGCGCGGAGTTGTTTTACGGAACCGTGGAACAGGCACAGACGGCGGGATTTTCACTGGATGTGGAATTGGTCAGTGCGTCCGACGGTACTAAAAAAATAGGGGAAGCCGATATTCTTGGAATGAAAGATATGCATATTCTGATTGTGCGTCAGAGTGCGCAGGTGTCGCAGGTGGTTGTGCCGGAAAAGGTACAATATATGACGGAGGGAACCGTACTTGCAGGGGCAAAGGCAGTTACCATACCGGGACCCGAAAACCCTTCGGACCTTAACTGGAAAGGTGAACTGACTTACATTCTTATGAAATAGGGAGGAAAATATTATGGAAAAAACGATGGAAAAAATAGTGGCATTGGCAAAGGCAAGGGGATTTGTGTACCCCGGCTCCGAAATTTACGGTGGGCTTGCCAATACCTGGGATTATGGGAATCTGGGAGTAGAACTGAAAAACAATGTCAAAAAGGCATGGTGGCAGAAGTTTATTATGGAAAATCCCAACAACGTGGGTGTGGACTGTGCGATTCTCATGAATCCTCAGACGTGGGTGGCAAGCGGTCATCTGGGTGGATTTTCCGACCCGCTGATGGACTGTAAGGAATGTCACGAACGCTTCCGCGCGGATAAGCTGATAGAAGATTATTGTGAAGAAAACAATATCAAACTGGAAGAAAGCGTGGATGCGTGGAGTCAGGAAAAGATGAAGGGGTTTGTGGAGGAGAAAGGGATTTGCTGTCCAACCTGCGGTAAACACAATTTTACCGATATCAGGCAGTTTAACCTCATGTTCAAGACTTTTCAGGGTGTAACGGAGGATGCTAAAAACACCGTGTACCTGAGGCCGGAAACCGCACAGGGTATTTTTGTGAATTTCAAAAACGTGCAGAGGACTTCCCGCAAAAAGCTGCCCTTCGGCATCGGCCAGATTGGAAAGTCTTTCCGGAACGAAATCACGCCGGGTAATTTTACCTTCCGTACGAGGGAATTTGAGCAGATGGAGCTGGAATTTTTCTGTGAACCGGGCACCGACCTGGAGTGGTTCCAATATTGGAGGGCTTTTTGCAGAGACTGGCTGTTAAGCCTTGGCATGAAGGAAGATGAAATCCGCATGCGCGACCACAGCCCGGAGGAACTTTGCTTTTACAGCAAAGGCACCACCGACATAGAATTTTTGTTCCCGTTCGGCTGGGGAGAACTGTGGGGTATTGCAGACAGAACCGACTATGATTTAAAACAGCATCAGGATACTTCCGGGCAGGATATGTCTTATTTTGACGATTCCAAAAATGAGAAGTACATACCGTACGTTATCGAGCCGTCCCTCGGGGCTGACCGCGTCGTGCTTGCCTTTTTGTGCGCGGCATATGACGAAGAAGAACTGGAGGGAGGGGATGTGCGCACCGTGCTGCATTTCCATCCCGCCCTTGCACCCGTGAAGATTGGCGTGCTGCCGCTTTCCAAAAAGCTGAATGAAGGAGCGGAAAAGATTTATGCGGAATTGTCCAAAAAATATAACTGTGAGTTTGACGACAGGGGCGCCATCGGCAAGCGTTACCGCAGGCAGGATGAAATCGGTACGCCTTTTTGCATCACCTATGATTTTGACTCCGAAACAGACGGCTGCGTGACCGTGCGTTTCCGTGATTCCATGGAGCAGGAGAGAGTGGCGGTTTCCGAACTGGACGCTTATTTTGCGGAAAAATTTGCATTTTAATCAAATGAAAAGAGGGTATCGGCATTTCCGATGCCCTCTTTTGTTTTTGGGACTTTGTTTAATCCAAAAGGCCTAAATCTTTCATCTGGTAATAGATATATGAAATAAAATTAAAACTTGACATAGATTTACTGGAGCAGCTAATTTTTTCAATTTCCACAATCCTGTATCCTTTTAGCTGTTCATAGACCTGTTCGGAATAAATATCTTCATCCGGTATTACAGGCAAAAAGTAATAAACAACATTCAAATCTCTTAGAATTTCCACATTTTCCTGAAAATAATCCTGTACCGTATCACGGTATTCTTCGGATTCAAAATATTTTTCCATATATTCATATATGTAGCCGTCCAGCTCGTCTTCAGGGAGTATTTCCCGTATGGTTTTCGTAATGCGTTCTACGTCGCCGTTCATAAATTCCAGATACTGGGGAAGTTCCTCTTCTATATGCTCGTAACCAAGGTCAAAAGCCGAGAAACCACCAAACAGAAGCAATCCGGCATTCATGACATCGCCATAACCAATCAGTCCATGGAGAGTAATAAAAGCATCAACAGATGTAAATGCCCTATCCGCATCAAATTTTACATAGCCATCCTCCGTCCATATTTTTGACATTAAAAAATAATCATTTATAATGTAAGGCGCTTTTTCGTAATAAGTATCATAGAGTTCAAAAGCCTGCTCCAGAGTAATATCTTCGACATTGGAAATCGTCATCTCCGCATTGCTTTTCCAACAATCAGTGTACCAGGCAGCCTTAATATAATCCAAGGATTTTGTAAGGAGGGAGCCTTCTTCCTCAATATAAATCCACTGTCCCACAGTTTTTTCCCAAAATTCTTTTTTTCGGGGGTCTGCCTTAATGATTTCCAGATACTGGAGAGGTTCCTCATCATCAGCATAGATGGCAAGGGTATCCGTGTCAAGAGACTGGAAGGCTTTTAAAATAATGTTGATATAATGATAAGATTCTTCAAATGACAGTTCATCAATTTGTCCGTTGGGACGTATCGTTTCCTCATCGTCCTCATCGTCATAATCACCAAAATCATCATCTGTTTCGGTTGTCCAATCCCCTGTTTGGAGAGGCTCGTCATTTGTGGATGGATTCGGGGCTGAACCCGGTCCTGCGGGAGCGCCGCCGTCATTTTTTCCGCATCCTGTCAGCAGGGCGGCAGTCATGGCTGCAATCAGCAGCAGGGATAAAGCTTTCTTTTTCATTTCATTCCTCCTTCATAAGATGGTTTTATTTGGTACAAAAATATAATATATAGGCAAGATTCATTATGAGGGAAAAATAAGTGAAATGCAATAAAAAAATGCGCACGATATCGTTTGTAACGTGCATCAAGGTTCGGTAAGCCTGTCTTGGGAAAGCCAAAACTGAAATTTTGCTATACAAACTGAATTTTCATGCTATAATGTAAATTGTTATTACGAATTGGAGGACAAACCCATGAAAGCAGTAGGCGTAAATGAATTAAGAAGGATGTACCTTGACTTTTTCGAGAGCAAGGAACACTTAAAAATGAAGAGTTTTTCCCTGGTGCCCCACAATGACAACAGCCTGTTGATTATCAACTCCGGCATGGCGCCGTTAAAGCCGTATTTTACGGGACAGGAGGTTCCGCCCAGGCGCCGGGTCACCACCTGCCAGAAGTGCGTCAGGACAGGGGATATCGAGAATGTGGGAAAGACGGCAAGGCATCTGACTTTTTTTGAGATGCTGGGCAATTTTTCTTTTGGGGATTATTTTAAGCATGAGGCGATTGCATGGAGCTGGGAGTTTCTTACCAAAGTGGTGGGGATGGAAGCGGACAGGCTTTACCCGTCCATATACTGTGAGGATGACGAGGCGTTTAGTATCTGGACAAAGGAAATCGGCGTGCCCGAGGAAAAAATCACCCGTTTTTACCGTGATGAAAACGGCAAATGCGACAATTTCTGGGAGCATGGCGCAGGTCCCTGCGGTCCCTGTTCGGAAATCTATTACGACAGGGGCATAAAATACGGGTGCGGAAAACCTGACTGCAAGGTGGGGTGTGACTGCGACCGTTTTATGGAAGTGTGGAACAATGTGTTTACCCAGTTTGACAATGACGGATGTGGCAATTACACGGAACTGGCACAGAAAAATATCGATACGGGCATGGGACTGGAACGTCTGGCCGTAGTGGTGCAGGACGTGGATTCCGTATTTGACATAGATACCATGAAAGCCATCCGTGACCGCATCTGTGAGATTGCAGGCGTGGAATACCAAAAGGACGATGCTGTGGATGTATCCATCCGTCTGATTACGGACCATATCCGCTCTACCACCTTTATGATTAGCGACGGTATTATGCCTTCCAACGAAGGAAGGGGATATGTGTTAAGAAGACTGATTCGCCGTGCGGCAAGACATGGCAGGCTTTTAGGCATACAGGACAAATTTATGGCAAATTTAAGTGAAACCGTTATCAATGAGTGCAGGGACGGTTATCCTGAGCTGGAGGAAAAGAAAGCTTTCATATTAAATGTGCTTACACAGGAGGAGGATAAGTTTGACAAGACCATTGACCAGGGACTTGCCATTCTCTCTGAACTGGAGGAAAATATGACGAAAGAAGGCAGAAAGGTCCTTTCCGGGGAGGAAGCGTTTAAGCTGTATGATACATATGGCTTCCCTCTTGACCTGACGGAAGAAATTCTTTACGAGAAAGGGCTTTTGCTTGACGAGGAAGGGTTTGAGGCATGCATGAAGGAGCAGAAGGAAAAAGCCAGAAAAGCCCGCAAGACAACCAACTATATGGGCGCGGATGTCACGGTTTACGAATCGATTTCACCGGAAATCATCACGGAATTTGTGGGTTATGACCGGCTTATCCATGACTCCGGGATTACGGCACTTACCACGGAAACAGATTTGGCGGATGCCCTTGCGGACGGCGAAACCGGCACGGTGATTGTTAAGGAAACACCTTTTTATGCAACCATGGGCGGACAGAATGCGGATATCGGCGTGATTACCACGGCAGAAGGTGAATTTGAGGTGCAGGACACCATCAAACTTCTTGGCGGTAAGGTAGGACATGTGGGCAGGGTTACAAGAGGCATGTTAAAAATCGGTGATACGGTGACTTTGCAGGTGAACGCCTCAAACCGGAATGACACCTGTAAAAACCACAGCGCTACCCATCTGTTGCAGAAAGCGTTGCGCGAGGTGCTTGGCACGCATGTAGAGCAGGCAGGTTCCTATGTGGACGGGGAAAGGCTCCGTTTTGATTTTTCCCATTTTACGGCCATGACAGCAGACGAAATTGCCAAGGTGGAGGCTATCGTCAATGAACAGATTGCAAATGCACTCCCTGTAAAGACACAGGTGATGAGTATAGAGGAAGCGAAGAAGACCGGTGCCATGGCATTGTTCGGGGAAAAATACGGGGAAAAGGTACGCGTGGTTTCCATGGGGGATTTCTCCACGGAGCTTTGCGGCGGTACCCACGTTTCCAATACCGGTGTGATTTCCATTTTTAAGATTGTATCCGAGAGCGGCGTCGCAGCGGGCGTCCGCAGGATAGAAGCCCTTACCGGAAACGGCGTACTGGCTTATTACAGGCAGTTGGAAGAAACCATGGAAGCGGCGGCAAAGGCAGTGAAAACAACGCCGGCGTCCCTGGTGGAAAAGTGCGAGCACCTGATGGCGGAATTAAAGAGTCTGCAAAGTGAAAACGAATCCCTGAAAGCAAAGGCGGCAAAAGAAGCCCTTGGGGATGTCATGAATCAGGTAAAAGAAGTAAAGGGCGTGAAATTGCTGGCTTCTGCCGTAGAAAATGTGGATATGAACGGTCTGCGCGATTTGGGTGATTCCTTGAAAGAAAAGCTGGGCGAAGGCGTTGTGGTACTGTTTTCCGCATCTGAGGGCAGGGTAAACATGGTGGCAATGGCTACTGAAGGCGCCGTAAAGCAGGGAGCACACGCCGGCAACCTGATTAAAGGTATTGCTGCGCTTGTGGGCGGCGGTGGCGGCGGAAGGCCCAATATGGCACAGGCAGGCGGAAAGAATCCTGCCGGAATTCCTTCGGCCATTGAGGAAGCCGCAAAGGTGCTTGAGAATATGATTATTCAATAAAATCCAGAAAATAAAAAAAACTGTTGACGTCCAACGATTTTATGATATAATGTTAATTGTGCATGCGGACTGATGCAAATGCAAGGGACATACATGTACATATATTAACCCATGTCAGTCGAGTTGCTTGAAGGGACTGAAGGGAGGTCGGGTGTAGGCATGTCAAATGTAATCGTAAAAGAAAACGAAACTTTAGACAGCGCGTTGCGTCGTTTTAAAAGAAGCTGTGCAAAGGCAGGTATCCAGCAGGAAATCCGCAAGAGAGAGCACTATGAAAAACCCAGCGTAAGACGCAAAAAGAAGTCTGAAGCAGCTAGAAAACGTAAATATAACTAATCGGCAAAGTCCTGGGGTCATTGTTCCGGGACTTTTGTTTTCTTATTATAATTTTGAATAGCAAATGAGGAGAAGGAATATGTGGACGATGGAATTGCTTGGGACGGATGTATACCATCTGGTTGCTGCTTTTGTAATTTACAGTATGCTGGGGTGGCTTGTGGAATCTATTTATATGTCTTTTTGCAATAAAAAGATTACGAACAGGGGATTTGCTAAAAGTCCTTTCTGTCCGATTTACGGTTTTGGCGCCGTGATTGGATATCTGGTGCTCAGTCCCCTCAGGTGGAATGGCATTTTGCTGTATTTTGTAGCCGCCATTTTGGCAACCACCTTTGAATTTCTGGTGGGAAAACTGATGATAAAGCTTTTTGGGGAATTGTGGTGGGACTACAATGAAAAACCTCTTAACTACAAAGGCATTATCTGTCTGGAAAGTACGATAGCATGGGGATTTTACGGGCTGGGCATTGTTTATTTCCTCCATGGGAAAGTGTATCAGGCGATTGATATGGTGAGCCCCCGGATTGGCACGCGTATTATCATGGTGATTCTTTCTGTCGTGTTTGTGGATTATGTCATCCAGCTATTGAAGGCTTTTAAGGTAGATTTGAGTAAACCCAAGGAGGCCATCATCGAAAGGTACGAAGCCTTAAAAGGAAGATGGTCATAAATAAATAAGGTAATATAAAGAGCCGCATTCCCATATCTTTTAATAAAGAAAAAGAGGGAAGTGCGGTTTTTTGTTTGGAAAAATAGGAAAAAGACTGGCAGCTTTTCTGGTGGTGCTTACCGTATTTGCAGGAAACAGCTTTACGGTATCTGCCGGTGTGGCTATATCGGCGCCTTCCGCCATACTGATGGAAGCTTCCACAGGAACAATCATTTATGAAGTCAATGCAACGGAGCGCAGAAGCCCGGCAAGCATCACGAAAATCATGACGCTGCTGATTACGTTTGAGAAACTTGAGGAAGGAAAAATAAAATTAGAAGATGAAATCATCACCAGTGCCTATGCCAAATCCATGGGAGGCTCCCAGGTGTATCTGGAGGAAGGAGAAATTCAGACGCTGGATACCCTCATAAAATGTATCGCAGTGGCGTCCGGAAATGACGCGTCCGTTGCCGTTGCGGAGTACATAGCAGGGTCGGAAGAGGCATTTGTGGAAATGATGAATGAGAAAGCCGCCGATTTAGGGATGGTGGATACCCATTTTGTGGATTGCTGCGGACTTACCGATTCTGACAGCCATTATACAACGGCAAAGGATGTGGCGATAATGTCCAGGGAACTGACAGTGAAATATCCGCAGGTATTTGATTATACCCGGATTTGGATGGAGGATATTACCCATGTAACGGCACAGGGAACCAGTCAGTTTACATTGTCCAGTACCAATAAACTGTTAAAGCAGTATGACTGGATTACCGGGTTGAAAACAGGTTCCACAGACAAAGCCAAATATTGTATGTCAGCAACCGGCTCCAAAAACGGTATAGACTTAATCGCTGTTGTCATGGGGGCGCCTGACCCCAAAACCCGTTTTCAGGATGCGGCCGCTTTGCTGAATTATGGATATGGGGTAAGCCAGATGTTTGTGGATGAAAACAAGGATACCCTGCCGCAGATGGCAGTGGAAGGCGGTGTGGAGGAATGGGTGCCCCTGGTCTATGAAGGGGAGTTCCACTATCTGGATATACAGGGAAATGATTTAAGTCATATTGAAAAAATGCTTAGTATACCCGAAAAGGTTAAGGCTCCGGTCGAAAAAGGCAATGCAGCCGGGGAAGTGTTGTATATGCTGAATGGAACAGTTGTTGGAAAAGTCCCTGTATTGTACGGGGAAAGTGTGAAAAAGGCAGTATACAAGGATTATTTGTTGAAAATTTTCCGTAACTTTTTGTTATAACAATATTTGTGCAGAGCGGAAAAATATGATATACTAACAGCTGGCGCCCGGTATCCTTCCCAAAAGCTGGATACCGGCAGCCATTGTATGCAGGAAGGAAATAGCCGGATGTTTGCAGTTCTTTGTACCCTGTTTGCCATAATAGCCATATTTTGCCTGTGGGTGATGCTGTATGATTCCCATCGGTTTATTGTGGTGCATCATGTTTTTTTATCCGATAAAATTAAGAAGCCGGTACGGATGGTGATGATATCGGATTTCCATAATTGCCGGTACGGTAAAGATAATGAGATGGTGCTTGCCGCCATCGAGGAAGCGGCGCCTGATATGATTGTCATTGCAGGTGATATGATAACGGCGGATAAGAAAGAAAAGTTTGACAGGACAATCCATCTTTTATCCGGGCTGAAAGAAAAATATCCTGTCTATTATGCAATGGGGAATCATGAGCAGAAAATCAGCCGGTGTCCCGAAAAATATGACGGCATGTGGGAAAAGTTTGAAAAAAGGCTGGAGGAGACAGGCATCAGTCTTTTGAGGAATGAACGTATCAGTTTTCCTGACAGGGGAATTTGCCTGTATGGACTGGAGATAGGGCGCGAGTATTTCCAAAGATTCTCCGTAAAACCCATGCAGGAGGATTATCTGGAGCAATTGATTGGAAAGGTGGACAAGAATACGTATTCCGTCGTTCTGGCGCATAACCCGGATTATTTTCCCGAATATGCGGCATGGGGGGCTGATTTGGTTTTGTCCGGGCATGTACATGGTGGAATCGTGCGTGTACCGTTTCTGGGAGGGCTGATATCACCGGCAATCCGTTTTTTTCCGAAATACGACGGAGGGCTTTTTCAGGAAAAAGAAGCAACCATGGTTTTGGGACGGGGACTGGGAAACCATTCCCCGAATGTAAGGCTGTTTAATCCCGCAGAACTGCTGGTGATTGAATTACGGAGGAAATAGAGATGGCATTATCTGTTAAACTGGAAGTTTTTGAAGGCCCTTTGGACCTGCTTTTACATTTGATAGATAAAAACAAGATAGATATCTATGATATTCCCATTGTGCAGATTACGGAGCAGTATCTGGAATATATCAGGCAGATGCCGGTGGAAGACATGAATGTGATGAGCGAGTTTCTTGTAATGGCTGCCACACTGCTTGATATCAAGTGCAAAATGCTATTGCCCAGGGAAGTAAATGAAGAAGGGGAAGAGGAAGACCCCAGGGCGGAACTGGTACAGCGCCTGTTAGAGTATAAGATGTACAAATTTATGTCTTTTGAACTCAGGGACAAGCAGGTGGATGCCGGCAGGACGCTTTTTCGTGAGCAGAACCTGCCCGGGGAAGTGGCAAATTACAGGCAGCCCATAGATTACCGGGAACTGGTTGGAGATATAAACCTTCAGAAATTGCAGGAGATTTTCAAGTCTATTGTAAAAAAGCAGGAAGACAAGATTGACCCCATAAGGAGCAGTTACGGCAATATAGAAAAAGATGAAGTGGATATGGACGTAAAAGCAGGCTATGTGGAAGAATACATAAAGCGCCATAAAAGCTTCAGTTTCAGAGCGCTGTTGGAAAAACAGCACAGCAAAATGGAAGTGATAGTGACTTTTTTGGTGATTCTGGAGATGATGAAGCTGGGAAAGATAAGCATAGCACAGGAAGAAATATTTGATGATATCATGATTACTTCCAACGAAGCAGCATAGAAACGTCAGGAGAGAATAAAAATGGACAGACAAAAGGTGCAGGCAGTGCTGGAGGCTATTCTGTTTACCATGGGAGAATCCGTGGAGATAAGCAGGCTGGCGGCGGTATTGGAAATGGATAAGAAAGAAATCAAAGAAGTGTTATGTGAGATGCAGGAAAAATACGATGCCCAGGACAGGGGGATTTCCCTTTTGTGGCTGGAGGAAAGCGTACAGCTTTCCACCAAGGCGGAAATGTATGAATATCTGATTAAGATTGCAAAAACGCCTAAAAAGATGGTTCTGACGGATACGGTTCTGGAAACCCTTTCCATCATAGCATACAAACAGCCGGTTACAAGGCTGGAAATAGAAAGGATTAGAGGCGTCAGCTGTGACCATGCCATCAACAAGCTTCTGGAGTATGACCTTATCACGGAACTGGGCAGGCTGGATGCGCCCGGAAGGCCGCTTCTGTTTGGAACCACGGAACAGTTTCTGCGAAGTTTTGGCGTAAAATCCCTGGAAGAGCTTCCTGAACTTTCCGCCCTGCAGGTAGAGGAGTTTAAACAGCAGGCAGAGGAAGAGGCGGCATCTATAGTGTGAGAAGAAGCGCTTTGTTATACACCAAAAAAGGACGTTTTAAATTATGCCCGGGAGTCATATACATAGTAGCAACGAAGGGAAAGAGTGTTGCTGCTATGTATTTTTTTGTTCAAAAAGGAAAAGTGAAAGGATTTGTCCGGGTTCTGTGCATTCTGACCGCCTTGTTGTTTTGTCTGGGTTTATTTCCCTTACAGACATCAGCGGCGGAAGAACCGTCCCTGTATGCGACAGCCGCAGTATTGATGGATGCGGATACAGGCAGGGTTTTATACAGCAAGGGAGGAGATGTCTTTTTATCGAATGCCAGCACCACCAAAATCCTTACCTGCATATTGGCGCTGGAAAATGCAGACAGGGAAGATGTTGTTGAGGTATCGGCCTATGCGGCGAGTATGCCGAAGGTAAAACTTTACATGAAACAGGGGGAGCATTTCAGACTGGAGGACTTATTGTATTCCCTGATGCTGGAATCCCATAATGATTCCGCTGTGGCCATTGCGGAGCATGTGGGGGGGAGCATGGAAGGTTTTGCAGCCTTGATGAATGAAAAGGCAAAACAGATAGGGTGTAAAAACAGCTGGTTCATCACGCCAAACGGACTGGATGCCACCCAGAATGCCACGGATGAAGATGGAAACCCGGTATTGCTGTCCCATGGCACAACTGCTGAAGACCTTGCACGGATTATGGCGTACTGCGCTTTTTATTCTCCGGCATCGGAGGATTTCCTGACAATCACACGCACGGCTTCTTATACCTTCTCCAATCAAGAAGGCAGAACGTTTTCCTGTACGAACCACAATGCGTTTTTACATATGATGGAGGGTGCATTGACGGGAAAGACCGGATTTACAAACAAGGCCGGGTATTGTTATGTGGGGGCGCTGGAAAAGGACGGCAAACGGTTTACCATTGCGCTTCTGGCCTGCGGCTGGCCTAACCATAAAACTTATAAATGGTCGGATTCCAAGGCGCTTTTTACATATGGACTTGAAAATTATACATACCACAGTCTGGACGAGGCATCTTATGACGTTACAATACTGTCCCCTATTCCCGTGGAAGGCGGGCGGACGGAAAGGTTCGGGGAAATGTCGTATGCAAACCTTATGGTGCAGGAGGGCACAGGCAAAGGGCTCGGGGATATGGTGTCGCTTGCGGGAGCGGAACATACGGAATCCATGACCGGACTGCTGCTATCCCCGGAGGAAAAGATAGAGGTATTCTGTGAAGTAGAAGACGGACTGACAGCGCCTGTGGAAAAAGAAACAGTAGTCGGCAGCATCCGCTATATGGTGGGGGACAGCTGCCTGAGGGAGGATTTAATTGTGACACAGGATGCGGTGCTTGAAACAGACTTCTTCTGGTGTCTGTCCAAAGTGATAAGAAAGTATTTCTTTTTATAGGTTGTTTTCTGAAATTAGGGCTGGTCTATCCCTTCTTTTTATGATATACTACTACAGAACATAAATAATGGGGGAGTAAGCGCTTACATAAGGAACGATACGGTTCCCCCGGTCAACTTGTTATTATTTATTTATCATAAATGGAGGGCCAAAAAACATGAGTAGTACTTCAAAAGCGAGTCAAAGAATCAATGCTTTACTCGATGACAACAGTTTCGTTGAAATCGGTGCGATGGTTACTGCCAGGGCAACGGATTTTAATCTGAAACAGGCCGACACTCCTTCCGACGGTGTCATAACCGGGTACGGGGTGATTGGCGGCAATCTTGTGTATGTGTACAGTCAGGACGCGTCTGTCTTAAACGGCACCGTCGGGGAAATGCATGCAAGAAAAATTGCCAATTTGTATGACCTTGCAATGAAAACAGGAGCTCCCGTTATCGGGCTTTTGGATTCAGCAGGACTCAGGCTTCAAGAGGCTTCAGACGCGTTGGATGCGTTCGGCACAATTTACAGGAAGATGTCTGATGCATCCGGTGTTATTCCCCAGATTTCAGCAGTATTCGGAAACTGCGGCGGTGGACTTGCCGTTATGGCGGCAATGTCGGATTTTACGTTTATGGAAGAAAAGAACGCAAAATTATTTGTAAATTCCCCCAATGCCCTTGCCGGCAATACCATTGAAAAATGCGACACTTCATCGGCGGCTTTTCAGAGCAGGGAAGCGGGAAACGTGGATTTTGTGGGTGAGGAAGCAAATGTGCTGGAAGGCATCCGCAAACTGGTATCCATATTGCCTGCAAACAATGAAGAGAACCTTGCTTTTGATGAATGCACGGACGATTTAAACAGATTGACGCCGGAACTTATCAGCTTTAGGAAGGACACGGCGGCGGCTTTGGCTGTGCTTGCCGATAATCATGATTTTGTGGAGGTAGGAGCCGGTTTTGCAATGGACATGGTGACCGGTTTTATCAGGCTGGACGGCGTAACGGTAGGAGCAGTTGCCAACAGAAGCGAAAAGCTGGATGAGGAAGGCAATGTGACGGAAAAGTTTGAAGAGGCGCTTTCACCGGAAGGCTGTGAAAAAGCAGCGGATTTTGTGGCATTCTGTGATGCATTTGATATTCCCGTACTGACTCTTACCAATGTAGCGGGATATAAGGCATGTGCATGCAGCGAAAAGAAAATTGCCCGTGCAGCGGCACGCCTTACTTATGCTTTTACAAACGCAACGGTTCCTAAAGTAAATGTGATTATAGGAAAAGCTTTCGGAAGCGCGTATATTGCCATGAATGCCAAAGCAACAGGCGCTGACATCACCATTGCGTGGCCGGATGCACAAATCGGTTCCATGGATGCAAAACTGGCGGCAGGAATTATGTATGAAGGAATGGGCGCGGATGTGATAAAAGAGAAGGCGGCAGAGTATGCGGCACTGCAGACCAGCGCTGCCGGTGCAGCCAGAAGGGGATATGTTGACCAGATAGTGGACGTGGCTGATACCAGAAAATATGTAATCGGCGCTTTTGAGATGTTGTTTACGAAATGCGAGGAACGTCCTGTCAAAAAGCATGGAACAATTTAGAAAGGGAGATACTTAATATGAAGAAAATAGTAGCAATGTTATGTATGCTCACCTGTGTCTTCGGGCTGACAGCCTGCGGAAGCAAAGAAGCCATCAGCGACATGGAAAACAAAAGATGTGAAACGGCAAAGGTAATGGCTACTGATTTTGTGATACCGTTCATGATGAATTTTTTTGACGATAATGTGGCCAAGCAGTATCAGGAAAATTACAATGTCCATGAATTGGAAACTCTTACGGAAAATGAAATCAGTTATTATCTGTATTTTTATTCCACCTATGGCATTAACTATGAATTTAATGCCATTGATGTGGATGGTATTGCAGTGATGAACGGCATTACTTCTTTTAACGGCACATATAAGTCATTGGGGGAAGTGGATGTCTCAAACGGACTGACGGCAAAAAGTGAAGTGTCCGGTGACAAAATTATTGTTACGGTTCCCATAACGGGTTCCATAACGGACAAAAACGGAAACCTGCGGACGGCAGAGGCAGAACTTATCTTTTCCAATGATATTTTCCTGACAGTCGAGTCCTGTACTTTAAACCTGAACCAGTCCATGGGAGAATTGATGGGCAAGGCAGCCATGGATACCGTGATGGGTATGGGCACCGTGTTTACGGTATTGATACTTATCAGCCTGATTATATGGGCTATGGGCGGAATCCCTAAATTGCAGGAAAAACTGAAAAATAAGAAAAAAGAAGAAGTCCAGAAACTGAAAGAAGAAGCAGTCGACAACACCATTGCCCAGATTATTGAAAAAGAAGAGCAGTCGGTTACGGCTGATGAATTGGAACTTGCAGCGGTTATTGCAGCAGCAGTTGCCGCATATGAAGGTGCGGCAGGCACGGATGGTTTTGTGGTCAGAAGCATAAGAAAGAGAAGATAAGTGGAGGAAAAGAAAATGAAAAATTATACCATTACCGTTAACGGAAACGTGTACGATGTTACAGTAGAAGAAGGGACGTCCGCCGGCGTGGCGCCGGTTCCCGTAAAAGCTCCCGCAGCTCCTAAAGCAGCGGCACCGAAGGCAGCGCCTGTTGCAGGCGGCAGTGCAGGCAGCATCAAGGTGGAAGCCGGTGCGGCAGGTAAAGTATTTAAGATTGATGCAGCAGTGGGAACTGCAGTAAAGAAAGGTGATGCCGTTGTAACCATTGAAGCCATGAAGATGGAAATTCCCGTGGTTGCACCTGAAGACGGCACTGTAGCAAGCATTGATGTAGCGGTTGGCGATGCCGTTGAGGCAGGAAAGGTCCTTGCAACCTTAAACTAATCGGGGGTTCATGCTGAAAATACAGGAGGTCATTCAATGGAATACATAACAAACACGCTTGGCAACCTGCTTCACCAGACAGCGTTCTTTAACCTGACCTGGGGAAACTATGTAATGATTGCGGTTGCCTGCTTTTTCCTATATCTGGCAATAAGGCACGGGTTTGAACCCCTGCTTCTTCTGCCGATAGCTTTTGGTATGCTGTTAGTGAACATTTATCCGGATATCATGCTCCATGCGGAGGATTCGGCAAATGGGATTGGCGGTTTACTTTATTATTTCTATATTCTGGACGAATATGCGCTCCTTCCTTCCTTGATATTCATGGGAGTCGGTGCCATGACAGACTTTGGACCGCTGATTGCCAATCCTAAGAGTTTTCTTCTGGGTGCAGCAGCGCAGTTCGGAATTTTTGCAGCATATTTCGGGGCGATTGCACTGGGCTTTAACGGCGCGGCAGCGGCAGCGATTTCCATTATCGGCGGTGCGGACGGTCCTACTTCCATTTTCCTTGCAAGTAAGCTGGGACAGACAGGCCTGCTGGGTCCGATTGCGGTAGCGGCATATTCTTATATGTCCCTGGTGCCAATTATCCAACCGCCTGTTATGAAACTTCTGACAACAGAAAAGGAAAGAAAGATAAAGATGGACCAGTTAAGACCGGTCAGCAAACTGGAAAAAATTCTGTTCCCCATCATTGTTACCATTGTAGTAAGCTTAATTCTTCCCACTACAGCGCCGTTGGTCGGCATGCTGATGTTAGGAAACCTGTTCAGGGAATCCGGCGTGGTAAGGCAGCTTACCGAAACCGCGTCCAATGCTTTGATGTATATCGTGGTTATCCTGCTGGGCACTTCTGTCGGCGCAACGACGAGTGCGGAAGCCTTTTTGAACTGGGATACCCTTAAAATTGTAGGACTGGGGCTTGCGGCATTTGTCTTCGGAACAGCGGCAGGCGTGCTGTTCGGAAAACTGATGTGTATTGCAACCCATGGCAAGATAAACCCGTTAATCGGTTCGGCAGGTGTATCTGCAGTGCCTATGGCAGCCCGCGTATCACAGAAAGTGGGTTCGGAAGCAGACCCTACAAACTTCCTTTTGATGCATGCAATGGGACCTAACGTAGCAGGTGTTATTGGCACCGCGGTGGCTGCAGGTACCTTTATGGCCATCTACGGGGTGTTCTGATTTGTAACTTGATGAAACTAAATTAATTTGGAGGAAATAGCAAATGGCAGAAGCAAAACCGATTAAAATAACCGAAACGATATTACGCGATGCCCATCAGTCGCTGATTGCGACCAGAATGCCGACAGAGTTCATGCTTCCCATTGTGGACAAGATGGACAAGGTAGGGTATCATTCCGTTGAGTGCTGGGGCGGAGCGACCTTTGACGCATCCCTGCGCTTCTTGAAGGAAGACCCGTGGGACAGGCTGAGAAAGCTGAGGGACGGCTTTAAAAACACTAAATTACAGATGTTATTCAGAGGACAGAATATTTTGGGCTACAGGCCCTATGCCGATGATGTGGTTGACAATTTTGTCGAGAAATCGGTTGCAAACGGTATTGATATCATCCGTATTTTTGATTGCATGAATGATTTGCGTAACCTGCAGGAGGCTGTTAACGCAACCAATCGTATTAAGGAGCGTGAAGGCCGCGGACATGCGCAGATTGCGTTGTCATACACTCTTGGTGATGCCTATACCATGGAATACTGGATTGAAATGGCAAAGAAGATTGAAGAGATGGGGGCGGACTCTATCTGTATTAAGGATATGGCAGGATTGCTGGTTCCTTATAAGGCTTCTGAGCTGATTAGGGAGATGAAGGCAGCGACGAAACTGCCTATTCAGCTGCACACCCATTATACTTCCGGCGTGGCAGGCATGACATACTTAAAAGCAGTGGAAGCCGGTGTTGATGTGATTGACTGTGCGATGTCGCCTTTTGCAATGGGTACCTCACAGCCGGCAACCGAAGTAATGGTGGAAACCTTTAGGGGAACGCCTTATGATACGGGCTATGACCAGAACCTTTTGGCTGAGATTGCCGATTATTTCAGGCCTTACAGAGACGAATGCCTGAAAAACGGCCTGTTAAACCCCAAGGTAATGGGTGTTGACATCAAGACCCTGCTTTATCAGGTTCCGGGCGGTATGCTTTCCAACATGGTGAGCCAGCTGAAGGAACAGAATGCGGAAGATAAGTATTATGACGTGCTTAAAGAAATTCCCAGGGTGCGCAAGGATTTGGGAGAGCCGCCACTGGTTACCCCTTCCTCCCAGATTGTCGGCACACAGGCAGTGTTCAATGTGCTGATGGGAGAGAGATATAAGATGGCAACAGACCAGACAAAGGACGTGCTTCGCGGAAAATACGGTCAGACTGTCAAACCGATGAATCAGGAAGTGATTGAAAAGGTAATTCCCGGTGAACAGAGAATCACCTGCCGTCCGGCAGATTTGCTTTCCAATGAAATGGATAAACTGGAAGCAGAGATGGCAGAATGGAAACAGCAGGATGAGGACGTATTGTCCTATGCACTGTTCCCTCAGGTGGCAACAGACTTCTTCAAGTACCGTCAGGCACAGCAGGAAAAAGTTGACCCGACGAAGGCCGATACGAAAAACGGCGCTTATCCCGTATAATCGAAGCAAAACAAATGATAACAGGTGGTGTGATGAAAATATCATGCCACCTGTTTTTTCTCAACATCCGATACAGGGTAATTTCCCGCAGGCTCCCCGGGCGGCAGCGGCAGGACGCATTTGTTCCAACAGGACGCGTTCCCACTCGGGTAAAAACGCAGTGGTACATAGGATGTTAAAATACAACATCCAAGTACCAGCGTTTTTACACGGTCCTTTATGGAATCAATTGCATCCTGCCGCTGCCGCCCGGGGAGCCTGCGGGAAACCGAGCAAATGACTTGACGGATAGGGAGAAATAAGCTAGAATAACAAGTGTTACTGTTGGAAGTGTATGTATGAGATGAGGTGCGTTATGGCAAGAAAAGAATCCATTAGCATACAAGATATACTGGAAACCGCTTTTGGTATGGCAAGGGAAGAAGGATTTCAAAATGTGACGGCAAGAAAGGTTGCGGCTAAGGCGGGCTGTTCCACACAGCCTATTTTCCGGGTTTACAAAAATATGGAAGAACTATGGGAAGCGGTGTATGAAAAGGCAGTGGTATTTTTCAGGGATTATTATGATTTATATCCCAAAATGGGCAGTACGCCTTTTTCCAATTTAGGGATGGCTTATATTGCGTTTGCAAGGGAAGAGAAGCATTTATTCCGGTTGTTATTTTTATCGGAACTTTCCGGCAGGAAAAGCTTATATGAGATATTGAACGGAGATAAGAATTATGTTCTGCTTGAGATTAACAAAGCAGCCCGGGCAGGGTGTGGGGACCCACAGGGAATGTTTATGAGAATGTGGCTGTTTATCCATGGGGCAGCCTGCATGAGCCTGACGGGGGATTATGATTTATCGGATTTGGAAACCAGAAGGCTGTTGGAACAGGAGTATATAAATGGATGACAGACAGGATATTCTTACAAAAATTAATGACAGATTTAATGTCATGAGCAAGAGCCACAAGGCCATAGCGGTATACATAAAGGAGCATTATGACCAGGCGGTGTTTATGACGGCGGCAAAACTTGGGGAAACGCTGGGAATCAGTGAGTCCACTGTGGTTCGTTTTGCTTCCGGAATTGGTTACGAGGGGTATCCTGAGTTTCAGAAAGCTTTGGAAGAATGGGTAAAAAACAAATTAAGCGATGTCCAGAGGATTGGTGCAAAATACGGGCACAGCAGCCAGTCGGAAATATTGTCTTCCGTTTTAGGGGCTGACATGGAAAAGATTCAGGATACAATTGTCAATCTGGACCCTAATGCGTTTGAAATGGCGGTCAATACCATTCTGGAAGCGAAAAATGTTTATGTAATCGGGCTCAGAAGCTGTGCGCCCCTGGCAGATTTCCTGCACTTTTACCTGAATATGATACGGGGAAACGTAAAGCTGCTCAATACCACCAGCGTCAGTGAAACATTTGAACAAATGATTCGCGTGGATGAAAAAGATGTTATAATCGGTATCAGTTTTCCGCGGTATTCCATGCGTACGCTGAAGGCACTGGAGTTTGCCAATGACAGGAATGCAAAAGTAATCAGCATTACGGATTCCATCCATTCGCCCATGTGCCTGTATTCTTCCTGCAATCTTCTGGCAAGGAGCGATATGGTTTCCATAGTGGACTCACTGGTTGCACCTCTTAGCGTTATCAATGCACTGGTTGTGGCAATGTGCTTAAAGAGACCGCAGGAGGTTAAGAAAAATCTGGAAACATTGGAAGATGTCTGGAACAATTACCAGGTATACCTGAATGATGAGATTAATTTTATAGATGAAGAACCCATGCTGAACAATCCTCTTTGGAAAATGTGACAAAAAGGAGAGGCATATGAAAAAGGTAATAGTGGTCGGCGGAGGGGCCGCCGGAATGATGGCGGCTATTGCAGCAGCGCAGGGCGGACACAATGTCCGGCTTTATGAAAAAAATGAAAAACTCGGGAAAAAGCTTTTTATCACTGGAAAGGGACGCTGCAATGTGACCAATGCCTGTGAAACGGAAGAATTGTTTGAAAATATTGTGTCCAACCCAAAGTTTTTATACAGCGCCGTTTACGGTTTTGACAATCATCAGGTCATGGCATTTTTTGAAGAGGCGGGATGCCCCCTGAAGACAGAACGGGGCGGGAGGGTGTTTCCGGTAACGGACCATTCATCGGATGTTATAAAAGCCCTGCAGAAAAAAATGGATAATCTGCATGTTACCGTACAACTGAACAAAGGCGTTCGGGAGGTACTTACAAAAGAAGACGGAAAGAGCATTAAAGGTATTTTACTTTGGGATGGCACATTTGAGCCTGCTGACGCTGTGATTGTGGCGACAGGAGGCATATCCTATGAAAGCACCGGTTCCACCGGGGACGGATACCGGTTTGCAGAGCAGACGGGTCATAACCTTACGGAGAGAAGGCCTTCGCTGGTGCCCCTGACCGTTGAGGAAACGTTCTGTCAGGAACTGATGGGTCTTTCCCTGAAAAATGTGGCAGTTGTGTTACAACATAAGGGAAAGGCAATTTACAGTGGTTTCGGTGAAATGCTGTTCACCCATTTCGGGGTGAGCGGACCGCTGATTTTAAGCGCCAGCAGCGCTTATGTGCAAAAGGCATATGGACAAAGGGCATCCCTTCTGTTGGATTTGAAACCGGCTTTGCATGAAGAACAGCTGGATAAGCGGCTGTTACGAGAGTTTGAAGCTGGCAGAAATAAAACTTTTAAAAATGCAGTCAGCGGGCTTTTCCCGGCAAAACTGACGCCGGTAATGCTTGCACTCTCCGGTATTATGCCGGAAAAGAAAGTCAATGAGATAACCAAAGAGGAAAGGCTGGCGTTTGGGAAACTGATAAAAAACCTGCCGCTTACCGTTACGGGGTGCAGGGGGTTTTCGGAAGCCGTAATCACCAAAGGAGGCGTATCGGTAAAAGATATCAATCCCTCTACCATGGAATCCAGAAAAGTACAGGGACTCTTTTTTGCCGGTGAAGTTCTGGATTTGGATGCCCTGACAGGAGGATTTAACCTGCAGATAGCATGGTCAAGCGGTCATCTTGCCGGAACCGGCGTAGTGTGAGAAATGATTGCGTAGCAGACATTTCCCACACGGGAGAATGCCTCAAAAACAGGCATTCTCCGTACAGGTTAGGAATTTGGCAGAGTGGAATTAAGGGAATGAAAGGAGAGAAATTATGAGTTATTGTGTGGCGATAGACGGGCCGGCGGGAGCGGGTAAGAGTACGATAGCAAGACAGATTGCAAAGAAAATGAACTTAATATATGTAGATACAGGTGCGATGTACCGGGCGATGGCGCTTTTTCTTATCAGGGAAGGCGTGGACGGGGCAGACCAGGAAGAAATATGTAAAAAGTGTGAAGAGGCGGATATTACGATAAAGTATGAAAATGGGGAACAGGTGGTATATCTGAACGGTGAAAATGTAAATGCCTTCCTGCGCACGGAGGAGGTTGGCAAGATGGCTTCCGTCAGTTCTCCCCAGCCAAGGCTAAGGAAAAAGATAGTTGCGCTGCAAAAACGTCTTGCCGAGTCGGCGGATGTTGTGATGGACGGCAGGGATATAGGTACCTGCGTGCTGCCGGACGCGGATGTAAAAATATATCTTACGGCAAGCAGCAGCGTGAGGGCTAAGCGACGTTTCGATGAGTTGACGGCAAAAGGGGAAAACTGCAGCCTGGAGGATATTGAAAAGGATATCGTGGAGAGGGATAACCGTGATATGACAAGAAAAGAATCACCTCTGATGCAGGCAGAAGATGCCATATTGGTGGATACCTCCGACATGCCGGTAAACGAAGTGGTTCAGAAGATAATTGCCATATGTATGGAAAAGAGAGGTATCTGATTTGGAAGTAGTGCTTGCAAAAAGCCTCGGTTTTTGTTTTGGAGTCAAACGTGCCGTGGAAACGGTTTATTCACAGACGGGAAAGGATGAGGATATCTACACTTACGGCGCTGTGGTCAACAACGAGGAAGTGGTCGAGGATTTAAAGAAAAAAGGCGTTAAAGTCATTGAGAACAGGGAAGAATTAAAAAAGATAAAAAAAGGCACTGTTATTATAAGGGCCCATGGTGTGGCGCGGGAAATTTACGGGCAGATAGAAAGCCAGGGGCTGAAACTGGTGGATGCCACATGTCCTTTTGTGAAGAGAATCCATGAAATTGTGGTGCGGGAAAGCGCCGCCGGAAAAAGGATTGTTGTGGCGGGCAATCCCGGACATCCTGAGGTGGAGGGAATCATAGGGTGGAGCGAAACTCCGGCAGTGGTTCTGGAATCGGTGGAAGATGCCCGAAATTATACGCAGAAAGACAATAAAGCAATATGCATGGTATCTCAAACGACATTTAACTACAATAAATTTCAATATATAGTTGAAATTTTTGAAAAAAAAGTCTATAATGTTAGTGTTGCGAATACTATCTGCAACGCAACTGAGGAAAGACAGAAGGAGGCAAGGAAGCTTGCAGCTTCTGTCGATGCTATGATAGTAATAGGAGGCAGGCACAGTTCCAATACCAGAAAGCTGTTTGAAATATGCAGGGAAGAATGTGCTTACACCTATTTTATACAGACACTGGATGACTTGCATTTAGAACTACCTAAATCTGTTCGACTGGTGGGTATTACCGCGGGGGCGTCAACCCCAAACAATATTATCGAGGAGGTTCAAAATTATGTCAGAATTAACTTTTGAACAAATGTTAGAAGAATCATTAAAGACAATACACACAGGAGAGGTAGTTGAAGGTACTGTTATTGATGTTAAGCCCGAAGAAATCGTTCTCAACATCGGATACAAGTCAGACGGCATTCTTACCAGAAATGAGTACACCAACGAATCAGGTGTGGATTTGACTACCGTGGCCAAAGTAGGAGATACCATGGAAGTGAAAGTGCTCAAGGTAAATGATGGAGAAGGCCAGGTGCTTTTGACATATAAGAGGCTTGCAGCAGACAGAGGAAACAAGAGAATCGAAGAGGCATACAATAACAGGGAAGTTTTGAAAGCTCCGGTGTCACAGGTATTGGACGGCGGATTGAGTGTTATTGTGGAGGAAGTCAGAATATTCATTCCTGCCAGTCTGGTATCCGATTCCTATGAAAAGGATTTGAGCAGATATGCAGGACAGGAAATAGAATTTGTTATCAGTGAATACAATCCCAAGAGAAGAAGGTATATTGGTGACAGAAAGCAGCTTATCGTAGCACAGAAAGCAGAAATGCAGAAAGAATTGTTTGCCCGCATCAAAGAGGGCGATGTTGTGGAAGGCACCGTAAAAAATGTTACCGACTTTGGTGCATTTGTGGATTTGGGCGGCGCTGACGGACTGCTTCATATTTCCGAAATGTCCTGGGGCAGGGTAGAGCATCCCAAGAAAGTATTTAAAATCGGTGATACCGTAAAAGTGCTTATCAAAGAGATTTCCGGCACTAAAATTGCGCTTAGTTTAAAATTTGATGAATTGAATCCGTGGAAAGATGCTGCTTCCAAGTATGCGGTTGGTACCGATGTAACCGGTGTGGTTGCAAGAATGACGGATTTCGGTGCATTTGTGGAACTGGAGCCCGGAGTGGATGCGCTGCTCCATGTTTCCCAGATTTCCAAGGAACACATTGAAAAGCCTTCTGACGTATTGAAGACCGGTGATTCCGTTACTGCAAGAGTTGTTGACTTCAACGAAGAGGACAAGAAGATTAGTTTAAGCATCAAAGCAATGCTGGCGCCGGACCCTGTTGAGGAGGAAGAGGCACCTGCTGCAGATGATGATGCTGAGGTAGTTTCTGTTGACATTGATGCAGTGATTGCGGCAGAGGCATCAGAAGATGCAGAGCAGGCAGTGGAAGAATAAAAATACGAGGTTGCTTGAATGACCTACGATTATGAATATTTCAAAAGAGCTGTATATGAGTTGACATCCATAGATTTAAATGCTTATAAAGAAAAGCAGATGAAGCGCAGGATAGATACTCTGATAGCGAAAAACGGCGTACAGGAATATGACAAGTATGTAATACTGTTAAAGGATGATAAGGCCCGTTTTGAGGAATTTGTCAATTACCTTACCATCAATGTATCCGAATTTTACCGTAACCCTGACCAGTGGAAGATTCTGGACAAGGAGGTTTTTCCGGAATTGATGGCAAGGTTTGGACATAATTTAAAAATCTGGAGTGCGGCGTGTTCCACGGGAGATGAACCTTATTCCCTTGTTATGGCTCTCTCCAGACATCTTCCATTGAATCAGATTAAGATTATTGCCACTGATATAGACAAACAGGTGATAGCCAAGGCAAAGGTCGGTCTGTACAATGAAAAAAGCATATCAGGAGTTCCACAGGATTTAAAGCATCAATATTTTACAAAGATTGGCCCTTCTTATCAGATAGCAAAGGAGATAAAAGACAGGGTTGAATTTCGGGAAAATAATCTGTTAAAAGATGCTTATCCTTCGGATTGCCATTTGATAGTGTGCCGCAATGTACTTATTTACTTTACGGAAGAAGCAAAGGAAGAAATTTACCGTAAGTTTGAACGTGCATTGAAACCGGGAGGAATACTCTTTATAGGAAGCACGGAGCAGATTATAAATTACAAAGAAATCGGTTATGAAAGAAAAAATTCATTTTTTTATCTAAAACAGGGTAAATAGCTGAGAAGCATCGCAATATCATGCGATGCTTCTTTTTAAAATAAGTCATTAATAAGTGGAACTCATCATTTCCAGCACATGTTTTGCATATGTTGTAAAAGCCTGCCTGTCCTTTTTTAATTCGTCAGTCAACTCAAAGAATAAATCCCGGCTCTTATATTCCCGCTTAAAAAACGGGGTAAAAACAATCTCCCATTGGGGAAGGTACAGGGAAAATTTGCGGGTATAACAGTTTGCGGCCGAAGCCGGAAGGCGGTGTTCTTTGTCTACAAAACCGGCGACGGATTTGTGAAGGGCGATGTCCTCCGTCGGCAGATAATAATAGTCCTTATAATTGGCATAAAAATACTTAAGTTCTTCTTCAAAAATAGGGACTTTTAAGCTGGCAATGTCGTTTTCTCCCTTGAAATAACAGTTGTTAACGCAGGCAGACAGGGGAATCGGAAGCGGTGTGCTCAACTGAAGGGTCATGAGCAGTTCCTGCCTGCGTTTCCCGGAAAAGTCGGTATAGTAGTTTGCCTGTACCTTTTTTGCCTTGATGGAATCATTAAAAATGTCATAATAGGCAAAAATCGGAAGAATCTGCAGCATACCATAAATATCATCCCTGTTGTGAAGCAAAAGAGCGTTCATGGACATAGGGGTTGGCTGCTTTACATAATCGTGATAGATACCGATAAGTTCTCCTCCGGTAAAAGTATCCTCCCTGTTTATGCCAAGGTACTGCTCGACGGTTTTCTGTTTGCAGTTTGGCAGCTTCAGGAAAAACTTGTAAGGGGAAATGCGCCGGTATATATCAATTCCTTCAAACCGTTCAAAATCAAACGGCAAGTTGTATTGACTGCATTTTTGCTGCAAATAGGGGAGGTCGAAATTGTTGCCGTTAAAATGGATGAGATATTTATAAGGAGAGGCAAACGTAAAGAAAGCGGATAGGATATCCGATTCCTGCTCATAGGTTTCCGCCATCCATTGCCGTATGAAATATGTCCCATCCTTATAGTAGGCACATCCAATCATATATAAAACGGAATTTTTAGCCGCAAAACCGGTGGTTTCAATGTCAAGAAACAGAACTTCCCGGGCGGGGGCCAGCTTTTCCATGGGATAAGCGGGCTGGAAATTTTTTAACTCAAAAGTTGCAATATGCATAAAAAGACTCCTTTTTTCAGTTAACTCCATGTTGTTATTATCATAGCATATTTTTTCAGATTTCAGTAGTATTTTGATGAAAAAAATAGTATATTAGAAACAAAAGATATATTATGTCAGAAGAAAATCAGGAGGGTATCAGATGGCGACACTGACATTTACAGGGGGAATCCACCCTTACGATGGGAAGGATTTGACAAAAGACAAGCCCATCAAGGAAGTGCTTCCCAAAGGAGATTTGGTGTATCCCTTGTCCCAGCACATAGGGGCGCCGGCAACACCTATTGTAAAAAAAGGTGATACTGTTTATGTGGGACAAAAGATAGCGGAGGCGTCAGCGTTTGTCAGCGCACCTGTTCATGCCACCGTTTCAGGAACGGTAAAGGCGATTGAGCCAAGGCGTGTGGTGACTGGCGACAACGTGATGAGTATTGTTGTGGAAAATGACGGGCAGTATCAGGAGGTAGAATACGCGCCCTGTCTGGATTTGGCATCCTGTACAAGGGATGAGGTGATTGAAAGGATAAGGGAAGCGGGAATTGTCGGAATGGGGGGAGCCGGTTTTCCCACCAGCGTGAAGCTTTCCCCTAAAAATCCGGAAAAAATTGATTATGTCATTGTAAACTGTGCGGAGTGTGAGCCGTATCTGACCTCTGATTACCGCCGGATGAAAGAGGAACCGGAAAAACTGATAAACGGTTTATTGGTTTCCTTAAGTCTGTTTCCGAATGCGCAGGGTATTCTGGCGGTGGAAGACAATAAGAAGGACTGTGTTGAAATTTTACGCCGGCTGACAAAAGAAGAGAACCGAATCAGCGTAAGGCAGCTGAAAACCAAGTATCCGCAAGGGGCGGAAAGACAGCTTATATTTGCAACAACGGGAAGAAAGATTAATTCCTCCATGCTGCCTGCAGATGTGGGATGCGTAGTTAACAATGTGGATACCGTGGTGGCCATTTACCATGCGGTCTTTGAAGGAAAGCCGCTTATGGAAAGAATTGTCACGGTGACGGGTGATGCCATCAGACATCCCCGCAATTTTAAGGTCCGTATCGGGACAAATTATCATGAGTTGATAGAAGAAGCGGGAGGTTTCCGTGTAAAGCCGGCTAAAATTGTTTCCGGCGGTCCCATGATGGGATTCGGTATTTTTGATTTGGATGTGCCGACGACCAAGACGGCATCGGCGCTTCTTTGCCTGTCAGCGGATGATGTATCGGGCATGGAACCGACAGCCTGCATCAAATGCGGCCGGTGTGTGGAAGTATGCCCGGGAAGGGTACTGCCGAATAAGCTGATGATGGCGGCGATTCATGGGGATGAAGAAACCTTTATGAAACTAAACGGAATGGAATGCTGTGAATGCGGCTGCTGCAGTTACATATGTCCGGCTAAGCGGCCTCTTACCCAGACGATTAAATCCATGCGCAAGATGCAGCTTGCGAAGAAGAAAAAGTAGGAGGGATGACAGCAATGGGAAATTTACTGAAAGTATCATCCAACCCGCATGTCAGGTCAAAAGTGAATACCACGGGCATTATGTTTGCCGTGTGTCTGGCGCTGCTGCCTGCTGCAGGATTTGGCATTTATAATTTTGGCGTCAGGGCGTTGTTCCTCATACTTGTGACGGTGGGCAGCGCCGTGCTGACGGAATTTTTGTTTGGGTTATATAAGAAAAAACAGACGGTAAGCGATTTGTCTGCTGTGGTAACAGGCTTGCTGCTGGCATTGAACCTGCCGGTGAACATTCCCTTCTGGGCAGCCGCGCTGGGCAGCGTCTTTGCCATATTGGTGGTAAAATGCCTGTTTGGCGGTCTGGGACAGAATTTTATGAATCCTGCGCTGGCGGCAAGATGTTTTCTTCTGATTTCATTCCCGGCGCTTATGACGAATTTTAACTGTGACGCCTATACGGGAGCAACGCCGTTGGCTTTGTTGAAAGCGGGAGAAAATGTCAATATTCTGGATATGATTGTGGGAAGGACAGCAGGCACCATTGGGGAAACCAGTGTGATAGCCCTGGTAATCGGAGCGGTGTTCCTTATTTTGACGGGTATCATAGATTTGAGGATACCCGGCAGCTACATAGTGACTTTTGTTACTTTTCTTGTGTTGTTTGGCGGACATGGCTTTGACGTGGCATACATAACGGCACATTTATCCGGCGGCGGATTGATGTTGGGAGCTTTCTTCATGGCGACGGATTACGTGACGCGGCCGATTACGAAAAACGGGCAGTACCTTTACGGGATAGTACTGGGCGTGCTGACAGGCATTTTCAGGGTGTTTGGGGCAAGCGCGGAAGGGGTTTCTTACGCTATTATCTTAGGCAATCTTCTGGTTCCCTTGATAGAAAAGGTGACAGTTCCGAAAGCCTTTGGAAAAGGAGGCCGTCGTTATGAGAAATAAGGATGACAGGAATAAAATGTTTCGTGATGCCGGAATCTTATTTGCCATTACACTGCTGGCAGGGCTTGTTCTGGGATTTCTCCATGAACTTACCAAAGAGCCTATTGCGCACCAGCAGGCGTTAAAGATTCAGCGGGCATGTGAGGAGGTATTTACAGGCGCTGCTTCTTTTGAAGAAATGGAAGCGCCCGGAGAGAAAGCCATGGAAAACAGCGTTACAATCGGCGCTGTTTATCGGGCGGTGTCGGCGGACGGCAGTTTATTAGGGTATGTGATAAACGTCACTTCCGCGGAAGGATACGGCGGAAATATTGAATTGATGATGGGTGTTTCTTTAGAGGGCACTTTAAATGGCATTTCCCTTTTAAAAATTTCTGAGACACCGGGGCTTGGTATGCGCGCGGAAGAGGTTCTGGTTCCGCAGTTTGCGGGCAAAACAGCGTCTTCTTATACTTATACCAAAACAGGCGCGGTTTCCGAAGACCAGATTGACGCCATCAGCGGCGCAACCATTACCACAGAGGCAGTTACGAATGCGGTAAACGAAGGTCTGCGGTATGTTCAGATTAATTTGACGGAAGGGGGGAATGGACAATGAGAGAAAACAGTGCAATGGAAAGGCTGTATAACGGTCTGGTAAAAGAAAATCCCACCTTTGTGCTGATGCTTGGCATGTGCCCGACGCTTGCAGTCACAACTTCTGCCGTAAACGGAGTGGGAATGGGTCTTACAACCCTGGTGGTACTGGCATTGAGCAATCTGATTATTTCATTGCTGCGCAGCGTGATACCTGATAAAGTAAGGATTCCCGCTTTTATCGTGATTATCGCATCTTTTGTCACGGCGGTGCAGCTCCTTTTGGAAGCTTATCTGCCTTTCCTGAACGAGGCGCTTGGGGTATACATTCCCCTGATAGTGGTGAATTGTATTATTTTAGGGCGTGCGGAGGCATATGCTTATTCCCACGGTCCGGTTTCTTCCCTGTTTGACGGCATTGGCATGGGGCTTGGATTTACCGTTGCCCTTACATGTATCGGCGCAGTCAGGGAATTGCTTGGGGCAGGGAAGCTGTTTGGCTTTTCCGTGATGCCGGATTCTTTCACGCCAATCGGCATTTTCGTACTGGCGCCGGGAGCATTCTTTGTACTGGCAATGCTCTGTGCTTTACAGAATCTGGTGAAGATTCGGGGAGAAAAGAAAGGAAAGGATATGAGCAAAATAGGCTCCGGCTGCGGACATGACTGCCTGCACTGCACGGAAACGGGCTGTGCGGAAAGGATTGAGGATAAAGACGAAGACAGCGGGGAGCTGATAGATTTGGATGAGGAGGACAACTAAATGGAATCAGTGAAAAATCTGCTTATCATACTTATCAGTTCTTCTCTGGTAAGCAATGTTGTATTAAGCCAGTTTTTGGGGCTCTGCCCTTTTTTGGGTGTGTCAAAGAAAATGAACACGGCGGCGGGAATGGGGAGCGCCATTATATTTGTCATTACCCTTTCCAGTGCCATTACGGGCGTCATCTATAAATTTCTTCTGGTGCGTTTCCACATGGAATATTTGCAGACGATTGTATTTATCCTGGTGATTGCCGCGCTGGTGCAGTTTGTGGAAATGTTCTTGAAAAGGTATATGAAATCCTTATATCAGGCGCTGGGGGTATACCTGCCTTTGATTACCACCAACTGTGCAGTGCTGGGCGTTGCCCTCACCAATGTGCAGAAAGAGTATGGCATATTGGCAGGGATTGTGAATGGTTTTGCAACCGCCCTTGGTTTTATGATTGCCATCGTGATTCTGGCGGGGCTCAGGGAAAAAATGGCATACAATGAAGTGCCGGAGGCTTTTAAAGGAATGCCGCATGTACTTTTGACGGCGGGATTGATGGCGATTGCATTCTGCGGATTTTCGGGACTTTTGTAGGGAGGACGATAATGAACGTGATGGGAATTGTGGGTGCGCTGCTTCTGATTGGCGGCATTGGCATATTTGTCGGGCTGTTTCTCGGCGTTGCAGGCATCGCATTTAAGGTAAAAGTAAATGAAAAGGAAGAAGCTGTGCTGGCAGCATTGCCCGGAAACAACTGCGGCGGCTGCGGGTATCCGGGCTGTTCGGGACTGGCGGCGGCTATTGTAAAAGGAAATGCGGAAGTAAATGCCTGCCCGGTGGGCGGCGAGGCGGTTGGTAAAAAGATAGCTTCCATTATGGGGGTGGAGGAAAAGGAAACGGTTCGCATGGCAGCCTTTGTACACTGTATGGGGGATTGCGATAAAACCCATCCCGATTATGAGTATACGGGGATAGAAGACTGCCGTATGCTCAGTTTTGTGCCAAACGGCGGACCAAAGTCCTGTAATTACGGCTGCCTTGGCTATGGAACCTGCGTGAAAGCCTGTCCTTTTGACGCCATCCATGTGGAAAACGGGATTGCAAAGGTGGACAGGGACGCCTGCAAAGCCTGCGGGAAGTGTATTGCCGCATGTCCCAAACATTTGATTTCGTTAGAGCCGTATGAGGCAAAGCATATTGTGGCGTGCAATTCCGGGGATAAGGGTCCCATAACCATGAAAGCATGTGAAACGGGCTGTATCGGCTGTGGTATCTGCGTGAAGAACTGTCCGCAGGGGGCTGTTAAGGTGGAAAATTTCCATGCGGTGATTGACCAGGAGAAATGTACCGGCTGCGGCATCTGTGCCGAAAAGTGCCCGAAGCATGTTATTGTGTAATCTGCGCGGAGGAAGAGGGGGATTTGAAATGCAGCGTTTACTTATTGTGATTGATATGCAGAACGACTTTATAGACGGCAGCCTGGGGACGAAAGAAGCGCAGGCCATTGTGCCGGCAGTCGTGGAAAAGATTCGGGAATTTGACGGCACGGTGCTCTTTACGAGGGATACCCATGGGGAAGATTATCTGCAGACGGCGGAAGGGAAAAAGCTTCCCGTTGCGCACTGCATAAAAGGAACCATGGGCTGGGAGCTGCAAGAAGAGATAGATATGCTCAGAGCGGAAAAAAATGCGGCCGTTTTTGATAAGCAAACTTTCGGTTCAAAGGATTTGGCAGAGTATATCAGCAAAAATATCCAAAATTCCGGCAGTATTGATTCCATTATCCTGTGCGGGCTGTGCACGGATATCTGTGTGATTTCCAATGCACTGCTTTTGAAAGCATATATGCCGGAAGTACCCATAGAAGTGGATAGTACATGCTGTGCCGGTGTAACTGTGGAAAGCCATAAAAATGCATTGGAAGCCATGGCAATGTGTCAGATTGAAATTGTCTGAGGTCTGCAGGGTAAATAAATTTCATTATAGTATCATAATTTTAGGTTATATAGCATTTGTTTCGGGATTGAAGTAAAATATTTACAAATGCAGGAAAGGATGGACTATGATGAAAAAGTATACATGGAAAAAGGCATCGGCGCTTTTACTGGCAATGGCATTGTTACTGTCAGCGTGTACAAGCGGACAGCCGGCGCAGGGAGAAGAAACAACGCCTTCCACACAGGAGACGGTTTCCACACCTGTAACGGATGCGGCAGAGGGAGAAGTGGACAAATCTGTCTACATGAATCCGGAAGCGAATGTCGAAGACAGGATTGCGGCGCTTCTTGCCCAGATGACACTGGAAGAAAAGGCAGCCCAGATGGTACAGGCTGAACAGAGCGGACTTGACGCGGAAGCGGTTACCAAATATGGAATCGGTTCGGTGCTCAGCGGCGGAGGCAGTGCGCCCCTTACGGGAAACAGCGCTGAAAACTGGCAGGAGCGCATCAATGAACTGAAACAGGCGGCCCTTGACAGCAGGCTTGGCATTCCCCTGCTTTACGGAGTGGATGCCGTTCACGGCAACAATAACGTATTTGGGGCAACGGTGTTCCCCCATAATATCGGACTTGGAGCGGCAGACAACAAGGAATTAATTACAAAAATCGGAGAAATCACCGCTTCCGAAGTAAGGGCAGTGGGAATCCAGTGGACCTTTGCGCCTACCCTTGGCAATCCCCAGAATGAAAGATGGGGCAGGACTTATGAATGTTTCAGTGAAAGAGCAGAGGATGTTGCAGGATTGGGGGCAGCATACATACGCGGTTTTCAGGGGACATTTGACAGTAACGGTTACATGGACAATAAACATGTCATTGCCTGCGCAAAGCATTTTATCGGTGAAGGATATACGGAGGAAGGCATTAACCAGGGTAATGTGGCAATGAGCCCGGAAGAGTTTGACGCTTTGCTTGCAAGCGGGGTTTTAGAGCCTTATACCTACGCTCTGAATGAGAATGTCCTCACTTTTATGGTTTCCTTTAACAGTGTGGATGGTTTGAAATGTCATGAAAATTATCATTTGATTCAGGAATTGTTAAAAAATGAAATGGGCTTTAAAGGCCTGGTAATCAGCGATTACAACGGAGTCCAGCAGGTATCGGGGGCGACTTATAAAGACCAGGTTGAACTGGCGGTCAATGCCGGAATCGATTTGCTTATGGAGCCTTACAGCTGGGAAATCTGTATACAGTTTCTGGTAGAACTTGTGGAAGAAGGCAGGATATCCGAAGAAAGAATTGACGATGCAGTGAGCAGAATTCTTTGGGTGAAATTTACGGCAGGACTTTTTGAAGAGGAAATAGGCGGCGCCGGTGAACAGGAATGCCTTGCAGAGTTCGGCAGTGAAGAACATAGGGAAGTGGCAAGGCAGGCTGTAAGGGAGAGTCTTGTCCTTTTGAAGAATAATTCGATAGGCGAAACGACTGCCATAAATGCTCTGCAGGATTGCAAAAATATCATGGTAGTCGGACAAAAAGCTTTTGATATAGGAAGCCAGTGCGGAGGCTGGACTATCTCATGGGAAGGCAGAAGCGGCAAAACAACGCTGGGAACCACCATCATAGAGGGACTTGCAAAGCAGGTGGGAGAGGATGTTAAGCTTTCCCATAATGTGGATGGAAATGTAAGCAGTGAGAATGATGCAGTGATTGTGGTGGTAGGTGAAAATCCGTATGTGGAAACCGGCGGGGACAGGAAGGCTGAAAATCTCACCGTATCCATAAAGGACCAGGAACTTCTGGAAGCATTGCGGGTAAGTCTGGATGCGCTTCCAGACAGGGAGAATACTCCGGTAATTGCGATTATCATTGCAGGACGCCCCATCAATATCACAGAATATATGGATATGTTTGACGCCGTGGTAATGGCATGGCTTCCCGGAACAGAAGGAGAAGGCGTTGCGGATGTACTTCTTGGCGATTATGACTTTACAGGCACTTTAAAATATACATGGATGAAGTCCCCGCTGGACATTGAGAAAAAGCAGGAAGAAGGAAATGAAGATTTGGTGCTTTTCCCATATGGACATGGCCTTAAAAAGGATGGCTCCGGTATACTTGGAAATGCGGAATAGATAGAGAGAAGAGAGGGTGTTTTAAACACCCTCTTTGTTTATGTATAAAAAGGTTGACATTTTTGTTCGGCAGATGTAGAATAAAAATCAATATTAGGCAAATGCCGAAAAAAGGAGGGTATTATGAAAAGATTACCGGATTCGGAACTGGAATTAATGATGAGTCTTTGGAAGCTGGATAAGCCTGCTACCCGGTTGGAAATTGAAGCCGGAATGGGAAGGCAGTTAGGCGCGACCACTATTTTATCTTTTCTATCCCGTTTGGAAGAAAAGGGATTTCTGAGGGTGGAAAAGGTTGGCAAAAATAATCTTTACACAGCCCTGATTTCTTATGATGAATATACGAGAAAGGAAAGCAGGAACATATTAAAAAAAATGTATAAAAACTCTGTGAAAAATTTTGTTGCGGCCTTATATGACGGGGAGAGCATCAGCACAGATGAATTAAAGGCGCTCAGGGATTATATTGATGAAAAGGTACAGGATTAGTGTGAGAAGAACTTCTAACATTGCGCAGCAGACTTTTCTTACACAGGAGAATGCCAAAAACAGGGTATTCTCCGTACAGATTTGGGATTTTGCAGAGCGGAATCATGGCGGCGGCGTAAAAAGAAGTTTTAACTGCTATGGGCGGAAGGGGGATTAGTATGTTGACATCCGTTTTCTTTGATATTCTGGAAATAAATATTGCGGTTTCCGTGGTGGTGCTTTTGGCGGCATTTCTTATGCCGAAACTGAAAAAATACCGTGTCGGATGGCGGAAATGGTTCTGGCTTATGCTGGGAATCAGACTGCTCATTCCTTACAATTTTACATGGGATTCCTATGCAGTCCGCCTTATCTCCTTTTCCGGAGAATGGCAGATTAAAGAAGCGGTGAAGGTTTCCACAGCAGTGCTGTTATGTCTGGTCTGGTTTTCCGGTCTGGTTATCTGCCTGCGGCACAGATATTTGTGCTACAGGAAGTTTCTGAAAGAGATTGTGGAAAACAGCAGGGAGAGTTTTGAAGAAAGAGAACTTACCATATTGAGGGAAGTATTGAAAGAAATAGGGGTAGGGAAGGAAGTGACGCTATACCACTGTCCCTTGATTGCATCTCCCATGGTGATTGAGGTTTTACAACCTATGCTGCTGCTTCCCGAAGAGGAATACAGCGATGAACAGCTGCGGATGATATTCAGGCATGAAGGGATGCACATCGATAATTTTGATATTGTTTATAAATCCATTATGCTGTTAGCGGAAGCCGTACACTGGTTTAATCCGGTAGTACATAAGATGGTGAACTGGAGTTACCGGGATGTGGAAATTTTTTGTGATGAATGCGTTGTGGAGGACATGGATAAAAAAGAGCGTGGCAATTATGGCAGGACCATCTTGGATGCAGTGGAAAAGCAAAAAGGATTGGATATTGTATTTTCCACCTGTTTTTATGGCAGTCAGGGTCTAATGAAACAGAGGGTAGAAAACTTATTTAATATGGAAGGCAAAAAAAACGGTGTTGTCCTTTTGTGTGTTTTTTGCGGATTTTTATTGATTTTAGGCATGTTTATCAAATGCGGCATATAGACAAATATTTCGCCCGGAATGTGGCAGAATGAGAGGAAAAATGTACGAAAACAGAAGAGCAAGAAAGAAGAGAAGAAAGGAAAAAATACAAAGGACCGTGTGGATTGCAACGGCAGTGCTGTTGGTGTCAGCAGCCGCAGCCTGTATTTTTATACTGATAAACAACAAAATGAAGCCACAGATACCGGGGCCGGAAGAAACTTTGTACCGATATGCAGAATGTCTGAATACAGAAGATTTTGCGGGGATTTACTCGCTTCTGGATGCAGATTCCCGTGCAAGGATTGCACAGGAGGAACTGGTGGGCAGATATGAAAATATCTATGGCGGTATTGAAGCGACGGAGGTTGTGCTTGAGATAGATACGGATATTACAGCCGGGGAAAACGAATGGGATGAAACCCATCCTGCGGCATTAAACTATCATATTTCCATGAGTACACTGGCGGGGGAGCTGAGTTTTCCGTCCTGTACCATCCTGACCTTTGATAAGGAGGCAGGGGAATGGAAAATGGTATGGAATCTTTCCGAAATTTTTCCGGGTTTACAGGAGGGGCTCAGGGTAAGGGTAAGAACCATTCAGGCCGAGAGAGGTGAAATATATGATGCGCAATATAATCTGCTGGCGGGATTGGGAGAGGTCTGGTCTGCCGGCGTGGTGCCGGGAAAACTGGAAGAACCCAGGGAGGAAGCAATCGGGGAAGTGGCAGAAGTCATGGGAGTCAGTGTGGAAAGGGTAGAAAAAGAGTTAGGCGCTTCCTGGGTAAAGGATGATTTGTTTGTGCCAATCCGTAATTTTTCCAAGGATGATATAGAACTAAAAGAGCAGATGATTGCAGTGCCGGGCATCCTGCTTTCCACAGTGGAAGCAAGAATCTATCCTTACGGGGAGGCGGCAGGACACCTGACCGGATATGTGCAAAGCATTACTGCCGAGGAACTGGAAGCCAGAAAGGGACTGCACTATAATTCCCTGAGCGTTTTGGGCAAGACAGGTGTGGAGGCCGCCATGGAGAGTGTTTTGCGCAGCAGGGACGGCTACCGCATCGTACTTGTGGACGAGGAGGGAAATGAAGTGGAGGAAGTGCTTTCCTGTGCGCCGCAGGATGGGGAGGATGTCCGCCTAACCATCAATGCACCCCTTCAGGAAAAGATATATGAAGTTATGAAGGAGGACAAAGGCGCCGCGGTTGCCATAAACCCCGAAACCGGGGAAGTGCTTGCCTATGTGAGCACACCGGCTTATGACCCGAATGACTTTGTGCTGGGTTTTACGACTGCAAAATGGGAGACGTTGAATGGAGATGTAAACCAGCCGTTCTACAACCGTGCCAAAAGCACCTACTGTCCGGGTTCCGTGATGAAACCCATTATCGGGGCGCTGGCTTTGGAAGGCGGGGTCCTGACAACGGAAGAAACCATAGACTACAGGGGAAATGCATGGCAGCTTAACGCTGACTGGGGAGATTATGCGGTCACGACGCTGCACAGCGATTATGCCCCCAAAAATCTGAATAATGCGCTGATTTATTCCGACAATATCTTTTTTGCCCAGACAGCTGTGAAACTTGGAGCAGAAGGCGTTGCAGAAGGACTTGACGGACTTGGGTTTGCCCAGACTCCCGATTTCATGCTGGCAATGACGGCTTCCTCTTACGGAGGGTCGGATGCGCTGCAAAACAGTATGACGCTTGCAGATTCCGGTTATGGACACGGACTGATGATGGTCAATCCCCTGCACCTGGCCTGTGTTTACTCCGCCTTTTACAATGGTGGCAGCATGATTGCCCCGCAGCTTTTATACGGACAGGAGCCGGTCTGGTGGAAGGAAAACGCCATAAGCATTGAAACCGCTTCTTATATCCGGTCCAGCCTTGTGGATGTGGTAAATGCAGAAGGCGGCACGGGAAGGGCGGCAGCGCTTCCCAACAAACTGATTGCGGGAAAGACAGGAACAGCCGAACTGAAACTAAGCAAAGAAGATACAACCGGAACCGAAATCGGATGGTTTGTAGGCATGAACGGAGAAAAAGATGAAAACCCCATTATCATTGTGATGGTGATAGAAGATGTAAAAGACAGGGGCGGCAGCGCTTATGTGGCCGGAAAAGTAAAAGAGTGTCTGGCATATTACTACCAATACAGGGAGTAAAGTTGCATTTTCCCCTTTCACCTGTGCGGGAGTAAAACGGTTGTCTTTTGCCGGATTTCATGGTAAATTGTAAGAATAGAAAATGTTTTATGCATATGGAGAGAATGCTATGAAATTACCGGAAGAATATGATGGAAAGTCCCGGATGGGCGCAGGGATGCTGCGAATGGTGATAGGCGTGGTTCTTTTTATGGCGGCCATTCTGGTTTTGGTGCTGGTTATCAATCATAAAGATAAGAAACCCCATACAAATTATGCTGACTTGACGCAGACAGGACAGACAGGAACCGAAGAAGGAAACGGACAGAATTTGGTTCAAGGGCTGCCGGAGACGATTGTGCCGGGCACGCTGACGCCGGATGACTTTGATTTTTGGGACATGTATCCGGAAGAAACGGAAACACTGCCTGCAGAGAGCGGTCCCCAAAAGGAAGTTGTGGAGCAAGACCCATCCACGGACGGAAAGCACACTTTAATCACTTATGCGGATGGGGAGGAAGAATGGGTGTTAATCAGCCCGTATCTGCCAAAGCATGAATATGACTACACAAAGCTTGTATGTCAGTCCAATCTCATGAAATATTATGAAGACGGAAAACAGGTTTCCTATGTGGGAGTAGATATTTCCAAATATCAGGATTATGTGGATTTTGTGAAATTAAAAAAAGCGGGTGTCAATTTTGTGATGCTGCGTGTGGGGGCAAGAGGATACGGCACCGGGCAGCTCAGCATTGATGAATATTTTCTGGATAATATAAAGAGGGCATCGGATGCCGGGCTGGATATCGGACTGTACTTTTTTTCGCAGGCTGTCACTACGGACGAGGCAGTGGAAGAGGCCAATCTTGTGCTGGAAAACATTGGGGATTACAAGATTACCTACCCGATTGCTTTTGATATGGAATTAATTCCCAATGACACCTCCCGTATCGAAAGCCTGACAAGGGAAGAAAAAACCACCATAGCCAAGAAATTTATGGATACAATCAAGGATGCCGGATATAAGCCCATGCTCTATGGAAATAAGGAATGGCTGATAAAGCGGATAGATTTGTCCAAACTGACGGCATATGACATCTGGCTGTCCCAGCCGGGAGATATACCGGACTATCCGTATAAATTCACCATGTGGCAGTATTCCACTACCACCGCCATTGATGGGATAGCCGGGTATGCAAACTTAAATATCAGTTTCATTGATTATTCGGAAAAGTAAGCAGTTTTATTTTGTCGGAAACCGGCAGCCGCGTATAGATATCGGCATACGTGGCTGCCGATATGCTTTCCAGGTAATTTGGCGTATAATTCTTCCGGCAGCCGTTTTTCTTTAAAATATCTATCGCTTTGTTGTATGCTATGGCGGCTTCTTCCATGGTACAGTAAGTGCCGATGATATAGTTTCCGTTTACATGGATACGGGCACGGTAGGAAATGCCGGATTCTTTCCGCATTATGAGGACACCGTGGTACCGGTTGTGTATTTCCAGATTTTCACGCCTAAAATCCGTGGTATCCCCGTTTCTGAAAAGATAATCCCTGCCGGCAACGGCATAGTTTTTGATTCCGTATCGGTTCAGGATATTTACCTGCATACCAAAATCCGCAACAAAGTAGTGGCCGCCGCGTTTCATGATTTTGTGGGAGGCATAATAAAACAAATCATCCACATCAAATTTCAGAATGTGTTCCTGAGAATAATAGTAATAGAAAAAATGCGGCCTGACGTAAATCGGAGTGGGGAAATAAACGCGGTTATCTTTGAAATTTAACAGAATGACCCATTTTTCAAAAGAGAGGGCGCTTTTTGCATGATAATCTTCCAAGGAAACAGAATCGTTTCCCTTCAGAATCCTTAAGGCTTCCAGATAAGCATTGTGTGCCCGGTCTGCAGAAGGAAAACTTCCCAGGCTGATATGTTTTTTTTGGTATGTGACAGATGAGCGGTAATATATGCTGCCGTCTTTTTTTTGTGCGCAGAATACCCCTTCCGGATTGTTCATTATCATTCACTCCTGAGAAGTTTTTATATAAAAAGTATAACAGATGAAAGGAAATTTTACAAATTAAGAAATATTTTCCGGCTTGTCTGTATAGAATATACTATGTGTAATGGATTATGAAAGAGGAGCAATCTGGTGATATGTCAAGATGATTTTTGAAAAGATTTTGATATGTTTT
>CAJTMB010000018.1 GCA_910577105.1 uncultured Lachnospiraceae bacterium | reverse complement strand
TATGGAATCAAATGCACGCCGGGGCTGCCGCCATGCAAAATGCGGAAACTCAAGTCTCTGATAGTTACACATAAGAGTGTATACGTTTCTGTACTTGTTTTTATCTGCATTTTGTATTATACTTACGAAGTATTCTAACAAAAGCAATAAGGATGGTATGAATTATGGCATTATTAGACCAATGGAAAGAAATGGCGTATTCCCAGACAGAAGACAAGAAAGTGCTTGAAAAGCTGTGGATGGATTATTTTCAGGAGGAAACCAATATCTATGCGGAACTTCTGGAAAACCCCGATACGGTGGTGAAGGGAACCGTAAAAGAGCTGGCTGAGAAATTCCATGTCAGCATTATGAGCATGACCGGTTTTCTGGACGGCATCAATGACAGTTTAAAGGAGCCCAATCCCATTGAAGAGATGGAAGAGGATACCGTGGTAAACCTCGGCTTTGACAAGGAACTGTTATATAAGAACATGGTGGCGGCACAGGCAGACTGGCTGTATAAGCTGGAGGCGTGGAACGATATTTTTGACGAGGACAAAAGAAAGGCCCTCTACAAAGAGCAGAAAGATTCCACCACAATCCGCAAAGCGCCCCGTGTATATCCCAATGACCCTTGTCCCTGCGGAAGCGGTAAAAAATATAAAAAGTGCTGTGGCAAATAGCGTGAGAAGAACTTCTAACGCTTGCAGCAAAGGCTGCTTCACGAAGAAGTTCTATGTCTCACGCTTGAGAAATGCCTGAAATGCGGCATTTCTCATCCAGATTTGAGCCGCCATGGAGTGGCGGCATGGAGGTTAGCGTGAGAAGAACTTCTAACGCTTGCAGCAAAGGCTGCTTCGCGAAGAAGTTCTATGTCTCACGCTTGGAACTTTAGTTCCGTGGGATTATGGGATTCCGCAGAGCGGAATCATGTTGGTTGGCGTGAAAAGTACTTTTCATGGAGGCTGATGTATGGAGAGCAGGGTTTTGGATGCGGTGGCATTGTTTGAATCGGGGTATAATTGTGCGCAGTCTGTATTTGCCACATATGCCGATTTGTTTGGGATGGAAAAGGAAGCGGCATTAAAACTGGCGTGTCCCATGGGAGCAGGCATAGGCCGCATGCGCGAGGTCTGCGGTACAATTTCTGCCATGTCCATGCTGCTGGGAATGAAAGAGGGCAATGCCGACGCCAAAGACCAGGCGGCAAAGCAGCACGTATATGAAAAAACAAGGCAGATGGCGGACCGGTTTAAGGAAGAAAGCGGCAGTATGCTCTGCCGGGAGCTTCTCGGTATTGTGGGCAGGGAAGCAAGCGCGGCCCCATCGGAGAGAACTGCGGAATATTATGCAAAACGGCCGTGCAGCAGACTGGTTGCGCGGGCGGCACGCATCATAGAAGATACGCTGTTATCCGATATGGAATAAATTGATAATTGCGGAAATTTTTGTGAAGTACTTTACAGCCGGATAGAAATGGATTAAAATACGAATTATAAAAAATATCTGTTCATACAGGTATCAGATGACAAATACGTTGAAGAGAACAGAGGATGCAGTAAAGTAGCAGAGAAAGGCGCCCGGAATTCCGGTGCTGAAAGCGCCTGTACATTTGCGCATTCCCAAACCATCTCTGAGTGGCCCCAATAAGGCCCGCCCGCCGGCGTTACAGGAAAAATGAGCGGTCCTGTGTGATTACACAGGGCAAGCAGGGTGGAACCGCGTTGATACGTCCCTTGCATTACTTAGGTAATGTAAGGGATTTTTTGCTTTGTAGAAAAAGGAAAGGCATGGGTGTAAACATGAAGAACTGGAAGGAAAATGTAAAAAATTTGTTTTGCGGAGAGACAATCATAAGCAAGAGGGAGTTGTGGCTGGCAGGGGGAATCTGCTTTCTGGCGGGCGTGGTGTACGGGCTTTTTACGGCGCCGTGGACAAGGGGCGTATCCATTGGCTGCAATTGCGGAAATTACAGTAATGCCGATTCTACTGAGGACGGCAGGGACTGTAACGGTAAAGATGGTATAAATGAATAGGAAATTTTATTAAGAGGAAGGATGGAAGATTGAATAAATTGCTCGAAAGCAATTTATTCAACCAAGAATTTGTGCCGAAGCGTCACAAATTCCATGATGGCAGAGCAAAATCTGACATTTTGCTCGCCTCCTCAGCGAAAAACGCTTCGGAATGGAGGAAAAAATGAAGGTTACATTAAAGGATGGTTCTGTAAAAGAGTATGAACAGTCAAAAAGCGCCTTTGAAATTGCGCTTGATATCAGTGAAGGGCTCGCAAGGGTGGCCTGTGCCGTGGAAATCAATGGTAAGGTTGAGGATTTGCGGACCGTGGTGGACGAGGACTGCGAATTGAATATTCTGACTGCAAATGACAAGGAAGGCTTGCGCACGGTGCGCCACACCTGTTCCCATGTGCTGGCGGAAGCGGTCAAGAGGCTGTTCCCGGAAGCAAAACTGGCAATCGGTCCCTCCATTGACAACGGCTTTTATTATGATTTTGAGCATGAGCCCTTTTCAAGGGAGGATTTGGATAAGCTGGAAGCGGAGATGAAAAAAATCATCAAAGAGGGAAATAAGCTGGAAAAATTTACGCTTCCCAGAGAAGAAGCCATTCAATTCATGGAAGAAAAAAACGAGCCTTACAAGGTGGAGCTTATTCGTGATTTACCGGAGGATGCAATTATCTCGTTCTACAGTCAGGGTGAATTTGTGGACTTGTGTGCAGGTCCCCACCTGATGAGTACAAAAGGCATCAAGGCCTTTAAGCTGACTTCCTCATCAGGCGCATATTGGCGCGGCAAATCCGAAAATGCCATGCTCCAGAGAATTTACGGCACCGCCTTCAATAAGAAGGAGGAATTGGAGGAATATCTCGTTTATCTGGAAAATATCAAAAACAGGGACCACAACAAATTGGGACGCGAAATGGAACTGTTTACCACGGTGGATGTGATTGGACAGGGACTTCCTCTCCTGATGCCCAAGGGAACAAAAATTGTCCAGACCCTGCAAAGGTGGATTGAAGACTTGGAGGACAACGAATGGGGCTATGTGAGAACCAAGACTCCCCTTATGGCGAAAAGCGATTTGTATAAAATATCAGGCCATTGGGACCATTATAAAGAGGGCATGTTTGTGCTGGGGGATGAGGAGAAGGACAAAGAAGTGTTTGCCTTACGTCCCATGACCTGTCCGTTCCAGTACTATGTATATAAGGCGGCGCAGCATTCCTACCGCGATTTGCCCATACGCTACGGAGAAACCTCCACGCTTTTCAGGAACGAGGATTCCGGGGAAATGCACGGGCTTACAAGGGTACGCCAGTTTACCATCAGTGAAGGACATTTGATTGTGCGTCCCGACCAGATGGTGGATGAATTTAAGGGCTGTATTGCTCTGGCGAAGTATGTCATGAATACGCTTGGGCTGCTGGATGACATTACCTGGCATCTTTCCAAGAGGGACCCCGAAAACAAGGAAAAATATATCGGGGAGCCGGAAGTATGGGATGAAACGGAACAGCATATCCGCGATATCCTGACAGAGCTGGAACTTCCGTTTGTGGAAGATGTGGGGGAAGCCGCTTTTTATGGACCCAAAGTGGATATCAATGCAAAGAATGTGTACGGCAAAGAAGACACCATGATTACCATACAGTGGGATGCCCTTCTGGCAGAGCAGTTTGATATGTACTATATAGACCAGAACGGTGACAAGGTACGGCCTTTTATCATTCACAGGACTTCCATGGGCTGCTATGAGAGAACCCTTGCATGGCTGATTGAAAAATATGAAGGCAAGTTACCTACCTGGCTTTGTCCGGAGCAGGTGCGTGTGCTTCCCATCTCCGAAAAATATGCGGATTATGCACAAAAGGTGGCAGATAAGCTGAAACAAAACGGCATATTGGTGACAGTGGATAACCGCTCTGAAAAAATTGGTTTTAAAATCCGGGAAACCAGACTGGCAAAAGTACCCTACATGCTGGTGGTGGGACAAAAAGAAGAAGAGGAAAATGTAGTATCCGTCAGAAGCCGTTTTCTGGGTGATGAAGGTCAAAAAACGCTGGAAAGTTTTATAGAGGATATTTTGGAAGAAATTCATACCAAAGTCATCCGCAAAGAAACCGTGCAGGAAGAAAAGAAGTAGGCAGTTTGTTTACTGTTATGCAATGTATAAAGTCTGCATTTTACAGCCATACTAAGTTTGAAAATCATTCATAAGGAGGACTTAATATGGCTGAACTGTGTTGCAGTGTAGAGAATTGTACCTATAATGACCAATGTTACTGCTGTAAGGGTGATATCTGTGTGGGCGGTGACCAGGCACACAAGAAAGATGACACCTGCTGTGAAAGTTTTGCCCAGAGAAAGGGTGATGCTTATACCAGTTCCATTTTCCATCCCAGCCGGACCATCAGCATTGACTGTGAGGCGACAAAATGTATTTATAACGAGGATTATAAATGTATGGCTGACCATGTTGACATTAAGGGCTGCGGCGCCTGTGACTGCAGGGAAACTGCATGTGGAACTTTCAGGGAGCAGTAAACGGACACTGCAGATAAAAAATGTTTTAAAAATCTGCTGATTGCGGTATAATGGAATCAGCAGATTTTTTTATCTGTAAAAAGATGTGAAAAGTGCCATAAGGAGAAGTTTATGAGGAAATCGTATGGTAAGAAACGGATACGGGGCCTGGCGGTATTGTTTTTGGCAATTATTCTTTTGGCGGCAGGTTTTCCGATGTCTGTACGGGCGCAGAAATCCCGTACTGTGAGGGTGGCATTTTTCCCGATGGAAGGTTTTCATACCTACTCCGAGGAGGAGGGGTATGGCGGCATGGATGTGGTTTACCTGGAGGAACTCTGCAAATACACCGGGTGGGATATAATCTATGTGGAATGTGAAAGTTGGAATGATGCCCTTGCAAAACTGGAAGCAAAGGAAGTGGATTTGGTAGGTTCGGCACAGTATTCAGCAGAGCGGAGTGAAATTTTTGATTTTGCCGCTTTGTCCAGCGGCTATACCTTCGGTTGTTTGTATGTAGCTGAGGACAGCAGTCTGGCTTATGAAGATTTCGACGCAATGCGGGATATGAATTTTGGTGTTGTAGACAGCTATATACGCAAAAATGATTTTTTGGAATATCTGGACAGAAACGGCATTGAGAATCCCCGGCTGAAAGAATACGATACGACACAGGAGATGGATGAAGCGCTTATGTCCGGTGATATCGACGTGGCAGTCCATACTTTGACAGAGGTATCGAAAGGTCAGTGTCTGGTAGGGAAGTTTGCCTACGCACCTTTTTACTACATAACCTGGAAGGGCAATGAGGACCTGCTGGATGAATTGAATTTTGGGATTGAAAAGTTAAAGATGAATGCTCCGGCATTTCAACAGGAACTGATAACCCATTATTATGGGGGGCGTTGGGAACGGTTTGCCGCTGAAGAACAACAGTTTATCGACAGGGGAGAAACGATAAGGATAGGTTTCTATAAGGATACAAGGCCGTTGGCTTATATCAATGCAAATGGAGAATTTGACGGAATCTATATCCAGGTATTAAAGACTGTTGCAGAACGGAGCGGTATGACTGTGGAGTTTTGCCCGTTAGAGCGGAGCGAGTATTGGAAGGATTTGCTCGCAACAGGGGAAATTGATTTTTATGTAGGTGCAAACAATATGAACCTGGCGCGTGATGCAAATATTCTGCTTACCAATCCTTTTATGGAGTATAATGCAGTCATTGTATCCAAAAACGATTATATTTTGTCTGATGAAGAAGTTACCGTTGCTTTGACGAACGGACGTGCTTATTGGGCAGACAATTTAGAAATAGATGCGCAGGTAGTATTCCGTGACAGCGCAAAAAATTGCTTGCAGGCTGTGGAAAAGGGTGAAGCGGATATTACGATTCTCAACACCATAGAGTATAACTACCAGTCAAAAAATGAAAGGTTTTCCGATTTGATTGAATGGGATAACCACAGATACCAGTCGGGAACCACCCTGGCGGCGTACAGTGATACGGATTCGGTGATGTTCAGCGTGATGAACAGAGCGTTGGGGCTAATGTCAGAGACTGAAAAAGAAGATATTATCAATCAATATATGAATATTTCCTACGATAGCTATGAACTGCCGGATTATATCTATCAAAGCAGAAATGTAATTGCCATATTCGGTGTTCTGCTGCTGTTGTTTTTAGTCTTCGGCGGTACCGTGCTTAATATGCGTAAAAAATCATATCTTCTGCTTGAAAAAAAGAATGGAGAACTGCAGTCCGCCATAATGGAGGCGGAAAGGGCAAATCTTGCCAAAACAGAATTTTTATCCCATATGTCCCATGATATTCGCACTCCCATAAACGGCATAATGGGCATGTTAAATATTGCAGAAAAAAATCCGGACGATTTGGAAAGGCAGGCAGACTGCAGGGAAAAAATAAAGATGTCCGCAAAACATCTGCTGTCCCTGATAAATGATGTTTTGGATATCAGTAAGCTGGAACGCGGAAAGATAGAGTTTGCAAAGGTGGTGTTTGGATTAAAGGAGTTGTTGGACAACTGTGCATCCATAGTGGGCGGACAGGCAGCGGACAGAAATATAACCCTGATAACGGATTTTGGAGAGGAAGGAAAACTGCCGCATGCCTATTTTACAGGAAGTCCCCTCCACATCAAACAGATTTTGATTAATATTGCAGGAAATGCCGTTAAATACAATAAACCCATGGGTAAAATCCGGTTTACCTGTCATGAAATTTCAGAAGAAAACGGGATAGCACAGATATGCTTTGAAATTGCTGACACGGGAATCGGCATGGGGCAGGAGTACCTAAAGCATATTTATGAGCCGTTTACCCAGGAAGAAGGCGGTGCCAGAACGAATTATCAGGGCAGCGGACTTGGCATGACCATTACCAAAAATCTGGTGGATAGCATGGGAGGAAGCATACAGGTAAAAAGTGAGCTGAACCAAGGCAGTATTTTCACCGTGGTGTTACCGCTTGAGATTGCCTCCCCGCCTGTAGAGCAGGAAGAAGAAAAAGAGGAAAGCGCAGCGGAAGTCAGCGGAAAGCGAATCCTGCTTGTGGAAGACAATGAACTGAATCAGGAAATTGCACAGTATATGCTGGAGGAAAATGGGCTGGAGGTAACGCTGGCAGTCAATGGCAAAGAAGCGCTGGACATTTTTCGGGAATCTCCCCCCCACACTTTCCAACTGGTATTTATGGATGTGATGATGCCCATTATGAACGGGTATGAGGCGACGAGGGCCATACGCAGCCTTGACAGGCCGGATGCGTCTGCCGTTCCAATCATTGCAATGACGGCAAATGCCTATGCAGAGGATGTGCGGGCCGCCATGGAGTCCGGAATGAACGAACACATAGCAAAGCCGCTGGAACCGGAAATCATAAACCGGGTTCTTGCAAGATGGCTGAGAACAGAAATCGAATAAGATATTTAAACGGAGAAAACCAGAAATTATGGATTATGAACAGTACGGCTTGTTGAAAAAGACAAAAGAGAAAATTAAAAAAAGCATTGCAATCAGGACAGGGTTTCTTTTGTCGGTATTCCTGTTTTTTTCCGGATGCGGTAACAAAGCAGGTACGACGGCGCTGGAAGAGGGAATGCAGCATATTGCCGACATGGAATATGGCGCAGCGCTTTTGTCCTTTGAAACGGCACGTGCAAACGGGGAAGATGAACGGCTGATAGCAAGGGGGACGGGGATTGCCTACATAGGGCTTACCGATTACGATGCGGCAGTGGAAAATCTGTTGCTATGCCTTTCTTTCAGTAACGGCATGGTAAACAGTATGGATTACGATGTAAATTATTATCTGGCTGCAGCCTATCAGAAATCCGGAAAATATGCGGAAGCGGAAAAAGTCTACGATGCCATTCTGGCGCTGAAACCGGGAGAAACGGATGCCTATTATCTCAGGGGCAATGCAAGGCTTTCACAAGGGAGGTATCAGGAGGCGAAGGAAGATTTTGACAAAGCCGTGGAACTGGAGCCTGCCAACTACAGCCGTATCATCCAGATTTATAAGGTTCTTCTGGCAGACGGATACAAGGAAGTGGGGCAGAACTATCTGGAAGAGGCATTGACCCGCTCGGAAAAAATGAGTGCATTTGATAAAGGCTGCATCCAGTATTATCTGGGCAATTATGAGCAGGCGCAGGTGCTTTTGGAAGAAGCAAAGGCAGGCGGCACTGCGGATGCCTATCTGTATCTGGGACTGTCCTATGAAGCCACAGGAGATTACAACTATGCCATCACGAATGTATACAGCAGCTATCTTGCCAAAAATGAGGGCAATGCGGAAATCTATAATCAGCTTGGACTCTGTTATATGAATCAGGAAGACTACGCCCAGGCCCTTGCCGCTTTCCAGAAAGCGATGCAGATAGAAGGAAACGGTATGCAGCAGACCCTGCAATTTAATGAAATCATCGCGTATGAATATCTTGGGGAGTATACCCAGGCGGCCATACTGCTCAATAATTATATACAAATGTACCCGGATGATGAAACGGCAAAGAGGGAATATGAATTTCTTTCAACGAGGTGAGGCTAGGATTCGTGTGGGAGAAGCCCATATTGAAAATCCGGTCGGAAAACTGAGCAAAAGAAATTCGGCGCACTCCGTTGCACCGGACATTCCAATGAGCCTCATAAAACAAAAATCGTGTTCAGCAAAGGCTTCCACGATTTTAGAGTCTCATTTTCATGGTGCAAAGGTCGCTTGCCGAATTTCTTTTGCTCAGTTTTCCTTGCGGTAGTCACAAGGGGCTTCCCCGCCCGAATCCGGAGGGATAAGTACTAAAAAATCACAATAACGAAAAAAATGTGCCTAAAATTCATACAAGAATTTTAGGCACTCCTATAATATGCACTATATCACACTTAAAAATAAAAGTCTAGTTTTTTTTTTATTTTCCGCTATACTTCTCTTATACAGTAGCCATTCATATGCAGTCAGTCAGTAAACCAGCCCTTGTGTAAATCCATATCCTAAGGAACCCGTTAAAAAGCATCGGCACTTAGCGAGGTTTTTTCGAGCTTAGTGTCCGCTATGCTTTTTAAGAGCGAGAGCGCGGTGACGAGGATATGGATTTACGCAAGGGCGGCAACTGCGATACGCCATTACAGGAGGACCCCATGAAAAAAGACCATGAAAGCGAACAGCGCTACTTTGACGAATGCCGCACCCTTATTCAAGGCAACATCAAAAAGTATGAGGAAGAATACGAATCCCGCCATGCCAAAACCCAGGCGTTATTCAAGGCCATGCAGGGCGGCGACGTGGAGCTCTATAACCAGATGATGACCAGCGCCAGTCTGGAAGAACACGCGGCAAACCAGCTTCGGAAAAACCGCGCCGCATACGATAATCCCTATTTTGGCAGGATTGCCTATCTGGACGTGGAAACGGAGAAGGAAGCAAAGGTATATATCGGGAAAAACGGTATCTTTAGGGATAAAACCGAGGTAATCATTGCGGATTGGCGGGCGCCCATCTCCAGCGTATACTATGAAAACGAACTGGGTAAAGGCAGCTATATGCTGCCGGACGGGGAAGAACTGCCGATAGACCTCCATGAAAAAAGAACCTATGATATACAAAACGGAGAACTGAAAGGATGGTTTGACAGTGACGTTGCCTCCAATGACGCGCTTCTGGTGCAGTATCTGTCCAAAAACAAGGAAGCGGTGCTGGGAGATATCATTGCCACCATACAGAAAGAACAGAACGAAATCATCAGGGAGTCCCCTTTTAAAAACATTCTGGTGCAGGGGGTTGCGGGAAGCGGCAAGACGACGGTTGCCATGCACAGGATTTCTTATATTCTGTATAACTACAAGGACAGGTTTACTTCCAACGAGTTCTGTATCATCGGCGGCAGCGATTTGCTGCTGTCCTATATCACCAGCGGCCTGCCGGAGCTGGATGTGCCGGATGTGAAGCAGAAGCGCATGGATGTGATGCTGACGCACCTCTTAAAAAAGGATTGGACGAAAAAGAAAAAGGTGGCGGGACTTCTGCCGGATGCCGCCGTAAGGAGCCGGATGGACTTTATGCTCCATCTGGAGCTTTACCTTTTGCATCTTAGGGAAGGCTGTATAGAAACGAAGGATTTGAAGGACGGGGAGCTTGGCACAATCCTTACGGGAACGGGGATAGGGCGTCTTTTGGCGGAAAATCCCGAATACAGCATTTACAGGCTGCTTTCCACTCTGGATGAGCGGGTAAAGACGCGGATTAAATTTCTTTCCCCCGATGGGGAAAAAGATTATTTTCTAAAAAAATGCAGGGAATACAAAGCATACTATAAAAACAAGGAAGTAAAAGAAAGCATCTATGAGCTGTACGAAGACTTTCTTGCCGGGTATGAGGACAGCTTTCCCGGCAGCATAGACCTTCCGGCACATGCCGCGAGGGCTGCGGCGGGAGAGTATGACATATACGACGTTGCGGCGCTGGTACTTATCTATTACCGGGTAAAGCAGAAAAAAGAAGACGAAGAGTTTGGGCAGATATTTATTGATGAGGCGCAGGACTTTGGCATAGCCCCGTACTATGTGTTGAAAAAAGTATTGCCCGCCTGCTATTTTACCGTAATGGGCGATGTGTCCCAGAATATCCATTACGATACGGGAATGAACGACTGGGAGGACATGAGGAAGTGGTTTCTTACAGGGGAAAAGGATGTGTTTGGGCTGCTTTCCAAAAGCTACCGCAATACCATCGAGATTTCGGAGTACGCCGGAAAAATATTGGAAAAGGCTTCTTACGGAAAGTATCGCATTGAGCCTGTTATCCGTCACGGTATTCCCGTGCAGGAGTATGGATTTGCGGAAGAAAAGGCCATGTATGAAAAAGCGCAGGAAATCATTGCAGGGGTAAAAGAAAAAGGCTATGGAAGCGTTGCGGTTATCTGCCGCGACGATGCGGAGAAAATATGGGTGGAAAAATGGCTGGAGGATGTGGACATCCTTCCCGTGTCCATGACGAAGGGGCTTGAATTTGACGTGGTGCTTTTATGGAATCCGCCGCAAATTGGAGAGATAGAAGGCCCCCAAATGGCGAAACTCATGTATGTTGCGGCGACAAGGGCCTTGCATGAATTACACATTTTGCGATTGTGAAAAAGTTGACACACAATATCTTGTGTTTTTTGTTGACTTTCCCCATATGAGATGTTACACTGGAGATAACGTTTTGAAAGGGAGGGACTTTTGTTGTTTCAGGTAATCAAGAGAGATGGGGAGAGGGTAGATTTTACCCTGACAAAAATCAATGATGCCATTATGAAGGCATTTACGGCCACACAGATGGAGTACAGCAATGATATCGTGGATTTGCTGGCGCTTCGGGTGTCCGCAGACTTTCAGGGAAAGGTGAAGGACGGCGCCGTATCGGTGGAGGATATTCAGGACAGCGTGGAAAAAGTGCTGGGACAGGCCGGCTATGAGGAAGTGGCTAAGGCTTATATTCTGTACCGCAAACAGCGCGAAAAAATGCGTACCATGAAATCCACGATTCTGGATTACAAGGATGTGGTAAACAGTTATGTAAAGGTGGAGGACTGGCGCGTCAAAGAAAATTCCACCGTTACTTATTCCGTGGGCGGCTTGATTTTAAGCAATTCCGGCGCGGTTACGGCCAATTACTGGCTGTCTGAGATATATGACCAGGAAATTGCGGATGCACACCGCAATGCGGATATTCATATCCATGATTTGTCCATGCTGACAGGCTACTGTGCGGGATGGTCCTTAAAACAGCTTATCAAAGAAGGCCTGGGTGGGATTACCGGTAAGATTACGTCCGCACCGGCAAAACACCTGTCCGTACTCTGTAACCAGATGGTGAACTTTTTGGGCATCATGCAGAACGAATGGGCGGGCGCACAGGCATTTTCCTCATTTGATACCTATCTTGCTCCCTTTGTAAAAGTAGATAATCTGAGTTATTCCGAAGTGAAAAAGTGTATTGAGGCTTTTATTTATGGGGTCAATACACCCAGCCGCTGGGGCACGCAGGCGCCGTTTTCCAACATTACGCTGGACTGGACTGTGCCGGATGATTTGGCTGAACTTCCTGCCATCGTAGGCGGCATGGAGATGGATTTTAAATACAAAGACTGTAAAAAAGAGATGGACATGGTAAACAAGGCGTTCATTGAAACCATGATTGAAGGGGATTCCAACGGGCGCGGATTCCAGTATCCCATTCCAACCTATTCCATTACCAATGATTTTGACTGGTCTGACAATGAAAATAACAGACTGTTGTTTGAAATGACGGCAAAGTACGGCACGCCGTATTTTTCCAACTATATCAATTCGGATATGCAGCCCTCCGATGTGCGCAGCATGTGCTGCCGTCTGCGCCTTGATTTGCGGGAGCTGCGCAAGAAAACCGGCGGTTTCTTCGGCTCCGGCGAGAGCACCGGAAGCGTGGGCGTTGTCACAATCAACATGCCCCGTATCGCTTATCTCTCCGCAAGCAAGGATGAGTTTTATACAAGGCTGAACCGGATGATGGATATTGCGGCGCGTTCCTTAAAGATAAAGAGGGGCGTCATTACAAAGCTTCTGGATGAAGGGCTTTACCCTTATACAAAGCGCTATCTGGGCACCTTTGACAACCATTTTTCCACTATCGGCTTAATCGGCATGAACGAGGTGGGCCTCAATGCCAACTGGCTGAGGGCGGATATGACGGATAAAAAGACGCAGGAATTTACCAAAGAAGTTTTGAACCATATGCGGAACAGGCTGTCCGACTATCAGGAGCAGTACGGCGATTTATACAATCTGGAGGCTACGCCTGCGGAAAGCACCACATACCGTCTGGCAAAGCATGACAAGAAGCGCTGGCCCGCCATCAAAACGGTAGGCAACCCTGGGGATACGCCATATTACACCAATTCCTCCCACCTGCCTGTGGATTATACGGTCGATATTTTTGATGCGCTGGATATTCAGGATGAATTGCAGACCCTTTACACTTCAGGCACGGTATTCCATGCCTTTTTGGGAGAGAAGCTACCTGACTGGAAAGCAGCCGCCAGTCTGGTAAAAACCATTGCGGATAATTATAAGCTTCCTTATTATACTTTGTCCCCGACTTACTCCATCTGCAAGGAGCATGGTTATCTTGCAGGGGAAGTAAAGGTATGTCCGCACTGCGGGAAGAAAACCGAGGTTTACAGCAGGATTACGGGGTACTACAGGCCGGTGCAGAACTGGAACGACGGCAAGCTGCAGGAGTATGCAAACCGTACGGAGTACGATATTGCAAATTCCGTGTTAAAACGTCCGGTGGGTGCGGTGGTAACGTTGTCAAGTTATGGCGATGACGTGGAAGTGGAAGCGCCGGAGGATGTAAAGTATCTTTTCACCACCAAAACCTGTCCCAACTGCAAGCTGGCAAAGGAATACTTAAAAGGCGAAAAATATGTAGTCATCGATGCGGAGGAAAACATGGAACTGGCAGGGCGTTATGGCGTCATGCAGGCGCCTACCCTGGTGGTGGTAAACGGCGGTACCCATAAAAAATATGTGAATGCCTCCAATATCAGAAAGTATGCGGAAAGTATGGTGACAGTATGATAAATACTTTGATAGAAAAAATTAAAAAGACGAATGCTCCCATTGTGGTGGGACTGGACCCGATGCTTGCCTATACCCCTGGGCATATACAGAAAAAAGCGTTTGCGGAGTACGGGGAAACCCTTGCGGGGGCGGCGGAGGCCGTCTGGCAGTTCAACAAGGGGATTGTGGATGCGGTCTGCGACCTGATTCCGGCAGTAAAGCCCCAGATTGCCATGTATGAGCAGTTTGGGATAGAAGGAATGAAAGCTTTTGCAAAGACCGTTGATTATTGTAAGGAAAAAGGACTGGTGGTTATCGGGGATGTCAAACGCGGAGACATCGGCTCCACCGCTGTGGCATATGCAGTGGGACATCTCGGCAAAGTGACGGTGGGAAGTAATTCCCTTTACAGTTTTAATGAGGACTTTGTGACGGTCAATCCGTATCTTGGCTCGGATGGCGTCAACCCCTTTATCAAGGTCTGCAAGGAGGAAAAGAAAGGTATTTTTGTGCTGGTAAAAACCTCCAATCCCAGCAGCGGTGAGTTTCAAGACAGATTGGTTGAGGGAAAGCCCCTGTATGAGATAGTCGGTGAACAGGTTGCCCGGTGGGGCGAAGATTGTATGGGTGATTCTTACAGCTATGTCGGCGCTGTAGTGGGAGCTACCTATCCCGAGCAGGGAAAACTTCTTCGGAAGGTAATGCCCAAGACCTTTATCCTGGTACCCGGATACGGGGCGCAGGGAGGCAAAGGCGCTGATTTGGCACATTTTTTCAACGAGGACGGCCTGGGCGCCATCATCAGTTCCTCAAGGGGCATCATAGCCGCCTACAAGCAGGAGAAGTATGCGTCATACGGCGAGGAGGGCTATGCGGACGCCGCCCGTGCGGCAGTCATTGACATGCGGGAGGACATCGCAGGAGCGCTGGCTTAGACCGGTATTTTCAGGTAATTATAATAAGACGTCGGTAAATTTACATACCGGCGTCTTTTTAAATTTAAGAAATATGTAATTTTTCTTTCTTTTTTTTGTAAGCTTTATCTATTATTATGAAATCATAAAAATATTACTGAATGAGGTGGAAAATGCGGAAGAAAATGCTGGCTTTGGGAATTGCAGGCTGTCTGTTATTTTGTGCCTGTGCAGGAAACGGGGCAACAGGAAACAAAGGCACGGAAGGTACAGGCGCGGATAACTCAGGTTCAGTGGGGGATGTACAGAGTCCGGAAACGGAAGCTGCCTATGTTTTAAATGAAATGACAGTGCCTGATGCTGCGCTTGGAGAGTTTCTTCCGGAGGGCGCGGAGAAGACGGTTCTTTTGGAAACACTGGCGGGAGAAGAGATTTATCGTCTGTTGGAAATTTATCCCAATGCGGGCGAGGGCAGTTATGAGGAAGTAAATTATTGTGTACAGGTATTGGAACCGCCATATGAGGAGTGGACGACCGTAACCTTTACCATGGAAGAATATGTAAAACAGCCGGGAAGCTATGTACAGGATGCCTATATGGAGACGGACAGAACTATCAAGATGCTGATAAAAAGTGCGGAATGCGATTATATAGGAAGCTGGAACAAAGCAGGGGGCTTTACGGCAAAGGAAATGGCTTCGGATGTGGAGTGGGAAACAGTTTTTGAAGGCAAACAGCCTGTATGGTTTGACGGCGGGGAAAAAGGATTGTTTTTCCTGAATGAAGAAATTGTTCTCCGATATGATGAAAACGGGCAAAAACAGGAAACAACAATGGAAAAGACAGGGGGACTTGTTTTTTTGGCGGTAGAAAATCCCTTTTCCAATCAATTATATTTTTGCGGAGCGGATGCAGAGTCCTGGTCTATGATGGAAACCGGACTCATGGTGGAAAACGGAGGTTTCTCCATATGGACGGCAGATGAAAAAACACCTGCTTTTACAGGGCGGGATACCGGAAACGGAGAAGAGGAAGACAACTTCTTTCTGGACGGGGACGGAAGTTGTGTGGCGTTTTCGGGAGAAACCGAAGGATATCTCTGCAACCGGCTGGGAATCTACCGGTTCTCCATGGAAGAGAAGAGCTATCAGGAAGTCTATAACTTTGGCGATAAGCATATGGGAGCGCGTGTCAGAAGGATGACCATGTCTGTGAAGGAGGATGGAACGCTTTTGCTGCTTATGACGTACCAAAACGGCAGGTACTGGTTTGCCCGGCTGCAGAAAGAAGAGCAGACGACCGGACAAAAACTGCAATTGGAATTGGCAGTGCAGTATGCATCCCCGTATTTAACAAATGCTGTTATTGATTTTAACAGGCAAAGTGCGGAGTATGAAATTGTGCTTCGGACACGTCCGCAGCAGGAAACGGCTTACGACTACCGAAACAGAATTTGGGCCGAACTGAGTGCAGGAAACGGACCGGACATTATGGGAAGTGATGTGCTGGAAACACGGGTGGGAGCAGAAAAAGGAATTTTGCTTGACCTGACGGAGTATTATGCCATGTATCAGGGAAAGCTTTTTCCTGCGGCAGAACAGTTGGGAAAAGAAGGGGACAAATACTACGGAATCCCCTATACCTTTAATGTCATGACACTGGTGGCGGATAAAGATGTGGTAGGAAACAGACAGGATTGGAATTTGGAGGAAGCCATGCAGTGCATGGAAGAAAGCGGTGCGGATACCTTTTTTGAACAGACTGATGTGGGCAATACTTACTTTTATCTGGGAATTCTTACGGAAAATACAGCCTTCATTGATTGGGAAAACCATATCAGCTATTTAAACGGTGAAGCAGGATGCCAATTGTTGGAATTTTCCACTAAATATTCCGTAAATGACACAGATATATCAGAAGACAGTTTTGAACGGGTGGCTAAAGGAGAGAGCCTGACAGGAATTCTTTACTTTACAACCCCGGAGCTGGTGCAGTATATGTCGGAACGTTTGCAAGGAAGGGAAGTATACATTGGGTTCCCGACGGAAGACCATACGGGGGGACACTGTTTGATAGGGGATGTTCTGGAAATAAACAGCAACACTAAGTCTGTGGAAGGAGCAATGAAATTCATAGATTATCTGTTGTCAGATAATCAGCAGGTAAGTCTTGCAAATGCTATTTTGGAGGGGCATACTGCATCTGGATACCCTGTATTAAATGATTTGATGGACACATTGTACGATTCCCTTTGCGAAAGGGCTGAGGAAGCACGGGAAGAAAATATCCTGTCGCTTACCCCCGGACAGTATGAAGCCCTGTGGCAGGTGCTTCGAAGCGCCAGGTTCTATGGAAACAAGACAGGCATCGTGCAGGACATCCTTTTGGAGGAAGCCGGGGCATACTGGGCAGGTACCAAAACGGCAGGACAAGTGATGGATATTGTGAACGAAAGAATACAGTTATATCTGGCGGAATAGTGTGAAATATAAAATTTCACCATCCTGATTTGTACGCCTGCTGAAGCAGGCAGATGGGAGTTAGCGTGAAAAGAAGTTCTGACCGCTCACAACAGAGGCTGTTTCGCGGAGAACTTCTAAGTTTCACGCTTGAGGAAAGAACGAAAGTGAAAATTTCATAAATTTCTTGACATATTTTCACTAAAAACATAAAATAATAGCACAAGGTAGCAATACCTCAAATGTATCTCCGCTTACCGGAAGCGGAGCAAAAATAAATAACCGGGTTCAAATGTATCTCCGCTTACCGGAAGCGGAGCAAAAATAAATAACCGGGTTCAAATTTTGAAGGCTCCGCTGTTTTGCGGGGCTTTCATTCTCAAAGAAGGAGGTACAGTTTACATTAAACGAGGAAAATTCTTTTTTATCACCGATGATTTTTACGAAAGACACGATTCGGATAAACGACTGATGCAAAATAAGGAGGGTACTCATAACCGTCCTTGCTTCTATACCTTTTCTGACACTCAAAATCCGGAAATTCTATGGTGTGTGCCGATTTCTTCCCAAGTAACCAAATTTCGTAAAATAGTAGAACACAAACTTGCAATGCAGAAAAACAGAGGAATTGCTTCTCCCAAATGCAACACCATCCGTTTTGGCAGGGTAATGGGAAAAGAGAAGGCTTTTCTCATTCAAAATATGTTTCCGATTACCGAAAGGTACATAAATAATGTTTATATGGACCCCAACACGAAAAAGCCGGTAACCATAGAGGCAGATTTGGAAAAGGATATCTGCAAAAATGCACAGGATATTTTGAAACTTGTCTTTCACGGCCATGAATATCTTGTTTTTCCCGATATCCGAAAAATATATGCGGACCTTATTGCGGAACTGTAGTAATTATGCAATAATATTTTTACTTAAAAGGCAGGAGAATTTCTGATTTGAAATATATGGAATATAAGGAAAATTTGCTAACCTATGAAGAGTATATCGGTTTAAGGGAAAGCGTCGGTTGGATTAACTTTTCAAAGGAGCAGACGAAAAAGGCTCTTCAGAACAGTTTATATACGGTTGCTGCAACTTGTGATAATCAGACTGTCGGCATGGGAAGACTGACAGGTGACGGGATGTACTATCTGATTGCGGACGTTATAGTATCTCCGGCTTATCAAAAAAGAGGAATTGGCAGAAGCATTCTCAATATGCTGCTGGAGTACGTTGACAAAGAAACGCCTGTCGGCGGGCGCTCCAGTATACAGTTGATTTCGGAAAAGGGTAAAGAGTTTTTTTATGAAAAGGCCGGGTTTAAGCAGATTCCGCACGAGCATTGCGGGTGCGGCATGAGGAAGGTGATTCGTAAGTAAAAATGAACTATCGGCAGTAAAAATCATGCTTGCATTCCCCCGCATGATATGCCGCATTACAGGCATAAAAGAGGAACAACCGCCCACAAGGTGGGTTGGCCTTACAAGCGGGATATTAAAACAATCCGCCGCGTGTTAGTGGTTGATAAATCCAAGGTTTTATGATAATATGGATAAGATATTTGAGGTTTTCTTTTGAAGCGGCAGCCTTGAAAACAGGAGGTTTTTAGAGCAATGGAAGTATATAAGCAGGAATTTATCGAGTTCATGGTGGATTGCAAGGTATTGAAGTTTGGTGAATTTACCTTAAAAAGCGGCAGGAAAAGCCCGTTTTTTATGAATGCCGGCGCTTATGTGACAGGCGCGCAGTTAAAAAAGCTGGGCGAGTATTATGCACAGGCCATCCACAACAGTTACGGGGATGATTTTGACGTGTTGTTTGGTCCGGCATATAAGGGGATTCCGTTAAGCGTTGCCGCGACCATTGCCTACAGTGAATTGTACGGAAAGGAAATCCGTTACTGCTCCAACAGGAAAGAAGCAAAGGACCATGGAGATACCGGCATTCTGCTTGGCAGCAAGCTGAAAGACGGGGACAGGGTGGTCATTATTGAGGATGTCACCACTTCGGGAAAGTCCATTGAAGAAACCTTCCCTATTCTTAAAGCGCAGGCGGATGTGGAAATCAAAGGGCTGATGGTTTCTTTAAACCGCGAAGAAGTGGGTATTTCGGGAAAAATGGGAGCGCTGCAGGAGATTCAGGAAAAATACGGCTTTGCAGCCAACGCCATTGTTTCCATGAGCGAAGTGACAGAGTATCTTTACAATAGACCCTATAAGGGGGAAGTTTACATCAATGATGAAATAAAATGCGCCCTGGATGCATATTATGAGCAGTATGGTGTGCATGCATAAATAAGTGTTGCTATGTTGAAAAGAGGGAAAGGAGCAGAAAGCTTATGGAAGAAAAATTGTACAGAACCATGCGGGGAACCGGCGCAACGAATATGGTAGTGGGGGTACTGACCCTGGTAGTGGGAATCACAAGCGGCATTCTCCTTATAATCAGCGGTTCCAAACTGCTGACGCGCAAGTCTAATATACTGTTTTAAAACGTAAGGGCATTTCCTGTGGAGGTGCCCTTACATCTTGTTTCGCAGAGAATCCGCAGGATTTTTTTGATATAACGGCATGGAAAGGCATGGAGGTAAAGATGGGGCGTAAACCGGGATATATTTTTACGAACAAAAGACATTCCAACAGGGCAATCATGTCTACCATTTTAGGAATCATAAGTTCCTTATCCCTGGCGGCAGTTATCTATCTGTCCAGTGTACAGGCAGGCGCCATACCGGGTGGCTATGGCATTACAGGTTTTCTGGTGGCGGTTTTTTCCGTGACGGGATTGATTCTGGGGATTGTCACGGCGGTGGAAAAGGACCGCTATAAACTGTTTCCCTGTCTTGGAATCCTGTTTAACGTGATAGCCCTTTTGGGTATAGGGCTGGTTGTATATGTGGGAATGTACCTGTAGGAACAGTGAAAAATTAAAAAGGAATGGAAGGGAGCAGCGAAATGGAGGAAACTATGAACGAATTAATATTGGAGCGTTTACGGCTGGCAGAAGAGAGGCTGGCAGAAATAGAAAAGGAAACGGTTTCGGATGCCGCCTTTACAGCCTTTTTTCAAAATGGGGCAAAGTGGCTTGGAGGGATGTTTGCCGTCAGAAAGAAGCTTTTGGACGGCTCTTTTTCCCATATGACCTTGGAAGAACATCAGATATTAAACAGGCAGCACTATGAAGAAATCCTTGGAGAAAATTATGAAACCAGTTATGCAAATCCGGCGTTTTCGGTAAAAGAACTGGGACAGCAGCTGGGGACGCTTATGTCGGCACTTTATGCGGAACTGAGAAAGTGCCTGAGATATGTGTATGAATTGCAGGCAGAAGAACTTGCGGCCGCGGCGGAGCTTTTTATAGAGGTCTGCGGGGCATTTTCCTGTGCATGGGAAGAGGAGAATAAACTTCCGGAATATGAAGAAATAAGAGAAATCTATTACTGGTATATCAGTGATTATGCAGACATCCGCTCGGACAGGCAGGTATATGAAAAGGTAACGCCGAGGCAGGATGCCATCAAAAAGCTGGTTATGGAAAGTGACCTTTCGGATTTGCGCTACCTGTACCGGTACGGAAATTATGTATCGGATTGTGAACTGCGCACAGCCCGTTTTCTGAATGCCCTGTCTGAGGATGTAATTGCGAAAATGGCGGATACTTTTACAGAAGGATACAGACTGGGCTTTGTAAACGGAAACAAGGACATCAGCAGGAAAAAGAGTGTGAGTATACACTATAATCTGGGATTTGAACGTGTTGTCCGCAGGGCAATCGCAAACTTTGCGGGAATAGGGCTGGATGTTGTTTTCTCGGAAGACTCTTATCAGGGGACACCGGCCAACAGGCAGTACCAGTATGACCATAAAGACGATGCAGTTCTGTTTTTCGACAGGCAGTATATGAACCGCAAGCTGGAAACCATGAAATATGCATTTGAGAAGTACAAGGAGGCGGCAGCAGCTTACGGCGGCCCGGCAGTTATGGAAGTGTTTGGTGAAACACCCTTTTCGCCTGTTGTAAAAGAAGAAGCGGCAAAGGGCGGTGAAAAGTATCAGAAACTTATGGTCGAATATATGTCGGCAGCAAGAAAACAGCAGGGAGAGTATATCCGGGAAGAAGAGCGAAGCTTTACCATCATTGCCTTCCCGACGCCTGACATCGGGGAACGGTTTGAAGAAATATTCGATGAAATCATCCGCATCAATACCCTGGATTATACGTTGTACCAGAAGATACAGCAGGATATAATCAATGTGCTGGATACCGCTGACTATGTGGAAGTAAAGGGAATGAACGGCAACAGGACGGATATCAAAGTTATGCTTCATCCCGTAAATAATCCGGAAAAGGAGAGTAAGTTTGAAAACTGTGTGGCGGACGTAAACATTCCTGTGGGAGAAGTCTTTACTTCCCCGCGGTTAACGGGTACGGAAGGCGTACTGCATGTGAGCCGGGTATTCTTGAATGAACTGGAATACATTGATTTGGAAATGCACTTTAAGGACGGCATGGTGACAGATTACCGGTGCGGTAATTTTGCGGAAGAGGAGAAAGGGAAAAATTATATCAAGGAAAATGTCCTGCACCATCATGACACCCTTCCCCTCGGGGAGTTTGCCATAGGTACAAATACGACAGCGTATGTGGCGGCAAAGAAATATGACATCGGTGCGAAACTGCCTATATTGATTGCGGAGAAGATGGGCCCCCATTTTGCGGTCGGTGATACCTGTTATTCCCGGTCGGAGGATGTTAAGGTTTACAATCCTGACGGCAAGGAAATCATAGCAAGGGACAATGAAGTGTCCGTGCTTAGAAAAGAAGATTTGTCCAAAGCCTATTTTAACTGCCATACGGATATCACCATTCCTTATTATGAACTGGGCAGCATTACGGCGGTAAGGCAGGATGGCACAAAAGCCGATATTATAAAAGAAGGCCGTTTTGTGCTGGCAGGCTGTGAAGAGCTGAACAAACCCTTAGTAACAGTTCAGCCTTCACATTCATAAAAGCGGCTGAACTGTTACTTAATAGAAAATTAAGAAAAAGAGATTGCACCTGCAGGAAATTTTTAGTACACTAAAAGTGATGTAATTTATCCGAATGGTCGAAAGGAGAACGATAAAGTGGCACAGGTTGGGATTGTCATGGGCTCTGACTCAGATATGCCCGTTATGGCGAAAGCCGCAGATATTTTGGAGGAACTGGGGATTTCTTATGAGATGACGATTATTTCCGCACACAGGGAGCCGGATGTGTTTTTTGCATATGCGAACAGTGCGGAGGAGAAAGGATTTAAGGTTATCATTGCGGGAGCGGGCATGGCTGCCCACCTGCCGGGAATGTGTGCGGCCATCTTCCCCATGCCGGTTATAGGGATTCCCATGCACACAACATCCCTTGGCGGCAGGGATTCCCTGTATTCCATCGTGCAGATGCCGTCAGGCATTCCCGTTGCCACCGTAGCGATAAACGGCGGCGCCAATGCAGGGCTTCTGGCAGCAAAGATTCTGGCTACCTCGGACGGGGCGCTTCTGCAAAAGCTGAAAGATTACAGCGCAAGGCTGAAGGAACAGGTACAAAAAAAGGATGCCCGCTTACAGGAAGCCGGCTATAAAAAATACATGGAAGAGTAAAGGAAGGGCATGGAGAACAAAATGGATTACAAAAATGCAGGCGTTGATATTGAAGCGGGATATCAATCAGTGGAACTGATGAAAAAACACATAAAAGAAACCATGAGACCGGAAGTGTTGGGAGGCATCGGCGGTTTTTCCGGCGCTTTCTCCATGAGTGCATTTAAGGACATGGAAAAGCCCACGCTGGTTTCCGGCACGGACGGTGTGGGAACCAAACTGAAACTGGCGTTCCTCTTAGACAGGCATGATACCGTAGGTATCGACTGTGTGGCCATGTGCGTCAATGACATTGCATGTGCGGGCGGTGAGCCGTTGTTTTTCCTTGATTACATAGCATGTGGGAAAAATTATCCCGAAAAAATAGCGTCCATTGTAAAAGGAGTGGCAGACGGATGCGTGCAGGCAGGCGCGGCGCTGATTGGTGGGGAAACCGCGGAGATGCCCGGTTTTTATCCGGAAGACGAGTATGATTTGGCAGGCTTTGCGGTAGGCGTTGTGGATGAAAAAAACCTGATAACGGGAGAGCATATAAAGCCGGGAGATGTCTTAATCGGCATGGCTTCCTCCGGGGTGCACAGCAACGGATTTTCGCTGGTGCGCAAGGTTTTTGAGATGACAAAGGAGAGCCTTAATACTTATTATGATGAATTGGGCAGGACTTTGGGAGAAGCGCTCCTTGCTCCCACCAAGATATATGTAAAGGCTTTGAAAAGCATTAAGGCGGCAGGTGTGACACTGAAAGGATGCAGTCATATCACAGGCGGCGGTTTCTATGAGAATATTCCAAGGATGCTGCCGGAGGGTGTACGTGCCGTCATGAAAAAAGACAGCTATGAGGTGCCTGCCATCTTTAAGCTGTTGCAGGAAAAAGGCGGTCTGGAAGAAAAAATGATGTACAATACCTATAACATGGGATTGGGTATGGTGCTGGCGGTTGCTCCCGAAGATGTGGAAAAAACCATGGAAGCAATCAGGGCGGCAGGTGAAACCCCATATGTAGCCGGTGTATGCGAAGCGGGGGAAAAAGGAGTTACCATATGTTAAAGACTGTTGTATGCGTATCCGGGGGCGGCACGAATCTGCAGGCCATCCTGGATGCGGTGGAGGACGGCAGTATCACCAATGTAAAGATAGAAGCGGTAATCAGCAACAACGCAGGTGCAAAAGCCTTGCAGCGTGCGGAAAACAATGGGATTCCCGGCATATTGATGGCGCCGAAGGACTATCCCGACAGGGAAAGCTTCAACGTAGCTTTTACGGAAGAAATGTGCAGACTTGCGCCAGATTTGATTGTGCTGGCGGGATTTCTGGTAAAAATACCCGAAGAGATGGTGCGCCGGTTCGACGGCCGTATTATCAACATACATCCTTCCCTGATTCCTTCCTTTTGCGGCGTAGGCTACTATGGATTGAAAGTACATGAGAAAGTGCTGGAGCGCGGGGTAAAAGTAACCGGCGCCACAGTGCATTTTGTAAATGAGGGAATGGACGAAGGACCGATTATTGCACAGAAGGCAGTGACTGTGGAGGAGGGGGATACCCCGGAGAGTTTACAGCACCGTGTGATGGAGCAGGCGGAGTGGGTTCTGCTTCCGCAGGCGATTGACGCCATTGCCAACGGTAGAATCAGTGTGCAGGACGGCAAGGTACGGTGTGTGCGCAGAATGGAGGAAGCATGAAAGTATTGATTGTGGGCGGCGGCGGCAGGGAACATGCAATAGCGGCCAGCATGAAAAAAAGCAGCAGGGTGGATAAAATCTATTGTGTTCCGGGCAATGCGGGCATTGCGCAGATAGCCGAATGCGAGCCTTCCATAGGAGCAATGGAGTTTGATAAGATTGCAGCATATGCTAAGCAAAAAGAAGTGGATTTGGTTTTTGTGGCGCCGGACGACCCGCTTGTGGGCGGTCTGGTGGATGTGCTGCAAAGTGCAGGTCTGCGTACCTTCGGACCGGACAAAAAAGCAGCGGTAATCGAAGGGAGTAAAGCTTTTTCCAAGGATTTGATGAAAAAATATCATATCCCGACCGCGGCATATGAAACGTTTGACAATCCGGACGAAGCGCTTGCCTATCTGGAAACGGCATCCATGCCTGTGGTGCTTAAGGCAGACGGACTTGCCCTCGGCAAGGGGGTGTTAATCTGCAATACGATTGAAGAAGCAAGGGCCGGCGTGAAGGAAATCATGCTGGATAAACATTTTGGCAACGCCGGAAACCGCATGGTGGTGGAAGAATTTATGGTGGGACGGGAAGTGTCAGTGCTTTCCTTTGTGGACGGAAAAACCATAAAGACCATGACTTCCGCACAGGACCACAAGCGCGCGAAAGACGGTGATAAGGGACTGAATACCGGCGGCATGGGAACATTTTCTCCCAGTCCCTTCTATACAAAAGAAGTGGATGATTTTTGCAGGGAGCATATTTATCAGCCCACGGTGGATGCCATGGCGGCAGAGGGAAGGGAATTTAAGGGAATCATTTTCTTTGGCCTGATGCTGACGCCAAACGGTCCTAAGGTATTAGAGTACAATGCCAGGTTCGGGGACCCGGAGGCGCAGGTAGTGTTGTGCAGGATGAAAAATGATATCTGTGATGTTGTGGACGCCTGCATTGACGGCACGCTTGATAAAGTAGATTTGGAGTTTGAAGACAATGCAGCAGTCTGTGTAGTGCTGGCAAGCGACGGCTATCCCGTTTCCTACGAAAAGGGTTTTGAGATAACGGGGCTGGAAAGCTTTGAGGGAAAGGAAGATTACTATTGCTTCCATGCCGGAAGCGGGTTTGATGAAAAAGGGCGCATTGTAACAAGCGGCGGAAGGGTGCTGGGAATTACGGCGAAAGGCGCAACCTTGCAGGAAGCGAGGAAAAAGGCATATGACGCCACGGAGTGGGTTGGCTTTACAAACAAATATATGCGTCATGATATTGGTAAGGCAATTGATGAAGTATAAAAATATAGCCTTATAATAGGCGGATAAAAAGGGTGATGGGTATGAGTAAGGAACGAGATATGTTATCATTTGACGACTATCATATTCCTAAAGTATGTACGAATTGCGGGGGTGTCATGATTTTTAAGGGTGTGGGAGAGTACCAGTGTGAAGACTGCAAAGCCCTTGACTATGATGATTACGGCAAAGTAAGACTGTATATTGAGACACACAAGGGTGCGACGGCATCGGAAATAGAGGATGCCATAGGCGTGAAACAGCGCTCCATCCGGCATATGCTAAAAGAAGGAAGGCTGGAGGTTGCGCCGGATTCCAAAATGTTTCTCCGTTGTGAGGTTTGTGGGAAGTCCATCCGTTACGGAAGGTTCTGTCAGGAGTGTGAAATCAATTATCACCGTCAGCTGGAAGAAAAACAGAGACAGAAAAACATTAAGATGCAAGGCTTTGGGCTTGGCATGGAAGAGAGCAGCGGTGAAAAGCGATTTAAGCGCGACAGGTAGCGGCGGCTTTTGGGACACATGGAAGGAGAAATGTGTACGGAATGGAGGAAATTATGAAATACGCAACAGAGAAATACATGAAATGGCTTTGCAAAATTAGCGCTGCCGTGGCAGGCTTGTTTTGTGCGGTACTGCTGGCATTGGTAATTCCGTCTATGGAAGTGCTTGCCCAGACAGAGTGTACCGTGACGGCATCTTCTGCCAACATCCGGGCAAATGCGGATACAGGCAGTACAGCGCTGGCCAGCGTTTTAAAAGGGGATAAACTCACTGTTACGGAGGAAGTGACAGGCGCGGACGGCAAAGTGTGGTACAAAGTCATTATTGATGCCAATTCCCAGGGATATGTCCGTTCGGATTTGGTGAGCAAGGAGGGGGGAGGACAGACTACAACTACTACAACTACTACAACGCCTCCGGCGGCGGGCAACAGTAACAGCCAGCCGGTTCTGAATACGAACGTAACCGTTAATACGGACGGTGTGGAAGCTGTGCAGCCTGTAGGGGCATCCGTGACAAAAGACCAGGTGCGTGTGAGGGCGGACAGTTCCACGAACAGCAGCATTGTAACATCTGTGAAAAAGGATGTGGTGCTTACCGTACACGGCACAAAAGCGGGAAGCGGAAGCGAGATATGGTATCAGGTCAGCTTTGTTGTAGACGGTACAGAGGTGACGGGGTATATACGCTCTGATTTTGTATCATTAAACGGAGAACTTCTGCCGGTATCCCAGGAGCCGGAGACACCGCCGGAAGAACCCGGTGAGGCAGAGCCGGAAGCACCGGTTGTGACGCCAAAAGACTATGAAACGGAGCAGACTGACGGCGTTTGGTGGCTGGTTGATAATGTCGGACTTCATAAGTATAAAATAGATGAACTGTTTTCCATTTCTGCTAAAAATGCAGAAGATTTGGAGAAAGCAGAGAAGAAAGTATCCAGACAGACGGGAATCATCGTATTTCTGTCTATACTTCTGGTACTGCTTGTTTTGGGCATAACACTTCTTATTTTTAAAATAAAAGATATGATGGAAGATGATGGCTTTGATGAAAGGACTGTAAGGCAAAGACCGGCAGGTGACAGGGTAAGGGGACAGTCAGACAGCACGGGACGCAGGCCTGTAGGAACAAGACCGGCGGCGGGAAGTACAGGAAGACCTGCAGGGGCAAGACCCACAGCAACAGGCAATGCAGGAAGACCTGCGGGGGCAAGGCCCGCACCCTCCGGAAATGGCGGAAAGCCAGTGGGGACAAGGCCTGCACCTACGGGAGGTGCGGCAAGACCAGCAGGGCAGAGGCCCGTATCTGCCGGAAATACGGGAAGGCCGGTGGGGACAAGGCCGGCAGCTCCGGGGAGTGCGGCAAGGCCTGCAGGCACAAGACCCGTTTCCCAGACAGGCCGGGAAGGAACGATTGAGAGACAGACCCGGGCACATGTGGAAAACAGGAGTCTTGAAAGAAAAACGGCCGAATCCCAGAGCCAGGGCCGTAAGCCAAGAAATTTTATGGCCGACGATGATGAATTTGAATTTGAGTTTTTAAACTGGGATGGAGATGAAAAGTAAAAAACAAATGACGGTTCCGGGGCAGGAATGCCTTCGGAACTGTTTTTTGATAAAGATTCGGTAGGGCTTCCTCCTTCCGAATCTAAAAAAAACATAAATTTGAAATGTGTCGGTTGACATGCCACTTTTCCTGTTATAATATTTGTATAACAATCGGAAAGGAAGGGTGTGCCATGATAATTGAGATTGATTTTAACAGTGACGAAGCCTTGTATTTACAGCTTCGGAATCAGATTATTCTGGGTATTGCGACTTCCCGATTCCGGGAGGGAGAACAGCTTCCATCCGTCCGCCAGCTGGCTGAAACCATAGGGATTAACATGCATACGGTTAACAAGGCTTACACGGTTTTAAAACAGGAAGGTTATGTAAAAGTGGACAGGAGGCGTGGGGCAGTGATTGCCGTGGATATTGACAGGGTGGAGGCGGTCAGGCAGCTGCGCAGGGAATTACAGGTGATACTTGCAAAGAGCAGCTGCAAAAACATTTCCAAAGATGAAGTACACGCTTTGATTGATGAAATATATGAGAATTATGGAGGACATTGCTGATGCAGCCACAATTTACGGCTAAGGCCAGAACAGCGCTTTTTCTTGCGGAAAAGATGGCAAAAAAGCTGAAACAGGGGTATGTGGGCACCGAACACATACTGGTAGGACTGATGCAGGAGAAAACCGGGGTAGCGGCAAGGGTACTGTATGATAACGGTGTAGATGAAATGAAAGTCATTGACATGATACAGGATTTAATTTCCCTGGACGGCCAGATTGGATTGAGGGACAGGGAAGTTTATTCTCCCAGGGCAGCCAAGGTTTTGGAGGAAGCACACAGGCAGGCGGACCGGTTTGGTGAAAAATATACAGGTACCGAGCACATTCTGATGGCTATCATCAAAGAAGGGGAAAATGTCGCAGTACGACTTTTGAACACTTTGGGTGTTTCCACGCAGAAAATTTATATTGATGTAGTGATTGCGATGGGAGCGGATGCCAGTCTTTATAAGGAAGATTTGGCAAAGAGCAGACAGGGCAGGAAGAATGCATCCACCCTTTCCCAGTACAGCAGGGACTTGACTGCCATGGCAAAGGAAGGCAGGCTGGACCCCGTAATCGGACGAGAGGAAGAAATACAGAGGGTCATCCAGATACTCAGCAGGCGTACCAAAAATAACCCGTGCCTGATTGGGGAGCCGGGGGTTGGAAAAACAGCGGTAGTAGAAGGGCTGGCACTCCGTATTGTGTCAGGGGATGTGCCTTTTACGGTAAAAGACAAAAGGGTGGTTACACTGGATTTGTCGGGCATGGTTGCCGGCAGCAAGTACCGTGGTGAATTTGAGGAAAGAATTAAAAAAGTAATAAAGGAAGTAATAGATGACGGCAATGTAATCCTGTTTTTGGATGAACTGCATACCATTATCGGTGCGGGGGGCGCGGAGGGAGCCATTGATGCTTCCAATATTTTAAAACCGTCCCTGGCAAGGGGCGAAATCCAGCTGATAGGAGCCACCACGATTACGGAATACCGTAAATATGTGGAAAAAGATGCGGCATTGGAAAGAAGGTTTCAGCCCATCAATGTGGAGGAGCCGGATGTGGAGGCGGCTGTTCGGATTCTTACGGGAATCAGGCATAAGTATGAACAGCATCACCGTGTAACGATACAGCAGGAGGCGATAGAGGCGGCAGTGAAACTGTCGGAGCGGTATATCAATGACAGAAACCTGCCGGATAAGGCGATAGATTTGATTGATGAGGCTTCGGCGGCAGTCCGGCTGCATGCGGGAAAGGTGCCGGAGAAACAGCAGGCGCTTTTTGATGAAATCAAAAAGAAAGATGTGCAGATTGAGCGTTCCATCCGTATGGAAAACTTTGAACAGGCGGGGGAAATCAAAAGAGAGCAGGATGAACTGATTAAAAAGTATGAGCGCATGAAGAAAAAGCAGGAAGAAACAGAACTTGCGCATGAATACACAGTGGGTGAAAATGAGATTGCCGAAGTGGTTTCCATGTGGACCAGGATACCGGTAAAAAAGCTTGCTGAAAAAGAAAGCGAAAGGCTTCTGAAACTGGAGTCCGTTCTCCACAAACGCGTTATCGGGCAGGAGGAAGCTGTAAAGGCGGTTGCAAGGGCCATGCGCAGGGGAAGGGTCGGTCTCAAGGACCCGAACAGGCCTATTGGTTCGTTTCTGTTTCTTGGACCCACCGGTGTGGGAAAAACAGAGCTCTCCAAGGCGCTTGCAGAAGCTATGTTCGGCTCTGAGAATGCTTTAATCAGGGTGGATATGTCAGAGTATATGGAAGGACATTCCGTTTCCAAAATGATTGGCTCTCCGCCCGGCTATGTGGGTTTTGACGAAGGCGGACAGCTCAGCGAAAAGGTGCGCCGCAATCCCTATTCCGTTGTCCTGTTTGATGAAATTGAAAAAGCGCATCCCGATGTATTCAATGTGCTTTTACAGGTTCTGGATGACGGGCATATTACCGATTCCAAAGGAAGGAAGGTCAGTTTCAAGAATACGGTGCTGATTATGACTTCCAACGCGGGGGCACAGAGGATTGTCGACCCCAAAAATCTGGGCTTTGCAGCAGAGAGCAATGAAAAGAAAGATTATGAAAAAATGAAATCGGGTGTTATGGAGGAGGTAAAAAAGGCCTTCAAACCGGAATTTATCAACCGTATCGATGAAATCATGGTATTCCACCAGCTTACCGGGGAAAACATGAAGGAAATCGTAGCGCTGCTCTCCCGCAATCTCTCCGGCAGGTGTGAACAGCAGATGGGCATTAAGTTAAAGCTTTCCCCGGCGTTAAAAGAACACCTTGTTAAGAAGTATGCAGACAAGAAGATGGGTGCAAGACCGTTAAAGAGAGCAATTCAGTCGGTGGTGGAGGATTCTCTTGCAGAAGAAATCCTTAAGGGCGCCGTTAAGCAGGGGGATACGGTGACCGCAGGTTACAAGGGAGAAAAAGTTACTTTTACGGTAGCGCCGGTTTCTTAAATTCAGCAGGTTTCCGCATTTTTCATTGCGGCGTCCCCGGCGTGCATTTGTTCCAACAGGACACGCTCCCGCTCGGGTAAAAACGCAGTGGTACATAGGAGGTTTAAAGACAACCTCCAAGTACCAGCGTTTTTACACGGTCCTTTATGGAATCAAATGCACGCCGGGGACGCCGCAATGAAAAATGCGGAAACTTCGATAAATTTACAGTAGAAAGTAAGGGCAGGATATATTATACTATTGGTATAGGCACAGGGCAGAGGACCCTTTAATCAGGAGGATATACAGATGGCAATCGTGGAAGAATTACTGCGCGCGGAAGAAGACGGGGCAATCAGCTTCGGTAATCACAAACTGGCACAAAAAGCTAAAAAGGAAGAGTCCCTTCAGGCGGGGGATGTTTACAAAGTCAAAACTTATCAGGCAATGACGAAACTGGAAAAGGATGGCATGTTTCTTTATGAATCCGTACCCGGAACCAGTGTGCTGGAATTTAGGGAAACGGATAAAGGTGTGGAATTTATCGCCGAGGGAAACGAAGACTCCCAAATTACCATCGGTCTGAAGGAAGATACGGAATATGAAGTGTTTGTGGGAGGTACAAGCATAGGCAGGATGAGCACGGGACTTGGCGGAAAGCTGAGCCTGAGCGTGGAACTTGGCACTGCCGGTGAGGTTCCCGTCAAAGTGATACAGGCATAAGCACGGGCGTGCACAGAAACGGGGACAAAAATGGCAAAGGGTAAAAAGAGCACGGTTTTTTTCTGCCAAAGCTGCGGATATGAATCTCCCAAATGGATGGGGCAGTGTCCGGGGTGCAGGGAATGGAATACCTTTGTGGAAGAGCAGATAACCACGGCTTCCATGAAAAAAAACGCAAACGGGGGCGTGATAAGGCAGGAGCCTGCCCGATTATCGGAAATTATCACAAAGGAAGATGACAGAATCAGCACAGGAATAGAAGAGCTTGACAGGGTTTTGGGAGGCGGCATTGTGTCCGGCTCCCTCATACTTGTGGGAGGAGACCCGGGAATCGGCAAGTCCACCCTGCTTTTGCAGGTGTGCCGTCTTCTTTCGGAAAACGGCAGAAAGGTGCTTTACATATCCGGGGAAGAGTCTTTGAAGCAGATTAAAATGCGGGCGGACCGTATCGGCAGTTTCAGCGATTCTTTTCTCCTGCTTTGTGAAACCAATCTGGATATGATTGAGGAAACCATTAGGAAATACCAGCCCGGGGTAGTTATTATTGATTCCATTCAGACCATGTTTCAGGAAAGCATTTCTTCGGCCCCGGGCAGCGTATCACAGGTAAGGGAGTCCACCGCCGTATTGCTGGGTCTGGCAAAAGGGCTGGGGGTTTCCGTTTTTATTGTGGGGCATGTGACTAAGGAAGGAACGGTTGCCGGACCCAGAGTGCTGGAACATATGGTGGATACGGTGCTGTACTTTGAGGGGGACAGGTATGCTTCCTACAGGATTTTGCGCGGTGTGAAAAACCGTTTTGGCTCCACCAATGAAATCGGCGCTTTTGAGATGAGGGAAGAAGGCCTTGCGGAGGTGAAAAACCCTTCCGAGTATATGCTGAAGGGGAGACCGAAAGGCGCAAGCGGCTGTGTGGTGGCATGCGCATTGGAAGGCACCCGCCCCCTGATGATAGAGGTACAGGCGCTTGTCTGCCACAGCAGCTTTGGCATTCCGCGCCGCCAGACTACCGGCACCGATATCAACAGGGTCAATTTATTGATGGCTGTGCTGGAAAAGCGGATGGGCTTACAGCTTGCGGGGTGCGACGCTTATCTGAATATTGCCGGCGGTATGAAAATACAGGAACCGGCGGTGGATTTGGGAATTGTGCTGGCAATCACTTCCAGCTTTAAAAATTGTCCCGTGGATGAAAAAATGATGGTATTCGGGGAAGTTGGCCTCAGTGGGGAAGTTCGTGCGGTAAGCATGTCGGAAAAGAGGCTTCAGGAGGCAAAAAAGCTGGGCTTTACTGTTTGTATCCTGCCGAAAGCCAATGCGGATTCCTTAAAAGAAGTGGAGGGAATCCGTATCATCGGTGTCGCAAATGTGCAGGAAGCTATTGACCGGATGAGTTAATATAAGATTGTACTAAAAAAAAGACACTTTTTTTAAAAGGAACTTACTTTTAACCTTTCTTTAAATTGCTATCCTAGTAAAGTAATGTATTGGGTAGCAGTATAAAGGGAGGTTATTTTTTATGAAAAAAAGGAGAAAATTTATGAGGGCATGGGCATTTGTCCTGGCATTTCTGCTGTGGGCATCCCCTATGTTCGAGAGCTTCGGCAGCCTTGGTGTTGTCCATGCTGAAGAAGGCGCCGGCACAGAGACAGGGCAAAACCTGATTCAGAACGGAGCCTTTGCGGATGGCAGCGGATGGGGGCAGAACGGCAATGTGGAGTATACAGGCAGCAGCGCCCTCGTGCATGTGGGTCCGGCGGAAGGCGCGGACTGGAATCCGGGTATTTTTCAGGATGGGATTGCCCTGACGGGGGGCGTGACTTATCGGTTTACCATGACGGTCAATGCGGAAATTGACAGGAAAATCATGGTGGCAGATGACCCTGCAAGGGTATATAAAAGTGTACAGAGTGTAACAGCGGGACAGGACAGCGTCTTTACTTTTGAATTTACACCGGCTGAGAACGGAAACCACAAAATATACATATATCTGGGCAAGATGGATGGGGATGAACCTTATGAAGCCCACGATGTTACTATAAAGAATGTAAGCCTTACTGCCATCGGCGGCGGAAACGAAGGAAGCGGAAACGAGGGTGAAGGCGAAGGAAATGAGGGCGGCAGTACCGGCGGAAACGGAACCGGAGACACGCCCGTAATTGACGTTAAGGGAAATGTTCTTTTAAACGGTGTTTTTGACGGCACGGACGGCTGGGGCGTAAACGGCCAGGCAGTTATTGAAAACAATCAGGCAGTGTTTACCATCAATGCGGGAGAAGGGGCAGACTGGATGCCCGGCCTTTATCAGGACGGGGTGGCCCTTGCGGGGGAAACCACCTATAAAGTCAGTATGCTGCTAAATGCAAGTGTGGACCGTCAGGTTATGGTCGGATTTGATAACGGCAGAAAATATATGTACACGGCGGACGTGGCAGCCGGGGAGGATACTATTGTTACCTACGAATTTACCACGAATGAGGCAGAAAGCGGGCAGAGATTTTACCTGTATCTTGGTAAGATGGAGGGACAGGAGCCCTATGCAGCGCATACAGTGACGGTTAAGAGCGCATCTGTTGTGGCAGTGACGCAGGGCAGTACGCCTGTGCCTGTTGAAAATAACCTGTTGCAGAACGGTATTTTTGCAGATGGCAGCAGCTGGGGCGTAAACGGTCAGGTGACTTTTGAGGATTACAAGGCAGTGGCAGTCCATACCGGCGGCGCAGACTGGAATCCCGGCATTTATCAGGAAGGTGTAAACCTGAAGGCAGGCACTACCTATGATGTGACCTGCACCGTACTGTCCGAGATAGACAGAAAAGTTATGACCGGTTTTGATAACGGGCGTATTTTTATGAATACCGCAGAAGTTAAGGCGGGAGAGGAAACAGTTGTTTCTTACAGCTTTACAGCCGATACAGACCAGAACAACCAGAAATTTTACATATACTTAGGCAACATGGAGGGAGAATCTTATGCAAACCATAGTGTGCAGGTGTCCAATGTAAGCATTGTGCCACAGGCGCCTGTTGTAACACCTCCTGTGGAAGTGCCTTCTTATGAGGTGCAGGGAGAAAATCTCTTTTCCGGCCTGAAGGGGCTGTTTGACCCTGAGGAATGGGTTGCCATGGAGATTACACGGTATGGCAGCAACAATTTCACCTATGATATCACAGGCTATGAAGGCTGGCAGGAGTGGCATACAAGGGCAGAACAGACAGGACTGACCCTGGAGGAAGGGAAAAATTATGCCATTACCTATGACATCACTTCCAGTGTAGATAAGACTGCGGTTCTGCATTTAGAGCAGATTACCGGAGAAGGAAGTGAAGCCACTTATACCCAGCTTGGACATTATTGCTACAGTGTTAAAGCAGGGGAGAGAACCACTATTACTTTCATGACAGGTGTTATGAATGAAACGGTGGACAATGTCAGGTTTTACATCGGACTGGGTATGCCGGCAAGGGATATCCCGGTTGGTACGCCGAAGGGCGGGGTGCATTTCGTTACCCTGCAGGACATTTCCATGTTTGAAACCACAACGGGATTTGACCAGGCAGGTTACTGCGTAAAATCCGTTAATACGGGTAGTCTTCCTGCACCTGAAGTGCATAACTCCGGTGTGATTGCGGTTTCGGAAAATCTGGAGCACAGCGCGGTAGGCCGTGACATGACGCTTACCTTTACGGAAAATCCCGAGTTTGCAGCAGCCATTACCGGCATTACGGTGAACGGTACGGCGCTTTCACCGGATAAATACACGGTGACGGATAAGACTATCGTACTGGACAAATCCGTTTTTACGCAGGCAGGCACTTATAAAATTCAGATTGCGGCAGGCGATTACGAGGCAGCGGATGTCTATCAGGTAGTATACACACAGGACAAATGGGTTCTGGACTGGAACGATGAGTTTGGCGGAAACGGCCTGGATATGACAAAATGGGATTATCAGCTTGGTGACGGTTCCGATTACGGTGTTGCAGGCTGGGGTAACAATGAGCAGGAATACTACAGGGCTGAAAACCTGACAGTAAATAACGGTGTGCTTACCATTGAGGCAAAACAGCAAAATTATGGCGGAAAGCCTTATACGTCAGGACGTATCCGCACCATGACACAGGACGGGGAAGATTTGTATACAACTACCTACGGAAAGGTGGAGGCAAAGATTAAGATGCCGGAAGGTTCCGGGTTCTGGCCGGCATTCTGGATGCTGCCTGCTACGGATACCTATACCACATGGGCGGCGTCAGGTGAGATAGATATTATGGAAGCAAGGGGACGTCAGCCGGGCGTGGTTGACGGTACCATCCACTTCGGAGAATTGTGGCCGAACAACAAGGCGGACGGAGGCCATTACAATTTCCCGGAGGGAGAAGATATCACAGGTTATCATGTGTATGCAGTGGAATGGGATGTGGATTCCATCACCTGGTATGTGGACGGACATGAATATTGTACGCTGACAAACTGGTATGCAAAAGGAAACGGGGAGCCCTCCAACTATGCGTATCCGGCACCTTTTGACGAACCTTTCTATATTTTGCTGAATCTGGCCGTAGGCGGTTCTTATGACGGAAACGTACTGCCTTCGGGCGCTGATTTTCCGGCTTCCATGGAAGTGGATTATGTGCGTGTATATAAGAATGCGGACGGATATGATACCGATAATATAGAAATTCCCGTTGCCGAGAAGGACACTGAGGCATTTGAAAGCTATGTATGCGATGCAGAGGGCAATTTCCTTACCGATAAAAATTTTGACACGGTAAACACAGGCGCCATTACAGACGGCAATGTCAGTCCGGAAGCAAGGGACTGGTATTTCCTGGTAGGCAGTTACGGCGGTGCGGCAACCATTTCCAAAAAGAAAGTGGATGATAAGACTTATGCGGCAGTGAATGTGACGGCAGGCGGCAGTCAGAATTATGCGGTGCAGCTGTTGCAGCATTTCCCTCTGGCAGAGAATTATTCTTATGAAATCAGTTTTGACGCTTATGCATCCAAAGAGAGGGATATCACCGTAAAAGCGGCAGGCGACGGGGACAACAGCTGGGCGGCTTATTCCAATGCCTTTACCGCAAACCTTACCACAAAGCCCGCACACTACAGCTATCAGTTCACCATGGGGGCGAAAAGCGACCCGACAGCCCGTCTGGAGTTTAACATGGGACTGGATACGGGAACGGTATATATTGCCAATGTCAAAGTGACGCAGACGGAAATTAAGGTGGATAATGATGGTGCCAAGGCACCGCTGGAAAACGGAAACCATGTATACAACGGAAGCTTTACATTAGGAAATGACAGGCTGGATTATTGGCATGTGGAAGGCGGTATAGGCACAGGTGCCGGCAATGACAAGAAGCTGGTGCTGGTGCCAAATGCAGGAAGCGCAAAAGCATATCAGATGGGTATAGAACTTTTACAGTCTGATACTTATGAACTATCCTTTACAGCGGCCGGTGAAAGTGGTAAAATAGTATCAGTGAAGTTGACAGGAGAAGATGGTGAATATGCATCCGGGGAGCTGGCTCTGACAGGCGGAACGGACAAAAAAACATTTACCTTTACCATGCCGGAGGGTGTGAGCACTGACAGTGCAGTCCTGACCTTTACTGTGGACGGCAGAACGGTGCTGGATGATGTTTCCATAATCAGGAAAACAAATCACAATGTAGACTACAGTGATATTAAAGTGTACCCGGTTTCAAACGGAGATTTTGAGCAGGGCGCTGCCGGATGGTCTACTTACGGCACGGATATGGGAGTTCTGTCAGAAGACGGCAATCAGTTTGGATATGCCACAGCAGGTCCCAGCGGCAATGCATGGGATAAAATGCTGATTTATGCAGGCGTTTCCCTGACGCAGGGGCTTACCTATGAAGTAAGTTTCAGGGCAAAAGCGGATGTTGACAATCAGACTGTGGAAGCAAAGCTGGAAAATGCTTCTTACGTTGCAGCCTTTGCCCAGAAGTTTACGGTAGGATTGGAGTGGCAGGAGTATACCTATACTTTCAAGTCCTCTTTGCAGGGCGCGGCAGATTTTAAGTACCTGCTTGCATATGCCGACACGCAGGGCAGGATATACTTTGACGATTTGGAAATAAAAGTAGTAGGCGCAGAAATCGGAAAAGCGCCGGCATTTGCTTCAAACGGTGCAGTAAGGGAAGGCAAGCGCGCCATCTTTACCTACGGGGAAGACGCAGGCTGGGAAGCTGCCGAAAAGACTGTTTACGTGGACGGCGTAAAGGTGCCGGAGCACAGGGTTATCTGGGATATGGAGAACAATACGCTGAGTTTGAAGGCGCTGTCTTTCCCCGGCACAGGAACCCACAGGGTAAGGATAGCGGCAGCAGGCTATGATTACATAGAAACGGAACAGACCATCATAGCGGCGGATGGCAGCGTGCTTGCTAACGGAGACTTTGCAAACGGCACGGACGGCTGGAGTTTCTGGGCCATTGAGGACGCGCCGGGCAACGCCTGTGCAGAGCTTGATGTCGAAGACGGAAAAGCCCATGTGGCATTTAAGTGGGCAGGCCACAGCACATGGGGACCTGCAACCTGGACCATCCAGTTCTCCAACCAGAATGTGGCGCTGGTAAAAGGAAAAGAATACATTTTAACGTTTGATGCTTCCTCCACCCTTGACAGAAGCATTGAAGTGTGGGGTAAGGGAGCGGCGGAAACGCTTCTTGGAAGCGTGGAGCTTCAGGAAGAAACCGGACAGTATACCATAAGGTTTACCGCGGACGCCGATTTATACGAATACATCCAGTTCCGACTGGGCACAACGGCGGATACCATGGATGCCCATGACCTTTATTTTGACAATGTTAAGCTGATTGCTGCCGATGAGGCAGATGTAGATATGACACCGGATGACCCCGATGATGTAGATGATACAGATGATGAAAACAATTCCGGTGATGCGGAAGATGACAAAGGAAACGGGACACAATCCGGAGAACAGACAAATACAGGTAATCAGGCTGCAAACGGCAGTCAGAGTGGCAGCAGCAATCAGAAGGCGCAGTCAGAAAACGGCAAAGAGCGCATGTCTGGCCCACAGGAAGAAGTAAAGGAGCCTTGGGCAAACAGACAGAGAACAGAAAGCAGTAGACAGGAAAAGACGCAGGATGCATCCGATGCAGAGCAGGATGAAACTGCCGAAGCAGAGGAAGTTGAAGAGAAAACAGAGGAAAGCACAAAGGATACCGGTACAGGGAATGGCGGGGGAATAAAAGAGATTGAGGAAGAGGAAACACCTCTTTCCAATGAAAATCTGGAAAGCGGTTCACACCATACAGTTATCTGGCTGGTATTTGGGGCGCTGGCATCTGCGGCCATTATTCTGTTCGTGATAGTACGAAAGTCTGAAAAAGAAGAATAAAAGGCATCTGTTTTCAAACACAAAGGAGGAGTCGGTATGCCAGAAGGAAAGCAGCTAAAAGAAAAGGATATGGCGGCAAAAGAAGCTGCAAAGCTTGAAAAACAGGCAGCAAAGGAAGCTGCAAAGAAGGAAAGGCAGGCAGCAAAAGAGGCAGCGAAGCTTGAAAAACAGGCAAAACAGCCTGAAATCGAAGCTGCAAAGCTTGAAAAACAGGCGGCGAAAGAAGCCGCAAAAAAAGAAAAGCAAGCGGCGAAAGAGGCAGTAAGGCTTAAAAAACAGGCGGCAAAGGAAGCTGCTAAACAGCCGGATAAAATTGCAAATAAACCGGTTAAGAAAAAAACAAAACCTGTGGAATCAAAGAAAATAAAATCCACAAGTTCCATTAAAAAGGCAAAGGGAATAAGTATCCGGGTTCAGTTGTATATAGGTTTTCTGCTTCCTGTGGCATTTATCATTATTGTAGGCGTTGTATCCTATTCCAATGCTTCCTCCGGTCTGGTTGCCAATTATGAGGAATCTGCCCGCAGTGCCGTGGAAATGACGGCCAGGTGTCTGGACCAGGGATTTGCATCCATTTCGACCATGGTTACGGAACTTTCCAACGATACTTCTGTAAAGGGCTATGGCCTGGGCGGTTATTCCGATAATACCCAGCAGGAGAGTGCGGTAAAGGTCAATATTAATAACACGGTTCTTGTAAAACAGGGAATGAATGATGCGGTAAAGGAAATTTATATTCTGCCGGTAGAAGAAGTTGCCTTGATTACGACCAAAACCTTAAAAGATAACAGCGAAATTGACAGTTTTATAACGGAGATGGTGGCAGCAGGCGAAGACGAGTATTTTACGGATTCTTTTATCCATTGGGGCAGTGAACATGCGTTTCTGGATACAAAAGTCGGAAATACCGTGGATGATTACATCCTGTATGCAAGCCGTAAATTTAACTCAGGTGCGCTGTACGGTGCGGTTATTGTTGACGTGAAAAACGAATATGTCCTGGATATTTTAAGCGAACTGGATTTTGGCTCGGAGAGCAGGATTTCCTTTACCACCAAAGAGGGAAAAACCATAGGCATCAACAATATGGTTGATGTAACCGGACTGGATGTTTTTCAGGCGGCAACAGAAAGTGAAGAAAGTTTTATTTCAGGTTATACAAAAGTAGACAGGGTCAATTATTTTTACATGATTGCAAAGAGCCAGGAATCCGGCGCTTTTCTGACGGTTCTGGTACCCAAATCTTATATTACGCAGAAATCTGACAGCATCCGTCTTCTGACTATTGTGATGGTGGTAATTGCTACGGTCATTGCGTTTGTTATCAGTAGCCTGATTGTCAGAATAATTGCAAAGAACATTAAAAAAGGCGTTGTTACCCTTAGCGATGTAGCACAGGGAAATCTGGTATTGAAACATGAAAAGATTGCCAACAATGAGTTCGGCAAACTGAGAATGGCGATTATCAATACGGCCGATAGAATCAAGGGGCTGGTACTTACCGTAAGAAATATGATGACAGAGGTATCCTCCTCCGCGGAAAAAGTAAGCGTTTCCAGTGTGGAAATGGATGATATGGTTGCAAAGGTAAATGCCGATATTGATGAAATCGGCAACAATATTGAAAAAGAAGACAAAGCAATCAACTACTGCCATGACCAGATGGAGGAACTTTCCAAGAAGATTAAGAAAGTCGGTGGCAATGTAGCCGAGACCATGGAGGGTATTGAAAGTACCAAGAACTCCATTGACAACGGTATGGAAGCAATGGCGGCAATGGCAAGCCAGTCCGAGAGAACAACAGCCGTAACGGACGAGGTGCGTAATGAAGTTATGAACCTTGGCGGTAAGCTGGAAGAAATCCATGCATTTGTGGACAGTATTGCCAACATTGCAAAAGAAACGAACCTTCTGTCCTTGAATGCTTCAATTGAAGCTGCCCGTGCAGGCGAGTTTGGACGCGGTTTCTCTGTGGTTGCGGAGGAAATCAGGAAACTGGCGGACAGTTCCGCAAAGACTGCCCAGGATATCCAGAAGGAAATCAGTGAGGTAACGGCATCCGCTGACAGCACTGTTGTCAAAGTAAAAGAAGCACAGAACATTGTAGCGATGCAGAACAAACAGGTGCGGGATACCGTGGCCGTGTTTGAGCAGATGAATACTTTTATGAAGCAGTTTATCGAAAGCCTTGAAATGATTGCTTCCGATATGGAAGAAATGAATGGTGACAGGAAGCAGGCGCTTACTTCCATGAGGGAAATCAATGAGATTTCCAGTCAGAATATTGAGTTTATTGCCAATATCAGCACTTCCATTGAGCAGCAGATGGCATTTGCGAAGAAACTGAGCGAGGAGGCGGTAGTATTACAGCAGAATATGGAAGAACTGGAAGGCGCCATCACAACTTTCCGTCTGGAATAATCGGAGGAATTGTACTTTTGGCTATGGTGTGCCTGACAGGGTGCGGTAAAGAAAACCCGCAGGCGGCATACAAGATAGAAAACTACCATATAGATGCATTGGGAGAGAACACATATGTGTTCTCTCCTTTGGATGACCCCAAAGAGGTGCAGGCAGTGCTGGACAGGCTTTGGCAGGTTCAGGAAGTGAACCAGTTTGGTGAGGAGAGATATGCAGTATATTTCCTGCCGGGAGAATATGACGAGTCAATTTCCGTGAAGGTCGGTTATTATATGCAGGTAGCCGGACTGGGATATCTGCCGGATGACACAAAACTGCCGGCTTTGAACTGTGACGCCAGATGGCTTGGCGGTCCCGACAATCACAATGCCACCTGCAATTTCTGGCGCGGGGTGGAAAATCTGCAGATAAACTCCAACACCATGTGGGCGGTTTCACAGGCTACTTTTATGCGCAGGGTGCATATAGGCGGCTCCCTTTATCTTCATGACGAGTACGGATGGGCAAGCGGTGGTTTTCTGGCGGATTCCGTAGTGGATGGGATAACGGATTCGGGAAGCCAGCAGCAGTGGCTGTCCAGAAATTGCAACTGGGAAAAGTGGCTGGGAGAAAACTGGAATATGGTATTTGCGGGCATAGAGCCCGGGAAAGCGCCGGCAGGCACATGGCCGGCGAAAGCATACACCACAGTGGAGACTGTGGAAGAAATACAGGAAAAGCCGTTCCTGGTGTGGGATGAAGAAAAAGGATTGGGCGTTTTTGTCCCTGCGCGCAGGGAAAATTCGACCGGTGTTTCCTGGCAGGAATCGGGAGAAAACCTGACAAAGGAAAATCTGGCGGGTTCTTTTGTTCCGCTGACGGAATTTTATGTTGCAAAGCCTCAGACAGATACGGCAGAAACCTTGAATGCCGCTTTGCGGGAAGGGAAGAATCTGTTTTTTACTCCGGGTATTTACGGATTATCGGAAGAACTGCTGGTTGACAGGGAAGGCTGTATCATTCTGGGAACCGGACTGGCGACACTGAGGCCCGAAAACGGCAATGCCTGCATGAAGGTGACGGCAGAACAGGACGTTATTCTTGCCGGTCTGTTGTTTGACGCCGGCTGCAAGAAGTCTCCACTGCTTTTACAGGTAGGAGTGGAAGGGAATACAGGAAGCGAAGACGCATCCGTGGATGTCCCCACAGTCCTCTCGGATTTGTTTTTCCGGGTAGGAGGCGCCCTTACAGAGCCTGTCTCGGTGGAGGCATGTGCAGAAATAAACAATTCCCATGTCCTGGGAGACAATTTCTGGGTATGGCGTGCAGACCACGGCTCTCAGGTGGGGTGGGATATCAACACGGCAGTGAACGGATTGATTGTCAATGGGGACAACGTTACGATTTATGCCCTTATGGTAGAGCATTTTCAGGAATTTCAGACTTTATGGAGAGGAAACGGAGGAAAGGTTATCATGTACCAGAGCGAAATACCTTATGATGTGCCTTCCCAGTCAGAGTTTGTAAGCCATGAAGGTGAGGTGAACGGTTTTGCCTCCTACAAGGTTGATGAGGATGTGGAGAGCCATGAAGCATGGGGGATTGGCATTTATGCCTATAACAGGGATGCCATTGTGGAGATACACAGCGCCATGGAAGTGCCTGAAAAGCCGGATGTAAAGATTCACAATGTATGTGCGGTGATGATTACGGGGAATCCGGGAATCACCCATGTTGTGAATGAAGAAGGCGGTCCTTGCTACCGCGCGGGAACAAGACAGATAATTACGGAATATCTAAAAAAATAACACCTTAATGAAAAAAGGTCCATTTTCCGGGAAATGGACTTTTTTTATAATAAAATTTAGAAAAATAGGACACTATGTTATACTTTTTCGGAAAGTTTAAGGAAGAAAGAGGAGAGGATTATGGCCGGTTATATTTTCAAAGACAGTAAGGGTAGTTTTAGCCTCAGACAGCCTGAAAAGACGGGATATCTGTATTTTCCCATTGCAGGTGAACAAGGGTTAAAAAGTGCGGTCACACCGTTGCTTGGGGGGGATTCTAAAATAGACCAGAATCATTTTCTGCTGCAGCCCGTAAGTGCGGAAGAACTCCACAACAACAGGAGTACCCGTAATTTTTGGTGCAGCATTGAAGGGAAAGGCGTTTGGTCAGCTACTGGAGCAAGCGCGCAGGCCTCCTATGAAAGGGCAGCCGGCAGACCGGAGACAAGTGAACTGACAGCAGGTCTTATGTGGCATAGGATGGAAAGGGAGTCAGAAAGTTTCGGTCTTTCCTCCAGTATTCTTTCTTTTGTCCCGGTTTCAAAGGAAAATGTGGAAATTATGCAGGTAACCATTGCCAATAAAGGGAGTGCGGAAGTGGCTTTTACCGCATACGGCGCGATTCCCATGTACGGCCGGAGTGCAGACAATATCCGGGACCACAGGCATGTAACCAGCCTTTTGCATAGAATCAGGACCACAAAGGAAGCAGTGCTGGTAAGACCTACGCTTTCCTTTGATGAGAGAGGGCATCAGGAAAATGAAACCACATATTATGTAAGCGGTGTGACGGGTGACGGCTGTGCACCGGAAGCCTTTTATCCTGTGGTACAGGACTTTATCGGGGAAGGCGGCAGTTTTGACTGTCCTGAAGCGGTGTATGCCGGGCTTGAAGGCGTGCCGGCCGAAACACTGGTGGACGGCTACGAAGCCATGGGTGCTTTTCGTTTTTCCAAAACGGTTTTAAAACCGGGTGAAGAGGCAGTATTCATTCTCCTTGCAGGGATGGATGAATCGGATGACGCTTACATCAGGACGCTTGAGGCTTTCGGTACGGCGGAAAAAACCGGATGTGCATTTGATGAGACCCAAAAATACTGGCAGGATAAAGTAAATGTCCTGTATCAGACGGGAGATAAAGATTTTGACAACTTCATGTGCTGGGTAAGTTTCCAGCCCATGCTCAGAAGAATATACGGCTGTTCTTTCCTGCCCCACCATGATTACGGAAAAGGCGGAAGGGGCTGGAGGGATTTGTGGCAGGACTGCCTTGCTTTGCTGATTATGAATCCGGAAGGCGTAAAGGAAATGCTTCTTTCCAATTTTGGCGGGGTTCGTATGGATGGCAGCAATGCCACGATTATCGGCAGCAGACAGGGTGAATTTGTCGCAGACCGCAACAATATTACCAGGGTATGGATGGACCACGGGGTATGGCCGCTGATGACTACGGCGCTTTATATTGACCAGACCGGCGATTTGTCGTTTTTATTGAAAGAAAATACTTATTTTAAGGATAAACAGGTTTGCCGCGGCACCAAAACAGACACTTTGTTTGAGGGAGGAGAAACCCCGGTACAGGTGGATGCAGCTGGAAGAAATTATTTCGGAAGCGTTCTGGAACATCTTCTGGTACAGAACCTGACTTGCTTCTATGAAGTCGGGGAACACAATCATATGCGGCTGCGGGGAGCAGACTGGAATGATGCCCTTGACATGGCGCCTGAACGAGGAGAAAGCGTTGCCTTTACGGCTGCTTATGCAGGTAACCTGGAAACATTGGCGCAGCTGATAGAACGTCTGCAGGAAGAAAAGAAAATCCAGTTTGTGGAAGTGGCAAAGGAAATGGAGCCGCTGTTTACGGATGAAGCTGCATTGTATGAGGACAAGGAAGCAAAGAAGGCGCTTTTGGCCGATTACTGTGAAACCTGCATTCATACGGTTTCCGGAAGCAAGGCATATCTGGAAGTTGCGGTTGTGGTGGACAGTCTCAGGCACAAGGCGGATTGGCTGAAAAAGCATATTCGTGAAACGGAATGGATTGCTGACGGACAGGATGGCTGGTTTAACAGTTACTACGATAACAACGGAAGGGCAGTGGAAGGCATTACGGAAAACGGAGTGCGCATGATGCTGACCGGGCAGGTATTTACCATTATGTCGGGCACCGCTTTGGAAGAGCAGGTGGAAAAAATTGTCCGCAGTGCTGACAAATATCTGTATAAAAAAGAAGTTGGCGGCTACCGGCTGAATACGGATTTTAAAGAAATGAAGAAGGATTTGGGAAGAATGTTCGGTTTTGCTTACGGGCAGAAAGAAAACGGCGCTGTATTTTCCCATATGACTACCATGTATGCGAATGCACTTTACAAAAGGGGATTTGCAAGAGAAGGCTATAAGGCGCTGCACACTTTGTATGAGCAGGCATCTGACTTTGAAACCAGCCGGATTTATCCGGGTATTCCGGAATATTTTGACGGCAGGGGCAGGGGAATGTACCATTACCTGACCGGTGCGGCAAGCTGGTATATGCTTACGGTTATCAATGAGATGTTTGGTGTGAAAGGACAGTGCGGAGCGCTCTGTTTGGAGCCGAAACTGATGGCGGAACAGTTTGATGCTGCGGGACGCGCAAAGGTCAGTCTGTGGTTCAACCGCCGGCAGTGGAACATTATTTACGCCAATCCTTCACGCAAAGAATATGGGGCGTATAAAACAGGAGATATCTATCTGGATGGCAGAAAGATTACGATGCAGGGGAATGTTGTAATCAGTGCAGAAGAAATGAAGAGTCTGGACGAAACCATACAACATGAAATTATCGTGGAATTAATATAGGAGGCTGTTATGGCAAAAACAACATTCACAGTAAAAAATTATGATAAAAAGGCAACATTTGCCGGATTTCTGCCGGGACTTTCCGGTATACACGGAACACCGATTTGGTGTTACTACGTAAATAGGGGGCAGTGTATTTCCAGTTTCGGCGTGGAGGATAAGGACCATGCCATAATGGAGTTTTTTCCGGCACACCAGTCATATCAACATACTGCACTTATGGGATTCCGTACCTTTGTAAAAAAGGACGGCAGGTATATGGAACTGTTTACGAAAGAAAACACAGAAAAGCAGATGCATGTGGATATGAACGGTCTTTCCATAGAGGAAACGGACGCCGAAAATGCATTGCACACAAAAGTTGATTATTTTACCCTTCCGGGAGAAAAGGTTGGCGCCCTTGTAAGAAAATTGGTGATTAAAAACACCGGTAATGAGACGGTCAGTCTGCAGGTTCTTGACGGGATGCCGGCGCTGATACCCTATGGAGTTAATATGGGCAGCGTAAAAGAGATGGGGCATACCACAAAGGCATGGATGCAGGTGGAGGACGTGGAAACAGGTGTTCCTTACTTTAGGGTGAGGGCAAGCATGGCAGATACGGCCTGCGTGACAACCATTGCCGGAGGAAACTATGGATTTGCCTGTGATGGCAGGGGAGAAAAGAAACGGGTTCTCACAGACCCATCCCTTGTATTTGGTTATGACTGCTCCCTGCAGACGGCAATCGGTTTCAGGGACAGGGATTTTTCGGAACTTTTAAACGCGGAACAGGTTACTTCCAACCAGTATCCCTGCTGTTTCTTTGCGGAAGAGAAGTCACTTGGTGCGGGGGAAGATTTGGTATTGTATGAAGTAATCGGCCAGGTAACCGGAAAGGCGCTTTTGCACAGGCTTTTGCAGAAACAGATGGATGCCGCTTATTTTGAGGGAAAGAAACAGGAAGCCGACAGATTGCCGGAGGAGCTTTGTCAGGTGATTGACACGAAAACGGCCAATTCGGATTTTGATGCCTACAGCAGATATACTTACATGGACAATGTTCTGCGCGGGGGCTATCCCATAAAGCTTCCGGGGGGCAAGATATTCCATGTGTATTCCAGAAAACACGGGGATTTGGAAAGAGATTACAACTATTTCAGGATGCTTCCTGAATTTTATTCCCAGGGAAACGGCAATTTCAGGGATGTGAACCAGAACAGGAGATGTGACCCCTTCTTTACGCCTTATGTGGGAGCGGAAAGCATTGTAAAGTTTTACAGTCTGATACAAATTGACGGATATAATCCGCTTGCCGTGGAGAAGGTAACATATACGCTTGCCGAAGAAAAGGCAGGGGCTATTTTTGACCCGCTTAGTCAAGAAAAGAAAGAAGAACTGCTGGGATTCCTCAGCAAACCTTTTACACCCGGCGCATTCTTTGCCAAGATGGATGAACTTGGCATTCAGGATGTGGAGGAAGAGGAAGCTTATTTTGCAAAGGTCATGGAGCAGGCGGACGATGCAATCAATGCTGATTTCGGAGAGGGTTACTGGAGTGACCATTGGACATATAATCTGGATTTGGTTGAAAATTACCTGAACGTATTTCCGGAAAAGGAAGAGGAACTTCTTTTCCGCACGCCTGTCACATATTACAGGACACAGGTACCCATCCTGCCCAGGAAAAAACGTTATGCCAGTACGGAAAACGGCGTCAGGCAGTATTATTTCCTTGACGAAAAGAAAAAGCTGAAAAACGGAGAAAAACTTCTCAGGGATATGTATGGCAAAGGGAAGGTTGTGGAATCTGCACTGTTTGAAAAGCTGATTCTGCTGTGTACCACAAAATATGCGGCTCTGGATGCATATGCCATGGGTGTGGAGATGGAAGGTGGAAAACCCGGCTGGTATGATGCCCTGAACGGTATGCCCGGTCTGTTTGGCTCTTCCATGGCAGAAACCTGTGAACTGGCAAGAATGATTGACTTTACCCTTGACATGGCCAAAAAGTATCATGTTTCCACGGAACTTCTGGCGGAAACCGCGGCATTGTTTAAGCAGATGGGCAGTATCACTGAAAAATATCAGGAAGATATTGCGGCAAAATCCGAATTGGTTGATTTCTGGAACAGCAGAAATGATGCGAAGGAAGCATATTGGGAAAAAACCTTTAACGGAATCAGCGGTGCAAGGGAGGAAATGGCAGCTGATGAAGTCATTTCCATTCTGGAGAAGATGCAGCAGACTGTTAAATGCGGCATAAAGAAAGCATGTGCATTGGAAAATGGTATCTGCCCGACTTACTTTACCTATGAGGTAAAGGATTTTTCCGAGGACAAGGAAGGTATTTACCCTGAGCATTTTGAGGTAAAGAAGGTGCCTCTTTTCCTGGAAGGTCCGGTCCGTTTCCTGAAACTGGACAATGCCATGGACACAAAACAGGCTCTTTACGAAAATGTAAAGAACAGTGATTTGTATGATGATGTCCTCAAGATGTATAAAGTCAATGCTTCATTAAAGGATGCCTCCTTTGAACTTGGAAGGGCCAAGGCATTTACACCGGGCTGGCTGGAGAATGAATCTATCTGGCTCCATATGGAATACAAGTATCTGCTGGAACTGATTAAATCGGGAATGTATAAAGAATTTGCAGAGGATTTTCATAAGGCAGCAATACCGTTTTTGAATCCGGAAGTGTACGGAAGGAGCATATACGAAAACTCCTCCTTTATCGCAAGTTCCAAAAATCCCAATAAGGCTTACCATGGACAGGGGTTTGTGGCAAGACTTTCCGGTTCTACGGTGGAATTCCTTCAGATGTGGATTCTGATGATGTTTGGCAGACTCTTTACCTACAAAAACGGGGAGCTGGTTCTTAACTTTACTCCTGTTCTGCCGGCGTACCTGGTGGGTGAGGAAAAACGGATAGAAGCGGTATTTTTGGGAAATACCAGGGTTGTTTATGAGATGGAAGAGACACGGGATTATTTCCCGGGCAGTTATGAGGTTACTTCCCTGGAACTGCTTTACCATGACGGCAGTACATTCAAAACTGCGCAGGGATGCCTTTCCGGAACCGCCGCTGAGGATGTCCGGAATGGGAAAGTCTCCAAAATTATGGTTAAGCTGGTTTAAGCATAAAAAGCATATTACACAAAAGAAACGCTGATTTCATATGTTCTATTAGATAAAATGCCAAACGGACAAAATGTGTTTGGGGTGTGCATTCCATAAAAACTGTCTGTTTTGTATAAAAAAATGACACCTTTTTAAAAAATGTGTAATTATATTAATTTTTTTCAAAAAGTATAATAAAACTCGTAAACGATGAAACATATTTCATCATGTTTCAAAAAAGGAGGATAAGTTATGAAACTCAAAAAGTTAACAGCGTTATTGTTGGCTGGTCTTATGGCTCTTTCATTAGTAGCCTGCGGCGACGACAATACCAACACTCCGGCAACCAGCGGTGCCAATGACAACAACACAACACCGGCAACTACCCCTGCAGATGATGATGCACAGGGTGACGAGACTACTGCAGAGTTGAGCGGCAAACTGGTAATCTGGACACTGGCAGATGACTTGCAGGATTTCGGCGACCGTTTCGAGGAACTGAACCCCGGAGTAGAAGTTGAAACAACCGTTATTGCACCTGCTGATTATCCCACAAAGGTAGAAGCAGCCCTGCTTGGCGGCGCTAAGGAACCCGACATTATCGTTGCTGAGCCTCAGATGATTGAGTCCATGGTTGATGCAGGTTTCTTTGAAGACCTGAACCAGGCTCCTTACAACGCTCAGGACTATGCAGGTCAGATTGTTGACTATGTATGGGAAGTTGGACAGGACAGGGACGGCATCCAGAGAGCAATCTCTTATCAGATTACTCCTGCAGGTTTCTACTACAGAAGAGACATTGCTAAGGAAGTATTCGGAACAGATGACCCTGCAGAAATCGGCAAACTGTTTGCTGATTACGCAACCATTCTTGAAACCGGTAAGACCCTTAAAGAAAAAGGTTACAGAATCTTTGCTTCTGATGCTGAAACCAACTACTTCTCCGGTGACAGCGCATGGGTTATCGATGGCAAGTTGAATATTGACCAGTCCAGATATGATTACATGGACATGTGCGTTGCTCTGTATCAGCAGGATTTGACTGCATATGCAGCTCAGTGGACAGCTCCTTGGTATCAGGCTATGGACGGCGAGGTTCCCATCCTTACTGCTGATGTAATGTGGGGTGTATGGGGCGAAGAAGGCGAAGATGCTCCTTTGGACGTATGGGATGAAGAAAACTTCAATGCTAACGTTGAGAACTTCTCCAGTGAGTCCGCAGAAGTATTTGCATACGGTCTTCCTGCATGGGGCGTTCTGACCATGAAAGAACATGTAGAAGCAACCAGAGGACAGTGGGGCGTTTGCGAAGGACCTGCTTACGGATTTGGCGGCGGTACTTTCATCGGTATCAGCTCTCAGTCTGCAAGAAAAGACCTGGCTTGGGAATTTGTTAAATTCTGTACCCTGAACGAAGAAACCGCTGAATGGTGGATTGAGTTCTCCGACGGTGATACTGTATCTCTGCTTTCCGCACTTGAGAAGCATGCAAATGATACAAACGAAGTATACGGCGGTCAGGCTCTGTACTCCTTCTGGTTAGAGCAGGCAGAAGGCATTGATTACTCCAAGGTAACCATGTATGACAAGGCTATCGGCGATGCATGGGGCAATGCAATCACTGCTGTTAAACAGGGTGAAAAGAGCAAGGAAGAAGCAATCAACGAATTCTATGATGCAGTTGCTGCTACCTATCCTGATTTGATTATCGAGAGATAATAAAATTAAATAAACAGTAAGTATAACTTACTATACGGAGTGAGGGGCCATAAACCCTTCACTCTGATTTGGGGTAGATGGAGTTTCTACCCCATACATAAACTTTGGATGGGGGTAATGCATATGGCTGAGACCAAAACGATTGCACACGCAGCAAAAAAGAAAAGAAATGTTAACAACGTTGCATACCTGATGATATTACCTTTTGTGGTAGTATTTCTGATATTCAGCGTCTATCCGGTACTTCGTACCCTGCAGCTCAGTTTTACGGATTACAGAGGATATGGGGAACTCAATTTCAAGGGGATTGATAACTATCTCCGTGTTTTCAAGGATAAGTATTTCTGGCAGGCACTCGGACATACGATTAATATCTGGGTACCCAATATCGTGTTACAGCTTGGATTGGCATTTCTTTTGACTATTGTATTTAGTGATATGAAATACAAAATCAAAGGCCTTGGTTTCTTTAGGGCAGTATACTATCTGCCTAACATTATTGCAGCAACTTCAGTTGCATTCCTGTTTAAGACACTTCTTGACTGGAGATTCGGAACTATTAACCAGATGCTGTCAAAGGTTGGCGTAACGAACCCCATTAACTGGATGGGAACTCCGACTATCACACCGTATGTGATATCCGTTATCAGTGCATGGATTTGGTTCGGTAATTCGTTCATTATGCTGATGGCAGGTGTTCAGGGTATCCCGAGGGATTATTATGAAGCAGCATCCATTGACGGCGCCGGACGCTGGAAATTGTTCTTTAAGATTACGTTACCTTTATTGAAGCCGATTCTGTTGTATGTATCCATCACTTCTCTGATTGGTGGTCTGCAGATGTTTGACCTTCCTTTCCTGATGTGTGGCGGTACAAAAGGTGACCCTTTTGGTTCCACGCAGACTATGGTTATGTATATGTATAAGTTTGGATTTGATACCAGGCCGAAGCAGGTAGGCTATGCCTCTGCAATCGCATACGTTCTGTTCATTATGATATTAATTGTATCACTGATTCAGTTTAAGATTGCGAACAAAAAGGAGGATTAGGCATGGCTACGAAGATTAAAAAAGGCATTATATATTTATTATTGATTCTTTTGGCAGTTACCTGTATGATTCCTTTTCTGCTGATGTTGGTAAACTCTACCAGAAACGGAAGAGAGATTATGACTTCTTTCTCCTTGATTCCGGGAAACAGTCTGAAAGAGAACTGGAATATTGTATTTAGTTATTTCAACCTGTTTTTAGGTTTCTGGAACAGTTTAAAGGTGGCAGTGCCTGCAACCCTTCTTGGTGCATATTTCTCCGCATTGACGGCATATGCATTGGCTGTTTATAAATTCAAGGGTCAGAACATAATGTTTTATACAATCGTCATCTTTATGATGATTCCCGGACAGCTCGGATTGATTGGTTTTTACAATCTGGTTTCCGCACTGCATTTGACAGATTCCTATATTCCTCTGATAATTCCGGCGATTGCAGCGCCCGGCACGGTTTTCTTCTTGAGACAGTATGTATTGTCCGTATTGCCAATGACGCTTTTGGAAGCAGCCAGAATTGATGGTGCAAAGGAGTTGCATATTTTCCATAAGATTGTGCTGCCTATCATGGCACCCGGTGTTGCAACTATGGCAATCGGAGGGTTTATCGGCAACTGGAACTCTTATCTGGTACCATTGATATTGTTAAATACACCCAAGAAATTTACCCTTCCGGTTATGGTTTCTTCCTTGAGTGCATCACAGGACATTGCTTCCAATCAGGGTGCAACATATCTGACGGTCGCAATATCGGTTATTCCTATAGTGATTGTATTCTGCTTCTGCTCTAAGTACATTATCAGCAGTATTTCTGCCGGCAGTGTAAAAGAGTAAGAGAGAAAATGAAAAGCTTTTTCATTTGGCTGTATAACAGCCACTTCTCCTAAATATAATATATAGCGCATTTTTAAGTGCAAGGGCAGTAAAATGCTCGTGCACTTAAGTGCGTTTTTTGCATTTATACGGAAAGAGGATTTTATGAAAAAATTGGGCAGCCGATTCAGGCATACAAAACTATATAGGAAGCTGATTTTTTTCTGTCTGTTTCTTTTCATGGTTCCGGTTTTGGCAGTATCTGCATGGCTTTTTGTGGTGCAAAGACAATTCCGGATTTGGATTCTTTTGGGAACCATAGTGGTATTCGGCGGTATGTTGTTTCTCATCCACCTGGTTATAAAAAGTCTTTTCAGGCCATTTTACAACATGCTTTCCGATGTGAGGATGGTGCAGCAGGGAGAATTAAATGTAGAAGTTGATGATGCCGGATTGGATGAAATAGAAGAACTCCGTATTCGTATGGCAAGAATGCTGGCTCTGATAAAGGAATTGACGGATGCCAATCTAAAACATGAAATACTGGTGAAGAATACAGAAATCAGAGCTTTACAAAATCAAATAAATGCACATTTTATATATAATGTACTGGAGTCCATAAAAATGATGGCGGAGATAGATGAGAAATATGATATTTCAGATGCTATAACTGCACTGGGCAAATTATTGCGTTATAGCATGCGCTGGGTATCCGGCAATGTAACTGTAGCGGATGAACTGGATTATATCCGTAATTACTTGAGCCTGATTAATCTGCGCGTTGATTATGACATTTATCTGGCTGTAAAAGTGCCGGAACTGATATGCCGGCAGGAGATTCCAAAGATGTCCCTGCAGCCGATTGTGGAAAATGCCATATATCATGGCATTGAGCCGATGGCGGAGGATACCAATATTTATATCAAGGGATTTATGGAAGGGAATGACTGCATTATTGAAATTACCGATGCCGGCAGGGGAATGAACGAAGAGGAAATAAATATCTTATACCGGCGTCTAAGTGGAGAAGTGGAAACTTCGGGCGGTTCCGGTAACGGTATCGGACTGAAAAATGTACAGGATAGAATCAGAATGAGTTTTGGAGAACAGTATGGACTGGAAATTGCATCAAAACCGGGTTGCTACACAAAGGTGAAAGTTCGTATTCCAAAAACATATGATTAGAAAAGTGTTAAGCGTTTACATACAATGTTACAGCATTTCGGATATCACATATTGACAGGAAGGAAAACAAATGCATACATTATTGATTGTGGAAGACGAAAAACTGATTCGACAGGGGATTAAAACCATGGTACAACGCTGTGGCGTTCCCATAGACAATATTTTGGAATGCGGAAATGGTGAGAGAGCATTGGAAATATTGAAAATGCAAGATGTGGACGTGCTTTTTACAGATATCCGTATGCCGAAAATGGATGGCATTGAATTGGTGAAAGCGATACAGGAACTCCCGCATGTGCCGCTAACGGTGGCTGTAAGCGGATATGATGATTTCACATATGCAGTTGAAATGCTTCGGCTTGGTGTACGGGAATATATTCTGAAACCGGTAGACAGAGATAAGGTTAAAGAAGTTTTGGAAAAACTTAACAAAGAAATTATGGAAAAAGAGGAGAGCAGCCGGCAAGACTGGAATATTGGCTGCCAGCAGTTAAAATATGCCATATTAAATGAAAAATTGACGGATACAGAAAAAGATTTGATTATCAGGCAATACGGAAAAACTTTCTTTTCGGAAGAGTATCTGGTGGTATGTACGAACAATACAGGTGGGGAGATGGGGGATTCCCATGACAGACCGTATATCTATTTGAGTGATGTTGTGGAAAATGAGCTGTATATTACGGATGCGTCCTATTTGCCGGTTCTTGTCAGGGAGGAATTAAAAAACCGATATGTGGGGGTCAGTTCCCTGCATTTTGGATTGGAAGCCATAAAGGAAGCATATGCAGAGGCGGTAACGGCAAGAAAAGAGTCCTTTTATCTCTGTAAATATGTCACCGATTTTGAGGAAATGGTTACCAGAAAAGCGGCTGTGCTGCATTTGGAAGAGTCTGTAATAGGACAGATTGTACAATTGCTGGGAACGGATAAGTACGAGGATGCCATCAGACAGCTCTCCCGCATTTTTAAAAATGCTAAACTTGGCGGATATGAAGCAAGTGATATGGAAAAGGGTATGTGTCTGCTTCTGGATGGCATACTTTCCACATATGCCAATATCCTGGAAACGGACAGGCGGGAAGTAAAATCATTTTATGAGATATATTGTTATGGCTGTCTGGAGGATTTTGAAAGGGACATCCTGGAGTGGCTTATGCATTTTTGTGATACACTGAACAGCCGGTTTGATGATTACAAAAACAAACAGAAAATTCAGCAGGCAGTGACCTACATTAAAGAAAATTATGATAAGGATTTGAACATGGCTGTGGTATCCAACCATATTTCCATGAACTATTCTTTATTTTCTTATGTATTTAAGCAGTACACGGGCAGCAACTTTGTTAATTTTCTAAAAGAAATCCGTATTGAAGAAGCAAAAAGACTGTTGGAAGAAACAGATATGAAAATAATTGACATCAGTGGACGTGTAGGATATGAAAATGAAAAACATTTTATGAAGACCTTTAAAGCGGCTTGTGGGGTATCTCCGACGGAATACCGCAAAAACATGCAGTTTAAGGAAAAAAAATAACAAAAGAAGCGCTATTAAGAAGCGCTTCTTTTTTGGTATCTTATTTTTCGGGACTCTTTTTTATAACCTGTTTTACTTTATTTTTCTTTTCTCTATACATAGCCATATCGGCATCTTTAAACATATCTGCAAGTTCAGAAGGAGAAGAGGGAACCCTTATGCAGAAACCGCTGCTTGCTTGAATCAGGTAGTCTTTGGTGTGAAGTTTGTTATAATTGTCCAGGTATTTTTGGACTTTATCGATGAGCTGCAATGCTTTCTCATGTGTGTAGCCAATGGCAAGTATCTCAAATTCATCGCCGCCCTGCCGGGAACAAACATCTCCTTCTTCAATGGAACTTTCCAGTGCATGAGCTATTACCTGAATGGCAAAATTCCCTTCAGCGTGGCCGAAAGTGTCATTAATCAGTTTTAAGCAGTCCAAGTCGTACATTAGAATGAGAACAGGCAGTCTTTGGGCAACAGCCTTTTCAATTAGAGGCTGGTAGGCAATTTTGAATCCCTGCCTGTTTAGAAGCCCGGTAAGTTCGTCTTTTGTATAAATGTCTTCCAGACGCCCTACCAATAACCCGAGATTTTTCTTGTCGCAAATATTTTGCAGCATGGTATTTACGTTCATAAGCCAGGATATAAAGTGGAAAGAATATCCGGGTCTGCCATTTTTAAAGGAGAGTGCAAGATAGCCAAAACATCTTTCACCAAAAAACAGGGGAGCATACACATAGGAAGTGGAAACACCGTCATATAAGTAATCCGGCAGGATGTTGTGTTTTGTAAAGGTGCATTCAGGAAGCCGTTTACCGTCCTTGAGGGCTAGCTTGAGCAGCACTGTATCGGAATCATATTCGTCTTCATCGGTGAGGGTGATTTCCCTGATGTGGCTGGAAACACTATCCCACCCTTCATAAAGGCACAGATATAATTCCCTGCAGTCAGGCAGGTTCTCTGCAAATTGGACAATGAGGTTCATGCCTTGGTCCACATCATCCACACCTTGCAGATTGGCGGACATGTACATATCGGAAATGACATTTTTTTCGAGCGAGGCTATATGTCTGTCCAGTTTTCTGCTATATGAAAATTCAGACAGGGAATGGACGGATGAACAGCCGCAGGAAGTGCCGTAACTCGGCTTCGCATAGACGGTTATGTTTGGCTCTATCGTTTCACCATGGAACAGGCGGGATAATTGTTCTACCGCTTTTTCGCCCAGTTCGTCTATCGGAAAAGTAACTGAAGTGAGGACAGGCGGGATATTTTGACCGAATTCCAAAGTATCACAGCCTGTAACGGCAATGTCATTAGGAACATTCAGACCACGTGCCTTTAATATGGAGATAACAATAAGCGCTATCTGGTCATTATAGCAGACTATGGCTTCCGGATAGGGGGTATTTTCCAAAATCCGGTCTATGGCTTCTTTTATGCTTTCGAGGTCGGTATCACAGGAAAAAAGGGAATCTTCAAACGGCAGGGCAAGTTCTTTCATACCATTGATAAATGCCTGCTGCCTTGGCTGATTAAAGGCTGATTCCTGTCGGCATCCCAAATAACAGATACGTTTGTAATGATGCACCCTGCCTAAATGAAGTACAATCTCGGTGATTGGAAAATGGTTTTCCAAAACGACACTGGGATAACCGGTATCTTTCTTATTTATATTTATGATGGGGCATGTAAACTCTGATTTCAGCAGATTCAGGATATCTTCTTCCAGAGAAGTCTGAAGATATGTGCCGGAAGCCAAGATAAAGCCGTCATAATTATCCGGCCGGGGAATCTGCAGTATGCTGGATTCTCCAATACCATAATCTCCCAGATTTTCACCATCGTTGGACGCAAATATATCTACCATATAGCCACATTCAGCAGCTTTTCGTGTGATACCCGTACTGAGCCGGGCCTGGTAGTCGCCATAGATATGTGAAATGAATAAACCGATTCTTTTTTTATGATACATAGTAACCTCCCAAGCTGCGTATAGAGATTAGAATACACATTAACATTCTACTCTTTTCTGAGTAGAAAAGCAATGAATTTTGAAATTTGATAGTAAAATTAAAATTATGGCTTGCTTTGGGAAGTTATTCTGTGTTATAATACATATCGTTGATGCGGCAGATGATTTTACGGATTGAACAGGCCGTACATAAAGGGGAATAGTACAGCGGTAGTGCGGCGGTCTCCAAAACCGTAAACGGGGGTTCGATCCCCTCTTCCCCTGCTGGACAGGAGAGGTTGGCATGAAAGAATTTTCCTGTTCGTTGTTTTACAGATAAGGTGCATACAGTGCACAACATGCGGAAGTGCTGGAATTGGCAGACAGGCAAGACTAAGGATCTTGTGTTGGTTACAACGTGTGGGTTCAAGTCCCATCTTCCGCATTGGTTAAAAGTGTGGGAAACCTTGATTTTACTAAGGTTTCCCCATTTTTTATTGTTAAAATAATTGGTTACAGTTGGTTACACTTTCTTAGTATAAGAAAGTGCTTTTTCATAGGCATCTGCCCTCTTATCCATAGAATTAGTCGGAAACTCATAGTATTTTTCCGTTGTGGCAAAATCTTCATGTCCTGCAAAGACTCGGATTTCCTCATTTGTTAATTGACCAGAAGAAATCAGAAAAGAAATGCAGGTTTTTCTGATTTTATGATTAGATTTTTGAGCAGTTCCGATTTTTCTATTTAATTCTCGCAGTACATTGTTAATAGCAAATTCATGGATTCGTTCTCCATTCTCATCTAACAGCAAATATTCGCTTTTAAAACCGCTATTTTGGTTATGCTCCAAAATCATAGCAAGATATCTCTTTGCATCTGCTGATAAATATAATTCCCGTTTCCCCATTTTTGTTTTTGTATGGCTAGAAATTTCATACCCATTCCTACGACAAATATTATTTTCATCAACATAATAGGTTTTTACTTCCTGTCTGTCTATTTTTACAGAGGAATCCGTAAAATCATTTGTCCGTAAAGCAACGAGTTCACCAACTCTTAAAGCAAGTGAGAAGTTCAGGCAAATCGCTAAACAAGCAACATTATGAGTTTTTTTGTAGTGTCGCTCTGCTTCTTCAATAAGCAATTTCGCTTCATCATCAATATATACTTGCTCTGTTACTTCTTTTTTAAGTGGTTCAGTAAACTTTTTACTGGATATTCCATGAACACACCTTGATACATTAGTAGAAACTAATCGTTTTTCCACCGCATAATCCAACAGCATATTTGCCACAGATTTCATTTCCTTATACTTCCTACTGGAAAGTTCATACTTTTTAATCACTTTAAGAAACCATTCTTTAATAATGATTACATCAATGCTTGATATGTCCATGTTCACAATTTCTGAATCAGCATAATAAGTATTCCATACCCACTGTAGTTTGGTTGCATTCGCCTTTGAGGTATCGACCGCCTTATATTTTAGCCACTCTGGATATAAGGCTTTCATTGTTCGAGGATTCTCTTTTTGCTCCTGTATGCCTTTATAATATTTAATTATGCACTTTTCAAGGTCCTTTCTGCATGTTTTGGCAATAATCTTTTTACCATTAGGTTTACTTTCATCGGGCAGTTTTGTTTTATACCGTCCGTCTGTTGCATGCCATATCTTACAGAATTGTTCGTGTTGTTCTAAAATTTCTTTATTCTTCATAATTTCATTTTTTTCCAACACATCAGCTAAATTTATTATACCATGCTTAACAGCCTCTTCAAAGGCCAGTTTTTCTTGAATACTTAAACTCAAACTTCATAGCAAACTCCTCTCCGCACATGTTGTGCATAAAAAATTGAATAGACTTCTCCATTCGATAATATGCATTTTACTATAATAGAGAGATAGTGCAATAGAAAAACTGCACTACCTCAATAAAAATTGCACTACCTAAAAATTTTTATTTTAGAATGGTACAGGAATAGCAAGTTTACCTCTTAAATTGTCAAATCCTTTTAGATTCCACAGCTGTACATAGGAAACCCACTGCACGGAAGAATCTGTTTCAACAGGCGGTTTTACACCAACAGGTCCTCGTTTCATTGCAATAAATCTTTTACCCGTATGCTGATACACAGGTAAAAGTGCTTCTTCATCGCTCGCAGCACATTGATACATTTCCCAAATTCCGCCTGTAAATCGTCTACAAAATGCGGTATATGTTTCAGGATTGTCTGTTTGCTCGTCTACATACTGCTGTTCAAATCGGTTATTACTTGTCAAAATAATAGTGTTCGATATGTTAAATTTATTTTCGTATCGGCATGGCAACTTTGTAATCTTGTTATCTAAGAGATTCAACATTTGCTGTATAGAAAGCTGGCTGTAAAACTCATCAAACAGAAGAACACTGTTATTTCTGTAATCATCAAATTTCATATCATATTTTAGATTTGTGATTTGAGATACTTCATCATCACCATATTTTCTTTTGACACCCTCTGTTTTTCCACATCCTGCTGGTCCAGACAAATAATAAACCTCTCGATTTACAGAAATGCTCGTCTTTCCTTGTGCATTTGTATATTTAACAACAGAATCACTGTTTACAAATTTATTATACCGTTTTTGATCAAAAGCGGCTAATAATGCTACTTTATTTGTTGTGGCAAAATGAATATCCCATGCTATCACTTCTTCCCATGAATCAAAGTGCTCTAAAGCATAGTCAAGTTTATCTTGTGAGGACATATTTAATTCAGTTTCTCTTCTATAACCTTTTAAATGTTTGAAGGGTTCAAAACTACCCAATTCCTGCATAGGCTTTACTACTGTATGCGACTTTTCTTTCCCTTTAAACAGCATACCAACAGGTTTTTCTATGTACTGCCTTGCTTCTGTTGGGGAGCCATACCGCCTGTCTATATGTGCCCCTGTCAGCCTCTTTTGAATTGTGCTGAACCTAACTTTATTATCCAATTCCATGTAAAGGTGTATGTGCTTTTTGTTATTGTCGCTTATTTCTTCATCCCAACAGGCATATAATATTTTAAATTCTTTTTGTATGAAATCCGCTATGTTTTCATAATTTAAGTTTAAATCTGTCATAGCTTTTTCGCCAATCACTATAAACCAAGATTTGGAACGATAGCCAGAACCATAATTGTGCCCTTTCGCCAGTTCATTTTCTAATGTTGTAGAAGTTAATACTTCTTTAGTTTCAATTTTCTCCATATTATTTCTTTCCTTTCTTCTTTTATCATTCAAGCAAGAATGGTACTTTTGCGGTCCCGGTGGTACTTTTTAAAAAAAGTACCACCAGACCGCTACCTCTATTTGCTTGCTCAACCCTTGAAAATGCTTGATTTTTAAAAGAGTGGTGCGGAACTTTTGGTGACCGCCCTAAGGTAATACTGCCTTAGGGCGATGGGCAACATTTTCAGTGGTTTGTACTATGATAGATTCTGTTTTTCCCAAATATTTTGAAAAATGGAACGATCAAACTAAAGCAGTACAAATATATTCTTTCATCAGTTCAAATCTGTTCGCTCCATGTCCTAAATTAGCAGAAACCTTTGACATAGCCTCTTTAACAGATAAACCGTTCTCACGATACTCTTTATATTTTTGTGTTGCGTATGCCTTTCTGCAAGTATGGAAAGCACCGTTTTGAATTGGAATATTATTTTTCTTAATTTCTCTTCTGAAAGCCTGTTCCAAAGACTGATGCTGAATATGGAAGATTCTTCCTTGCTCCCTTTCTTTTATCTGCTCTAAAATCTGTTTTTGCTTTTCTGTTTCCGCTAGAATGAAGCGGCTTCTTTTCCCTTTGCTGTCTATAATGGAAATACCATTGCTTTTGATATCTTCAAATTTCAGCTTTGCACATTCCGCAGCTCTTAACCCGAAATGATAAGATAGGGTAAGTGCTTTTTTCAGATTTTGGTTACTTGTACTCTTTATAAGTATTTTAAAGTCATTTTGCGATAACATAACATTTCTTATTTTTCCACCGCCATTTTTGCAGCTTGTAGGAATCACATCACAATGATATGTAACATTGCAGTGATATTTTGCATTAACACACTTTTCCAATTTCGAGAATAAAGAATTAAATTGATTCAAAGTTAGTTGACTGCAATTTCTTGTTTTGGAATTTAAAAAAGCTTGTATATGTTCTGTACCTATTTCATTTGCTTTATGTATCTCTGGATATGATTCTCTCATAAAATTGGCAAAATTAGCTGATAAATCTATAAGGTTACTTCGTGCCGAGTAGGAATAAATCTTATCTGTATTTCTTATTCCGTTTGCTTTATCTGCATGTTTATCCATATTTTCTTTGAAACTATTGTTAATTGCTTGCAAAAACTGATATTTTAAATTTCTTCTTGCCATTTTCCCCCTTTCTGCATAAGCATTAAGGAGCGTTCCGCTCCTTAATGCTTACACCCTACACATATTATAATAATAAAAAGCAGATTGCTCCGCACATTTTCAGACTACTTCTGCCGCACCGATACAGGCACAGCCTAAATGGAATCCCCAACAACACGATAGGATTCATTCCCCACTACAGGGACAAAGCTTGTATACCACCCCTTTCTGTATAATACCCATACCACCCATTACAAAAACAGACCGTCCTGTAAAGGATCAGCCTGCCTCTTTATGGGTGTTATACAATCTGAATTGCCTTGTATAACACTTTATTCAATGAAGAAATAAAATGGATTGGCAATTCATAAACCAGACTTCCCTGTTTATCAATTTACCCTTTTTATTGCAGTCACAAATATGTAACTGTCCTTTATATCTTGATGATATATTATACTTTAGATTAAGTTGAAAAATATATTCATAAAAATTGTATGATTCCATATAAAGATATGATATAATCAAATCGGGATTTGAGGTATAAAACTAATTAAGGAGGAATTTCATATGCAACAATGTGGCATCTGTTTAAAAGTTTATGATGAATCTGAATATTCTCACTGTCCATACTGTGATGGTCTACTCTATGATGAAGATGATGACTTTGAAGACGAAGACGAAGATGAAGACTATGAAATGGACGAGGAAACAAAAGAATTTAATAGAATTATAAACTGTCCTGGTGTTTTTGATGACGAGGGCGAGTATGTAAGATGTCCTAACTGTGGACATGGGCTTCATAATGATAATGGAACTATCACTTGTCCTGAATGTGGCCCTGTATAAAATTCAGGTTTATAGAATAAAAGCATAAACAAGAGGTTGTTAGAAAAAAACTGTCTAACAACCTCTATCACAATTATCTTTCGTGAAAACTTGTAAACTGTTTGCTTCGCAAATTTTTTCTTTCAGAAAAAACAGGCA
>CAJTMB010000017.1 GCA_910577105.1 uncultured Lachnospiraceae bacterium | reverse complement strand
TTTAGGAGGAAACTAAAATGGCAGTAAGAGTAGCAATTAATGGTTTTGGCCGTATCGGTCGTCTTGCATTCAGGCAGATGTTTGATGCAGAAGGATATGAAGTAGTGGCAATCAACGATTTGACAAGCCCCAAGATGCTTGCACATCTGTTAAAGTATGATTCTTCACAGGGCAAATACAAATATGCTGACAGCGTGGAGGCAGGTGAGGACAGCATTACCGTAAACGGAAAGACCATCACCATCTACAAAGAAGCAGACGCTTCCAAACTTCCCTGGGGAGAGTTGAAGGTTGACGTTGTACTGGAGTGCACAGGTTTCTATACCTCCAAGGACAAGGCAAGCGCACACATTACCGCAGGCGCACGCAAGGTTGTTATTTCCGCACCCGCAGGCAATGACCTCCCTACCATAGTATTCAATGTAAACCATGACACCTTAAAGCCTGAGGATACTGTTATTTCAGCAGCTTCCTGTACGACAAACTGCTTAGCTCCCATGGCTAAGGCATTGAATGATTTTGCTGCCATCCAGAGTGGTATCATGACAACCGTACACGCTTACACCGGTGACCAGATGATTCTGGACGGTCCCCAGAGAAAGGGCGATTTGAGAAGAAGCCGTGCAGGCGCATGCAACATCGTTCCCAATTCCACGGGTGCAGCAAAGGCTATCGGTCTTGTTATCCCTGAACTGAACGGAAAGCTTATCGGCTCCGCACAGCGTGTTCCCACCCCTACCGGCTCTACCACCATTCTGGTTGCAGTTGTAAAGGGTGAGGTAACCAAGGAAGGCATCAACGAGGCAATGAAGGCTGCAAGCACCGAATCTTTCGGATACAACGAAGATGAAATCGTATCTTCCGACGTAATCGGCAGCACCTATGGTTCCATCTTTGACGCAACCCAGACCATGGTTTCCAAGATGGAAGACGGTAATTCCCTGGTACAGGTTGTTTCATGGTATGACAATGAGAACAGCTATACCAGCCAGATGGTTCGTACCATCAAATTCTTCAGTGAATTGGCATAATGAAAATATAAGGCCTATTAAGGGTCCGGTCTTAAGGACCGGGCCCTTTTTACATCATAATCACGCCGGCTTGCCGGTTCAAATAAAAGGCGCTTTGTGCGCGGAAAAGTGGAGGTCAATAAAATGGGCTTGAACAAAAAGTCAGTGGACGACATCAATGCAAAAGGGAAAAGAGTGCTGGTGAGATGTGATTTTAACGTACCTTTGAAAAACGGTGAAATTACGGATGAAACACGTATCGTGGCCGCGCTTCCCACCATTCAGAAGTTAATCAATGACGGCGGCAGGGTAATTCTTTGCTCACACTTAGGCAAAGTAAAGAACGGCCCCAATGAAGGCGAATCGTTGGCGCCGGTTGCCAAAAGGCTTTCCGAAAAGCTGGGCAGGGAAGTAAACTTTGTAGCTGACTACAATGTTACGGGTGAAGCGGCGACAAAGGCAGTGGAAGCAATGAAAGAGGGAGACGTGGTGCTTCTCCAGAATACCCGCTTCCGCGGTTCCGAAGAAACCAAGAACGGCGAAGCATTCAGCAAAGAACTTGCGGATTTGGCAGATTTGTATGTATGTGACGCTTTCGGCTCTTCCCACAGGGCGCATGCATCCGTGGAAGGCGTTACCAAGTGCATTTCCGCTAAGGGCGGCGAAAATGCGGTAGGTTACCTGATGCAGAAAGAAATCGATTTTCTCGGCAATGCGGTAGAAAATCCTGTAAGGCCTTTTGTTGCCATTCTGGGCGGCGCGAAGGTAGCAGATAAATTAAACGTAATCTCCAATCTGCTTGAGAAGTGCGACACCCTGATTATCGGCGGAGGCATGGCGTATACTTTCTTAAAAGCACAGGGATATGAAATCGGTAAGTCCTTAGTGGATGACTCGAAACTGGACTACTGCAAGGAGATGATGGAAAAGGCGGAAAAACTTGGCAAGAAGCTGCTTCTGCCTGTTGACTCTGTAACCATCGCGGATTTCCCCAACCCCATTGACGCACCGGTTGAAGTAGAAGTTTATGATGCTGCGTCCATGCCCGCAGACAGGGAAGGCTGTGACATCGGGCCCAAGACGGCAGCTATGTATGCCGAAGCGGTAAAATCGGCAAAGACGGTGGTATGGAACGGTCCCATGGGTGTTTTTGAGAATCCCACCCTGGCAGCAGGTACCATTGCAGTGGCAAAGGCCCTTGCAGAAACGGAGGCTACCACCATTATCGGCGGCGGCGATTCCGCGGCAGCGGTAAACCAGCTTGGATTTGGCGATAAGATGAGCCATATTTCCACAGGCGGCGGCGCTTCCCTTGAATTCCTTGAGGGCAAGGTGCTTCCCGGTGTGGCGGCAGCAGACGACCGTTCATAATCAGGAAAAGAGGAAATAAGATTGAAAATTAAATTTTCAATCGCGAGATTTGTGCCTGCGCGTTGCTTGCACAAACTCGTAAGCCATGTTGTGGCTTTGGGCAATAAAGCAGCGCAGAAATGAGGAAAAAATGGCGAGAAGAAAGATTATTGCAGGCAACTGGAAAATGAACATGACACCCAGTGAAGCCGTGGCATTGATTGAAAAATTAAAACCGCTGGTGGCGACAGAAAATGCAGATGTGGTATTCTGTGTACCGGCCATTGATATTATCCCTGCGGTGGAAGCAGTGAAGGGAACCAATATCGGGATTGGCGCAGAGAACATGTATTTTGAGGAGAAGGGAGCATACACAGGAGAGATTTCTCCTGCCATGCTTACGGATGCCGGTGTGAAATACGTTATTATCGGGCATTCTGAGAGAAGGGAATATTTTGCGGAAACCGACGAAACCGTAAACAAGAAAGTCCTGAAAGCATTTGAGCATGGGCTGACCCCCATTATCTGCTGCGGAGAATCCCTGACCCAGAGGGAACAGGGCATTACCATTGATTGGATTAGGCAGCAGATTAAAATTGCATTCCTGAATGTAACAGCCGAACAGGCAGGGAAGGCAGTGATTGCATACGAACCCATCTGGGCCATTGGCACAGGCAAGGTTGCCACGACAGAGCAGGCACAGGAAGTCTGTGCAGCCATCCGTGCGTGCATCGCGGAAATCTACGATGACGCCACAGCAGCAGCCATTCGTATCCAGTACGGCGGTTCCGTATCCGCTGCAAGCGCTCCCGAGTTGTTTGCCCAGGCAGATATCGACGGCGGCCTTGTGGGAGGCGCTTCATTAAAAGAAGATTTCGGCGCTATCGTCAACTGGCAGTAAAATAATTATTTGGAGGGTGAACCCGGAGCCGCTTCACGGCTCAGGGGATACCCTCTTTATTTTTTTGGGGGCACTATAGTACGGCTTTTGCCGGATGTGTCTTTGATTCCGTAAGGGCAAGATTATCAAGAGGTTGCCAATATCAGACAACTTATGCTATAATATACATAATGATACACAATACCACAGGGCAAGGAAGGGATTGTCCCGTGCGGGAACGGGGGGTGTATGGGTGTGAGGTATATTTATCATTTTGAAATAGCGGCGCTTATGTTTATGATGGTGTTGCTCTTGCATTTCCTGGTCTACCGTCAGCTTCCGCTGGTTAGGACCAGAATTTTTGCCGCATTTCTGATAAGCAGTATGGCTGGCTGTGCATTTAACCTTTGCTCCAGCCTTGGTTGTATGCATCCAGATAAAGTTCCGTTATGGCTCAATCAGATTTTGGCTCTTTTGGCTTTTCTTTTGGAAGCGGTCAGCAGTTTTCTGTTTTTCTGGTATATCCTGCAGCTTTGCGGCAGAGGCGCAAAGTGGAAAAACAGGGTTCTGCAGATTGGTGCGGTTCCGTTCTTTACAATGGTTCTCCTGATTTTATCCACACCTTTTACCGGATGGATGTTTTCGTTTGACAGGCAGGGAAATTATGTTTCCGGGGCATGGAGCAGCTGCGGCTATTTGTGTATTGCCGGTTATGCATTGGCTGAATTTATCATATTAATGGTTAATAGGAAGGAGATACGGAGGAATAACCAGATTATTATTGCCCTTTTCTCTCTTCTTACCATTACCTGTACTGTCATTCAGGTTAATTACAGGGAACTGCTTCTTAACGGCACTACAAAAGCCATTGTGCTGTTACTGATATATATTTCCACACAGAATCCCGGCAGTCTTGTGGACGGTGTGTCTGACAGATACAATGAACTGGCGTTCCGCATCATGGTCCGTGACAAGACAGAACACGGACAAAGTTTTGCGGCGGTGCATATTCATCTTTACAAATTTAACCGTATCAGCGCTGCAATTGGCTACAAAAATGCAGACGGTATTCTGGAGCAGGTGGGGAGGTTTCTGGCAGGCATCGGAGGAGAAGAAAACACTTACCGCACACAGACTCATGAATTTGCCCTGATTTTGCCTGCAGAGGAAGAAACGGTGAAGAAGGCGGTTAATGCCATTCGGGAGCGGTTTGGACAGAAATGGAATGAAGGGAATACGGAACTGATGATGGATGCAGACATTGTTACGGCCTGCAGTCCCAGACATTTTAAATCTGTATCCGAGATGAATGCACTTCGGGATTACATGCTGGAGTGTGCCAACTCAAAAGGTGCAGGCTCTTTGGTGATGGCTGATGATAATTTAAAGGAAGCATACATGAGGCTGAACAAAGTGGAACAGGCTATCAGTGAGGCATTGGAGAAAGACAGTATGGAAATCCATTACCAGCCGATTTATTCCATGAAGGATAAAAAGTTGGTGGCAGCAGAGGCACTGGCAAGACTGCGTGATGACGTGCTGGGAAATATTTCGCCTGCTGAATTTATCCCTGTTGCAGAGAAAAACGGCACCATTATTGAACTTGGGAGACAGATATTTGAAAAATGCTGCAAGTTTATTGCAAAAGAACTGATTCCGCATCCCGAACTGGGGATTTCTGCTGTTCATGTCAATCTGTCGGTTGTACAATGCATCCAGCCGGATATGGCAGAACAGTTTATAGAAATCATTGAAAAGTACCAGATTCCGCCGGGCATGATTAATCTGGAACTGACGGAACGGATGACCCTTGATGCAACGGATTTAATGCGGACCCATATGAAGAAACTGGGAGAATACGGCGTCCGTTTTTCCCTTGATGATTATGGGACGGGAAGTTCCAACTGTGCTTATCTGATTGATTACTCCTTTGGCATGGTAAAGTTTGACAAGCAGATGATGGATTCTTATTTTGACAATGAATCTGCCCATTTCATATTAAAAAATGAATTTAAAACCTTAAAGGGCCTGGGTATTGATATTGTGGCGGAGGGAATTGAGACCAAAGCGCAGGTGGATAAGCTGGAAGAAGAGGATATGAATTACATACAAGGTTATTATTTTGCAAAACCGGCTCCCGTACAGGAGTTTTTAAAACTGATACAGGCACAGAACGTACAAAAGGCGGCATATTGATTTTGCCAGATGTGTTTTCCGTGTACAGAAATGGGGATTGACATGACAGATTTCAGAAAAAAGAAAATACGTTTGGGAGAAGCGCTGGTAAACGGCGGCGTTATTACGGAAGTACAGCTGAAGAAAGCGCTTGAAATGCAAAAGGGAAGCGGCAGGAAACTGGGGGAGATTCTGGTTGACGCCGGCATGGTGACAGAAGAAAAGATTGCAGAAGTGCTGGCGGCGCAGCTTGGTTACGAAAATGTGGACTTACAGAATATTTCCATCCCGCAGGAAGTGTTGGATTTAGTTGCGCCCGCGGTATTGAAAAAAAACCAGGTGCTACCGATAGAATATGCACAGGACAATATGAATATCCTGCGTCTGGCAATGGCGGACCCCATGGACATGGGGGCGATGGACGACATAGCCATTATCACAGGCTGTCAGGTGGAGCCGGTGGTGGCAACGCCCAGAAGCGTCATGCTGGCCATAGACCGTTTTTTCGGACAGGAGGAAGTGGATTCCGCTCTGGAGGCATATACGAAAGAGCGTGCGATTGAGGAAGAAGAGGAGGATGCTTTTAGCGAGGACATCAACAATTCTCCTATCGTTATGCTGGTGAAGGATATGATAGAAAAGGCGGCAAGACAAAGAGCTTCCGATATCCATATAGAGCCAATGGAAAAAAAAGTGCGTATTCGTTACCGTATTGACGGCGCTTTGTACGAAAAAGCCCGCTACGATGTCAAAATTCTGCCGGCTTTGGTTGCCCGCCTGAAAATAATTGGCGGCATGGATATTTCCGAGAAAAGAAAGCCGCAGGACGGGCGAATTACGCAGGTAGTGGACAGGATAGAATATGACATCCGTGTTTCCGTACTGCCTACCGTATTCGGTGAGAAGATTGTAATGCGTCTTGCATCCAAGACAGCTTTGAACAGGGAAAAGAGCCAGCTGGGGTTAAAACCGGCCGAGATGAAACAGTTTGAGCGCATTTTAAAAAATCCGCACGGCATCCTGCTGGTGACAGGACCTACCGGAAGCGGTAAAACCACGACGCTTTATACAGCGTTAAATGAATTGAACACAGAGGATGTCAACATTATTACAGTAGAAGACCCGGTGGAGGCCAATCTCGACGGCGTTAACCAGGTACAGACAAATAATAAGGCAGGTCTTACCTTTGCAAGCGCCCTGCGTTCCATTCTCCGTCAGGACCCGGATGTTATCATGATTGGAGAAATCAGGGACCAGGAAACGGCAGGGATTGCGGTACAGGCTTCCATCACAGGACATCTTGTGGTGAGTACCCTGCACACCAATTCTTCTGCCAGTACCATTACCCGTCTGGTGGATATGGGCGTGGAGCCGTACCTGATTGCAGATTCTGTTGTGGGCGTTATTGCACAGCGTCTTGTGAGAAGGCTTTGCCCGAATTGCAAGAGGCTTCGCCCGGCGACGCAGGATGAAGTGGAAATTCTTGGCGGCAGGCCCGGGGACGAGATACAGGTTTATGAGCCTTGCGGCTGTTCCCAGTGTGACAACATGGGTTACAAGGGAAGGATTGGTGTTTATGAAATCATGGAAATGACGCCCACCCTCCGCCATATTATCAGCAAAAACGGTATGGCTGAGGACATATGCGCACAGGCAGTCAAAGAAGGAATGAACACCCTGCGTATGAGCGCCACGCAATATGTACTTTCCGGAATGACATCCGTTCATGAAATGATGCGGGTTTCCTTTGATGGATAAATTTGGTGTGTTTGCACAAAAAATGCTTGAAAAAATAGCATGAATATTGTAATATGACAGGTAATATGATAAAATAAAACATGGTACTAATGTACTGTGGTAAGGGAGAGCACACATGGCAGCTTATGGTTATGAGGCGATAGACAAGGCCGGTAAAACCGTTTCCGGCAGTATCGAGGCTGAATCAATTGACAAAGTAAGGATGGATTTGAAACAGCAGGGACTGACTGTTCTGGAAGTGAAGGAGCAGAGCCTTCTCAGTAAGGACTTGAATATCTCTTTTGGAGGTAAGCCCACGACGCGTGATTTGAGCGTTTTCTGCAGACAGTTTGTCAGCATGAACAGGGCGGGCGTATCCATCCTGAGCACCTTGAAGATGCTGGATGAGCAGACAGAAAATAAAGTTATGAAGGAAGCGGTGAGCGGCGTGCGCGTCAGTGTGGAAAAGGGAGAAACTTTTTCCAGTGCCCTGGCGCAGTATCCGAAAGTTTTTCCGGAACTTATGGTCAGTCTTGTGGCGGCGGGAGAGTCTTCAGGCAGTCTTGACATAGCTTTGGAACGTATGGCGGTACAGTTTGAAAAGTCTACCAAAATCAAGTCGCTGGTGAAAAAGGCGATGATATATCCTGTGGTGGTAGCTGTTATAGCGCTTGTCGTGATGATAGTGATGCTGGTATTCGTTATCCCGAGATATGGCAATATGTTTGCGGAGATGGATGCTGAGTTGCCGGGCATCACCCTCTTTATGCTGGCATGCGGTAACTTTCTGAGGACCAGATGGTATATTGTCGTTCCGGTTTTGGCTGCGGTTATAGTCGGATTAAAGTTGTTTAGCAGAACCGATTCGGGAAAGCATGTTTTCCATGGATTGAAGTTAAAGATAGCGGTCATGAAGAATCTGGAGATTAAACAGGCTTCCTCCATGATGGCGCGTACCATGAGCACCCTTTTGGCGTCGGGCGTGCCGATTATAGAAGCGGTGGATATTGTAGGTGACACCATGGAAAACGTCTACTTTAAAGAAGCTATGGACATGTGCAAAAATGAAATCATGATAGGTCAGCCACTCTCCAGACCCCTTGAACAGTGTGGGCTGTTTCCTCCGATGGTATACCATATGGTAAAGATTGGCGAGGAAGCCGGTAACACAGAGGAGATGCTCACCAAGCTTGCCGATTACTATGACGAAGAAGTGGAAATTGCCGTGCAGTCCCTGATGGCAGCCATGGAGCCCATGATTATTGTGATGCTTGCAGGAATCGTCAGCCTGATGATTGCAGCGGTAATGGCTCCCATGATTAAGCTGTATGATGTATTGGGACAGCTATAAAACTGAATTAACCACTGCTGTGTAGGGATGGCAGTGATTAAGATAATAAATCTTTTATAAAGGAGAGAGCAAAGTTATGAAAAAGAAAATGAATGACAAAGGTTTTTCACTGGTTGAGTTAATCATCGTTATCGCCATCATGCTGGTACTGGTTGGTATTCTTGCACCTCAGTTTGTAAAATATGTGGCACGTTCCAGACAAGCAGCAGACGTTACCAACGCACAGGAAATTGCAGCAGCAATTGACGCTGTGACTGCAGAGGGTACGACTGGTTCTGTTCAATTTGGTTCTACAGCTTTAACCACTGGTGAGAATACTTTAGCTGCAAATACGACGGTAACAGGTTTGCCCGGTTTCACAAAAGTGCCGACATCCAAAGTAAATGCTTCTTACACTTGGGTAGTGACTTGGGATGCAGAAAATGGTGTTACCAAGATTACACTGGGTACTGCAGAAGTTTATCCTGATGCTTCTAATTATCCTCCAACACCGTAATAATTATAATTTATATTTTTGAAAGGACACTTCCATGCTCCCTACATCACTGAAAATTTTACTGTACATAATCGTTTTCCTTTACGGAATTGTCATAGGCAGCTTCTTAAATGTATGCATCTGCCGTATTCCCAGAAAGGAGAGTATCGTCAAGGTCCGTTCCCACTGTGAAAGCTGTGGGTATCAGCTTAGATGGTATGATTTGGTACCGCTTTTCAGTTATCTGTTTCTGGGCGGGAAGTGCCGGAAATGCAAAGCCGGGATTTCCATTCAGCATCCTCTCATTGAGGCGCTGAATGGAGCCCTCTATGTACTGACGTTCGCTGTCTGTGGGATAAGCGTAGAATCCCTACTCTACTGCCTGATGGGCAGCGCGCTGTTGGCACTGAGTGTCATTGATTTTAAGACCTATGAGATTCCAATCGGTTTCAATATCTTTATTGGGATACTGGGGATAGTGAGAGTCATAACTGATTTAGGAAACTGGATAGAGTATCTCATTGGTTTTGTGGCAGTGAGTGCGTTCCTGTATATTTTATATGTATGCAGCAAAGGCAGGGCAATCGGCGGTGGTGATATCAAACTCATGGCCGCCTGTGGCTTGCTTTTGGGCTGGCAGAAAATTATCCTCGCGTTTCTCATCGGATGCATTGTGGGCTCCATCATCCACCTTATCCGCATGAAACTATCCGGCGAGGGCCGTCAGCTTGCCATGGGTCCCTACCTATCCATAGGCGTCATTATCTCCGCTCTATGGGGTACCGAATTTATCGCATGGTACTTAAGTCTTTTTGCATTTTGATACATAAAGCAGTCTGACGGAATGGTATATCTCCATAGAAGCCCCTTGAAAAACATCAGCGCTTAGCAAGGTGCTTTCGGGCTTAGCGCCCTGCTATGTTTTTACGGAGCGGGAACGCGGCTGAGATGGAAATATACCATGCCGGCAGGCGGAAACCTAATTCATTTACAAGGTGAATCAACATGAACAACAAAGCATTTTCATTAATTGAATTGATTGTAGTGATTGCAATTTTAGCTGTACTGGCTGGCGTATCCGCAATCGGAATCGGTCTTGTCAGCGGTAAACCTGCGGAAAGTTGTGCCAATAAGCTGGTGTCGGCAATACAGGGAAATCGTATCACAGCCATGGGAAAACTGGACGCGCACCTTGAAATATATGAGGATGATGACGGCATCTGGGTAAAGGAAGTGATTACGGAAGTGGGGGAGCCCGACAGGGTTACTACGGTACGGATTGGAGACAAGGGCGTAAAACTGGAGTTTCAGATTACAGGGGATGCGGCGGAGTTCTGGCGTCCTGTCGGTGATGCGGGGCATCCTCTTATCCTGCGTTTTAACCGTAGCAGCGGCGCGTTCCATGATTTGTCTTTGATGGGAGCATCCTACGAAGGAAAATACTGTGTGGCGATAAGAAGCAGCAAAGGCCGTACGGTAAAGAAAATAAGCCTTACCTATCTTACGGGAAAAATTGCTTTAGAGTAGAAAATGACAAAAGGGCAAAGGCAGTTTATGTTTGAGCCCTTTTTTATGCAATAGAAGTCAGGTTTTAAAATAGAATTAAGCGAGAGGGAGAAATAACAAGATGGCAAAAAAAGTTTTGAGCATTGAAGTGGGAAATTCACTGACCAAGATTATGGAAGTGGATTACCGGGTGAAAAATCCGAAGGTCTACCATTGTGTCAGCCTTGTGACTCCGGAGGGAATTGTAAATGACGGGGTAGTAAAGGTGACACAGGAATTTGCGGAGGCGATAAAAAAGAGCCTCAGCGCAGGGAAAATTAAGACGAGGCAGACGGTTTTTTCCATTACTTCTTCCAAGATTGCAAACAGGGAAGTCACCATACCGAAGGTAAAGGATAATAGAATAAAAACGCTGATTGAAACCAACGCGTCGGATTATTTTCCGGTACAGCTGTCTGACTATGAACTGGGCTACAGCGTTATGGCTCAGCAGGAAGGGGAGGGCGGACAGATGCGCCTTCTCGTTTATGCTGCACCCAAAAAGATTCTGCAGGATTACCAGCAGCTGGCGGCTGTCTGCGGGTTGTCGGTAGTCGGTTACGATTACGGCGGGAACGGCCTGTATCAGGTAATCAGGGCCGAGTGTGCGGAAGGCAACCACATGGTAGTAAAGGTGGATGAGAGTACGACGCTTGTTACCATATTACAAAACGGAATCCAGGTATTGCAGCGCAATATCAATTACGGTGTGGACGCCATCATACATGAATGTATGGAAAGCAACGACATGGAATATGAGGAAGCGCTGAAAACGCTGAGACGCACGGACTATGTTTCCGATGAGGAAGAGGGGACGGAAAGCGAAGAGGCGATTGGCTATCTTGTAAACGGTGTGTTGCGTGTTATGGATTATTTTAATTCCAGAAACGCAAATGTGAAAATGGATAGGATATACCTGACGGGCCTTGGCGGTGACATTGCCGGTCTTGCTGACCGTATGACGGATGATTTGGGCTTTCAGGTAGATGTGCTGAAAAGGGCGGAAGGTTTTAATATTGAACGTCATTTCAGGGATGTAAGCTTTGGGGAATATATCAGCTGTCTGGGTGCGGCTGTTGCGCCCCTTGGGTTTGTCACCGAGGAAAAGGAAACCAGCAAGAAAAAGGGCAGCGTTTTTGACGGGGTTGCCGTGCTTTTGTTTGTGGGAGGCATATTTATTTCACTTGCCCTTTTGGTTGCTTCCCTGCTGCCTTATCTGGCAGCAAAGAAAGAAAATTCCGACAAAAAACTGTATCTTACTTCTTTGAAGTATATAGAGGAAATTTATAATACTTATACGGCTGAAAAAGCGGAAAATGATTATCTGCATGCATTAAATGCTGCAACCATGAACCACAACGAAGAAATAGGCGCATTTATAAGGGAACTGGAGCAGAAAATGCCTTCGGATATCAGGGTGACTTCCCTGATATGCGATGAGCAGTCCGTTCTGATGTCTGTGGAGGTAAGCAGTAAGAATGAAGCTGCAAATGTGGTCGACGCCCTTATGGGGTTTGAGAGTCTGGCGTGGGTGGATGTGACGTCAGTCAGCGAGGAGAATAATACGGAGGAAGATATCCCGTTGGTTTCCTTCACAGTGCAGTGTACATATTATCCGTATGGAGTGACGGAAGTTCCCGGACAGACAGAGGAGGTGGAAGAAAATGAAGCTGAGTAAGAGAGATGTAAACCTGATGCTGACATTTGTCGGGATTCTGCTTGTGGTGGTGACTTACTTTTTTGTCTTTACAAAATTACAGGAAAAGACTGTAGAGGTGGAGGCTGAGAACAGCAGACTCCAGGTTGCGGTAAACAAGCTGGATAATCTGCGCTCAAACAGGGATTTTTATGAATCGGAAACAGCGAGGTATCAGCAGGAAAATGCTGAGATGAAAAATGTTTACCCTTCAGCCATTTTAAATGCGGATAAAATATTGTTTGCCAAAAAATTGGAGGACCGTTTCGGGCTCTTTGTAAGTTTTCTCGGAATGAATACGGCAGAATCATTGGATGTGGTGTATCCCGAAGCGGATGTAGTGTCGGTGGATGATGAACTGAACGGAGTGGAAACACCTCCGGCACCGGCAAATCCAAACGGTATTTACTTGTACCGGCATGGGCTGAACGTGAATCTGGAAACGGGTTACGGGAGCATAAAAAATGCTTTGCATTATATTGTAAATGACCCTGAGCAGAAGTCGATACATGCTTTGACGCTTACCTTTAATGAAAATACGGGTGTTCTTTCAGGAACCATGAGCATCAGCATGTACAGCATGACGGGTACGAATGTGGTATACAGAAGGCCTGACTTTACCGGTATCAGTACGGGAACGGAAGATATTTTCCGGACCTTTGATGTGAAAGAGCCGCAAGAGCCGGAAGAAGATTTGGAAGACAACCTTGACGAGTAAAGGGGGAAATGGCATGAAAAAGGATGACAGGGGTGTTTCCCTGGTGGAACTTCTGATAGCTATAGTGATACTGGCTATCATTGTGACCCCATTTTTAAATTCTTTTGTAACGTCTGCCAGAATGAACCGGAAAGCAAAAAGAATCATGTGGGCCACCTCCGTGGCAGAAAATATCATGGAGGGAATGAAGGCCCAGTCCATGGAGCAGATTGTGCTGCAGTTAAGTTCCGGCGGAACACCGTCCCATGAACCGGTCAGTGTTCTGGTGCCGGTATATGATACCCATCAGGAACTACTGGTGGAAAAGAATGGGAGCAGTTCCCACTATGCGGCTGTCCTTTCGGGAGAGGAATGGCAGTTTACGGGGCAGGAGTCCAATGCATATTATTTTGCCCTGACAGGAATTATGCAGGACGGCAAAAAATATGATGCCAGAATTACGCTGGACGCTTCCTCTTATTACCGGGCGGAAGGAGAGACGAACCCCGGCTATAACGATGAGGAACTGGTGCAGGTGGACGGACTGGATTTAAAAAAGGATGTGTTGTATGTGCTGGATGCGTCGGATGAAATGGCAGTCTGCGAAGAATTTGCTGAGCGGAGCAGCAGGTTTGTCGTATCCGGCGGTACTGCGAAGAGGGCCGATGAATTTGACGGTGTGCTCATCAGGGAGGTTACCTTGGAAATCAAGCAGAGCGGTACGGTACAGGAGGTTTACCTTACCCTTACTTATACGGCGCCTGTCGGATGGGTTGCGGAAAGCGAGCGGATATATACACGTTCCATGCAGGTGTTTACCAACAGTTCATCAGGAGAAAATCTGCGAAATATATATATTCTGTATCCGCCGAATTACAATTCCGTATCCGGTTCCGTAAAGGATGTTTTTCTGGTAAAAAATTATGACAGGATAGAGTGTGGCGTTTACCTGATTAAGCAGGTAACAGGCAGCGGTACGGAGTTAGTTTCCAAGGAAATGTTTTACAGGCCGAGCGTTGAAGTGATGGAGAATATATGGGGGATGGGGGATGATTCCTCCGTGCTGACATTGTACAATAATTTTTCAACCAACCTTGGAAAGAAAGAGATGGGCGCCGCTGACTGCACTATGACGGACCAGACGGAGTATAAGTTCAATTCGTTCACAGGAGCAAGCGCACTCAATAAAATGGAAGTAAAAGATATTCTTAACAAGGAGAGCAGCAACCGTATTTTCCATGCAGAGGTGCGTATCTACGAGGGAGGGGCCTTTGATACGTCTACGGGAACTTTTGATGAGACAAAGCATATTGTGACATTGGAAAATTAAGTTTGTTTATAGCGGAGGAGCGCAGGAAAGCATGAGGATGAAAAAGGGAGATAACCGGGGGTCTTCCATGGTGATGGTGATTGTGACCATGGCTTTTGTGGGGATTCTGGTATCTATGATTTTATATATGAGCCTGCTTAACTTTCGGATTAAGACGGCGGATGTAAGGAATAAAAACAGTTTCTATACGGCGGAGAATGCCCTGGATGAAATCAAAGCAGGCCTTGAGGGAGAAATATCGAAGGCTATTGGGGAGGCGTATCTGGCGGTTATGGAGCACTATGGCGACTATTCGGATACGGAGCGAAATGAGCAGTTTACATGGCAGTATGTCAATTCCCTGCGTAATAATTTACGCGCTCCCGGACAGGACAACAGATATCAGGTATCTATTTTGACAGGATATCTGCAGGATACTGCATGGGATGATGCGGCAGGCTGCGGCGCCAAGATTACTGCCGACACTGTGGATACCGGTGAACTGCTTGCGCGGACGGACGGCGTGGTGTTAAAAAATGTTATGGTTACCTATGTGGCAGATGACGGTATGGTTTCCCGTATCAAGACGGATATCAGGCTGGTACTGCCGGAAATTTTTTTTAATGCATCCTTTAAATTGCCGGATGTCCTTTCTTATTCCCTTATTGCCAATGATGAAATGCGGTTCAATATGCCCAGTACCGTACAAGGAAGCATTTACGGCGGCAAGAACGGCATTTTTGTAGACGGATGTTCCGTAGCCATAAACGGCGCTGATTTGATAGTGACGGATAAACTCTTTCATATAGATAATGCATCCCTTCATATTGCGGGAGACAGCAATCTCTGGGCAGAGGGCATTGAAGTGGGAGAAGGCTGCAATATAGACTTCCGGGGAAGCGTTTATGTGAGGGATGACTTGACGATAAACGGAAATGATTCCAGCATTATCATCGGCAGTACTTATTATGGATACGGAAGAAACGATGCGGATGCGTTATACAGCAGCGCAATTTTGATTAACGGCCTGAATACCAAGCTTGATATGGCAAGAGTGAACAGGCTGTATCTGGCAGGCCGTTCCTACATAAAGACGGCAGGCACCATTTCCGTTGGCGGCAGTGACAGGAACAACCAGAATGTGCGCATGGGGGAATCCCTTGCGGTAAAGAGCGACCAGCTGGCTTATCTGGTTCCGGTGGAATGCCTGTGGGTGAAGGACGGGGAAAATCTGTGTACTTCCAATCCGGTGGAAGTGGGTAAAATAGCAGACTTTGAAAGGGAAGGCGCTACAGAGGTTGATTTTGACGCTGTTGCAAGGAAGCTTGCCGTGCCGCTTGGCAATTATGCAAATGGTTTCCAGAAAGTATACAAAAATGTGGGTGGTGTGCAGTTGGTTTACTATTACCTGACATTTGACTCGGAGCTGTCGGCAAACCGATTCTTTAAGGAATATTACGAGGCAGACAAGGAGCGCATGGATGACTATCTTAAAGTTTATGTGAGCGATTTGAAGCTGCCGGTGGATTCCATGCTCAGGGTGAACCTTGCAGGCAATGTTTTTACCATGGAAGCAGGCAATTTTGTGTTGAAGGATGCGACAGCGGTTACGGACGATACGGCGGCGCTCAGACAGGAGTCTGAAGGATATGCGACGGCCTTTGACCAGCTATGCACCATACTTTCCCGTACAAATCCGACAACGGAACAGCGTGAGGAAAAAGAGAATAACGGCATTTTTTATAATATAATAAACAAAGAGGAATTTGACAGACTGGTAGCTTCTGTGGGCAATAAATGGATACGCTACAGTGATGATGCAACGGTAGGTGTCGTAGTGGTAAACAATGCCGGCGGCAATCCGTATAAGTTGTCGGAGGAAGGGATTGACTGGAGCAAGATTAAGATACTGATTGCATCAGGGGATTTGGTTGTGGACAGGAATTTTACCGGGATTATGATAGCAGGGGGAACCATCACCAGTCAGGCGGGATGGCTGAGAAACGATGCGGACGGCGCCAGCAAGGCCATGCAGATTACATCTGCGGACGGTTCTTTCATGGTAGTCAATCTGTTTGTGGACGGCAGCTATGTGGCCGGCGCTCCCGGCGGCGGTACGTCAGGCCCCAAGGTGACGGTATGGAATGATTTTGGTTATGGGGCAGAAGAGGCATCTTTCTTTGTTGGCAGATATAATCAGAGCGATTTGTTTGCGTTAGGTCTGCAGGATTGGAGGACAGGCAGCGATAATACTTTCATTTCCTCCATGAAAATACCGGAAGGATACAGGATGATTGCTTATAAAGGTCCCAATTTTGATGGGGAAAGCAAGGTGTTTGAGGGGGATGTCTGGTATGTGGGAGATGACTGGAATGACAAGATTAATTCTATTATCGTAGAAAGCATAGACGGAGAACCCACCAACAGCGGAAGCGGATATGACGCACTGGTGCTGTTTGAGAACTGGAGTAAGGAGTAAGGGTATGAGAGTGAAAGACGAAAAGGGCTATTCCTTGGTTGAAGTGCTGGTCGTGGTAATGATACTGGCAATCGTGGGAGCGGCAATTTTGGGGTTTATGGTGACTTCCGCGAAGCTGTTTTCGGGCTCAAAAACTGAAGTGGATGTACAGACGGAAGCACAGCTTACGATTAACTGGCTCAACGACGTTCTGGCAGAGGCGGGACATGGTGTGACCTATAAGGAGGAAGCATCCTCCGGCAGGAATATACTGGAAATCTATAACACTGCCAATGTATTTACAATTACCTGGATGAAGGCGGAAAACAGGCTGTATTGTGATGAAAGCCGGTTGGAGGACGATGGTTCGCTGTCCGTGGTGACGCAGGATAATCTGCTTGCGGAATACGTGACGGAATTTAAATTGGATACAGGCAGTATGACAGCAGATAATCCGGTGGTGGTTCTGACGCTTAAAATTGAAAAAGACGACCGCAGTGTGGAACTGGTGCGGAACGTATCTCTTAGAAACGGGGTACTTATCAATCGTCCTATTGAGGAAATTTATGCCGACAACGGGGTTATGCTCAGCAGTGTGCTGGGTGTTGTCGTGTATCCCGTGGAGAGTTATCAGGCAAAAGGCACCACGGTTCAGTTTTCAGCCAGGGTCACGGGCATCGGTTTTCCTTCCCAGCAGGTGACCTGGTCCATTCCTGACAGGACAGGATTGCATCCGGATACCGTTATCGATGAACAGACAGGGGTGCTCACGATTTCTTCTGAGGAAACGGCTGCTTCCTTCCGTGTGGAGGCTGCCAGCGTGGAGTTAAATAAGGATGGCAACCGTGTCACCAGTACAGACGCGTCCGGCAAAGTAAAGATTATGACAATTACAGGAGTTGAAATCGTAAACATCCCGGTTGATAAACAGGAAGTAGGCACCATTATACCGCTTACTGCCGTGGTGCATGGGCAGAATATGGACGGAGCGGCAACCAGGGTGAGCTGGAGTATACCGGAAGAAGCAAAAAAAGAAGGGCTGTCCGTGAGTGCAAGCGGTTCGGTGATGCTTGGCCTCGGACTCTATAATGCATTTCCCGGTGAAGCAGACAGGGCAAATGCCAGTGTGACGGTACGTGCCACATCGGTTGCAGACCCTGCTAAATATGCGGATTGCGTGATTCGTCTTTCTTTCCCGGATATAAATCTGGATTTTGACAACCTGAGTTTTATGGCATCCAGAAACAGTTATGTGGATTTGCGTACAAAGTTACAGACAAGCGGCATTACCAGCAGTGATATGAAACTGGTATGGAGCATTGTGAATGATGCCGGGCTTGGCAGCAAGGTCAGTCTGGATACGGCGACGGGAATCATAACGGTTGCAAAGGACATTGACTATAGCAAAGAATATACGCTGGAAATAAAGGTTTCAGCGCTGGCTTCCGGTACACAGGAGGCAGCAGCCGTGACAACGGTAAAAGTCGTGATACCGAAAGTGACCATAAGTTTCGGCAATCCTACATGCCAGGTGGTAAAGGGGTCCAGCGCACAAATGCAGTTTATTGTAAACGGACTTGTGGCGGATGCGGCGGATTTGCAGATAACTTCCACACCGGCTGTCAGGAATACGCTTTTATATTTACAGGGAAATAATCTGATAGTCAGCGTAGGGCGGGATGTAAAAAGAACAGATTTTAAAGTGAATCTTTCCCTTAGGGGGCATGGGGACATCAGTACCACAGGAACCGTGCTGATTCAGCGTGAGAATCTGTCGGATGATGAACTTGCCTTTATGACAAATGTGCAGGATGCTTATCTTCACATACCGGTACCGGGGCAGGAAAGCCGGGCGCCTTCTCTGGACGATATAAAGAAGGGGCCTTGTACCATATCAATCAACGGTATGCAGGTTACATATATGTATGACGCGTCAAGGGGAAGATGCAAAGTGTGGCTTGGCACTTCCGGCGGCGGTTATTATTATGTGGAAGTGGCAGGCAGTGATATTGTCTGGTACAGGAGCAATTCAGATGGATTTAACGGTGCTGTGTTTTATGCACCGACGCCGCGGGAGGGCGTATTCCCGGGAGATTTTAGTGCAGCCGGGGAGGCTGTCATCACTTACCGGGGAGAACAGATTAAGTATACCAGGTATATATACCAAAATACCCCGATATACAGGGTGCAGGATACGGAAACCGGGCAATGGTTCCAGTACAACGCAATACGGGATATGTGGTGTTCCGTTATGAACACGAACAAAGCAATAAACGGAGTGGCATCTGCCACCTCAACGCTTGCGGCGGTGGAAAATGCTTTTGACGGCAACGAGGCTACCAGATGGGAATCTGCGCACGGGATTGACAATGTTTCCGTACAGATTGACCTGGGAAGTGTTTACTATATAACCGATATGCGGATTCTGTGGGAAACCGCAAGAGCGAAGGAATACGAAATCTGGATATCGGCAGACGGCGTAAACTGGGAGAAAGCATTTTCAAAAAATGATGCCGTTTACGACCAGAATGATGATGTGATTTCAAATTTCAACCGTAATGCGCGGTATGTCAAGATGCAGGGAATATCGAGGATTACCGGATATGGCTATTCCATCTGGGAATGGTACATCAATGCAGAGGGTTACAAGCCGTAGTTTTTTAGGAAAGGCGTGATTAAGTATGGGAAAGAGGAGAAACAAATTTGGTATTTGCGTAGCGGCAGCCTTAATTATTTCTGTGACAACAAGTCTTTTGTGGAACGGAAAACATGAGGTTGCCTATGCCAGGGAAGTCTTTCTGGATACAGAAACCATGGTGCAGGCTAAAATCCAGAGCGGCCAGCCTTTCAGGATTCTGGAGATTGTATCAGACAAGGCAAATGCAAGGATAGGCTATTTTATGGGTGGCTGCGAACCGGATTTGTTCGGGCAGGCAGCCCTCTTGGAAACGGAAGGTCTCATTACCAAGGATACCACTGCGGCTTCCAATTTCCCGATAGTGGATACGGGACGAGTGGAGATGATTCCCTCCTGGGATGAGAATGTGGATTTAAAGGATGCAGGGTATGCGGAAAGTAAGGTCAAAATCGGTGAAATTGAGAAACTCTTAATAGACCATGGTTATACGGATGAAGAGATTATAGTCTTTTTTGAGAGTTTTTTTGGTACCTCCACATTGAATATGTGGCGGGCTGATGTCAGTGGTAATGCAGTGAATTCCCTGCCTGCAGAAGGGGAAGACGGAGAAAATCCGGATGTAGATTCCGCAGGGCAGCCTTCGGTATCGGGAAATGTACAGCCTCCGGAGGCAGGAACGGAGCAGCCGCCGGCATCGGAAGGAACGCAGCCTCCGGAGGCAGGAACGGAGCAACCGCCGGCACCGGAAGGAACACAGACACCGGAAACGGAGACGGAGCAGCCGCCGGCACCGGAAGGAACACAGACACCGGAAACGGAAACGGAGCAGCCGCCGGCATCGGAAGAAACGCAGATACCGGATACAGAAAGCAGTACACAGGAAGTGACTACAGGGAGCGGTGAAGTTTTACCATCCATGTCTGAAAACAATACAGATTCTGCTGTGCAGTATTTACAGAAAAATGAGGATACGACTGTACCGGATACGACGGGAGGCACTGGTATGTCTGCAGCAGACACACAGGGAAATCCCGATGTGTCTGTAGCGGGTCCGGGGCAAGATGCCGGCACCGATATTCCTGCAACAGATGTGCAGGGAGAAACGCAAGCACCCACAACAGGTGCGACGCAGGGGACGGATGTACCTGCAACGGACACAACACAGGGAACAGGTACGGATGTGCCTGCAACGGATGCCACACAGGATACGGAAGCGCCGGCAGACAAACCGCAGGATGCTGTGACTGTGCCGGGTGCACCGTCAGAAGACATGGTATCGGGAAATGATGCCGGTATGGATTTGGCGGATGACGGAATCTTGACCCTGGAGGCCGACAAGCTTGACCCGGATGAGGAAGTCTTTCTTTACAGCAGGGAAAAATATGAAAACCGTGAGTGGTTCAAACGTTATGTCCTTGGGATGCAGTCGAATTACAATGACCTTCGTATGGAAGTCATGACAAGGACTACAGGAGAAATAACGGCGGCAGATATCAGCAGCGCTGATTTGATTTATATATCGGGTGTTAACGCCGCAGCTTACGGCGACGTGAGCGCGGATGTGGCGAAAGCCCTGCTTGCCTGTATAACGGGGTATGACAAGCCAACCCCCTGCCTGATAGATTATGAAGTTTACAGGCAGTTTGCAGAGAAAAGTATGGCTGATGTCAAGGACAATAACCTGTATAAACTCTGTCTGGTGCTGGCAGCGGAAAACCCCGGGGGAGTCTTTAACGGGACTGCGGACAGGGGAGGAATTGCAGATAGCTGGGCAGAGCCTGTGGACTCTGAAATCTGGCAGCCTGTTCTCAATGCTACCGTTCTCAACAATGGCGGACATTTTGTGCGACAAAATGTATACTGGTATGCCTATAAAGATGCAGATTACATAACCGCAAAGACAGGCAGTGCGGCAACTTTTGTCAACAGCGGTTTGTCTATTCATTTTTCGCAGAGGGCTGTGGAAGCAGGGTTTATGCCCATAGTGGAAGCAATCGATGCGGAAAACTACAATAACGGCATAAATACGCCGGACCGGGAGTCCATGAACACAGGGGATATTACCTCGGCGCTTGCGGTGCAATATATTTTGAAGTATGAGTCTGCCGGACTGGTATTGCATAAAGATGTGGTAAAGGTTCTGGAACTGCAGCCATGCAGGGATTTTAAGTTTGCCAGTGCTGAAGGCAAAAGGGAATTGATTGACAAATGGCTGCCGATGTTTAGGGATGACCACAATGCCGTGCAGGTAACCTGCATGACAACGGCAGAATTTGTCGGACACAATGAAAATATCAATGAAGAGTATGATTTGATATACATAGGCTCCAATACGGGCAGGTTCAATACAAGCACGATAAATGTAAATGTGGACGGTGTAACGGAAAACAGGACGTACCGCCGTTATAATGATGCCAATATGAACGGACTTGTCTACAGCCATGTGGGAGACTATGGTAATGTGCAGTATTGGGGACTGATTCAGTCGGATTATTCTTTTGTGGATAAAACCATGTACCGTTTCCCGGGCAATGATTTGACAACTTACAAGCTGGCGGAACTGAAAGAGTTCCTAAACAGCGGCAGTCCGGTCATTGTGGCGGATGATTTCTTTACCTATGGAGGCGGAAGGTCCATAACGCCAAACGGGCTGCCGACAGCCATCAACGGCGGTAAGGTGGCCTTCACGGGTGTGAACGGGGAGAATGTTTACGGAATGCTGGATACCTCCACCTACCTGTACCAGTTTGTGGTTTATGCAGTTCACGGAAGGGATGCTGCAAAAGGTGAGGATATTGTCGGTTCAGCCGATTGGGCGATTAACTGGAATACAAGGCCGTGCAGGAACTTTTTCTATGAGAGCGGGGCAGATGCTGCAAACCTGCTGAACTACATCAACCAGCAGAAACTGTATCTGAATCTGACGACGAGACCGGCGGAATATTCCTATACGACAATGGGCAATTACGGGTATATTGATGCTGTCACATATTTGCAACCGGCACAGGACGGTAATTATTACTTAAACTATGAGTTCAGTATTTCCAGTCTGGGAGTGGCTCCGGCAACACAGACCTATGACTGCAGGCTTTACATTGACATCAATAATGACGGAAAGTTTTCCAAGTCGCAGGAGGAAATCACTTCCCTGGTGATTACGGAAATCACAACGGGCAAGGTTGTGGAGCGGGCAGCGGACGGTTACCACCTTTATGCCGGTGTGCCGTACAGGCTGAGCCGGGCCCTGCCGAGTGAATATATGGGGTGTATTGCGTGGAATCTGGTGGTGACCGCAGGGAACAATCCGGATATTCACGCTTCCGAGACGGGATACACTGTTGTGAGGGAGAAAGAAGGTCAGAAACAGGAACTGAAGATATTACAGGTAACCAGTGGATATTCCACCGGAACAAACCCGAACGGCGGTTTAAACAGCAACAATGTAAACCTTCAGGAGGAACTGGCGAACGGGACTACCGTGTGGGGAGAACTGTTAAAGAATGTACCTGACTTTGATTTGAACATTACCACTATATCCACTTATGGGGATAACGGACTGGTAGCAAAGTTTAAAAATGACAATACGTACCTTTCCCAGTTTGACATGCTGATTTTCGGTTTCAGTGACGGTTTTGCCGATATCCGGTATGAGCCGCTGCTGGATGCCATTACGGCGTATGCAAACAGCGGGCATTGTATCCTGCTTGCACACGATACCACTTTTGTGCAGACTTCTCAATTGGAGGGGCATTTTGATTATTCGCGTCCCAATTATGAAGGAGGGAAAAGAATCCCGATAGACAGGGACGGCAATACGTCTTTGTTTATTGATATGCAGGCCATGAACTGGTGGGGTGACGCGGAAAACGACGCCCGTCCCCGTTATCTGACGCAGGTTGTGCGGAATATCGGCGGTATGGATGTCTATGGCGTTACCGAAAACGGACCGGCCAGAAACGGCAATGAGATATACAGGGGCTCGGCGGAGTGGAATACACTGGTGTCTTCCGGGAAGGATATGGCATTTAAGCCCAATACCTATCAGACTGTCACTGTGCCCAATACACAGGGTGCAAGTTATATCCAGCTGCGTGAATGGCTGAGACCGAATGAACAGTATAACTGGGGACAGACGGCGTCCTGTACGGTCAACACCCTGTATTGTTTTAATATATACAATTCGGACTTTTTCTCGGGATTACACACCGGGGATTACGGCGGAGCTGCCGGTAACGGCTATGTGGGCGGTGAATGCAGTACACTGGTAGGCAAGGTGAATGACGGCATGATTACCAATTACCCGTATAAGATTCCGGACAATTTCTATGCTGCAAACACGCATGGACAGTACTGGGCGTTGGATTTGGAATCTGACGATGACAAAGATGGGGAATCCGATATTGTGGTGTGGTACACTTTGAATGACATCACAACCAATGATAACGGTGTAATCAGGGATGATTTTTACAGTGTATCCCCTTATGATGCTTCAAACTGTTACTATATTTATAATAAAGGAAATATCACTTACACCGGTGTGGGACACACGAAGGTATCCAGTGAGCAGGAGGTTAAGCTTTTCATCAACACCATGATAGCTTCCTATGTGGCAAGTATCAAAAATCCTTCTATCACCATTGTAGAAGACGGAAGCAGCAATGCCTCTGAAATCAACAGTATTTCCGTACCGTTTTTGGAGGACGGCAGGGTGCTGACAAGTTCCGCAGGCGGTAATCTGATAAAGGTTTATTTCAAGGTTTACGACAACAACATCGTGAAGGGAACAAAAACCATTACCGGAAACTTTTACCTTGACGGGGAAGAACTGAAACTCTCCATATATGATGTGGCGGGCAATAAACTGTATGATGCCGCTTCTCCTGACCCGGCCAATGTACTGGCAAGTGGGGAATCTTATTATGTGGAGGTGCCGGCATCCAGGTTAAACGGCCGCTATGCCGTAGATTTGAAGGTGGAGGTTTTCACGGACTGGGTACGCAACGGCGTCAGGATACAGTCCGATAAAATGTCGGATACGGTAACGATTGGCAAGGTGGAATTGTTTGACCTGGATTAGGCCGGAATTAAAAATTTTATAAAGTGTCTTGCACAGCCTGCGATTTTGGTGTATAGTTGTACCCGATTACTGTAAAAAAGGCAATCGGGGGAAAACGAAATGGCAAAGAATCTTGTAATAGTAGAGTCACCGGCCAAAATGAAGACTATCAAAAAGTTTTTGGGAGATAGTTATGCAGTGGCCGCCAGCAACGGACATGTGCGGGATTTACCAAAGAGCAGGTTAGGAATAGATGTGGAAAACGGCTATGAGCCGAAATATATTACAATCAGGGGTAAAGGAGATATCCTTGCAAACCTCAGAAAAGAAGTAAAAAAAGCGGAGAAAATATATCTGGCAACCGACCCGGACCGTGAGGGGGAGGCAATTTCCTGGCATCTTTACCATGCGTTAAAACTGGAAGGCAAGAAAACCTACCGCATTACTTTCAATGAAATTACAAAGAAAGCGGTAAAGGAATCTTTAAAGAATGCAAGGGAAATTGACATGGACCTCGTGGACGCACAGCAGGCAAGACGTTGTCTTGACAGAATGGTGGGTTACCGGATTTCTCCGCTTTTATGGGCAAAAGTAAAGAGAGGGCTTTCCGCAGGACGTGTGCAGTCTGTGGCATTGCGCATTATCTGTGACAGGGAGGAGGAAATAAGTGCCTTTATCCCGGAAGAGTATTGGACTCTTGATGCCGCGTTTTTGGTGGAAGGGGAAAAGAAACCCCTTACAGCAAAATATTACGGGACAAAAGAGGAAAAAAAGACTATCTCCACAAAGAAAGAACTGGAGGCGGTCAAAGAGTCGCTTGCGGGGGCATCGTATCAGGTAGTGGATGTGAAAAGAAGCGAGCGCGGCAAAAAGCCTCCGCTTCCTTTTACCACGTCGACTCTCCAGCAGGAGGCAAGCAAGGCGCTTAATTTCTCCACACAGAAAACCATGCGTCTGGCGCAGCAGCTTTATGAGGGCGTTGAAGTAAAAGGGGAGGGAACCATTGGTCTGATTACTTACCTGCGTACCGATTCCACACGTATTTCCGAGGAAGCGGAAACCATGGCCAAAGAATATATCAGGCAAAATTTCGGCGCCGAATATGAAGGGGAGGGGCAGGAGAAAAAAACGGGGCAGAAGATACAGGATGCCCATGAAGCCATCCGTCCGACCAGAATATCCCTTACACCCATACAGCTTAAGGAAGAACTTCCCCGGGATTTGTTCAGGCTGTATCAGTTGATTTGGAAAAGGTTTACCGCCAGCCGTATGCAGCAGGCAAAATATGAAACAACTTCAGTCAGAATCGGGGCAGGGGAGCATATCTTTACCGTGGCTGCCTCAAGGGTGTTATTTGACGGTTTTATGTGTGTATATTCGGAGGCGGACGAGGAGAAAGAAGAAAGCAACCATCTTGTCGGAAAAATAGATAAAGATAAAAAAATTAACTTTCAGGAGTTTGTGGAAAAACAGCATTTTACCCAGCCGCCTGCCCATTATACAGAGGCATCCCTTGTGCGGGAACTGGAAGAACTGGGAATTGGGCGTCCCAGCACATATGCGCCTACCATTACCACCATTTTAGCCAGACGCTATGTGGTAAAGGAAAATAAGAATTTGTATGTGACGGAACTGGGCGAAGTAGTTAACAATATGATGAAAGCGGCGTTTCCTACTATTGTAGATGTCAATTTTACCGCCAATCTGGAGGCTCTTCTGGATGGGGTCGAGGAAGGAAACGTAAACTGGAAGACGGTGGTGTCCAATTTTTATCCTGATTTGGATGAGGCGGTATGCATTGCGGAAAAAGAACTTTCCGAGGTGGAAATAGCGGATGAAGAATCGGAGGAAATATGTGAAAACTGTGGAAGGCATATGGTTATCAAGTATGGCCCCCACGGCAGGTTTTTGGCCTGTCCGGGATTTCCGGATTGCCGCAATGCAAAGCCTTACTTTGAAAAGATTGGCGTGCCCTGTCCCAAGTGCGGTAAGGATATTGTCATAAAGAAGACCAAAAAAGGCAGAAAATATTTTGGATGTATAGATAATCCGGAATGCGATTTTATGGTCTGGCAGAAACCAAGCAGTGTTAAATGTGAAAAATGCGGCTCACTGATGCTGGAAAAGGGAAGTAAACTTGTCTGCACAAATGAAGAATGCGGTTATGTGACAGGCAGAATGGAAAATGAATGAATATATGGTAAATTTACACATAATTTAGTGTAAAATCCAGAAATTGCATAAAATTAAAGTGCAATTACATTGAAAATCGTGTTGATGTGTGGTAAAATGGGCTTGTATTTCTGATGATGGAGGAATCTGAATGAGTAGCGTACAGTTATTAGACAAGACCAGAAAGATTGGGAAATTATTGCACAATAACAACACCAGCAAAGTGATTTTCAGTGATATCTGCAAGGTGATGCGCGAAATTTTAAACTCCAATGTCCTTGTCATCAGTCGTAAGGGAAAGGTATTAGGGATTGGCAAAACAGGCAGCAATAACTCCATAACGGACTTGATTCATGAGAACGTGGGCGGATTTATTGATGTCATGTTAAATGAAAGGCTTTTGGGAATACTTTCAACCAAAGAAAACGTCAATCTGGAAACGCTGGGTTTTGAACGGGCGGATATCAGGCAGTTTCAGGCAATCATTACACCGATTGAGATTGCAGGTGAGCGTCTGGGAACGCTTTTTATCTACAAATGCAGCGGGCAGTACGATATTGATGATATTATCCTGTGTGAGTACGGCACCACGGTGGTAGGACTTGAAATGCTCCGTGCAGTCAATGAGGAAAGCGCGGAGGAAAACAGGAAGCTTGCCGTGGTGAGGTCGGCAATTTCCACCCTGTCTTTTTCGGAGATGGAGGCAATTACCCATATATTTGATGAATTAGATGGTGTGGAAGGCATTCTGGTTGCCAGCAAGATAGCTGACAAGGTGGGGATAACCCGTTCGGTAATAGTGAACGCCCTCCGTAAATTTGAAAGTGCAGGCGTGATTGAATCCCGTTCCTCCGGTATGAAGGGTACTTACATAAAGGTGTTAAATGATGTGGTCTTTGAGGAAGTTGAGGAATTAAAAAAACAAAACGGCAGAATGTAAGCTGTTGTACACAAACTACATATACAATGGATTGCTGTGTGATAAATGGATTTATTGGACTATCAATAAGTCCATTTTTGAAGTTTTTTTGTGCTTGATTCAGTTTATATATTTTCGGTAAATAAAACACACAACATTATTTTGACAAAAATCAAGATAAAATGCTTGTGTTTTTTTATAAAATATTTATAATGGAGAATAGAGTAGGTGCAGTGTGCCACTCCATGGGATAAGAAGGGAGCAGTATTATGATTAATACAAACGCTTTTGATTACATTAATGTGCTGGACAAAGCAGCGGATGCATCCTGGATTCGCAACGAGGTCATATCACATAATATATCTAATGTGGATACGCCCGGATACAAGAGACAGGATGTGGCATTTGAAAGTGAATTGAAGAAGGCATTGGGGAGAAGCAGCAGAACTTCCAATATGGACCAGCGTGTTGCGGCTGTCAGGACTTCCCAGCTTGTGCCGAAGCAGTACACAGACATGGAAGGGTTTTCCTACAGGCTTGACGGTAACAATGTGGACGTCGAGACGGAAAATGTAATGTTAGCCGAAAATCAGATTAAATATCAGGGGCTTCTCGACAGCATCAACCAGGAATTTAAAAACCTGCAGATGGTAATGAAGTAGAACTGCCTTGCATAGATAAAGAAGAGGGAGGAATAAGACATGGGAATGTTTGATGCATTTAATATCAATGCGTCCGGTTTGACGGCACAGCGTTACCGTATGGATATTATATCGGAAAATGTAGCCAATGCAAATACCACCAGGACGGAAGACGGTACCCCTTACAAACGTAAGGTAGTCACTTTTCAGGAAAAAGGACAGGGTGTTTCTTTCGGCAACGTGTTTCATACGGCAAGGAACAGGTACTCGGGAAAAGGCGTGAAAGTCGACGCAGTGCATGAGGATACATGGACAGAAGGCAATATGGTTTATGACCCTTCCCATCCGGATGCGGATGAGAACGGTTATGTAATGTATCCGAATGTCAATATTGTGGCTGAGATGACAAATCTGATTGATGCCAGCCGTTCTTATGAAGCAAATGCAACGGCATTTTCAGCCAGCAAATCCATTGCTTTGAAGGGGCTCAGCATTGGACAGTCATAAATTTTTGTGAGGTTAGCCTGTATGATTAGATGATTACGACAACAGGAACAGGCAGGAGGAGAGTATAATGGATATTGGAGCAACACTGGCGGTGAGAAATGCAGAATCCATCGTTCAGAATGCTAAAAACATCGGACTGAATTCTTCTTACGGTATGGTGGGAAGGATACGGGAAACGGACAGCCTTTCTGCGGAAGGGTCTATGTTTGATGCCCTTTTGAATACGGCAATTGACAACATAAAGACCACAAACGACTATTTGTCCGATGCAGAGAATGAAGAGATTAAGTTTGCTTTGGGAGAGACAGAAAATACCCATGATTTAACGATTGCCCTGCAAAAGGCATCAACGGCGCTGCAATATACGGTAGCCATCAGGGACAGAGTGCTTGATGCATACAAAGAAATCATGAATATGCAGATTTAAGGCAGTGTCCGAAACTTACGTGGTAAGGAGAAAAAATCATGCCGGATAGAATCAGGGAGATTTTAAACAAGGTATTGGCGTGGTGGAATAAATTCACCGCAAAGCAGAAGACAATTATTATCGGTATCACAGCAGCGGTTGTGTTTACCTTCGCCATATTGATATATGTGTTTACAAAGCCACAGTACATACAATGGCAGCAGTGTTCCACTACTTCGGAGGCGGCTGAAATCATTGAGATACTCAACAGCAACAGCATCACCCATGAGGTATCGGATGACGGGCTGCGCATCCGTGTCAAAACCAGTCAGGTGGGGGCTGCCAATCTGGCGCTCGGTGCGGCCGGATACATGCCGGACCAGTATACGATTGAAAATGCGACCTCTTCCAGTATGTCCACGACCCAGTCAGACATGCAGAAGAAATGGGTTTACTACATGGAGCAGAAGCTGGCTAAGGATATTGCAGCCATAGAGTCTGTAAAGAGTGCATCAGTGACGATTAACATGCCGGACCAGACAGGGGCATTGATAGACACGGATAAGGAGTCATCCGCGTGGATACAGCTTACGCTGCAGGACAGATTTACCTCCGAGCAGGCGGCAACTGTGGCGCGTGCCGTGGCTACCGGTCTGGGCAACAACTCGACTGCCAACATTACGATTGTTGACAACAATGCAAACCTGCTGTTTTCGGGTGAGGAAGATTACACCACGGCAGGCGTGGCCAATAACATGATGGAACTGCGCGGACAGGCGGAAACCAAAGTGGGAGCCGATGTAAAAAAGGTACTGATAGGTTCCCAGCAGTTTGACATGGTGGAAGTTGCATGCAGACTGGATATTGATTTTGCAGAATACCAGCGTACCATACATGAATATTATGCCAATGCGGGTCGTGAAGAAGGCATGAAAGCGCATGAGGAGTTATACGAGGACAGCAATTCCAGTGGCAGCGGGGGCCTGCCGGGAACGGATTCCAATGATGAAACCACCAATATGTGGGATATGGGTTCCGATTCCGAGAGCGCTTCCAGCCAGAGGCTTACGGATTATCTGCCAAATGAACTGGTATCCGTGGAAAACCTTCCTCCCGGCATCATCAATTTTGATTCTTCCTCCCTTGCACTGACGGCCATTTCCTACAAGGTGGTCAGGCAGGAAGATGCAAAAAACCAGGGGCTTCTGGATGGCATGTCCTGGGAGGAGTACAAGGCAACCAACAGTGATTATGTCAAAATGGATGTAGATGAAGATTTCTACAGTATCGTGGCCAATGCAACAGGAATTCCCAGAGACAATATCACGATTCTGGCTTATCAGGTTCCCCAGTTTATTGACAAGGAAGGGCTGAATGTTAAGTCCACGGATGTGATTTCCATCATATCCATCGTGATTATCCTTGCATTGCTTGCCCTTGTGGTAATAAGGAGCATGCTTGGAAGGAAACAGGTGGAAGAGGAAGAAGAACTGTCTGTGGAAAATCTGCTGCAGTCTACGCCTGAAACTTCCATTGAAGATATTGAGATTGAGACGAAGTCGGAGACCAGAAAACTCATCGAGAAGTTTGTTGATGAAAATCCGGAAGCAGCAGCCAATCTGCTCCGTAACTGGCTGAACGAAGATTGGGGGTAATCATATGGCAAAACCAGCCGCAGAAGAAAAGTTAAACGGTTTACAAAAGGCAGCCATTTTACTGATTTCCTTGGGGCCGGAGCGCTCTGCCGGAGTATTTAAACACTTAAAGGAAGAGGAAATCGAAGAACTGACCTTGGAAATTGCCAATACAAGAAGCGTGACGCCACAGGCAAAGGAATCTGTGATTAATGAGTTTTATGAGGTCTGTCTGGCACAGCAGTATATTGCGGAGGGCGGTATTTCCTATGCAAAAGAACTTTTGGAAAATGCACTTGGCAATGAAAAGGCAATGGAGGTCATCGGCAAGCTGACGGCTTCCTTACAGGTTAAACCTTTTGAATTTGTACGCAAAACAGATGCAGCACAGTTGCTTAACTTTATTCAGGATGAACATCCGCAGACGATTGCCTTGATTATGTCTTACCTTTCCCCGGCGCAGTCGGCGCTGATTCTTTCGGCGTTGCCTCCGGAGAGGCAGGCAGACGTTACAAAGCGTATCGCAGTGATGGACAGAACCAGTCCGGATGTCATTAAAGAAGTGGAAAAAGTTCTGGAGTCCAAACTGGCATCTCTGGTAAATCAGGATTACACCATTATCGGCGGTGTGGACGCTGTGGTGGAAATTTTGAACACGGTAGACCGCGGTACGGAAAAACATATCATGGAAACCATGGAAATCGAAGAGCCGGAACTGGCAGACGAAATCAGGAAAAAGATGTTCGTATTCGAGGATATCCTGCTTTTGGACGACAGGGCAATTCAGAGAGTGCTGCGTGACGTTGACAATAATGACCTTGCCATTGCACTTAAAAATGCAAATGAACAGGTACAGAATGCTATTTTCAACAACCTGTCCAAGCGTCTTGCAGTCATGATAAAAGAAGATATGGAATTTATGGGGCCTGTACGTATGAAGGACGTAGAGGAAGCACAGCAAAAGATTGTAAATATCATCAGAAAGCTGGAGGATGCAGGAGAAATTGTCATTTCCAGAGGCGGAGGAGACGAGATAGTTGTCTAGTAATTTGATTAAGCGAGGGGTTACGCTGCTGAAAGAAGAAGTTCCGCGCATTATCGATTCAGATGCATTACTGGCCGGAAAGGTGGATACAGGCACGGGAAGCGGCAGAATGGCGCTGATGCCGGAAGATGAGGACGGTTTTGCAAGAGGACTGCGGGCAGAAGTATTGGAACCCGCAGCCCAGAATACGGATGGGCAGATAGTGGGGGAGGACTCTTTTGAGGAATCCGAGGATTTAGGTCCATCTCCCGAAGAACTGAAACAGCAGGCCATTGCGGAAATAGAAAAAATGAAAGAAGAGGCGGCTGTGTTGCTGGAAACAGAGCGGAGGCATACTCTGGATGCGGCAAAAAAACAGGGCTATCAGGAGGGTTATGCCGAAGGCATGAAGGAAGTGGAAGCCATAAAGCATAAACTCGCCGAAGAGAAGAAGGAAATAGAAAAACAATATGAAGCACAGCTTGACAATCTGGAGCCGCAGTTTATAGATGTTCTAAGCGGTATTTATGAGCATATCTTTAAAGTGGACCTTTCCGGTTACAGGGATGTAATAGTGGAACTGATTGCAGATACCATGCGGAAGACAGAAGGAGGCAGGGACTATATTGTCCATGTGTCAAAGGAAGACTATCCGTATGTGAACATGCAGAAAAAGAAAATCATGGAAGGGATGTCCACGGCAAATGCTTCCGTAGAAATCATTGAGGATATTACTCTTTCACAGAGTCAGGCCCTGATAGAAACCGGGGGAGGCATTTTTGACTGCAGCCTGGGTACACAGCTTTCGGAGTTAAGCCAGAAGTTAAGGCTGCTGTCCTACGATAAGCCGGCTGCGGATGGCTGAAAGGAATATTGTGCAGACACTTAAGGTTGATTTTAAAAAATATGATAAAGTAAAAGAATACAGTTTCTTTCATAAACTGGGCAAGGTTGTAAATGTGGTCGGACTGACCATAGAATCGGCCGGACCGGATGCCAGACTGGGAGATATCTGCCGGATTTTCCCGGAGGACAAAGAAGCAGGTTCCGTTATGGCGGAAGTGGTGGGATTTAAAGACAAAAAAACGCTTCTGATGCCTTATGAGTCAGTCGATGGAATCGGCTTGGGCTGTATGGTGCAAAACATGGGAGAGCCCCTTTGTGTGGAGGTTGGCGATGACATGCTTGGCAGGACGCTGGATGGGCTTGGCAGGCCCACAGACGGAAGGGCTATGCTCAGGGGAAAGAATTATCCTGTGGAGGCGATGCCGCCCGACCCGTTAAAGAGGGCCATTATAGACGAAGTACTGTCTTTGGGAGTAAAAGCGGTGGATGGCCTTTTAACTGTGGGAAAAGGACAGAGAATCGGTATATTTGCCGGTTCAGGCGTGGGAAAATCCACGTTAATGGGTATGTTTGCAAGAAATACCAAAGCGGATATCAATGTCATTGCCCTGATTGGGGAGCGTGGCAGGGAAGTTCGCGAGTTTATTGAAAGAGATTTGGGAGAAGAGGGCATGAAACGCTCCGTGGTGGTGGTTGCCACGTCGGATAAGCCGGCTCTGGAGAGGAATAAGGCAGCCAAAACGGCGACGGCCATTGCCGAGTACTTCAGGGACAAAGGCAAGGATGTTCTTTTAATGATGGATTCCCTCACGCGTTTTTCCATGGCCCAGAGGGAAATCGGGCTTGCAAGCGGAGAACCGCCAGTGTCCAGGGGATATCCCCCCAGCGTGTATTCGGAAATGCCAAAGCTTTTGGAGAGGGCAGGCAGGAGTGACAAGGGCTCCATAACCGGTTTGTATACAGTGCTTGTAGACGGAGATGATTTCAATGAGCCTATTACGGATACAGCCAGAAGTATTCTGGACGGGCATATCGTGCTCAGCAGAAAACTCGGTCACAAAAATCATTATCCGGCCATCGATGTATTGCAGAGTATTTCCAGATGCATGAGCCAGATTGTGGACAGGGAGCATAAGCAGCTGGCGGGTAAATTAAAAAATATACTTGCTACCTATAACGAGGCGGAGGATTTGATTAACATTGGCGCTTATAAGGCAGGAAGCAATCCGTCCATTGACCTTGCCATTCGCAAGATTGATGCAGTCAATGGATTTTTGTGTCAGGATGTAGAGGAAAAGTTTGATTACGAAGATACTTTCCGGCTTTTGCAGGAACTTTTTGAGGATTAAACATGGCTAGGTTCAGATATCGTATGCAGGGTATCCTGGATGTCAAAATGAAGTTGGAAAATCAGGCAAAACAGGAATTTGCCGCTGCAAAGGCGGCTTTAGACGCCGAGGAACTGAAACTGGAAGCGCTCAGGGAAAGAAAAGCAGGTTATGAAGCAGAAACGAGGGCGCTTCTTACAGGGGAACTTAACGTGCAGGAAATTGCAGACAGCAAGGCTGCCATACTGAGAATGGATGAGTATATTGAGTCGCAGATGCTGCAGGTGAGGAATGCAGCCAGGAAACTGGATGCGGCAAGGGAAAGACTGAAGGAGGTCATGCAGGAAAGAAAGATGCATGAAAAGCTGAAAGAAAATGCTTTTGAGGAATTTCTTCTGGACGAGAAAAAGCAGGAAGGCAAGGAAGTGGATGAACTTACCAGCTATACATACGGACAGAGAATAAAGAGAGCAGAGGAAAAGGTGTGAGGACAAATGGCTAAAAGTGCAGATGCTTCCGCAGTGGACAAAAAGAAACTGCAGGATGAAAAGAAAAAGTTAAAGGCAGATAAAAAAACACAAAAAAAAGAGGTAAAAAAGCGGGCTAAGGAAATCGCGGCAAGGGAAGCAGACCTTGCGGAAGATGAAGAAGGAGGCGGCTTTTTTACTTTTCTTGCCACGCTTGCCATTATTGTCGTGTGGATTGGCATTGTGTGCGTCATTATCAAATTGGACGTGGGCGGATTCGGCTCCAATGTGTTGACGCCGTTGTTAAAGGATGTGCCGGTGGTTAACAAGATTCTGCCGTCACAAAAGCCTGAGGAAGAAGAACCGTCGGAGGTGGTGGACAACGGTGGTTACACCAGCCTGAACGAGGCTGTGGAGCAGATAAGGAAACTGGAATTGCAGCTGCAGCAGGCACAGTCGGAAAGCCTGTCCAAAGATGAGGATTTGGCAAACTTAAGGGCGGAAGTGGCAAGGCTTCAGGAATTTGAAGCAAAACAAGTGGAGTTCCAGCATTTAAAGACAGAGTTTTTCAATCTTGTAGTGTATTCCGAAAAGGGACCGGGGGTTGAAAAATTCATAGAATGGTACGGGGAGATGGACCCTGCCACGGCGGAATATCTGTATAAGCAGGCAGTGGCAGAACAGGAAGCGGATAAGAAGGTGCAGGAATATGCAGAAACCTACTCTACCATGAAACCGGCGCGTGCTGCCGCCATATTTGGAAACATGAAAGACGACTTAAATTTTGTAGCCAGCGTCTTAAGCCTTATGGATGTGGAGGGAAGAAGCGCCATTCTGGCTGAAATGGACCCTGAAATAGCAGCGAAGATTACCAAAATAATGTACCCGCAGTCTTAAGTTGCAACTACTTTTGACCGATATATAATTAGGCGTAAAAGCCTGCACTTTGATAATTGAAGAGAGGAGGAATGCGAATGACAAGCACACCTGTAACCGTAGGCAAGGTTCCGGTTTATGCCGGGAAAGCGCAGACGGCGGCATCACAGGCAGGGGGCGGCGTGGAAAACAGTTTTTCCGATGTGCTGAAAAACCAGCAGGGCAGCGCCGATGTCAAGGGAACCGAAAGCCCGGTCCGTAAAAAACCGGATACAAAGATTGACAAGGTTTCCGAGGGCAGCGCCAAAAATGTGAAGAAGGCGGCGGAAGCGGAAAACAATGCGGAAGTATCGCCGGAGGAAGCAGTTTTACAGGCGGAAAAAGCAGCGGAAGCGGCAGCGGCCGAGATGGTTACGCAGACAGCGGAGGAACTTGGCATCACAGAGGAAGAAGTGCTGCAGATTCTGGACGGACTCGGCATGAGTCCCATGGATTTACTGAACACGGAAAACCTGCAGATGGTAGTTCTTGCAGCGGCAGGGGAAACGGATATGAGCAGTTTTGTCACAGATGAACAGCTGTTTACATCCTTCAAGAACCTGACGGCAACACTGGAGGAAACGATTGCGGAAGTTTCCGGGGAAACGGGACTTAGCACGCAGGAAGTGGAAGAATTGTTTGCAGGACTGCAAAACAAGGTTCAGACAGAAGTTGTGGAGGAAACAGGTTTTCCCATGATGGAAGAGGAAAAACCCCTTATGCAGGAACAGACGGCAGAAGGAAATCTGAAACCGGAAGCGGTATCCGGCAGGGAAGATAATGCGGGAGAAGGTTCCCAGGTCATGCTGGACAGAAGTCTGGAACAGGCAAAAGCAGGAAGCGGAAATGAAAACAGCTTTTCCGGTGAGGCGGCAGCCAATCCCTTTGTTCCCAATCCTGTATCACAGAATGCGGCAGCAGCATTGGAAACCGTTCAGGAAGCACAGGCCTTTTTTGATGCTGACACAGAAATGATTATGCATCAGATTACGGACTACATGAAAGCACAGGTTTCGGATGGCGTATCCGAACTGGAAATGCAGCTTCACCCCGAAAGCCTTGGAAACCTTCATGTAAGGCTTACCGCAAAAGAAGGCGTGGTTACGGCGCATTTTGCAGCACAAAATGATGTGGTAAAAACAGCGCTTGAGAGTCAGATGGTGCAGTTGAAAGAGACTTTCAAAGAGCAGGGCGTCAAGGTGGAAGCCATAGAAGTTACCGTCGAAAGCCATAAGTTTGATGAAAACTTAAGCCAGAACAGCGGCGGAAACATGAATGGCGAAAACAGGCAGCCCGCAAGGCAGAGAAACAGACGCATCAACATTAATCTGAATGAGCTGGAGGCAGAAGAAGAAACCCTCACTCAGGAAGACAGACTTGCAGCCGAGATACTTAGGGATAACGGCGGCACAGTGGAGTACACGGCATAAGTAAAAGAAAGGAGTGAACAGAATGAGTTTAATGGCTCCGGTTAAAGACGGACAATTTGTAACAGACACTTCTTCCACGGAAGAAAGCAAGGCGCTGAAAGGCGGAAAGGAAAGTTCACTTGACAAGGAGGCGTTCCTTCAGCTTCTGGTCGCACAGATGAGATATCAGGACCCCTTGGAACCGACTTCCAATACAGAGTATGTTTCCCAATACGCACAGTTCTCACAGGTAGAATCCTTACAGAACATGAGCGGCAGTATGGATTTGCAGAGGGCAAGCAGTCTGGTGGGAAAAGATGTTTATGTACGTTCAACGAACACCAAGGGACAGACCGATTATTTTTATGGACGTGTAGATTATGTTACCTATGAAGGCGGCAAGGCATATCTTTACATCAATGAAAACAAGTATTCACTGGATGAACTGGAAACCATTGTTGACCCGACTTACTATGAAGCATACAATCTGGCTACTGATTTGGTAACAGGCATCAATAAGCTTCCTTATCTTGGCAGCATAGACTTAAGTGACGGTGAAGCGATTGATGAGCTGAAGGAAATCTATGACGGCATGAATGATTACCAGAAGACTTTTGTTGCGAAGGAGAAAGTGGAAACTTTACAGAAGTATGTGGATAAGATAGCAGAGTTGAGGAAACTGGCAGGGGAAGAGAAACCCGATGCGCCGGAAGAACCCGAAGAACCCAAGGATGAGAATGACGGTTTGGGAGATGAATAGCAGCGCAGTGCAGTACAGGATGTCCAGACAGGCAGAACACAAGGAGGTGTCCGCATGAAAGTGCAAAACGGCAGTTTTCCCTCCATAGAACAGCTTCAGGACCAGTATTTCAGGCAGAACGCCAGGCTAAATCAGGTTCCGGAAAAGGAAGGGCTTTCCTTTCAGGAAGTACTTTCCAGAAAACAGACAGGGCTTACGGACGGCGCCGGAGAACTTAAATTTTCAAGGCACGCCGCAAACCGGTTATCTGACAGGAATATTGAACTGACGATTACCCAGATGGAAAGGCTGACGAACGGAGCAAAAAAAGCGGGGGAAAAAGGGATACAGGAATCTTTAGTCATTGTGGACCAATTGGCATTTATCGTGAATATTCCCAATAAAACGGTAGTAACAGCGATGGACCAGACACAGGCACAGGACAACATTTTTACAAATATAGACGGAGCGGTAATTATGTAGCCGGACCTTTCGGAGGCTATCGTTTCCCGACTGACAGAAGGAAACAGGTTTCGTCACAAGATTAGGAGGTCAATGAATTATGATGAGGTCACTTTTTTCTGGTGTATCAGGTCTTAAGACACACCAGACCAGAATGGACGTAATTGGTAACAATATTGCGAACGTTAACACAACAGCATTCAAATCAAGCACTATGGTTTTCAGTGATTTGATTAGCCAGACAACCCAGAAAGCATCCGGACCCAATGCCGCAACAGGAGCAGGCGGTATTAATGCGAGACAGATTGGTCTTGGTGTTAGGGGAGGTGCTATCAACACCAACATCAGCACACCGGGCGCAGCCCAGTCCACAGGTAATCCTTTTGACATTATGATAAGCGGAAGCGCTTTCTTTGTGGTTAATAACGGCAGTGAAAATTTCTTTACCAGAGACGGTTCTTTCTATGTTGACGGTGCGGGAAACCTTGCCATGACCAGCAACGGATACAATGTAATGGGCTGGCAGGTGGATGAAGAAACCATGAATATCAAGCAGGATACGGTTTCCGCCCTGCGTATCATGAGCGCTGCAAACATGACATATCCGCCCGAGGCGACAAGCAAGGCGTATGTTTCAGGTATTATTGACAAGAACAACAAGGATGTGACGAGTTCATCGGGCAAGTCCATCAACTTAAATTTCTACGATGAACTTGGTTATTCTTATACGGCCAAGCTGGTGATTAAGCAGTCGGCAGCGACAAATGAATACAGTATTGAACTCAACAAAATTCTGGATTCCGTTGGCAATGAGGTTCCCATTGACGGTGTAACTTTCGGCTCGGCGACTTCCCAGAAAGTAAACAACAGCGTGAAACTGGATGATACCGCGTACCAGTGGACCGGTAACATCCTGCAGACTCTGGCAGGCAAGGATGTCTGCAATCTTGCCAATATATTTGCGGATGATGCGACTACGGATAATCCGAAACTGAAAACGGATGATGAAGATGCCATGGCGGCAATAAATGAACTGGCCAAAGCATATGGTTATGAAAATGCAACGGATGATTTCATGAACCTTACGGTTGCCCTTACCAATGCAGCCGGCAGTACTCCGACTTTCGTGAGCGGTACCTATTCCGTACAGCAGCTTTTGTATAATCAGGCAAACGGTTTGCAGCCCAACCTGACTACGCCTAAGGATGCCATTGCAGAAGATATTGCCAATTTCGGACTGGATGCTTTTGATACCACGGGACGTAATTTTGAAGGTGCGACATTGGTTTATGATGCCGATAAGGGCGGATTCCTTGGCATTAACGGTATGGAAAATGTATCCAGTGTAACCTTGGGTCTTTCGGGACTCGGTGGTAATTTCAGGGATATTGAAATTGATTTTGCAACCAGTTCCATGTACGATAACAAAGGTACCTGTACGGTGGCAGCTACGGCAGGTGACACGGATGGACTGGGAATGGGCCGTAAGCTGGGCGATATGAGCGGTGTTTCCATTCAGCAGAACGGTATGATTTATGCTGCTTATGATAATGGTATGACAAGACTTCTGGGACAGATTGCAGTGGCAGAGTTCCCCAACGTATCCGGATTGGAGAAGGTGGGAGAAAACCTGTATTCCGCTACGCTGAACTCGGGTGAATTTGACGGAATCGGTGTGGATATCACAGCAAACGGCGGTAAGATGTCTACCGGACAGTTGGAAATGAGTAACGTGGACCTTTCCGCAGAGTTTACGGAAATGATTACCACACAGCGTGGTTTCCAGGCAAACAGCCGTATTATTACGGTTTCAGATACTCTTTTGGAGGAGTTGACAAATCTGAAGAGATAAGCGATAATATAAATACATACAGGATGAAAGGGTCAGGCAGTTTCTGCATGACCCTTTAGATTGTCAGTACAGCGCCGCATCAGGATACGGAGGAGCCATGATTGAAATCACGAAAATGAACGGACAGAAAGTTTTGATTAACCCGGATTTGATTGAAACGGTGGAGGAAACACCCGATACGGTGATGACTCTCACTACGGGGAGAAAAATTATTGTAAAAGAAAGTAGACAAGAAGTAAAAAATTTAGTAAAATTGTATAGAAAGGATATTTTTGCTGATTAATGCATATCATATATTCTTTTTATACAAATAGAATAGAAAGTACAGGTGGAGTTAAGTGGATATTGCATCAATACTGGGGTTGGTAATTTGTTTCGCCATGGTTATTCTTGGTGTTGCGACCAGTGGCGGTTTGGGGGCGTTGCCTAGTTATTTTGACATTCCTTCCATAGCGATTACGTTCGGAGGTGCATTTTCGGCGGTTTTGGCGGCTAATTCCCTTCAGAGTTTCGTTAGTGGTCTGAAGAGTTTTGCACTTATTTTAAAAGTGCCGACCAACAATACTTCCGAGATGATAAAAAATATAATTGATTTATCCAACGTGGCCAGGAAGGAAGGACTGTTGTCTTTGGAGGAGGCAGCAGGAGATTTGCAGGATGAATTCCTGAAAAAGGGAATTCTTCTTATTGTAGACGGTACCGACCCGGAACTTGTGCGTGCCATCATGGAAACAGAGCTTGTCAGCATGGACAGCAGGCATAAGGCGCGTATCGGGTTTTGGGAAAATGTAGCGGCCATGGGACCTGCCTGGGGTATGATTGGTACTTTGGTTGGTCTTGTTAACATGTTGCAGAACATGGAGGACGCTTCATCCATCGGTCCTAACATGGCTACAGCGCTGATTACCACTTTGTATGGCTCATTGCTTGCAAACTGGGTATGTGCACCTGTGTCAAACAAACTGAAGGCACAGAATGATATGGAAATGATGCAGAAGGAAATCATGATAGAGGGGCTTTTGTCTATACAGGCAGGAGAAAATCCCCGTGTTATCGAAGAGAAGCTGAAGTCCTTTGTTTCCCCTACGGAACGTGGGGAACAGGGAGATGACGGAGGTGAGGAGATTGGCTAAGAGAAAGGAAGATTTGCCACCTCCCGGCTCTCCGGCGTGGATGGCTACTTTCGGTGACCTAATGAACCTGCTGCTGTGTTTCTATGTGCTTTTATTTTCCATGTCCGTCATCAGTGAAGACCGGCTGAAAGCGGTTGCGGAATCTTTTAACAATACCTTTTCCATTTTTGACGGGGGAGCCACCGCAATCGGGGACGGCATCTTAATCAGTAACGGCATGAGTCAGCTGAATGAACTGGATGAATTTATTAACAGTACCGGTAAAACGGCTGACAGCGAGAACGAAGCTGATGAATTTAATGAATATGAAAATATGATGGAACAACTGGAACAGGCGCAGTTGGAAGCTTCTGAGGAGTTATATGAGAAAATAGAGGAAAGCATCGCGGAAAACAATCTTTCGGATGTGATTAATGTGGATTTTAATGCACAGTATGTGCAGCTGACATTAAAAGGAGCCCTGTTATATGATTCCGGTAAAGCGGAAGTCAGGGAAGATGCCCTGCCGGTTCTGGAAAAAGTGGGAGTGATGCTGGAGCGGTATGCCGGCGGCATTATTGAAATTGAGGGACACACGGATAATGTGCCGATGCACAGTAATCGTTATGCGGACAACAGTGAGCTCAGTTGTGCAAGGGCGCTTTCCGTATTTAATTATTTTATGGATACGACAAACCTTGACCCGGCTATGGTGAAGTATGCCGGACGGGGAGAGTATGTTCCGGTTGCCGATAATTCCACGGAAGAAGGCCGTGCAAGGAACAGGCGCGTGGAAATCAGGATATATAATGATTTAAGCACCTATCAGTAGGTGACATGGAGGAAAGGATGCGCACTGGCGCGGAAAAATCGATATGAAAAAGAATTTGATGTCAATCTTGATACTGGCTCTTTTAGTGGTGAATATTGTACTGACTGCCATTATGATGTTCAGCGTAACGGGAGCCATGAAAAGCACGACTGCCCTGGTAGGCAGGATTGCAGCAGTTCTGGACCTGGAGTTAAATCTCGGGGATGATGAAACGGAAGTGGCGATTGCAGACAGTGTAACGTATGATATTGCAGACACCATGACGATTCCTTTAAAACGTGCGGTAAATGAAGAAGGCGTGGAAGAGGACCAGCGGTATGCCATGGTTGCGGTTTCGATTTTGATGGATAAAACCAACAAAGACTATAAAGAATATGCAGAAACCATGGATGCCAATGCAAGCGTCATCAAGGGCGAAATAATTGATGTAATTTCCTCCTATACATTGGATGAGTTCAGAAATGACACAGACGGTGTGCGGGAAGCAATTCTGGCAAGGCTCCGCAAAGTATACAATTCCGATTTCATCTACAAGGTGGTATTCAGCGATTGGAAAATAGGATAGCCATCTCAAAGGCAATAGAGCAGGACTTGAAGACAGGAGGTGAGCTTAATGGGCGAGATATTGTCCCAAAATGAAATAGACAATCTGCTGGCTGCACTTTCTACGGGTGAACTGGATGCGGACCAAATACAGGACCAGACCGATAAACAGGTTAAGAATTATGATTTCCGCCGCCCGGCAAAGTTTTCCAAAGAACATTTGCGTACCCTGGAGATTATTTTTGAGCACTACGGAAGACTGGTATCCACAAACCTCCCCGTTTATTTGCGAAAAAATGTACAGATAAGCGTGGCGAGTTCCGAAGCAGTTACTTTTTCGGAGTTTACCAATTCATTATCCAACCCCGTTATTCTGGGAATTGTAAATTTTCAACCCTTGTCGGGAAATATTATTGTTGACTTGTCCACCAACCTTGGATATGCTATGATTGACCGTATGCTTGGCGGGCAGGGAGACCCTCTTGAAAAGAGCAGGGAATTTTCGGAAATAGAACTTACTATAATAGAAAAACTGATGGTGGTGTGTATACAGCTTATGCGTGAGCCATGGAAGAACGTGCTGGATATCAACCCGGTGCTGGAAAGGCTGGAAACCAATCAGCAGTTTGCACAGATTATTGCCCCTAATGATATGGCAGCCATTGTCACACTCAATGTGAAGATTGGAGAGGTGCAGGGCTTCATAAACCTGTGTCTTCCGTATTTTACACTGGAAGACATCATGGATAAATTAAATACAAGATACTGGTATGCCAACATGCAGGAGATGCATGATGACGATTATGAGGAGCATATTGAATCCTTGATTCGCAGGGTAGACATACCGGTAAAAGCAGTTTTGGGAAAGAGTGCGGTTTCCGTAAACGACTTTGTCAATCTGCAGGTCGGAGATGTCATCCGGCTGGATACACATGTGGATAGTGAATTATCTGTCTACGTGGGAAATATCAGAAAATTTACCGCATTACCGGGAGCCAGCAAAGATAATTATGCAGTCAGGGTGACCACGGTAATCAGAGAGGGGGAGTAAGACATGGACGGCATGTTGTCCCAGGACGAGATAAATGCATTGCTTAATGGAATGGACCTTTCCGCAGGTGCGGGGGGTGCAGAGGAGGCAGGGCCGGTTTCAGAGGAAATTGATGAAATAGACGAGAGTCTGTTGACAGATACTGAGAAAGACGCGGTTGGTGAGGTGGCCAATATCAGCATGGGTTCTTCCGCAACAACCATGTATTCTCTTGTAAACAGAAAAGTGAATATTACTACACCGGTGGTAACGCTGGCAAACTGGAATACCGTGCTGCAGGAATATGAAAAGCCCTGTGTTTTTATACAGATTAAGTATACCAGCGGATTAGAAGGCAGTAACATCCTTGTATTGAAAGAACACGATGTTAAGATAATCACGGATTTGATGATGGGCGGGGATGGAACCAATACGGATGGCGAGTTGGGAGAACTGCATTTGAGTGCAATCTCCGAGGCCATGAACCAGATGATGGGAGCTTCTGCCACATCTCTTTCCACCATGCTCGGCATATTAATAGATATCAGCCCGCCGGAAGCAAGTCTTGTGGACTTGACGGAATACAAAAGGGGAGAAGAAATATCTCCGTTTTTGGGAGGTACTTTTGTCAAGATAGCTTTCCGTATGCAGATTGATGAATTGGTAGACAGCACAATTATGCAGCTGTATCCGATTGATTTTTCCAAACAGATAGTCGAAAGCTTTATGCATCAGATGGAGGGAGACGAAGCAGCTTCTGCACCGGCGCCTGCACCTGCCGCACCGGCACCGGCGCCCGCACCTGCACCTCAGCCCGCACCCCAGATGCAGGGGATGCCTGCACAGGCAGGGATGGATGCGATGGCAGGCCAGGGTATGAACCCCATGTACGGACAGATGGGAATGCCGCCAATGGGCGCCCCCATGGGTATGGACGCGATGGCAGGCCAGGGCATGAATCCCATGTACGGACAGATGGGTATGCAGCCACAGATGGGAATGGGAATGCCCGGCGGCATGAATATGGCACAGATGTATATGCCACCGCAGATGAATATGCAGCCGAATGTGAATATTCAGCCGGCACAGTTCCAGAATTTTTCCAGCGATTTGTTATCATCCACAAGCCAGGAAAATATCGGTCTGATTATGGATGTACCGTTGGAGGTAACGGTTGAGTTGGGAAGAACGACCAAATCAATTTCAGAAATACTTGACTTTGCACCGGGAACTATTATAGAGTTAGAGCGTATAGCAGGCGAACCAATTGATGTTCTGGTAAATGGCAAATTTGTAGCCAGAGGTGAAGTGGTAGTCATTGAAGAGAGTTTTGGCATCAGAGTGACAGAAATTATCAAATAAAAAGTGCAAATAAGGAGAGAAAACGGTATGGCGAAGAATATTTTAATCTGTGATGATGCAGCATTTATGCGCATGATGATTAAGGACATCTTGACAAAAAACGGTTACAATGTGGTTGGTGAGGCAGAAAACGGTGCAAAGGGCATTGAGAAATACAATGAACTTCATCCTGACCTTGTACTCATGGATATTACCATGCCGGAATTGGATGGAATTGCTGCTTTAAAGGGAATTAAACAGGCAGACCCGAATGCGCGTGTCATTATGTGTTCCGCAATGGGTCAGCAGGCCATGGTTATTGAGTCCATTCAAGCCGGAGCTAAAGATTTTATCGTAAAACCTTTTCAGGCTGACCGTGTATTGGAAGCAGTAAAGAAGGTCGTAGGATAATGCTTGCAGCAGGCCTTCATACTGCGGATAGTTTTTCCCAGCTGATTACGGTGCTTCTTGTCTTTGTCTTTGTGCTGGCGTTGACTTTATGGACGACCAGATGGATTGCAAGATACCAGAAGGGACAAAAGGCCGGGCAAAACATTGATGTGGTGGAAACCTGTCCTATGGGCAATGGAAAATACATACAGATTATCAGATTGGCGGATAAGTATGTGGCAGTTGCCGTGTGCAAGGATACCGTTATAGTGCTGGCGGAACTGGATGGGGAGCAGATGGAGTTTCCCGATGACGCCGGCAGGGTTTCTTTGCGGTTTCAGGACTTGCTTCGCAAGGCGAAGGCTGTTTATCCCGGGGGGGAAAATACGTCAAAGGAAGATTCACCGAAGGAAGAGTAGGCTAAACGTGAAAAAGCAGAAAGAATTTTTTTTCGGAAAAACATTTATAAAAGTGATATGCCTGCTGGTTACGGTGGGCATATTGTGTATTTTGCCTGTACAGACGGTAAGTGCCTCCCAGACGGGTGGAAATACCGGTGATACGGATATTTCCACTGTCATAAATGAACCGGGAACGGCTGAAACGCCTGAGGATTTGGAGGAACTGAATATTGCCAACAGGGTAACGATTGAAGTGGAAGGCGGGAACGGACAGATAAACGGTGCACTCAGGATTTTACTTGTGCTGACGTTTATCGCAATAGCGCCCATACTGATTATCTGTATGACGTCCTTTACCAGAATTATCATCGTGCTTCATTTTACGAGAGCAGCCCTTAATACGCAGACGGCACCACCCAACCAGATATTGATTGGCCTGGCGCTGTTTCTCACGTTTTTTATTATGACGCCGACAATTACCAGTATTTATGCAGATGCATATCTGCCATATGAAGCAGGTGAGATGAATGAAGAGGAAGCGCTCGGTGCGGCGGTAGTTCCGCTCAGGCAGTTTATGTATAATGAAACACAGCGGAAAGATGTGGAGTTGTTTATGGGCATAGCCAGACAGGACTGGAATGGGGAACTGGAGGATATTCCTTTGACAGTGCTGATACCCAGCTTTATGATAAGTGAACTGAGGCGTGCTTTCTTTATGGGATTTATCATATATATTCCTTTTATTGTCATAGACATGGTAGTGGCCTCCACGCTGATGAGTATGGGTATGATGATGCTGCCGCCCACCACGATTTCCATGCCTTTCAAGATTCTGTTGTTTGTCATGGCAGATGGCTGGAGTCTGGTGATAGGAAGTCTGGTGTCCACCTTCCATAATTTATCATAATACAGAGGAGGTATGCGGATGAATGTAGAGGTCGTAACGGAAATAGCAAGCAGGGCATTATACATGATTATCCAGACATCACTTCCTGTTTTGCTGGTGTCTTTGTGTGTAGGTCTGATTGTCAGTATTTTCCAGACAGTGACTTCCATACAGGAACAGACACTGACTTTTGTACCCAAAATAGTCTGTGTTTTTCTGACGTTGATATTGATAGGAAACTGGATGCTTACTTCCCTCATAGAGTATATGACGGATTTGTGGCTGAATATGGTTTCATATGTCAGATAGCGGGAATCTTGTATGACAAACTTATCTTTTTCATTTTTTGATTTGGAATATTTTCTATTGATTTTGGTACGGGTTTCCTGTTTTGTTTTTATTGCCCCTTTTTTCAGCATGAATAATACGCCGAGGCAGGTGAGGATAGCACTGTCCGTTTTTACCTCTTTTTTATTATACACCACCCTGACACCGGCGGAGGGGGTAGTCTATGATTCGGTTGTTTCATATGCCGTGATTGTGGGAAAGGAAGCTGTCACGGGACTGCTGATTGGATTTGCTGCCAATGTCTGTACGGCCATCGTCAATTTTGCGGGCTCGATTGCGGATATGGAAACAGGACTTTCCATGGTTACGCTTATGGACCCTGCAAGCAGGACGCAGTCAAGCGTAACGGGTGTTTATTTCCAGTATGTGGTTATGATGATGTTGATTGCCAGCGGCATGTACCGGTATCTTCTGGGTGCGCTTGCAGACTCATTTCTGCTGATTCCGGTAAACGGCGGAGCGCTCAGGGGGGAAAATCTGCTTTCCTCCATTGTAATGTTTCTGGGGGACTATATTACCATTGGTTTCCGTATCTGTCTTCCGGTATTTTGTGTTATATTATTGTTGAATGTGGTATTGGGTGTGTTGGCTAAGGTAGCGCCGCAGTTGAATATGTTTGCGGTGGGTATCCAGCTGAAGATACTTGTCGGAATGAGTGTGCTGTTTTTGACCACCGGTCTTCTTTCCGGCGCTTCGAGTTTTATCTTTACAGAAATCAAGAAATTAACTGTCGCATTTGTGGAGGGCATGATGTGATGTTTCAATATAACCTTCAGTTTTTTGCAAAAGAGGGACCGGGCGGGGAAAAAACAGAGCCGGCTACCGAAAAAAAACTGACAGATGCCAGAAAAAAGGGACAGGTTGCCAAGAGTAAGGAGGTTGGCAATGCCCTCAGCCTGATTGCCTTGTTTGTTATTTTAAAGATATGGGTGGGAAATATCGGAACACAATTCCTGACATTGTTTTCCGATGTATATAAGAGGATTCCTGACAGTGTGGTAAACTGGAATGGGTATCTGCCGGAACGGGACATGCTGATTTTGTTCAGGCATATGATGGTACAGATTCTAGTCATAGTGGCGCCGGTATTTATCGTGGCATTTATTGTCGCTTTCCTTGCGGACATTGTTCAGGTAAAATGGAAGGTAACCGGGGAGCCTCTGCGTCCCAAATTTAATAAACTCAGTCCGCTTGGCGGCATTAAAAGAATATTTTCCGTAAATTCCCTGATAGAACTGATTAAATCCCTCTTAAAAATTATATTGGTGGTATATGTCAGTTACAATTACCTGAAAGACAAATGGCCTTATCTGTATCTGCTGTACGATATGCCGCTTTTACAGGCAATACAGTTAGTGGGAAGCATGGTGATAGACTTAGGTATCAGGATAGCGATGGTTTACATTGTAATAGCCCTGGTAGATTACATCTATCAAAAGGTAAAGTTCAGCAGGGATATGCGAATGACAAAGCAGGAGATAAAAGATGAGTACAAACAGCAGGAAGGAGACCCGCAGATAAAAGGCAAAATCCGGCAGAAGATGCAGGAGGTATCCCGAAGGCGTATGATGCAGAACCTGCCGCAGGCGGATGTGGTCATTACCAACCCGACCCATTATGCTGTGGCAATACAATATGACCCAAAGATTGCAGATGCCCCCATAGTCCTGGCAAAAGGAGAGGATTATCTGGCGCAGAGGATTAAGGAGGCAGCAAAAGAGCATCACATTGAAATTGTGGAAAACAAGCCGCTTGCCCGGATGCTTTATGCCAATGTGGAAGTCGGGCAGGTGGTTCCGCCGGAGCTTTATCAGGCAGTGGCGGAGGTATTGGCTTTTGTATATCATTTGCAGGGCAAAGTGTGAGAATAAGCGGAAGAATAGGAGGTGAGGAGCATGAATTTTAATGTAAAAATGAATCGGATGGATGTTTTGGTTGCAGTTTATATTCTGACGGCGTTTGCCATGCTGATTGTACCGCTGCCGGCACAGCTTCTGGATGTTTTTATGGCTTTTAACATGGCAATCTCCTTCACCGTATTATTTGTGTGCATGTTTGCAAAGGAAGTGTTGGATTTATCCTATTTCCCTACCATATTGCTGTTTACCACCATATTCAGGCTTGCGATGAACGTGTCCTCAACCAGATGCATTCTGACGACGGGCAGTGCAGGAAACGTTGTCACGACTTTCGGACAGTTTGTGGGCGGCGGAGATTTAATAGTCGGAGCGGTTATCTTTATTATTTTAATATTGATACAGTTTCTGGTAATCAATAAAGGTTCTGAGCGTGTGGCTGAAGTAACGGCACGTTTTACTCTGGATGCCATGCCCGGTAAACAGATGGCCATTGATGCGGATTTGAACACAGGCGCAATCGATGACCAGGAGGCAAAGAAGAGGAGAGAGAAAATTCAGCTGGAATCCAGCTTTTTCGGCTCCATGGATGGTGCCGTAAAATATGTAAAGGGAGACGCCATAGCAGGTCTTTTGCTGACGGCGATTAACATTATAGGCGGTCTTGCCATGGGCATGACAAGGGGTGGAATGGACATCAATGCCGCCGTACAGCAATATGGCGTACTTACCATTGGTGACGGACTGGTCAGCCAGATACCTTCCCTGTTAATATCCCTGTCAACAGGTATTCTTGTGACAAAGGGTGGAAAAGAAGCGGATTTCGGTCCTACCATTTTGAAGCAGTTGTTTGGTGTACCAAAGGTTATGTATCTGGTAGGTGCGGCGCTTTCTTTCCTTGGCATCACCACCGAGCTGAATACCATCCTGTTCCTTGGGATGGGGCTTGTCTTTATCGTGGGCGGCAGGATGATTGCGGGCAATCTGGAGACGGCACAGATAGAAGCACAGGTGGATTCCGACGAAGTAGCGGCAGAAGAAATCAGGCAGCCTGAGAATGTAAACAGTCTTTTGCAGGTTGACCCTATAGAACTGGAATTCGGTTATGGCATTATACCGCTTGCAGATGTCAATCAGGGCGGTGATTTATTGGACCGCGTGGTCATGATACGAAGGCAGATTGCGCTGGAACTGGGTACTGTGGTGCCGATTATCCGTCTGCGTGACAATATTCAGCTGAATCCCAACCAGTATATTATTAAGATAAAGGGAATACAGGTCAGTGAAGGGGAAATCCTTTTTGACCATTATATGGCGATGAATCCCGGATATGTGGAGGAAGAAATTACCGGTATTCCAACCTTTGAACCGTCGTTCCACCTGCCTGCCACATGGATTACCGAGGGACAGAGGGAGCGTGCGGAAAGCCTGGGATATACGGTAGTTGACCCGCCTTCCATTATCGCAACGCATCTTACGGAAATCATCAGGCAGCATATTTCCGAACTGCTTACAAGGCAGGATATTCAAAATCTTATCAACAACCTGAGGGAAACCAATCCTTCCCTTGTGGAGGAACTGATACCCAAACAGCTTGGTCTGGGTGAAGTGCAGAAAGTATTGCAAAATCTCTTGAAGGAAGGAATTTCCATCCGGGATTTGCTTACCATATTTGAAACACTGGCTGATTACGCGCCTACGACGCGGGATACGGATATCCTGACAGAGTATGTGCGCCAAAGCCTGAAAAGGGCTATTTCCAGTAAGTTTTTCCCGGCTCACGAAACGACCAATGTGGTTACGCTGGACCCGAAGGTGGAGCAGGAAATCATGGGCAGCGTAAAACAGACGGAACAGGGTGCCTACCTGAATCTGGACCCGGAGCTTACAAAAAAAATTGTGGCTTCCGTTGGAAACGAAGTTCAGAAACTGGAAAACCTGGGGAAGAGTCCCATCATTATTACTTCCCCCATAGTCAGAATGTATTTCAGGCGGCTTACGGAAGATTATTACAAAGATTTGATTGTGGTATCCTACAATGAGATTGACTCCAATGTAGAGCTGCAGTCTGTAGGGATGGTGACGGCATAATGATAATAAAAAAATTTCAAGGAAAGACAGAAGAGGATGCAACCGCATCTGCTAAAAAAGAGCTGGGTGACGGTGTTATCGTCATGAACGTAAAAAATTTAAAGCGGAAGGGGCTGTTTGCTGCTTTTCAGAAGCCGCTTGTGGAAGTGACAGTGGCGCTTGAAGAGGAAAGCGAACGTTTCAGTCCGGTAAAAAAAGAGCAGACAGGGGCAGCGGAGGAAGCGAAAAGGAAAAGCACGCCCATCACCAGCGCCTGGCAGAAGACCAATGCGGGGATTTACGAACGGAGTGCGGCAGGAATAGATACACTTGAGGAAAAACTGGAGAACCTGCAAAATCTTCTGGTTCAGCAGATGCAAAAACCCGAAAGCACGGAAACGGAAGAGGCCGAAGTAAAAGAGCAGACAGATAAAGAACCGGAAGAGGAAAAAGATACAGAAATTCTGCGTTTTATGAAACTTCTGTATAATGTCATGCTGGAAAACGAGATAGACGAAAAATATGTCAATCAGATACTGGATGAGATAGAAAAAGTACAAAAACCCAATATGCCGTTTGATTATGCACTGGCAAACACTTATCAGAAGATGATTTTAAAATTCGGTACGTCTTTTGAAATCACACCGTCCAAGGAAGGACCGAAAGTCGCATTTTTTGTAGGGCCTACCGGAGTCGGAAAGACGACTACCATAGCAAAGATTGCTTCCCAGTTTTCCGTGGAGGAGAAAAAGAAAGTTGCGCTGCTTACGGCAGACACTTACCGGATTGCAGCGGCGGAGCAGCTTCGTACATATGCCAATATTTTAGAAGTGCCTTTCCGCGTTATTTACACAATTGAAGAGCTGGAAAGCGCATTGCGGGATTTTAAGGATTATGATTATGTTTTTGTGGATACAACCGGACATTCCCATCAAAATGAAGAACAGAAGGAAGCGACAAAGGCATTTGTCCATTGCGTGGACGGACTGGTGGAGAAAGAAGTTTTTCTGGTTCTCAGCGCCACAACAAAATACAAGGATTTACTCAGCATTGCGGACAGTTATAAAGAAATTTCGGACTATAAGCTTATTTTCACAAAACTCGATGAAACAACGGCATTCGGAAATATTTTAAACCTGAAGATGTATACGGGTGCAAATCTTTCTTATGTGACATACGGACAGAATGTGCCGGAGGATATTGAAAGGTTTAACCCGCAGAAGACGGTGAAACAGCTTTTAAGCGGGCAACATGGGAAGAATTCCTGAAAAGGACGGCTGAACGGAAAGATAAAACAGGAGGAAGGACATGGACCAGGCAGAACAGTTAAGGAACATTATCAAGGCTGGCAGCCAGCAACGTTCTCTGGCCAGGGTAATTACGGTTACCAGTGGAAAAGGCGGTGTCGGAAAATCCAATACCGCAATTAATCTGGCAATCCAGTTTCGCAAAATGAACCAAAGGGTCATTATTCTGGATGCGGATTTTGGTCTGGCTAATATAGAAATTATGTTTGGGGCAGTGCCGAAGCATAATCTTTGTGATTTGATATATCAGGGCAAGAACATTAAGGAAATTATTACATGGGGTCCGATGGATGTAGGATTCATTTCAGGCGGTTCCGGTATTGCAGGGATGAGCAATTTAAGCCGGGGCTATCTGTCCTATATTGTGCAAAACCTGTCAGAATTGGATTCCATTGCGGATATTATCATTGTGGATACGGGAGCAGGCATTTCCGATGCGGTATTGGAATTTTTGGTTGCAAGCGGGGAAATTCTGCTTGTGACAACGCCGGAACCCACATCCATAACGGATTCCTATTCTCTGTTAAAGGCATTGGGCAGACATCCGAGGTTTTCCGTGGATAATGCACAAATTAAAGTGATTGCCAATAAAATAGAGAAGGAGGAGGAAGGCCATATTCTGTTTAATAAGCTGAATGCGGTTGTGTCGAGATATCTGAAAATACCTTTTTCGTATCTGGGTGCGGTTCCGCAGGACAATCAGCTTGCAAAGGCAGTGATGCAGCAGATGCCGGTATCCCTGCATAACCCGTCGGCAAAGGCAAGCCTGGCTTATGAAGCCATAGCGGCTAAACTTATGGATAGGGAAAATGTCGTCAGGAAAAGGGGAATGGCAGCCTTTTTCTCTCATATGATTAATGGTAAGAAAATGGGTTAGGAGGCAGTTATGCTATCGGATTTTATTAAACCAGGATGCAAAATTGAATTGCAGGCATTAAACCGCATGAGCCAGGGGCAGAATGAGGAAGTCAAGAAAGTATATCTGAGTAAGGTTTATGACATTATTTCAGAAGACAGGATGGAAGTCATTATGCCTATGGAGCAGACCAAATTAATCCTTCTGCCGGTGGATGGTGAATATGATGCCATTTTCTACGGAAGGCATCCCTATCAGTGCTTTCTTCGGATTATAGACAGGTATAAAAGCAACAATGTTTATATCCTTGTGGTGGAAATGACAAGCAATCTCAGAAAATACCAGCGCCGGGAATATTACCGGTACAGTTGCGCACTGGAAATGTGTTCCAGGTCGCTTGTGGAAGAAGAGATTAAAGCGGTTGAACAGAATGAGTCTGCTTTCCTGACACCCGGTCTGCCGTTAAAGCAGAGCGTGATTGTGGATATCAGCGGCGGCGGCCTTAGGTTTATGAGTGAACAGAGGTATGAGCCGGAAAGTCTGATTTACTGTACATACTGTCTGCTGGTCAACGGAGAGAACAGGGAGTATGAAGTGATTGGAAAAGTGCTTGCCGCAAAAGAGATGGAGAATAAGAAGGGCACTTTTGAACATCGTGTGCAATATGTCAATCTGGATGTGGATGACAGGGAAAATATCATAAAATATATTTTTGAGGAAGAGAGAAAAAACCGTCAGCGTGAAAGAGAGTGAGCCATATGAAAAAAATACTTGTGGTCGATGACTCTGCACTTATGAGAAGGGTCTTGTGTGATATAATCAATAAAGATGAGAGATTCCATGTTGAAGACCGTGCGGTAAATGGATTGGAAGCTTTGGAAAAGCTGAAACACAAATCTTATGATGTGGTGGTTCTGGATGTGAATATGCCTGTAATGAACGGGCTGGATTTGCTGAAAGAACTGCAAAAGCTTAATATCCAGGCCCGTGTGGTGATGGCAAGCACCTATACGAGAGAGGGGGCCAGTATTACAATGGATGCCCTGGAACTTGGGGCATTGGATTTTGTACATAAGCCGGATAGCGCAATAGACTGCCGCGGAGAAGAGTTCAGCAAAAATTTGCTTACAACGCTCGCAGCAGTGGCAGATTCCAGACTGTCGGCTTTCCCGACAGAGAAAAAGAAAAAGGAAACACAGAACACTGTCCAAAAAATTGTTGCGCTCGCAAAAAAACATGAAATACCTTCTGTTGGCAGGAAGATTGTGGCGATTGCCAGTTCCACGGGAGGGCCAAAGGCATTGCAGGCAGTACTGCCCTTTTTGCCGGGAAACCTGCAGGCGCCGATATTGCTGGTTCAGCACATGCCGAAAGGCTTTACGGCATCTTTGGCAGAACGGCTCAATGGTTTAAGCCATCTTGCGGTGAAAGAGGCAGCAGAAGGGGATGTCCTTGAGAATGGGCATGTATACCTGGCTATGGGGGGCAGTCACATGAAAGTAAAGTGTGATGCATCGGGGCGCAGTGTTATTCATTATACTGACGAACCGCCCAGGGAAGGGGTAAAGCCGTGTGCCAATTATATGTATGAGTCACTGAGAGAAAGCCACTTTGATGAAGTTGTCTGTGTGGTTATGACAGGGATGGGTGCAGACGGAACAGAAGGAATCTTACATCTGAAAGATAAGAAAAAAACGGTTATAATCGCGCAGGAGCAAAGCACCTGTGCTGTGTATGGAATGCCAAAAAGCGTAGTGAATGCAGGGCTTTCCGACCAGATTGTACCGCTAGACCAGATTGCACAGGAGATTATAATAAGCGTGGGGGTAAAGTAAAATGGATGTTAGCCAATATTTGGAAATTTTCCTCGATGAAACAACAGAACACCTGCAGAATCTGAATACACAGATTCTGGAGTTGGAACAGGATTCGGAAAACATGGATACCATTAATGAGATTTTCCGTGCCGCCCATTCCTTAAAAGGTATGGCAGGGACCATGGGATATAAACGTATGCAGACGTTAACCCATGATATGGAGAATGTCTTTTCCGAGGTACGCAACGGGACTATAAAAGTAAAAGCAGGTATGATTGATATTCTGTTTCAGTGTCTTGATGCGCTGGAAGAGTATACGACCAATATCAGGGAAACCGGCGATGAGGGAACCAACGAGAATGCGCCCCTTATCAAGATGCTCAATGATGTATTAAACAATACATCCGGGGCAAAGGAACAGCCTGAAAAGGAAGAAGTGAAAAAGAGTGAGGCTGAAACAGATGCGAACGGCGGCAAAAAATGGCTGGACATCAAACTTAACAGCTCTGACAGGCTGGTAATCGGAGAAGCGCAGAAACAAGGGAAGAAAGTATTCGGCGTGACCGTTAAAGTGCAGGAAAGCTGTCTGTTAAAAGCAGCAAGGGCATTCCTTGTATTTAAAGCGATTGAGGAATTGGGAGAAGTCATTATATCCAGCCCTTCGGCGCAGGATATTGAGGATGAGCGTTTTGAACTGGATTTTTCACTTGTGGTGATTACGGATGTAGACGTAGATAAACTGCTTGGGGCAATCAACAATGTTTCCGAGATTGACACTGCGGTGGCTGATTTGATTAATCTTGACTCGATGCAGTCGAATGAAGAAAGAAAGTCATCCGCAGACCATGCGGAAAATACAGCTAAGAATGAAGTAAAGGCAGCAGGTCCCGCTGTTTCCGGCCAGACGGCAGTAGCACCGGCAGCAGACAAGAAGCAGGCAGCAAAACCTTCGGGCGGCAAACCTGTTGTAAACCGTACCGTGCGTGTTGATATCGAAAAACTGGATGTGCTGATGAACCTTGTAAGTGAGTTGATTATTGCCAAGAACTCACTGGTAGCGGCGTCAACGGGCACGTCGGCAAAGAGTGGTGCGGCAGCACAGAGCGGTGTAAACGAACAGATAGAGTATCTGGAAAGCGTAACCACCAACCTGCATGAGTCTGTCATGAAGGTGCGAATGGTGCCGATTGAAAGCGTAGTCAATAAATTCCCCCGTATGATAAGGGATTTGTCCAAAAAACTGGATAAAAAAATGGAGTTGTACATGTCCGGTGAAGAAACCGAACTGGACCGTACGGTGGTAGATGAAATAGGCGACCCGCTGATGCACCTTCTGCGTAATTCCGCTGACCACGGACTGGAATCGGCAGAACTTCGTGCCCAGAGGGGCAAGCCGCCGGTTGGTTCCATCTGGCTTGACGCTTATCAGGACGGCAACAATGTTGTCATCGAGGTAAGGGACGACGGTAACGGAATTGACACGCAGTCCGTGAAACAGAAAGCCATTGAGCGGGGAACAATTACACAGGAGCAGGCTGCCAACATGTCCGAAAAAGAGATTATTGACCTGCTGTTCCTTCCCAGTTTTTCCACGGCAAAACAGGTTACTGACGTATCCGGGCGCGGTGTAGGCCTTGATGTGGTAAAGAGCAAAATCGAAGCATTGAGCGGAGAGGTTGAGGTAAAGAGCAAGTATGGAGAGGGAAGTACATGGATTGTCAGGCTTCCGCTTACCTTAGCCATCATTCAGTCCCTTATGGTTGTGATTGGCGGAGAAAAATATGCAATCTCACTGGGCTCCATACAGACAATTGAGGATGTCCTGCCGGAAGATATCAAACTTGTGCAGAATAAAGAAGTCATTAACCTGCGGGGCAGTGTCATTCCGATTATCAGGCTGGATAAAGAACTGGATGTGGAAAGCGCAAAGGGCAAGGATGAGAATATGATTGTCATCATTGCCAAAAAAGGCGATAAGACAGCGGGCTTTGTAGTGGATGAACTTTTGGGACAACAGGAAATTGTAATTAAGTCCATGGGTAAATACATTGATAACAAGTGTAAGCTGATAAGCGGTGCAACCATTTTAGGTGATGGAGAAGTTGCCTTGATTTTGGATGCAAATGCTTTGATTTAAAGCAGCGGAAACGCTTCGGAATGGAGGATAAGATGGACGAATTAAGAGTTGCAGGTGAAACAACACAGTATATTGTCATAAAGTTAGGACAGGAGCAGTATGGCATAGATATCCGCTACATCGATAACATTGTAAGGATGCAGCATATTACGAGGGTGCCCAAAATGCCGGCATACCTGAAAGGGGTAATCAACCTGCGCGGTGAGGTGATTCCAATTATGAGCATAAGGCTCAAAATGGGGCTTTCCGCTGATGAAGAAACAAAGGCTACCAGAATCATTATCATTAAACTGGAGCAGTATGGTACGATTGGCATGATTGTGGATGAGGTAAAAGAGGTTGTAACGCTGGATACGGACACACAGGTGGAAAAGATAGCTTACGACAAGGATGACAGCAATTTTCTTCAGGGAGTCGGCAAGTATGACGGCGGTTTGATTTCCCTGCTTGATTTGAATGCGGTTGTACAGGAAAAGGTATAATAATTTAGCAACTGAAGGAGACTTGCGAATATGGCTGATATGAGTTTAGAACAGGTTACACAGGATTATTTTGATGTTTTAAGGGAAATTGGAAATATCGGTGCAGGCAATGCCATGACAGCACTTTCACAGATGCTGCAGTGTAAGGTCGATATGCAGGTTCCCCAGGTCAGATTATTGGAATTTTCAGAAGTCGGCGCCATGATGGGCGGCGAGGAACAGTTGATGATTGGTGTTTATCTGGCTGTGGAGGGTGATATTACAGGAAGCATCATGTTTCTTGTGAAGCAGGAGAGCGCCAAACATCTTGTCAACAAACTGATGATGGGCATGGCAAGTGAAGGTACGGAATTCAATGAGATGGAGTTGTCTGCAATGAGGGAAGTCAGCAATATCATTACGGGCGCTTATTTGAATTCACTTTCCACACTGACAAATTTAAAGATTTTTCCGTCACCGCCGGAACTGACACTGGATATGGCAGGTGCAATATTAAGCGTGCCGGCTATTGAGTTTGGAACAATAGGAGATAAAATCCTCTTAATCCAGTCTCAGTTTTATGACGAAGTAGAGATTGACGGATATTTTATTCTGATTCCGGATTTAGAGTCTTACGGAAAGATTTTATCTTCTCTTGGTCTGGTGTAGGTACCATTTAAATTTGACAAACCGAGGTGTTTACTTATGAGTGAAATAATTAAGGTGGGGATGGCAGATTTAAAGGTTTGTGTCAGCCCGAACGGGGTGACGACTTTGGGACTGGGTTCCTGTGTGGGAATTGCAATTCGAGACCCGATTACCAAAATCGGTGGGTTGGCTCACATTATGCTTCCGGACAGTACAGCCATCCGTGGAGGACAAAGCAATATTCCTAAATTTGCCGATACAGGCATAGCTGAACTGGTGAGGCAGATGGAAATCATGGGGGCAAGAAGAAGCCGCATGGTGGCAAAGCTTGCCGGAGGAGCCATGATGTTTGCTTCTCAAAATAAAGTGGATTTGGTCCGCATCGGGGAACGGAATGTGGAGGCTTCCAAAATGAAGCTTTCACAGCTTCATATCCCGATAATTGCTGAAGATACGGGAGAGACTTACGGACGAACTGTTATTTTTTACCCGGAAACGGGAGATTATGTAATCAGAGCGGTGGGGAAACCTGAGAAAGTGATATAGGAGTATAGAATGAATAGAAAGAATATGCCGCTGATTTTGATGCTGGTGGCTGGTGCAGTTACCAGCATCTTTACGTTTATCAGGCAATTTACAATATTACAGAAATTAATAGCGCTGTTGGTTGTACTGATTATATTTTATGCGCTGGGAAGCACACTTCGCTGGGTTCTTGATACTTTTGACAAACAAAACGAAAAGGCAGTTCTGGATGAAGGGGAAGTAATAGAAAAAGACGGAAATCCGGAAGAAGAGGGCGAAGAAGAAAACGAAGAGTAATGCTATTAATGTTACTGGGAGGATGCCATGGACGAGGCGGGCAGAAAGAAGCTTTGGGAAGAATACGGAAAAACAAGGCTACCTGAAATCAGAGAAAAAATCATACTGGAATATGCGCCCCTTGTTAAGCTGGTGGCAGGTCGGCTCAGCATGTATCTGGGGTATAATGTTGACTATGAGGATTTGGTAAGTTATGGCATATTTGGACTGATAGATGCCATTGATAAGTTTGACTGCTTAAAGGACGTAAAGTTTGAAACTTATGCCAGCCTGCGCATAAGGGGGGCCATTCTGGACCAGATAAGGAAAATGGACTGGATACCAAGGACAATCAGGCAGAAACAGAAAAAAATAGATGCTGTCATTAAGGAAATAGAGATGAGTACAGGCAGGGGGGGGACGGATGAAGAGATAGCCAGAGGCCTTGGAATTTCCAATGAGGAATATCTGGAGTGGCAGTCTCAGATGAAAATCACAAATGTTGTTTCCTTAAATGAGTATATGGAACAGGGCAGTGAAGTGCCGGCTGAATCAAACAGACACACAACGGCAAGATTTGACAGCCCGGAAGAAAATATAGAGAAGGAAGAGTTGAAGAAAGTGCTGGAGCAGACGATGCAGCTGCTTACGGAAAAAGAGAGAAAGGTAATACTTCTATATTATTATGAGGAACTGACACTGAAGGAAATCAGTCATATATTGGAAGTTTCCGAATCTCGTGTATCACAGCTTCATACCAGGGCGCTTCAGAAGATGAAAGATAAAATGGGGAGTTATATGGGGATTTTTTCAGATAGGTAGCGAATAACTTGTGCATAAGGAGAGATTTATGGGAAACGGCTATTTTATGTTGGTAAGTGAGCCCGTGGGTTTTGGCCTGAAGATAATTGCGCCGGTGGATGGCGGAGAGAAGGTCAGAATCGGTGAGGCAACAAATTATCTTTCACAAAATAAATTGAATTGCGACCCTTCTGTTTTAAAAAATGCTATTGACCAAAACCAGGACACAGTGGTTCATCTGGGAAACGTTCCTTGCCCTGCTGTCCGTCTGACTTATAACCTTTCGGTTGAAGAAGGCGGCATGAGTGCGACAGTCAGATTATATCCGGCATCCCAGACCGCCGAAAAAATGTCGGTACAGGAATTTATAAAAGAATTGGAAGCCAAACAGATTCGATACGGAATAAAGGAAGAACGTATCCGGGAAGCTTTTGCAAATCAGGAATATTGTACGGATATCGTAGTTGCGGAAGGGAAGGCTGTAAGGCAGGGAACAGATGCAAAGATTGAATATTTTTTTAACACGGATGTAAAAGCCAAGCCGACTGTCAAGGAAGACGGCAGCGTGGATTTTTTTAACTTAAACACCATAAACAATTGTCATACGGGAGACATTCTGGCAAAACTGACCCCGGCGGATTTGGGAGATTCCGGTATAAGTGTGCAGGGGACGACGGTAAAACCTAAAATTGTTAAAAATGCTTTGCTGAAATATGGCAATAATGTTATTATGTCAGAGGATAAAAGGGTGTTGACGGCCAAGGTTAACGGGCATGTCACGCTTGTAGATGAAAAGGTTTTCGTTTCCAATGTGCTGCAACTGGAAAACGTGGATATTTCCACGGGCAACATTGAATATGAAGGAAGTGTGACTGTTACCGGAAACGTGCAGTCCAATTTTTCCGTGAAGGCAAAAGGGAACATTATAGTAAACGGTCTGGTAGAAGGGGCGTTTCTGGAGGCGGAAGGCGACATTATTATTGCCCGTGGTATGGCAGGCATGTCGAAGGGAGAACTGAAGGCAGGGGGCAATATTGTTGCAAAATTTCTGGAGAGTACCAAAGCAACGGCAGGAGGTTATATTGCCGCTGAATCCATTTTACACAGCACGGCAATTGCCGGCGGCGATATCAATGTAGACGGAAAAAGAGGCTTTATTTCCGGTGGAAGGGCGTGTGCCACCCGTATGATTTCCGCCAAAACGATAGGCTCTCCCATGGGGACGTCAACGATTGTGGAGGTAGGGGCAGACCCTGTTGTGAAATTCAATCTGGCACAGGCACAGAAACAGGCAGCGGAATTGAGCAAGGATATAAAAAAACTGGACCCTGTGATTACCAGCTTTGTGAATAAGAGAAAGCAGGGTGTGGAAATCAATAAGAAGCAGCTCCAATATCTGGCTTCCATCTTGCAGGCACGGGAACAAAAACTAATGGAATATAAGAAGGTGTCCAAAGAACTGGGAATCCTGCAGGAGATGATTGAAATGCAGACAAATGCCCAGGTTATAGTAAAGGATGAAATATATCCCGGAGCAAAGATTGTCATAGAGGATGTGTCCATGGCAGTGCAGCGCAGTATGCAGTATTGCAAATTTGTAAAATTGCACGGTGATGTCAAAATGGTGGGCTTATAGATTGCCTGCCGGCATGAAAGGAGAAGCCACATGGCAATAGGGATTGAGGTCAGTAATATCGTGAGGGCCCAGGATTACACGACTATTAAGCAAAATGAAGATAATAGGGGAATTGCACAGCAGAGTAATCTGGTGCAGAATATGGAGAGGGAAGTAGAAAGTAAAATACGGCAGGTTAATGAAAGTGATAATGCCGACTGGCAGAACAAAAAGTTTGATGCCAAGGAAAAAGGGAACGGAAACTATAGTGGTGACGGGGGGAAACAAAAGAAAAAGAACCAGGAACCTGACGGAAAGGTTATTTTAAAAGGCAGAGGCGGTTTTGATATTAAAATCTGAGGAGAGAGAGATGGGGACATTGGAAATTGTCCTTCTTATAGCGGGAGGGATTATTTTTGTGCTTAGTTTTTTACTGCCTTCCGGTAGGAAGAAGGCAGATTCGGAAACAAAGCAGATGGTGCAGGATGAAGTAAAAAGCGTGGTGGCCAGGGAAATGGATGACGTGAAGGACAGAATTGAGGATATTGTGGATGAAACGGTTACCATTGCAGTTGAAAAAACGGAGCGCTCTTTGGAGAGGGTTTCCAATGAAAAGATAATGGCTGTCAATGAATATTCGGATACGGTTTTGGAAGACATCAACAAAAACCATAAAGAAGTGATGTTTTTGTATGATATGCTTAATGATAAACACCAGAATATTAAGACCACGGTCAGCCAGGTGGAAAAAACGGTGAAAGAAGTGGAACAGACGGCACGGCAGGCAGCGAAGGAAGTAAAAAAGGAGGCCGTGAAAGAAGAAAAGAAAGCAGAAGTCCAAACGCCGAAGGGCAACACTCAGGCAAAGAAGGCGATGCTTGAGGCTTCCAAAGTGGATATCAGCTTTATGCAGGAGAACCAGAAAAACGGCAATAATAACGAGAAGATACTGGAAATGCACAATGCCGGCAAATCCAATGTTGCGATTGCAAAAGCATTGGGGCTTGGAGTCGGGGAAGTAAAGCTGGTAATTGATTTATTTGAAGGAATGTAGTACTAAAAGCTTTGGGATTACATGGAAAGGAAACTATGAATTTAAAATATTACCTGCGGGGATTGGGGATTGGCATTTTTGTAACCGCTGTCATAATGGGAATTGTATCGGGGAAAAAACAGATGACGGATGAAGAGGTCAAGCTGCGGGCCAGGGAACTCGGAATGGTAGAGAGTACATTGCTGTCAGATATGGCAAACCTTACCCGTCCGGAACAACAGGAAGAAACACCAACGGAAACGGAAATGCCCAATCTTTCTGGTGAAACGTTACCGGTAGAAACAGAGCCGGCAGAAACACTTCCGAAGGATACGGAACCGGAGGATACATCTTCAGAGGGTACAGAACCGAAGGATACATCTTCAGAGGGTACAGAATCGGGAGATACATTTCCAGAGGGAACGGAGCCGGAAGAAACAGAACCAGATATGCAGCCGACTGACGTGACGGAATCGGAGAACCCGCCACAACAGGGTAGCCAGCCTTCAGAAGGGGAGAGCAATGGCGACAATCAGGAAATTATTAAACTTACCATAATTTCCGGGCAGAGTTCCGTCGCTGTCAGCAAGCTTCTCGAAGATGCTGGATTAGTGGAAAGCGCCACAGAGTATGATAAGTACCTGTGTGCAAACGGTTATGATAAAAAAATCAGGGCAGGTACATATGAAATTCCGGCAGGTGCGGATGCGGAACTCATAGCTCGGATTATTACACGAAGTCAAAATGTAAGCGAATGATATATTAATTGCTGTTTCGATATTTTACGTTGTTTTGCGGGAAACCTATTGCAATGGGGTTTCCCGTATGTTATAATCTGAATGTTGTGACTATAAAACACGTATTCCCATTTGATGCAGGTGTCCTTCTTGGATATGCATCAGAGCTAACCGGGTCTTGACGCAGAACCGGCAGAAAAGGGATGCGGAAGACGGCGGATGAGCCGGTTAACTAAATGGAGGTAGAAACATGAGCGTTATTTCAATGAAACAGTTGTTAGAAGCAGGTGTTCATTTCGGACACCAGACCAGAAGATGGAATCCTAAAATGGCTCCGTATATCTTTACGGAAAGAAACGGCATTCATATTATTGATTTGCAGAAATCCGTAGGCAAGGTTGACGAAGCTTACAGGGCAATTTCCGAAATTGCCGCACAGGGCGGCACCATCCTTTTCGTAGGTACCAAAAAGCAGGCTCAGGACGCTGTCAAGACAGAAGCGGAGAGATGCGGCATGTACTATGTGAACGAGAGATGGCTGGGCGGTATGCTGACAAACTTCAAGACGATTCAGTCACGTGTTGACAGGCTTCATGCAATTGAAAAGATGTCCGAGGACGGCACATTTGATGTTCTTCCCAAGAAGGAAGTCATTGCCCTTAAGAAAGAATGGGAGAAGCTTGAAAAGAACCTGGGCGGTATCAAGAATATGACAAGGGTTCCCGACGCCATTTTTGTGGTTGACCCCAAGAAAGAAAGAATCTGCGTGCAGGAAGCACATTCCCTTGGCATTACCCTGTTAGGCATCGGCGATACCAACTGTGACCCTGAAGAACTTGATTATATCATTCCCGGCAATGATGATGCCATCAGGGCCGTTAAACTGATTGTGTCCAAGATGGCGGATGCCGTTGTGGAGGCAAATCAGGGTGAAGCAGTTTACACAGAGGAAGATGTGGCTGTGGATGCGGAAAATGCAGATATGGAAGAAATTGCAGCGGAATAATGACAGCAGGATAGGATTTTAGAATAATTGATTGAAAGGATTTGGTGAAAATATATGGCAGAAATTACGGCAGCAATGGTAAAAGAGCTGCGCGAAAAGACCGGCGCAGGAATGATGGACTGCAAAAAGGCCCTGAATGAGACCAACGGCAATATGGATGAAGCTATTGAGTTTTTGAGAAAGAACGGACAGGCTAAGGCAGAGAAGAAAGCCGGAAGGATTGCAGCAGAAGGCCTTTGTATGGTGGTTAAAAAAGATGAGCAGACAGCAGCAGTCGTAGAAGTAAATTCCGAAACTGACTTTGTTGCTAAGAACGCTGATTTTCAGGCATATGTAAAAGCAGTTGCAGAGCAGGCTGTGGAGTCTGATGCAACAGATATGGACGCATTTCTGGCTGAAGCATGGAAGGCAGATGCAAGTAAGACGGTTAAGGAAGCACTGGTAGAAAAGATTGCTGTTATCGGTGAGAACCTGAATATCAGAAGGTTTGAAAAAGTTGTAGCTGCAAACGGCTGTGTAGTATCTTATGTACATGGCGGCGGCAGAATCGGCGTTATCGTGGAAGCCGAGACCGATGTGGTAAATGATGCAGTGAAAGAAGCCATGACGAACATCGCTATGCAGGTTGCAGCATTGTCTCCCAAATATGTTTCCACGGATGAGGTTTCCGAGGAATACAAGGCGCATGAGAAAGAAATCCTCATGGCACAGATTGCAGCTGACCCCAAGATGGCAGGTAAGCCTGAAAAAGTGATTGAAGGCGCGGTTATGGGTCGTCTGAACAAAGAGTTAAAAGAAATCTGCCTGTTAGAGCAGGTATATGTGAAGGCGGAAGACGGCAAACAGACAGTGGCACAGTATGTGGCACAGGTAGCAAAGGAGAACGGCGCAGCCCTTTCTGTCAAGAAATTTGTCCGCTTTGAAACCGGCGAAGGCATTGAAAAGAAAGAAGAGAATTTTGCTGAGGAAGTTGCAAAGCAGATGAACGCATAAGGCGAAGTTTGCCTGGTTATTTTGAATGAAGAAACCCTTGTGAATGGTGTGAGAATGCCATTTGCAGGGGTTTTTTAATATGTGATATCATGTAAAAAGCTAGGGTAAAGTTTTTGTAGGAAAATAAAATAAATAGAAAGCACCTGATTCC